>JBGTNL010000036.1:0-1680 GCA_041743085.1 Flavobacteriaceae bacterium
GTTGCATATGCCCGATGATGTTCGTGTTCCCTTGGTCGGAACTTTGTAGCTGGCTTCCTTCGGACCTGCCGGCAAAGGCAGGTTCCGCCTCGCAGTGGACACCCTTGCCTTGAGCTAATGGCAGGTAACTACAGACCCCCAAAGGACTTGCACCGTCTAGTTATTTGCCATGCACGGCACACAATAAATAAGCCCTTAAGCTTGAACTACTTAAGGGCTTCTTGATGTACCTCGGGTGGGAATCGAACCCATGAAACCAAATGACATCAAATGAGTGCAAATAACTGTAAATCAAATGTTTAAATTGAATTAAAATTTTTGAATATTCCCATATTTTCGTATTTTTGGATGAAAACCGTCACTTTTCCGTCACTTTTATGTCAGTACAATTAAGAAATAGGAAGCTAAAAATCAGGAGAAAAAAGTCTCTATTTAGATATTCACCATAATGGGGAAAGATGGCGGGAATTTCTAAAAATCAAGGTTTCCCCAAAAGACCCTTCGAGAATTGAAAAGAAAAGGGTCGCTGAAAGAATCCGGGTCAATCGAGAGTTAGAACTTCTTTCTAATAATACGGGCCATGTTCCGAAACATTTTAAAAAGCTAAACTTCTTTGTTTTTGCCGAAAACTATATCAAAAATTACAAGAACAAGGATGTCCGTATTATTGCAAGTTCGGTTGAAAAGTTCAAAACGGGCGATTGGCAATCCGAGATTGACCATTTCCTCAATCACCCCCAAGATAATGGAACGTTATAAAGACTACTTGATACACAATGGGGGTTTGACAGGAGAAACCGCACACAATTACTTTACCCGATTCAAGAAAATTCTCAAAGCGGCGAAAATTGAAGGATATCTTAAAGAAATGCCTACAAACGATATTCGGTTTTCCAACCCCAATAAAGACGACACATTAAAAAAACTGGTCTTGGACATCGAAGAACTTCAAAAACTTGCCTCTACCAGATGTGGTAATCCTGAAATTAAAAAGGCCTTTTTGTTCGCCTGCTATACCTCCTTGGGCCTCGCTGAAATCCGAAAACTCCGATGGAAGAATATCAATAAGGGCAGACTAATAACGAATAGAAATAAAACTGGCGAATTAATAAATAATCGCTTAAATCAAACGGCGCTTGATATTCTTGGAAGACCCCAAAAGAGTGAGGACTTTATTTTCGGGGTACAAAACCTCAGTGACAACGGATCAAACAAAGCTATACGTTATTGGGTAAAACGAGCCAAAATCAATAAGCATATAACCTTTTATTGCGCCCGGCATACTTTTGCATGTCAGCTTCTTTCCAATGGTGCAAACCTAAAAACGGTGGCCGACGCAATGGGGCACAGTTCCACAAAAAGCACTTTGAAGTATTTGAATTATGTACAGCGTTTGCAAGACGAGGCTATTGATAATCTTCCCGTATTAAAAATTGGATAGTTTAAGGACTGGCAATGGCCTTCGCCAAGAAAATTTATGATATTATCCGAAATCAGATAGTTTATTAGGTTTTCTAATGAGCCATGTAGTCCTGCCAGGTTACCAGCACATATTTATCCTTATCATTCTCCTTTTTTTTCAGAAATCCATACTCATAAACGAATAAATATAGGTCTCCCTTTTTGTTCTTCCAGTAGTGGGTAAAAAACCTGGGGTCGAAACCTAGTTGTAATAGCACC
>JBGTNL010000037.1:0-18972 GCA_041743085.1 Flavobacteriaceae bacterium
CCTAGGGGTTTCCGATTTACCTCTCCTCTTGCATCCGACGAACGAAGAGAGAGGAATGCACAGGGTCGGAACTGCTTTTTAAGCAGTTCCGGGCGGGGTAAAATACAAAATTTCGGTTTTTGGCCCCAAGGCCAAAATGAAACCGCGAAACCTGTGCCGAGCCTGTCGAGGTATACCTCTATGGCTCTGCCTTGAGGATAGTCGCCCGCCAGAGGCGGGTAAACTTTCAAGAAATTTTTTATTTGAAATTTTAATTGTCGAAGGAGAATCCCTATAATTAGGGCGTGTTAGTACTAGACGGAAATCATGGATTTTTTGATGATTTTTTCGTATTTCTAGGCTGTTTTTGTTAAGCATAGCTGGCTACCTGTGCAAATAGGAACGAAGAAATGCGGAAAAAGGGCGAAAAAGCCGCTTTTGGGCTTGGTGTTAACAGGCCTTAGTTGAAATCGATGCTCGGTAGTCGAATATGAACAACTTGGAAATATGTTTACCCTGACCAAAATTGCTGGACTCATTTTATTACGCGCTGAATAAGTATAGTCGGTTTTTTATTAAGAGTGCTGAACTATATACACTTATGCAAACCTTTGCATAAAGTTTATGACCAAAACCTTTCATTTAATCAATATTTTATTGTTGCTTTGAGTATAGGGGCTTTTTTTTCATAAGTTCCTGTAGCACTGTTTTATTTATGTGGGTCGTCTGCCAATATATTAATTTAGGTTGAGGATACACGGTAAATCTGGTACATATGTTGAGGAAGGGTTTAACACGATGTATCAAATACAGTTCGAAAAAAGAAATACCAATATATTATTTGAATTCCTTTCTTTAGTAATTGGGGCACTTGGGAATAGGTAGGCGGAATTTGATTAAGGAATCCCCGGAATACCATTCCAGTCATGGGCATTTAGTGCGGTTTAAAGCAATCTTAAGGGGAATTCACCTGTTGTCGTTCATCGTTCGACCAGATGGAAAATGATTGTTACCATACAATAGATTACTATCTTCTTTGCTAAACAAGAGATGGTTTTACATATTTTCAACCAACCTATATTTATGATGAAAAAACTAGCACTATTTTTATTGATCGCTTTTATGGTGTACCCCGCAATGGCACAAGACAAAACTATTTCGGGAACTGTTACGGATGAGGCTAATGCGTCACCCCTGCCTGGAGTAAGCGTTGTTTCAAAAGGAACGACCCGTGGAGTACAAACAGATTTTGATGGAAATTATACCATCATTGCGGACGAATCCGCCATGTTGGTCTTTAGCTATGTGGGATTTTTAACTCAGGAAATAAGCGTAGGCGGTAAAACTACGATTGATGTGCAGTTGCGCGAAGATGTTGCCCAATTGGATGAGGTTGTCGTGGTTGGTTATGGTACCCAGGAAAAGAAAACGATTACCAGTTCTGTTGCCAGTGTTAAAACAGAAGACTTTAACAAGGGTAATATTAACTCTCCCCAGCAGTTGTTACAGGGTAAGGTTGCAGGTTTGAATATTTCAAGACCTGGAGGTGATCCAAATGGAGAATTTTCCATTCGTTTAAGGGGGATATCGACCCTGGGAGCCAATACTTCTCCTTTGATTGTAATAGATGGATTGGCCGGGGGGTCCCTGCAATCTGTGGATCCGAATGATATTGCCAGTATTGACGTCTTAAAAGACGGTGGCGCCGCAGCAATCTATGGGACAAGGGGTTCTTCAGGGGTTATTCTGATCACTACCAAAAAAGGGAAGCCCAACCAATCTGAACTCAATTACGAAAGTTACATGAGCTTTGAGAGTACAGCACGACGAACAGAGGTAGCGGATGCCGCACAATTTTCTTCATTACCTAATGTTACCGCCAGTAATCTGCTTGGCGCCGATACGGATTGGTTGGGTGAGATAAGTCAGACAGCCGTGGGATATGTACACAGCTTGTCAGGAAGTGGCGGAAGTGACAATTCAACATACAGAGTATCTGTCAATTACAGGGATATAGAGGGGGTGCAAAAGGGTACCGGTTTTGATCAGCTGAACGGCCGTTTATCAGTAGATCAAAGAGCAATAAATGACCTTCTGCGAATAAGTGGCTTTATTTCAGCGACGACCAGGGAGGAGGACAGAGGGTTTGATCAAGCGTTCAGATATGCGACCATTTACAATCCCACAGCCCCTATACGTAGTCCTGATGGTTCATTCTTTGAGACCGGGGGGTTCGATACCTTTAATCCGGTTTCTATCATTGATCAAAACAGCAACCTTAGTGAATCAAATAATATTACCGGAAGCCTGAAACTTGATTTCGAGCTGATCCCTGGCCTAAAGGTAGGTGGCTATTACGGACTGCAGGTGGATAATGAAATCAATAACGAAAAGTACAGTAAGACATCCGTATGGCGGGGATCTCTCCGGAATGGCCTTGTCCGGAAGTTTACCAATCGATTTCTTACCCAGCAGGCAGATTTTACCGCAACCTATGATACCGCTATCAATGATTTGAATATTAGCGCTCTTGCGGGTACTTCGTACCAGCAATTTGATGCCGAGGGCACAGGTGTTATAGCAGGTGACTTTGTTTCGGATGATGTTTTTGATAATTTGGCATTATCCGGAGATGTTGCGAATGGTTTAGCGGTACTGACTTCATTGAAGAGGCGATCTAAACTATTTGCGGTTTTTGCCAGGATTAATTTGGATTATGCCGGGACCTATTTTCTGTCGGCTACCATACGGCCGGAAGGTCATGACCGCTTCGGTGAAAACAATAGATGGGGAACTTTTGGATCCGTAAGCGCGGGGGTTGACTTAACCAATTTATTTCAAGACCGGTTGGGGCCTTTTAATTACCTGAAATTTAGGGCAAGTTGGGGGTTGACAGGGACTATCCCTGACCTGGGCCTGATTGCTCCGGCACAGGCTACCGTTGGGGCAAGCGGCAATGCTTTTAACAATGGAACGTTTACCACAGCTTTTGCACCTGCCAGTAATCCCAACCCTGATTTGAAATGGGAAGAGAAAACCGAACTCGATTTTGGCATTGATTTTGCCCTTTTTGATAACAGATTATCCGGTACATTGGATTATTATACAAGGACCACTTCCGATTTGTTAAGAAACCAGAACGTACCCGTCCCCCCTAACCTATTCCCGAGCACAATACTTAACGTCGGGGAAATTGAAAATTCCGGATTTGAAGTTGCATTGGAATACAAGGCGTCTTTGGGTGAAAATTTAGTTTGGACACCGGGAGTTAATTTTGCGACCTACAAAAATGATCTGAAGGCTCTGGAGAGGGATGACCGTCAAAGGATAGGGAGTTTGGGATCACCTGGATTAGGCGCGGCAACGCCCATTATTGTTGAGCCAGGAAGACCTATTGGCGATATTTTCGTCCCTATTTTCAACGGTATTAACGCGGATGGCACCTGGAATGTTTCTGAGGATGTAGAAGATTTTGTTGTGGTCGGAAATGGTTTACCGGATTTTTCCCTAAATGTTGTCAACACCTTCAACTATAAAAATTGGGATTTTAATTTCTTACTAAGAGGTGATTTTGGGCACAGTCTGGTAAATGCTACCCGAACCTTCTATGAACAGCCGAATGTGGCACCTACTTACAATGTTTTGGCCTCCAGTAATAGGCCCGAATTGCAGGGTTTAACTGTTAATGAGTCGCGACTCAGCAGCTTTTATGTGGAAGAAGCTGATTTCATGACGCTCGATAATATCACGTTGGGTTACAGTTTCAAGGAAATTATTGAAAACTCAGCCGTAAAGACCTTAAGATTCTACATTTCTGGACAAAATTTATTTATTATAACCGGATATGAAGGCGTAGATCCATCGGTAAGATATACAGATCCTGGCCAGGCTGATAATGGCGGATTCCTTACCCAAACACCTGATCCTCTTGCACCAGGTATAGACCGTAGAAATACATGGTTTACTACCCGTACGATCACATTTGGGTTTAATATTGGATTCTGAGAAAAATAACATATATTGGATAGTAAAAAAAGTTATGGAGATGTATAAAAAAGTTAATTTTTATCGAATAGTACTTGGTCTTGCCATGATTTCCCTTTTGGCAGGTTGTGACTTGGAAGAAGATATCTTTACCGAAATTTTAAGTTCGGATTTTGGACAAAACGAAGAAGAAGTAACCGCATTGGTCGGAGCCGCATATTCCAGTTATAGCGGTTGGATAGGAGGGCCTTGGGTTGCTCAGGAAATATCATCGGATGAAGCGATTGTACCAACAAGAGGAACGGATTGGGCCGAAAATGGCCAATGGGCAAGGTTGCATACTCATGAATTTAGACAAGAGGATTTTTATGCCAACGACAGTTGGAATGCGCTGTTCCCAGGAATAAACAATGTAAACCGTGTCATTTTTCAACTGGAACAGATAAATACGGATGCCGCCGTCCAGACCATTAAAGAATTGCGCGTGCTCCGTGCGATCAACTACTATTATTTAATGGATATATACGGGAACGTCCCAATTGTTACCTTATTTGAGGGAGCCGAGGCAAATCCTGTCAACAACAGCCGGCCAGAGGTATTTGCGTTTATAACCAGTGAAGTGGAGGAGGTGATCAATGATATGCCGACAGATGTTGCGGCCACTTATGGCAGGATCAACAAGTGGGTGGCACATGCCTTGTTGGCCAAGGTGTATTTGAATGCGGAAGTTTACACAGGTACGCCTCAATGGGACAAGGTGATTGAAAACACGGATGCAATTATTAATTCTGGCAATTATAACCTCGCATCCGATTTCTTTGATAATTTCAGCATTACGAATGAAAGTTCCCCGGAGAATATCTTTGTTTTTGTTTATGATCGGGTTTTTTCAGGGGGCATGAACTTAGCTGTCAGATCACTTCATTATGAGAGTCAGAAAACGTATAATTTTACCCAACAGCCCTGGAACGGCTTTTCTTCACTAGAGGATTTTTATAACAAATTTGATGATGAGGATGTACGTAAGAACAGTTTTGTAGTTGGCCCACAATTTGATTCGGGGGGTAACCCTCTTATGGATGCCAGTGCTGAACCATCGGATCCAAATGGGCAGGCCGTTGTGTTTACTCCCGAGATCAGGGCACTGGCCGATGCCTTACGGCAACAAGGGACAAGAATTGGCAAATTTGAATTTGAATTGGGCGGCGATCCGGCAGCAATGAGCAACGACTTACCCATATTTAGGTACGGGGATATTTTGCTTACCAGGGCCGAGGCGCAATTTAGACTTGGTGATGAAGCGGAGGCACTCATGTTGGTAAATATGATTAGAGATAGGGCCGGAGTGCCACCACTTGCTTCCCTGACCCTGGAGGTATTACTGGACGAAAGAGGGCGCGAAACTGCCTTTGAAGGGTATAGAAGACAGGATCAGATCAGGTTTGGGACCTTCAATGATCCCTGGCAGTTCCACCCGGCAGATCCCGACGACCACGTGAACATCTTCCCAATATCTATTGAGCAATTAAATGCTAATCCTAGTCTTCAACAGAATCCAGGTTATTAGGAATTAGGAATTAGGAAATTTATACCAAGGTAATATTTGTTGTTCTTGTTGAGTTAGTTAGTAAAAAGTCGGGGAGATTTTCAAATCTCCCCGACTTTTTTGAAAAATAAAATTAAACATGCGGCCAGGAAAACTAAAGGAATTGCTCATTATTTCATTTTTTTCGGTATTCATCATTACGGGCTGTACCGGTGATAGTGAATATCGTTCGTTGGTAAAAAGGGAGCTAGGCACCAATATAAGAAAAGACACCTTACTGATGGATCTTCGATTTGGTATGGACAAAAGGGAATTTTTTGGACATTGCTGGGAACTACACAAAAAAGGAGTAATCCGTGAGGGAGTGGCTAATGTTACGATTTATTTTAGTTTAGAAAGATTTGGAAAAAAATACGATGTTAATTTCTATCCTAATTTTTATGAAGGTAAAATAGTAGATCTTCCTGTTATTTATAGTTATTCTGCCTTTGCACCGTGGAACCCCGAATTTTCCCTCGATCGTCTTTTACAGGAGGTACTGGAAATACATATGGAAGAGTATGGTGATGATTTCATAGAAATAAGATCAAAGAATAACGAAAAGGGCGTAGCCTATGTAAGGGTAGACGGTAACCGAAGAATTTCTATCTACAAGAATATTAATAAAAATAGTGTGACTGTATTTTATTTGGATTTGCTGTCAGAAAAAAATACGAATGCCGATCTGGAAGACATCTAGAAAATTACACCTAATATACCCTCTGCTTCGGAGGTGAGATGATTTAAGTTTTATATTGTCTTTACCTACTATTTGGAAGGACTACTATCCGGATCAGGTTAAAAATGGATCCATATGCGTGTGGTTACTCGCTCCAACATTAAAATATCAATATGGTTAAATTAATAGATCCCAAAACGCTATTATCTGCCACTTTGCTTTTTCTACTACTACCAGGGTGTAAAGAGCAGGAAAAGCATTTATTTTCATTAGTTGAGCATACTAAAACAAATATAGACTTCGCAAACAAAGTTGAAGAAACCGAGGATCTTAATATTGTAGAATATCTCTATGCCCATAATGGCGGAGGGGTAGCTATTGGTGATATTAACAATGATGGCCTCGCAGATATTTATTTAACCGCTAATCAGTTGTCCAACAAACTTTATCTCAATCAAGGAAATTTTGTTTTCAAGGATATAACTGAATATTCAGGTGTTAAAGGTATTGAAGGGCACAATAGCTGGACCAATGGAGCAACTATGGCTGATGTAAACGGCGACGGGCTACTGGATATTTACGTAAGCGTGATTGGGAGGTACAAGCAGTTGCAGGGCCATAATCAATTATATATTAATAATGGAAACTTAACATTTACCGAAGCATCCGAGGAATATAATCTGGATATCGTTGCTTTTTCCCAACAGGCATATTTTTTTGATTATGACCTCGACGGCGATCTGGATATGTACCAATTAAAACTTGCGACCCTTAAGCCAGAAGTGTATGTTAAAGAATCGTCCAGAACCAAACGGGACAACCTTACGGGTGACGCGCTTTTCAGGAATGAAAACAACAAATTTATTGATGTTAGCACGGAAGCAGGAATATACGGAGGTTCTGCTGGATTCGGACTGGCAGCGGGAATATCCGATATTGATGATAATGGTTACCCGGATATTTATGTTTCCAATGATTTTCATGAAAACGATTTTCTATACTATAACAATGGAAATGGAACTTTTACCGAAAATGGCAATAATTCCCTTGGTCACACCAGTAGGTTTTCTATGGGCAATAGTATTTCGGATATAAATAACGATGGTTTACCAGATATCATCAGCCTGGACATGAAACCCTATGATGAAGAAATACGTAAAAAATCGGCCGGGGAGGCTTCTTTTAATATTTATGACTATAGGCTAAGTTATGGTTACCATTATCAGTATACAAGAAATATGCTTCATTTAAATCGTGGAAAGCTTTTCGGGGATGAAGTGGTATTCAGTGAGATTGGACAACAGGCAGGAATAGATGCCACGGACTGGAGCTGGTCTCCCCTGGTTGGCGATTTTGACAATGATGGTTGGAAAGATCTATTCATAACGAATGGTATTTTGCAACGCCCGAATGATCTTGACTATATAAATTTTGCTTATAATGAGCATGCCAAGCGCCTGACAAATAGGGAACTTGTAAACAAAATGCCGGATGGGGCGGTACCAAATATCGCTTA
This sequence comes from Flavobacteriaceae bacterium, assembly GCA_041743085.1. Classification (GTDB taxonomy): domain Bacteria; phylum Bacteroidota; class Bacteroidia; order Flavobacteriales; family Flavobacteriaceae; genus JAFMPW01. Next base: position 7,744 of record JBGTNL010000037.1, read on the forward strand.
TAAAAATGATGGAAAGCTCGGTTTTAAAAATGTATCCGAAGAATGGGGAATTGATTTTGTCGGATATTCTATGGGAGCCGCCTATGGTGACCTGGACAATGACGGAGATCTCGATTTGGTTATAAACAATCTTAATAGTGCAGCCAATATTTATAGGAACAATTCCCGCGAATTTGAAAAAGGAAATTTTTTGCGGATTGTCTTAAATGGACCCCCCAAAAATCCTTTTGGTGTTGGGGCCAAGATTGTAGTAAAAACCCAGGACCTAGAGCAAACTCAGGAAGCTTACCCAACCAGGGGTTGGTTGTCATCAGTAGATCCGATAGTGCATTTTGGACTAGGATTGAAAGATAGTTCAGTCTCGGTGCGCGTTGTATGGCCTGGCGGGGTATCCCAGGACTTGAATCATGTACCCGCAAATTCTACTTTGGAATTGGACCGGGAAGATGCAAGGGTATTTAAAGAAGACAGGGTAGAATCCCATAAGCTGTTCCAGGAAGTGGTTACATCAGGTATAGAATTTGTCCATAAGGAAAATGATTATAATGATTTTAAATCAGAACGGCTATTGCCCCATAAATTATCAAGTCAGGGACCAAAATTAGCCGTAGGCGATGTGAATGGTGACGGTTTGACCGACTTTTACATATGCGGTGCAAGGGGTCAATCAGGAGAACTCTATTTACAAACCGGAAACGACAGGCAGAAGTTCCGAAAAAAAGATGAGAAGGAATTTCTATCAGATAGGGAATACGAGGATGCCGATGCTACTTTTTTTGATGCGGACAATGATGGCGATCTGGATCTTTATGTTGTAAGTGGGGGTAGCCAAAATCAAGAGAATTTTCTATTGACCGACAGGTTTTACTTGAACAACGGACTGGGAGATTTTATTCGGTCTGAAGACTCAACGAATGTCAGTACAAATGGCTCAGTAGTCGTTGCACGCGATTTTGACGAAGATGGTCATGCAGATCTATTTATTGGTGCCCGTTCCGTTATAGGCAGTTATGGTTTATCACCTAAGAGTAACGTTTTATGGAATATGGGTAATGGCAAATTCTGCATGGATGACTCTCAGGGCAAACTCCTGGAACTAGGGATGATCACGGATGCATTATCCTTTGGGGATTCTAATACGTTATTTATTGTTGGCGAATGGATGCCGATTACAAAGTTGAATTTTAGCGGAAGAACAATACAGGTTGAATCCTTTGAGAGCACTTCGGGCTGGTGGAATACAATACATGCGGATGATATGGATGGCGATGGCGATTTGGATTTATTGGTGGGAAACTATGGTACAAATTCCATATTAAAACCAACAGCTTCCCGGCCTTTAGGATTGTATGTTAAGGATTTTGATGGAAATTCGAGTACGGATCCTTTAATTACGTATTGGCAGGATGATAAGGAAAGGGTGTTTGTAGGTTTGGACGAACTTAAGAGTCAATTGGTTTCAATAAGAAAGGGTAGTAATAGTTATGGGGACTATGCTAAAAAAACATTCGGAGAAATTATTACTGAACCAATGCGTGTAAATATGATTCACAAGAAAGTAGAAACCTTTGAAACTATGTATCTTGAAAATACAGGCACAGGTAATTTTAATATAACCCCCCTCCCGACTGAAGTTCAATGGTCGGCTGTATCCGGATTTGCAACAGCCGATTTTGACGGTGATACTTTTAAGGATATACTAACCCTTGGAAATTTTTATGAAAGTCAGCCATATATTGGTAGGGCTGATGCATCATTCGGCAATTTTCTGAGAGGTGACGGTAGCGCAAGTTTCGTGCCAGTTGAACCACGAAATTCCGGGTGGAACATACGGGGAGAGGTACGGGATTTAAAATTGATCGAAGATGAAAAAGGGGCAACCGACCCAATTATTTTAGTAAGCAGAAATAATGATACGCCACTGCTTATTGGTTTTAACCTATAAAATCATTACAAATGTTGTGAAAAATGAGCTAATATTTATTGGCTCATGTTAGGAGTTCAACCAATTTAAAGATCTCCACACCAGTACCCGTTTGAACAGGTACCCAGACGGACTGCTATCTTTGCACATGATTTATGATCGAAGTAATTATCATCAGTCAAAGCTAAAAAATTGCATCGAATCATTATTCCTTGCCACCATCAATACCTGTTGTCCGCCAATCTCTGTAATCTTAAGATCACGTAGTTCTCCTTCCAGGTACAATCCACTCTTTTGTGGCGGAAAAGCCTCAAATTCTCCATCTCCAATTCCTTTCAGATAAATTCCGTAATTCGCATCATATCTGCCCACTTCCGGTTTTACATTGTGCAAATTTCCCCCCAGAATAATGTCGGGATGCCCATCTTTATCTAGATCGTGGATCAAAATGCTATAAACGGGTGCCAATTGTGCCTCATCCGGTAGGGTTTTTATTTTGAAGGTGCCATCCCCATTGTTCAATAGGGCAATACTTCCCAGCATAGTAATATTGTGAACTATCGAGCCCTTCAATTCTTGATCGGAAAAAATATCCTGAATGGTCTGTCCCTTGTAAGATGCATACTTTAGATACTTCTTTTTCAAAGAGGGTAATTGCATAACCAGATCGTGGCGTAATACCTGTGGGTAGGATACCTCTTCATTATACATACAGATAATCTGTTCTGCCGTGCCGTTTTTGTCAAAGTCATTAATATAACATGATATTGGTTTATCCTTACTAGCCTTAAATCTTGAGTTTAACCCATGATTACCTGCTACATAGTCCATGTCTCCGTCACAATCCAGGTCCCCGGCTTCAATGGTGTTCCACCACCCGGCGGTCTGGGACAGACCCGAAATATCCGTTACCTCTTTGAATATCCCATCCTGATTGTTAAACAATTTAATAGACATCCATTCCCCCAGAACCATTAAATCCTTATCACCATCCTGGTCGTAATCGCTCCAAACGCCGTCCGTAATCATACCTATTCCAATCAAGCCCGGGGCTACGGTTTCGGTGACATTTTTAAAATTCCCCATACCGTCGTTCAATAAAATATAGCCGTTTTGGGGAATCCCTAAAAGTCCGGATCTCAGGCGGACACCAACAAAAAGATCCTGGTCTCCATCCTCATCAAAATCGGTTGCCTTCACAACGGAGGTGCTTTCGGGTTTTCCTGATGGTAATATTTGATTAGATTTAGTGAAATTTCCTTTACTATCATTTAAATACAGTCTGTCTATCAGTGAAGAAGAACTGTTGGAAAATTCGTTACCTCCACTTGTTACATATAAATCAAGGTCCTCATCTCCATCTACATCCACGAAGATGCAATCCATATCCTCACTTAGCTTATCCATTTCAAAAAGTGCATGATTGGTAGACTTATATTTTCCAGTATCGGTCTGTACAAAAAGTTTTCCGGAAGAATCTTTGGCCCCACCAATATAAAAATCTTCCCTTCCATCACCATTGACGTCACCAATGGCTGTTTTTGGACCCTCGGTGGATTTCATGTGATATAGCAGACGGTCGCGATCAAAATCTACAAACGCATTCTCCTTATGTGAATAATTAAGTGCTATCTTTTCTGAAACTTCCTTGAAAATGGTCTTTTCAACTATTCCACTGTCCTGATATTTATGCTGAAAGGGCGCCGCATCACTTTCATATAGAACAATGGTTGTGTCTATGGGAACGTTGGTTAAAATGGTACGCCGCCCGGCGTACCAGTCCACTACCAGCGTATCCAGCTGCTCTAGGCTACCTAGGCCAAAGTGGAGCCTGCTGTCCACGGAAGACTGAAAGCCTCTGTTTGGAATTTGCTCTAAGTACTGAGTTCGCCCATTGGCTTTTACGGTAACTTTGGCTCCGATCGCCAGCTTATTTTTGTCCTTCCCCTTCAGATCTACTGTTAGGAAATGATTTTCTTTGTTGATCTCATTGCCCCTATTGCGGTATACAAATGGGGGCATATTCGCATTATTGACCACTAGGTCCAAATCACCATCATTGTCCAGGTCTCCATAAGCGGCGCCATTGGAGTGACTAGGTTGGTCCAGCCCCCATTCCCTGGTCTTCTCGTTAAAATGCAATTCTTCTGACCCGGCGTAGGCATAATTGGGGATGCGGTTAACGGGTATGATATCAATAAGTTGTTTAAAATCGACCCCTTCTTCTTTGACCACCATTCGGACTACCTCTTCATTGGATACATAATTTAAATAATCCTGATTCAAAATGTCCTGGGCCAGGCCATTCGCAATATAAATGTCCTTGTAACCATCGTTATCCAAATCCATAATGAGGGCACTCCAGCTCCAATCAGTTGCTTCTACCCCAGAAAGTCTGCCCACCTCACTAAAAGTGACCCCCTTTCCGGGCACAACACCATTATTCCTATGGAGCATGTTCCGGGTAAATTGATGGTAGTAACCATTGTCCAAATCATACTGATATTTGTCCCAATCTTCAAACGTCATGGTCGTTTTAAATCTTTCATCACCTTCCGGTAGCATTTCTGTAACAAATATCTCGGGATAGCCATCACCCGTGATATCCGCCACATCCGATCCCATGGATGCAAGACTAATGGACCGCATTTGTTTTTCCAACTCTTCCCGAAAAGTGCCATCGCCATTGTTCATATAGATATAATCCCGTTCAAAAAAATCATTGGAGATATATAGGTCTAGCCACCCATCCTTGTCCAGATCGCTAACGGAAACGCCCAATCCAAAACCTATAACACTACCATATATTCCGGCTTGCTCACTAACATCGACGAAGGTACCATCATCATTTCGCAACAGTTTGTCCCCACCCAACTTATCTCTTATGGGTCGTTCGTTTTTACGGAGGTTAAAACTCCCTATGGACCTGTACGAATTATTTAGAAGATAAACGTCCAGATCCCCGTCTTTATCATAATCGAAAAAGGCCGCATGAGTGGAATAACCCGGGTCTGCTAGTCCCATTTCTTCCGCTCTTTCCGTAAAAGTCCCATCTTGGTTGTTGATAAAAAATTCATTTTGCTTGTTGTCCCCTTTAACATCACCCGAGTTGCAAACGTAAATGTCTAGCCAACCATCGGCGTTAATATCTACCATGGAAACCCCAGTGGACCAGGCTCTCTTCCCGCCTACCTTGGCTGCTTGTGTGACATCTTCAAAAGTGAAATCCCCATTATTTATATAGAGCCTATTGGATAGTAAATTTCCCGTAAAATACACATCGAGCAAATCGTCGTTATTTACATCTCCCAAGCCAACGCCCCCCCCGTTGTAATAATTCCGGTACTTATATACATTGAAATCATTGGTATAACTAAGGGTATTTACAAAATCAATATGGGTCCGCTCCGCTCCTAATGATTCAAACAAAGTTATTTTTTTCTGGTTCTCTGCCTTACTACAGGAAAATAAAAGTATAAAGGCCAACGTGCAGCCTAATAATTTTTTATGAGCCCCATAATAGTATTTGTAGAACATCTTTTTTTACTTTTTATCTGCAATTCGGGTTCGGAGCCTATTAATTACATGCCCTCCGACCTGTTCGCCCTGGGCAATACCATTGTCTATAGCCATCCTGTAATGGATTCCGCCATACAGACGACTAATTGCAGCCTCTTCGGAAGCCTCCAAAAAACCATCAAATTTACGGGAAGGCAAACCATAGGCAACTTCCGATGTATCATTGAACGCAAAACGCTCTCCATAAATTTCTGTAAGCGTTATTGCCGCTGCCCTTGAGATAACACTGTGCCCACTAGTATACTCAGGAAACGGAGGGGTCTGCAAAAGGGGCAACCAGTCTTCATCCATATATTGATTTATAAGTGTTTCCGGCCTTACCAGAAGGCTGTTCCATTTTTCATCCCAACAACTGATAAATGCATCGAATAGTGCAATGGATACCTTTGCATGTGTTTCAATGGCCTCGTCCAAAGAGTTCCCCGCTTTTCTGCAAGCAATAGCGGATATCCCTATCCAATGTCCTCCAGGGGTTATTTTCTTAGTCGCGAACATGGCATGTCCCCTGTGGTGGGAAACATAAGGGTTGCAATCCCAAAAACTGGCGATCGCCTTTTGCTCTTCATCCAATTTAACACCAATGTCATATACTTCTTGTAATTGAAGTTGAAAATCGCTATTAGGTGTAAGATCAAAATCCAGTGGTGGTGGTGGTGGATACTGTCCTGCCGAATCAAGTGTCATGGGCCTTATTTCCATCCAGTGAGGTTCTATGCCCTCCATATAATCGGGGGGCGTGGGTTTCCAAAGGCTGTCTTTTTTTACGATGGTATATTTTGGAAATGTTCGGGTTTGTTTGTACATGTCCTTGTCCGCCCAAGACAAAATATGGTGAGCCACCTTCTCCCCATATTCAATCGATGCGTTAAACACGGCCTTGGGAAGCCCCTCTTTTTTTAATTTTTCGTACAACTTCCCCCGGTAGGAATCCATTTTATCTTCTGAAAAAATCAGTGCCTTGCCCACTATTAAGAAGGCATGGATAGAAGCAAGGTGATAATTGACATCCTCATTGTTTGCTGCAGGGATAGGGTCCAATCCGTTTAATTGGCCAGCCAGGGAAACGTATTTCTTGGGATATGCGTGTCTCATGGCCTCATAGGCCGCGATGCATGGGTATGCATAAATTCTGCTCGCTACCGGGGGTGAAAAAATATCATACACAATGACATCTGTAAGCTTTTTGGCCGTTGCGAGAAACAGTTCCGGGTCTTCCAGCCGTTGTTTGTACGCGTTGTTTTCGTTGCAGGAATAGGCTAAAAGTGCCAGTACTAAACAAATGAGGCACTTTTGGATAAATCTTGTTTGCTTCATCCTATAATTTATTTGAATTGAATCCATTATAAAATCAATTTCCACACTTACTGGTATTAATTGTTAGAATTCCCCGATGCTCTGCGTCAGGGTTCTGCTGTTTAATTGGTTTTATTTTTTGATTTGTCAACTTTAAAAACTTTTAACGTATCATTGTTCCGCGCCACTAAAATGAGCTCCTCGCTGTTAGTCGCTATTGTCTTTATATCCCTTATTTCGCCTCCCACAAAGAAGCCCGACCTATCGGGGTCATACACTTCCAGTGTATTGTTTTTCATAGCGCTTACAATGGTACCATAGGATCCCGCATATATGCCTACCTTAGGTTTGGCCCTGTATTGATTTCCGCCCATGATCATTTCCTGGAACCCGTCACCATCCATGTCTATGACCAAGATGCTGTATGTAGGCGCCAGTTGTGCCTGAAGTGGGAGTTTCTTTGGTGAAAAGTTTCCCTCGTCATTTATAAAAACCATTGATGATGTTGTAAACACTTCTAGCTTTAATGAGTTGGACAACTGATCTGCAGTAAATATGTCCTCTACGGTTTTCTCTTTAAAATCATCGTATTTAAGGTACTTTTTCAGTAGGTATGGCATTTGGCTGGTAATTTCCCCTTTAGTGGCAATGGGATATGCCTTGTCTTTCTCAAAGACGCTAATGATGTGGTCTATCTTACCATTTTGGTCAAAATCATTGATGTACAGCGATACCGGTTTTTCTTTGGAAGCCTTAAGCTGCGTATTCAGCCCCAAATTGCCTGCAACCATGTCCATATCCCCATCATCGTCCAAATCTATTTTTTCTATGGTGTTCCAAAATCCATTGGTGCCCTTTAGTCCCACCTCCGTGGTAACTTCTTTGAAGGAGGCCTTATCATTCCTGAAAGCTTTTATGGGCATCCAATCCCCACAAATAAACAAATCCTCGTCTCCATCCTTATCAAAATCCAACCAGCAAGCATCCGTTGCCATACCCAGGTTTTGAAGTTCGGGCGCCATTTCCTGGGTGACATCCTCAAAGTTGCCTTTACCATCGTTCCTAAGCAAATAACTATCGGCGGGAATACCATAGGACAATGGCACTACTCTTCCCCCAACAAAAATATCCATATCCCCATCATGATCAAAATCGCAGACGGCAAGACATGAGGTGCTGTCAAGTTTTAGGGGAACCATCTTTGAAGATTTCGTAAAATTTCCAACCCCATCATTGATATAAATTCTATTTGCCAAATCAAATGAAGCGCTTGAAAATTCATAACCACCACTGGCTACCAGTAAGTCCTCGTCTCCATCGTTATCGAAATCTATAAAAACGGCATCGCTATCTTCCGAGCCTTTGTCAATTTCAAAAATTTCTGTTCCTGCTTTTTCAAATCTTCCGGATACAGTACTCAAATACAGTGTTCCAGGATACCCTTTGGCTCCTCCAATATAAAAATCCTGTTGTTTATCGTTATTTACGTCCCCCACCGCTAATTTCGGCCCCTCGTTGGATATCATGTGATAGAGCAACTTGTCCCTGTCAAAATCCACAAAATCACTTTCTTTATGTGTATGCGCCAGTCCGATTTCTTCTGTAATATCGAGTAGGGAGGTAGCGGTACTACCGGGTAAAGAAGGACTTTCACCCTTCCTCTTAGGTGAGCTGAATTCCGATTGTTCCACAACTATAAATTGGTCGGTGGGGAGATCATACATTACCTCCCGACTACTATCTGGCCAGATTATTTCAAGGGTGTCGATACGATCAATTGCCCCTAAACCAAAATGCAATCTACTGTCAACTGTGGACATAGAGCCTCTCATTGGCAATAACTCCTGAAAATATTGTTTATCACCAGCCCATATCGTGACTTGGCTTCCTATAGCAGACCTATTCTTGGTCTCCGTGGTAAGTGATACATTTAGAAAGTGGTTTTCTTTAATTTTTGAAGCATTGTTTTTATAGAGAAAGGGGGGCATATTAACGTTATTTACCAGAAGATCAAGATCCCCATCATTATCCAAATCCCCATACGCGGATCCGGTAGAAAAACCCGGTTGGTCTGTTCCCCATTCTTTACTCACTTCTCTGTATTTCATATCGCCCATATAGCTATACAAAGGGTTGACAAGTGGCACTGAAGGCATTAGGTCAATCAAATCCGTAATGATTGCGCCTTTCTCCCTGAAAGATTTTCTTATTTCTTCACTATTTGAATAAAAGTTTAAATAGTCCTGGTCGGTAAGGTCTTTGAATATGCCATTGGTGACAAATATCTCTTTGTGCCCATTGTTATTAAAATCGGCCATAAGCACTCCCCAACTCCAATCTGTGGCATCCACTCCCGACATCCTGGATATTTCACTGAAAGAAACATCGGTCCCGTAACCGGATTTACCATTATTCAATTGAAAGGAATTACGGGGAAACTGGCGATGGTACCCTCTTTCTTCTTTTAGTTTGTAGGTATCCCAATTATCAAATAACACCTTGGTCTTAACACGCGCATCTCCTTTGGGAAGCATTTCGGTCACAAAAATTTCCGGGTAACCATCGTTATTCATATCCGCCATATCCACACCCATGGCACCTTGGCTTATCTCTGGTACAATTTCTTCCAATACTTCCTTAAAAGTGCCATCGTGATTGTTAAGATACAAATAGTCCTTTTCAAAAAAATCATTCGAAACATAAATATCCTGCCAAGTATCCCTGTTTACATCCCCTATTGAGACTCCTAAGCCAAATCCTATGGCACTTCCATATATTCCCGCCTGTTCACTAATATCTGTAAAAAAATCCCCATCATTGCGATATAATTTATTTCCTCCGCCCTGATCCCTTTTATCGCGTAATCCGGTGCGGGAATCCAATATAATTTCGCTAGGCTGAATAGAATTGTTTAAGAGGTACATATCCAGATCACCGTCTTTATCCATATCAAAAAAGGCGGCATGAGTTGACAACCCAACATCGTCAATTCCATATTCGGCGGCGGTTTCAACAAATCTGGGAATACTATCACCTTTGCTGATTCCCTGATTTATAAAAAGTTCATTATGGCGATTGCCGCCTTCCGGTTTTCCGGCTTTACAAATGTAGATATCCAACCAGCCATCCCCGTTGATATCTACCATACTTACACCGGTAGACCAAACACCGGGGCTTGCCAAGCCAGCCTTATCTGTAATATCTTTGAATTTGAAATTACCGTTGTTTAGGTAGCACCTGTTATTTACCTGATTGCCACAAAAAAATATATCCAAAAGGCCATCGTTGTTTAGATCGCCAAGCCCAACCCCGGAACCGTTATAGAAACTTTTGTAAAGATATACGTTAAACTCCTCGTCATAGGTAAGATCATTTGTAAAGTCTATTCCGGATGTGACAATATCCATGGGCTCAAAGACCGTTTCTTTATTTAATTGTTCGTGTTCTTTACAGGAAAACACACAAAGCAACCATAAAATTATCATATAATACCTCAACATCTTACTTATAAAAAATTCCTTCAAATTAGGAAAATTGTATTAATTTATGAATCCAGGTCTCCTTATCAACAGTAGAAGTAAATTTAAGCAAAAGCCTGTATTTTTAGGGATTTTTTTAGATTTACCTATTACCGCCATTTAACCCGAGTTTCCTAAAAAGGGCACTTTCAGAGGCAACCTAAATATTTAATTATGAGGCAATCAATAAGTATATTTAGAAGAAGAAACCCCCGAAAATGAGTATCTAGCTCGAAAAACGTAGTTTTAAACTTTCAATAATGTCATAAGATATGAAGATTATCCCGATTTTAGTACACTTGTAAATTTTCCACTTCCCAAAGCGAGCAGTTTTATGTCTTTTGCGAGCGTTTGCTACAAAGTGATCCGGGTAAAATATATCGCTGTTCTCTGGTGATCGGAGGGCAATCAAAGATGGTATCATCAGGACATTTGGCTCTAAAGTTAAATGTGTGTTTTGGTACATTTTGTTTTTACAATAATGCAATCGGCTTCAATATATTTCCTATTATTACCAAAATAAACCAAATCATATCATCTAAAAGGTTACTTATTCGGTTACCCGGATTTGGTAAAAGTACGGGAAGTACTGGAAATAAGGAGATAGGGGAGAGGCGGTTCAAGGCTGCCACAATTGCACACTCTGAATTGAGAAGGCGAATTTTTTCAATTTTGATCGTTCTCGAGCCCGGGTTATTACCTTCGGAACTTTGCGACATACCTTTTTTGGATTCCTTTTTACCATAGCGCCGTTTACCGGACGAAACCAACTGATCTACATCGCTGGCCAAAATACTTTAAAGCGGCATCTTGACTTTCTGTTCCCTGGCCTGAGCGTGATTTTCGATTAGGGCGTAAATGTCCTGCTTGTGCTTATCGCGGGAAATGGTGTCTTGCGAATATAGGAAGGTTGTA
>JBGTNL010000038.1:0-240085 GCA_041743085.1 Flavobacteriaceae bacterium
GGTGCTATTACAACTAGGTTTCGACCCCAGGTTTTTTACCCACTACTGGAAGAACAAAAAGGGAGACCTATATTTATTCGTTTATGAGTATGGATTTCTGAAAAAAAAGGAGAATGATAAGGATAAATATGTGCTGGTAACTTGGCAAGACTACATGGCTCATTAGAAAACCGAATAAAATCTCTGATTTCCAATGGCATTATTTATTTTCTTGGTAAGGGACATTGCTAGTCCTTATATTACCCAATTTTTAATACGGGAAGATTTTCAATAGCCTCATCTTGCAATCGCTGCACATAATTCAGATATTTTAACGTGCTTTTTGTAGAACTGTGACCCATGGCATCGGCCACCGTCTTTAGATTTGCCCCATTAGAAAGAAGTTGACATGCGAAGGTATGCCTGGCACAATAGAAGGTGATATGCTTATTTATTTTGGCCCTTTTTACCCAATAACGAATAGCCTTATTAGCTCCGTTATCGCTGATATCTTGAACCTCAAATATGTGATCTTCATTCTTTTGGGGTCTGCCAAGAATATCAAGTGCCGTCCGGTTTAACCGGTTGTTTATCAATTCTCCTGTTTTACTTCGATGGGTTATCAATCGGCCTTTATTGATATTTTTCCATTTAAGCTGTCGAATTTCGGCGAGGCCTAGCGATGTATAACAGGCGAACAAAAAGGCTCTTTTGATTTCGGGGTTACCGCATCTGGTAGAGGCAAGTTTTTGAAGTTCTTCAATATCCAAAACCTGCTTCTTCAGCGTATCGTCTTTATTAGGGTTGGAAAACCTAATATCGATAGTGGGCATTTCTTTAAGATATCCTTCAATTTTGGCCGCTTTTAATATTTTTTTGAATCGGGTAAAGTAATTGTGGGCGGTTTCTCCGGTCAATCCAGCATCATGAATCAAATAGTCTTTATAACTTTCCATTAGTTTTGGAGTGATGGCGGAAATGGTCAATCGTGGATTATCAATCGCCAGTTTGAACTTTTCAATGGAACTGGCTATAATGCGGATATCTTTATTCTTATAATTTTTGATATAGTTTTCGGCAAATACAAAGAAGTTTAGCTTTTTAAGATGCCTGGGAATATGACCGGTTTCGTCTGATAAAAGTTCCAACTCTCGATTCAAGCGAATTCTTTCGGCGACCCGTTTCTTTTCCATCCTCGAAGGATCTTTTGAAGAGACTCTGATTTTTAAAAATTCACGCCAACGTTTTCCATTATAGTGAATATCCAAATAGAGACTTTTCTCTCCGGATTTTAGCGTTCTGCTTCTTAATTGTACTGACATAAAAGTGACGGAAAAGTGACGGTTTTCATCCAAAAATACGAAAATATGGGAATATTCAAAATTTTGAAATACTTTTAATCATTTGATTTACAGTTATTTGTATTCATTTGGTATCATATGATATCATAGGTTCGATTCCCATCCCGGGTACTTCGGCACCCTGTTAATAAAAGGCTAAACCCCAGGGCATCCCGATAGCTATCGGGACCGGACCCAATAGAAGGAATCGACCCAAGGGTCGAGGTATTAAACCTAGACCCCGCTGAAAAAGCGGGGTTAGTTCAACCATCCATTTTAACCGCTCCCGCTAAAAAGCGGGTTTGTTAAAATGGGGTTTCACTAATAAATTGATTTAAAGGGTTTTATCACTAGAGGGGTAACAGTATTGAAACGATTTCCCGATTTAGCAACACTTGTAAAGTCCACCAATAGAAATAAATATTGTGAAAATCCAAGGTTGGTATTTTGCCTATGCGGCACATTAGTGTCAGGTTGACTTCATTTAAACGCAACAATTACAGCTTATTATAAAAAGATAGCTCTCTGATTTACAGGTGGAGTACCAGAACCACTTGACAACATTAACCGCCCAGAGGAGCACGCTGTGATTTAAGGAGCAAACACAGATCCCCAATTGCCCATAATAGAAATCCTATCAATAGAATTATTTGGAAAAACAAGAATTATCCGAGGTTACAGGGCTGAAATTCTTCCTTAATACCTGCCAAAAACGTATAAACGCTGAAAAAAAAGCGAAATGAGAATTACAAAGTTAGCGCAAGGCTAGAGGAATATCCGATAGATCCATATAGCACCCAATCCAAAAAACATATGGGCTATCACCAACTGGACCAAATATCGGAAGAGATTAATTTTCGGCGGAGAATGGTGAAAAGCAAACATTCCCAACCATCCCAAGGCACCTAAAATGCCAAGGAAAAAACCTGATATAATACCCAGAAGCCAGGTGGGATCCGTGTCCATATACCACAGGTATGCTCCTGTAATACCCGAAAAGACAAAGCCAATAATGTAGTGTATAATCCATCCTGGCGGATCGTTCTCGGAGATATCCGCGGTAATTCCATGAGCACGTCTTAATAGTTCATTCAACAGTTTTGGTTCCCTGGACTCCAATTGAAATAACAGTCCGGCCAAGTAACTGAAACCGGTCATGACCGAAGTCCCCACCAAGCCGGCAAAGAGTATTATTACAAGACTCATTCGAAACGGATTTAAAGATAATTAGTACTCCTGATCTACAATTTTCGTGAAGAAAAATTTGAGTTAATAATGCTGGCTACGATATAAATAGTATTGAAAAATGCCTCAAACACAACATTCAAACAATTCTAATTCACAATATCAGTGCAGGCTCTCCAGAGATTTATTCCGAGAAATGTCTTTTTGAATTTCATCCCTTTGTTGGGCAAGCAGACTCCTCAGACCGGTTGGAAGGTAACTATATTCCAAAACATCATTATATTCTTCAATCGAAGCTTTATCGCCGCGTATGGATTCCTCAAGCATCCATTCGTCACTATCCGCCGAAAATAACGCTTTAATATCCATCCAGGTGCGGTGGATCGTTCCCGTAAATGATCCACTCCGGTCAAAGTCTTCATATGTGAGGAGAATCTCACTGACAAGTCTTTCATTAAATTCACGCCTTTTATTTGCCTTGTGCTGAAAATAAGTTCTTAATTCGATGCCATCCGCATTTTCCGAGGCTTTCTCAAATCCTTTTTGAGCATCCCTGTTTTTTTCCAAGATTTCACGAATCTCATTGTATAATTTATCGTTTTGATCCATCTTCCTTAAATTTAAAATTTGCCTTCCTACTAACCTTCCCGGCTTATACTTAGATCCCTTTTATTCAACTCTTTAACATGACCTCCACCAACTTATCGCTATCCCTTTTACCTTCCAGAGTAGTCTGGGCTAGCTTTGCAAAAATTTGGCACCCATGGTATTCCGAAGGTTCTATTCCTGTTCCCCGTGAATTTTTACCCCAAGCCGAATACCTCAATTAATCCGGTAGATGGAAAAAAACCCTTTGGGCTTTGTTATTCTCCCCGTATTGTAACCACTATTTTAAAAATACTCCCACTAATTGACGCTGACTGACTTTATTAATTGATTATTTAACTCTTTTCACCAAATAACATGGCAATTAAAGTTTATAATTCCTTGAATCGAATTTCTTCGTTTACCTCAATTAAATATTACATCCAAGAAATGGTCATGCGTTAAGGAATAAATCGATAGGGATATCATAAACCCCTGAAAGATCTTACACTTGGAATTGAAATGCCTACTTCATCATCATGATCGTTAAGCAACATCTTAAGGGATGGGAAATTATATCGCACTACACCCATGGTCTCCTGGCCGGGAAGATTGCCATGCAGCTAAAGAATTCGCTGCGCTGCGATTACTGGGAAGATATACTTACGGCCATCATTGAACATGACGACCATTTGCTGGATTTTGATGAAAAGAATTATCTCACGGATATGTGCACTCCTCTGGATTTTATGTTAGAAAAACGTACCGATGACGCTGCTTGTGAACATGCTGAGCGGGTGTATAAAACTTCGCTTCAAAAATCACAATTAGTGGCTCTGATGATCGGGAGGCATTTAGAATTTCTTTATTGGGATCAAAAAGAAAATCATTCCGGTTTTAGATCCTTTTTCAGAATGATCCTTAAAGACCGAACGGCACAGGCTGAATTATATGGCTGGACCAAAAAGAAAATTGAATCGAGCTATGAGCTGATGCGCTTCTGTGACCGATGTTCGCTCATTCTCTGCCAGGGTTTGGTACCTGCGGCGGGAAGGCGTCTGGAGATCAATCGGACTATTAAAAAAAAGACGTATTTTATTTCAGAAAGGGAGGAGTTGTTCCGAATTGAACCGTGGCCTTTTGAAAAAGGCAGCTTCCAACTACAATATGAGACCCGACTATTGGAACAGCCCACTTTTACAGACAATACCGAATTATCCAAAGCCATATCCAACGCCTCGGTAAGCCTGAAAAAATTAAAATTAAGTAAATAGATCTCCCCAGATTACGGTCATTTAACCGTCCAGGTGCTCAAGATTTTCCAGGGCCTTTGACATTTCAAAGGCAGTATTCAATACGGGCTCAAATAGATCCCCTTTTATTTTCAACCTTTCGAAAATATTTTTAATTGTGAAATTGGAAGGAACAATGCCTTTCTTCAACTCTTTCCATTCCAGGGGAGTGGAGACATGAGCACCGGGAACAGGCCGGACTGAATAGGCCGATGCCACAGTCTGACCCCTGCGATTCTGCAGATAGTCCAGATAAATTTTGCCGTCCCTGTCTTTAATGCGGCGTTCCATGGTCGAAATTTCCGGAACCCGCCGCTGTACGAAATAGCAGAGCAGTTTTACGAAGTTGCGCACTTCTTCATAGGTATATTCACCCCCCATTGGCAAATACACATGAAGCCCTTTGGAACCTGAAGTTTTACAATATCCGTCCATATTTCCCTCATCAAGCACTTCTTTTACCGCAAGAGCTACCTGCACCACTTTCTCGAAACTCATACCTTCCGGCGGGTCTAGATCAATAACGCCGTAATCCGGATTTTCCAGTTGCTCCATTTTTGAGTTCCATGGATGTATTTCAATGCATCCCAGGTTGGCCATATAGATAAGCGATGCCGTATTTTGGCATAGCAGATAATCAATATCCCGTTCCGAAGATTTCGAATACAGCGTGGCAGTTTGCATCCATTTCGGCGCGTTTTCGTTGTCTTTCTGATAGAAACTTTCCTCCAGTATTCCATTGGGATGGCGGTGTAAACTTTGCGGCCTGTCCATTAGGTAGGGTAAAATGGTATCTGCGATGTTCAGGTAGTAATCGATAAGGTCATATTTGGTATAGCCAGAGTCCGGCCAGAACACTTTTTCCAGGTTGGTGATGGAAACCGGTAAGCCGTCAATCTCTATAATTTCTTTGGCACCCGGGACAGCAGCTACGGGCTTTCCATTTTCTTTTGCTGGGGGTGTTACCGGTTTATTAAGCATCCTTTTAAAGACAGGATTCCGTAACAATCCATTCTTTGTGCGTTCTGAGTAATTTACCTCGCACTCCAGACTGGGTACCATCCAGTTCGGTTTTCTTCCCTTTAACGCCAATTTTCGCCCAAATGGGTTCTTAGCTGTGCGGTAAGGCTCGAATAACCGCAAAAGTTCCTGTCGGGACGATTCGGTGAATCCTGATCCGCAATTCCCGATGTATTTAAATTTCTCCTTCTCCCTCTTTCCCAATATCAACGAACCGAAAGCCGCACCTCCGCTCACCGAATCCGTATAACCGAAAATAAGTGCATCCTCACTTTCAACAGATTTGATCTTCAGCCATTTTTCGGTACGGGCACCCGGCACATAATTGGAATCCGCTGCTTTTGCCATCACCCCTTCCATCCCTGCTTCGATAGCCTTGTTGAATAACACTGTTCCCATACCTTGCAGATGATCGCAGTAATGGGTTATATGTAATCCTGTGATAACTTCCGGAATCAGACTTTTTCTATCGGTAAGAGAAAGATCCAACATACTGTGTCCGTTCAAATACAACATATCGAATACGTAAAAGCGGAGGGTTCCAAGAGAGTTGGGATAATTCTGTAATTCACCGAACTGTGAAACCCCATCATTGTTAAGCGCAACAACTTCTCCGTCTAAAATTGCCTCGTTCTCAAGAGCTTCCAGTTCTTTGGCCAGTTCGGGAAATTTAGTATTCAGGCTAATGCCATTTCTTGATTGTAACAGAACTCCCTTTTTGGAAAGGTGTGCCAGGACCCTATAGCCGTCCCATTTAAGTTCGTAGATCCATTGGGGGTCATTGAAAATTTCCTTTACGGTCTCAGCGAGCATCGGCCGTAACATTCTGCCCGGTGCGATCTCATACGGATGTTTTTTTACAATATTCCGAGAGGGTTCGATCAAGGATTCGGCATCATACAACAAATTTGTAGAAAAGGCATCATTTTTTTTGATCAGTAACCAGCTTTCCTTGCCGCTGCGCTCCCCGGTCCTGACCAGACTAAACCGGCCCTTGATCTTTTTTCCATAAAAAACGAGCTTGAGGTTACCTTCCTGAAATTGCCGCAATACACCAAGATCGAGTTCCGTAGGATCAGCATCAAAGGTTCCCGAATCCCAAATAACCATATCCCCCGCACCGTAATTTCCTTTTGGGATAGTACCGTGAAAATATAGGTATTTTAGTGGATGGTCTTCAGTGCGGACGGCGAGGCGTTTATCGGCGGGATTCAGTGACGGCCCCTTGGGTATCGCCCAACTTTTAAGAGTGCCATCGATCTCCAACCGAAGATCGTAATGTAATTTTCGTGCCTGATGCCTTTGGAAGACAAAGCGGCGTGCTTCCGGCGACGAAGCATGTTCACCCTTCGGTTCCGGTGTCTTGCTAAAATCCCGTTTCTTGTTGTATTCTTCTAAATCCACCTGTTAGGATGCTTCCTTTTTCCGTTTCTCCAGACTGGCCTTTAACTGCGCCATTAAATCTTTAGCAGG
The DNA here is from genome assembly GCA_041743085.1 of Flavobacteriaceae bacterium. Classification (GTDB taxonomy): domain Bacteria; phylum Bacteroidota; class Bacteroidia; order Flavobacteriales; family Flavobacteriaceae; genus JAFMPW01. Next base: position 6,875 of record JBGTNL010000038.1, read on the forward strand.
AGTAGGTTTGGCCTCGAATTTCTCTGACTTTGAAATCTTGCCCGAAGCTTTCGAATTGATGATCTTTAACAATTGATCGTTGTAGATATCCTTGAATTTGGAGAATTTGAATTCTTCCGTATATTGATCTATGAGCGATATAGCCATATCCAGTTCTTTTTTACCGACCTTTTCCTTGGGCAATTCCAATTGGCCCGGATCTTTGATCTCCTCCTCGAAACGAATAATATGAAGTACCAATGCGTCTTCATAGACCCCAATTAGCGAAAGATGTTCCTTTTGGCGCATCACAAAGGTAGCCACTCCCAACTTTTTGGTTTTTATGAGGGCGTCCCGTAACAGACAATATGATTTTCCCCCTTCCTTTTGCGGCTTTAGAAAATATGGTTTTTTAAATAATACATCAGCCACCTCGTTGGCACTGATAAACTGCTCAATATCTATTGTCTTGCTTTTTTTCATATTGGCATTCTCAAAATCCTCTTTTTCTAAAACAATATATTTATCATCTTTTTTAAACCCTTTTACGATGTCTTTCCACTCCACTTCCTTGCCCGTTTTTTCATTTACCCTTTTATAGCGAATACGAGAGCCGTCGTGGCTGTCCAACATGTCGAGATCCAGGGCCCGGTCTTCCGATCCCGAAAATAATTTGATAGGTATAGCTACCAATCCGAAGCTGATAGAACCGTTCCATATTGATTTCATAAGGCTTAAGTATTTAAGGTATTTTATATTCTTTTCCTGGTTTCAGGATTGATAATTGACGAAATTATTCTACAAAATATTCAATCCTCGAGTAATGCTTTCAAAAGTATCATGGAAAGGATACTTAATTCTATTTTGATGGCATGTTTTCCCACCAACAATAGTAAATTGGGAGGCAGGTCCTTGGTAAGGAGACGATCGCAGATTTCAAGTGCATTTTCATCCATCGGGAAAGCGTCTATATCGGTTGTCTGCAAGCTGTTCAATTCGTCCCTGCCGTACAATTCGGTATTCAATTCGTATAACTGTTGAAAAGTACTGCCCAAATATGATGCAGTATGCCCGGCCTCGATTCCGGATTGTATTTCATCTATAAAATCCAGACGCTCCCTGGTTCTCTCCTCAAAAAAAACACGCATCAGGGGCGATATTGAAGTGACTGCGGCATATGCGTATTGCTTTTGTGAATGCACGTAAATTTCCATCAATTGTTGAATACATTCATATCTGACGCACTTTCCCATTCTCCATGCGCTATTTTCGATTAAAGTTAGCGATATAAAAGATGGGGGGTAATCTTAATTGATAGGGAATTTAACCCGAAAGCATTCAACTAAACCACTCCTACGGATTGAAAATCCATGCCTGTCCGTCCTATGGCGGAGGTTTTGATACGCAAGGAAATTGCCCGCCTGAACGCCAGCCCGACAAGTCATTCTGGCGGGGCACGGGCAGGCCCGCCGGCAGGAAGGCCCGGCAAGCTACAGGGGGTATACCTCGACAGGCCCGGCACAGGTTTCGCTGCTTTCATTTCGGCAAGCTCAATACAAGCATTTCGACCTTTAGATCGAAAAACGAAATTCTGTCATTTGGATTCCCGCTTTTGCGGGAATAACATTTCCGCAGCAAGCTGCGAGGAATTCTTTTCGATTAACGTATCTTGAACGGCCGTTCAACAGAAAACGCTCCCAAAGAAATTATCATAGCACATGCATGAATGTTCATTTTGAGGATCTTTCCCATAATTTTTTAGCAGAGTGCGCCACCAGAACAGCAAGGATTCCCACCAGCAAACCCACGACAAATTCTTTAATAAAGGAAGGTAAAAAGGGTAAAAAATGATGCAAAAATTCAATGCTATGAACAAAGATTCCCCCCGATACCAACAGCAGGGCGATAGTTCCTATTACCCCTAAACTCTTAATTACCAGTGGCAGGGCTCTTATGAGGAAGTTTCCTATAGTATCGGATATACTTTTTTCTTTGGTATTTAGCCCAACCAATTTAGCGCCGAACTCGTCCATTCGCACAATAAGGGCTACGATGCCATAGACGCCTATCGTAGCAAGTAACGCAATGATAGAAACTACAAAAATTTGGGTAGTAAGCGACTCGTCAGCCACGGTGCCCAAAGCAATAATCACAATTTCCACGGAAAGTATAAAATCTGTAAGGATGGCAGAACGGATTTTGTCCTTTTCCAATTTCAAAACTTCGGTTTTTGACAGTTTTTCGATGGTCCTCTTTGTTTTTGGCTGTTTATGTGGAACTACATATTCGTACACTTTTTCGGCGCCTTCATAGGCCAGGTAAATACCGCCAGTCAATAGCAGTACGGTAACTGCCCAGGGTAGAAACGCGCTTAACAGAAATGCTATGGGCAAAATAATAAGCTTATTCAGGAAAGACCCTTTAGTAATTTCCCATAATACCGGTATCTCTCGGGAAGAAAGAAATCCTGATGCCTTTTCGGCATTCACCGCAAGATCATCGCCCAGGATGCCTGCGGTCTTTTTACCGGCAATTTTACCCAAGGTAGCCACATCGTCCATCAATGCGGCAATATCATCCAATAATGCAAAAAAGCCAGATGCCATGTAAAGTTGTTTAAGGTAGTAAGTAATAATCTTTAAGAGCGTTTTACAAAAATCCTTTACAGTAAAGGACCTCCTGATCTTATTCCTATTCTGCGAATTTATTCAATTTATTTTAGGGAAGTCTCTGAAAGATTAGGACATTTTTCTTAACACCGGTATTTCGAACCAATCCTACATTGGAATTTGACTTGACTGCATAAGAAGCCTTTTGAAAATCAGGTGCATAATCTGTATTCAGGGGATCTTCGACCCCTGCCTAATACTGGTATCTTTCATTTTGCGAATAAAAAATTTCTTGAAAGTTTACCCGCCTCTGGCGGGCGACTATCCCTGCCTACAGGCAGGCAGGCTCAAGGCAGAGCCGTCGAGGAATCTTTTTAATTCAAGGGGTAATACTGTCAATTTAAACGACGGACCGAACTTTTTCAACAGTGCTTCCATCAGGTCCTGGGAGTAGGTCGCGATACCACTTTTACGCGGTGGATAGAATGTAAGAAAAACAATTTCTGAAATCTTATTATTTGGATCGACCGAGGATTTCTTGACAATGGCTGGCGTATACCCCTGGAAAAAAAAATTGGATTTATGGTTACTTTTCGTATCTCTAATGGTATCATTCTCCATAAAGCATGTTCTTATAAATTTCATGTTCATTATCCCTTAAATTATCCCTTAAGTAAAAATGATTGGGATAGGTGGCATGGTATTTTCCGTTTTTCGTTTTGGGGAAGACACAGATGAAAACGAAAAATCCCCCGGGCAGCGGGGGAATTAAAGTTGTTTTGCAAAAAAGGCTAGACTTTTCTTCCTGTGACCAATTTATACACAATTAAGATTACAGCAATGACCAGTAAGACATGTAGTATGCCTCCCACGTCCGGGAATGCTACAAAGCCAATAAGCCAGCCAATTACCAAAACCACCACAATTATCCATACAATATCTCTCATATTAAAAGTTTTAGTTGTTAAGGGTGAATTTAAGTTATTCTTCTTAAATTCCATAATGTAATCGAAACTATTATGAACCCAATTAGTCTTTATAAAACATTTACCCCAATAATTGCATGAGCTAAACTTTGTGCCAATAGCCTTTTATATTTTCGGGGGCAAGTTTTTATTTTACGGTCCGTCCGGACCTGAATCTAAGTTGAAGCCATGTATGAACTTACTTATGAATCCGAAGCTATCGAAGGAGTGACTTCTCATGATGTCATCCTAATTTTAGAGGAATCAAGAATCTTTAATAATAAAAAGGACATTCCCGGTTGCCTTGTCCTCCACAACCGAAAATTTATTCAAATCATCGAAGGAAAACGCGGAACGATACAAGAGTTATACAAAAAAATAAAATCAGACAGGCGGCATACCCGGATCCGTCTTATATCGGAAGACCCTATTTTAAAAAGAACGTTTCCAAAACGGGGTATGGCCTTGGGGCCAATAGACAATAAATGGCAATAAAAAATTTCTTGAAAGTTTACCCGCCTCTGGCGGGCGACTATCCCTGCCTGCGGCAGGCAGGCCCGAGGCAAGCCATAGGGGAATTACTTAGATTAAACCCCAGGGCAAGCCCTGGATCCAATAGAAGGAATCGACCCAAGGGTCGAGGTATTAAACCTAGGCCCCGCTGAAAAAGCGGGGTTGGTTCAACCATCCATTTTAACCGCTCCCGCTAAAAGCGGGATTATTAAAATGGGGTTTCACTAGGGCCTGTTAACACTAAGCCTAAAATTGGATTTTTCGCCCTTTTTCCGTATTTCTTCGTTTGTTTTTGCCAACGTAGCTCGCTATGTTTTACAAAAACAGCCTTAAAATCCGAAAAAATCATCAAAAAATCCATGATTTCCGTTTAGTGTTAACACGCCCTAATAAAAATGCCAGTAAAAGGGAAATCGATCAGTTCCGAAGGAATCTACGATTGACGGCCTATTTCGCAGACCCAGCAAGCGTAAGGACCATCCTTTTCTGGAAAAAAGTAAGGTTGCTTATTTCAGACTCCCTGGATGTCAAAGATCAAGGATATCTAAACCGGAATTGAACTAACCTTTTCCATACGTTTCCAATTTCGATGTTTTGAAATGGCTTTAATGAAATCCTCCGGGTCGGAATTAATACAAACACCGGGATCATCCTTGAAATCCGTTACATAGGTTTTATCCAGCATCTGCTCTCCTTCATTATCCGCGGCGATGGCCTTACAATGTTTTAAAGTCTCGTTGATGAATTTTTGAAATTTTGATTGTTTCATGAGCGCATCTACCGAAGACTGACCTCCCGGGATATAGACGGCATCATAAAGCACACTTTCTGTCGTACTGATTGCCGCATCCACCTTATGTTCCATATTGGTATCGCATTTGATCTTTCCTCCATAGGATGAAACAATGTTTATGACGGCTTTAGCTTCTTCCAGAGCATTTGTCATTGCTTTAAAATCTTTCATGCTAAAACCATTTCCGGCCAAAACCGCTATTTGCCGGGTAGCTATCGTATCGAATTTGGTATTGGCCTGACTAAGCGCCGGCGATTTGTCGAGATAATTCTTTTTGGGGCCGGGTTGAAAATCATCGACATTGCTATCCGCCCCAATGGCCTGGTTAATGGGTCTTTTAATATCGTCCGGAACCTCTAATCCCAGATTTTTAGCCACCTTATCAGCCAACGCTACATCTATTTGTGCAATCAGCCACAACATGCGCTCTTTGATGTGGTTGTGAACACATTTGCCCAATTCGAAGGAATAGGCATCGGCTATGTGATTTTGTTCCCAGGCCGCCAAACTTCTATAAAACAATGCCGGTTGGGAAAAATAATCAACAAAGCTTTCACTTCTCGTCCTTATTTTATTGGCATCTATACGTTCTTCATAACTCGTAAAGGCGCCGTCCGATATTTTTGAAAGGTGCGGGCAACCCCCACCAAGTGTGTTGGGGAAGTAGGCAGTCTGCCCTTTGGGAATCTGCATCTGCATATGGCCATCGCGTTGGTTGTGATGTGAATCGGCCAAGGGCTGATTGATAGGAATTTGATGGAAATTGGGACTGCCCAATCTGGACAATTGCGTGTCACGATATGAAAATAGCCTTCCCTGAAGTAGCGGATCGTTGGTAAAATCGATTCCCGGAATAATATTTCCCGGCAAGAAAGCAACTTGCTCTGTTTCAGCGAAGAAGTTCTCGGGATTCCGGTTCAGGGTCATTTTCCCAATAATTTTTACCGGAACCATCTCTTCAGGAATTAATTTCGTTGCATCCAATAGATCAAATTCATATTTGTGCTCATCTTTTTCGGGTATGATCTGCAAACCGAGTTCCCATTCCGGATACTGCCCTGACTCAATAGCCTCCCAAAGGTCGCGCCGGTGAAAATCGGAATCCGCACCACTGATTTTTACGGCTTCCTCCCAGGTTACGGAATGAATTCCCAAAAGCGGTTTCCAGTGAAATTTAACAAAATGTGCCTCTCCCTTATCGTTAATTAAACGATAAGAATGTATTCCGAAGCCCTCCATCATACGAAAACTTCGGGGAATTCCCCTATCGCTCATGGCCCAAATATGATTGTGCAGCGTTTCCGGTGTAAGGCTGATAAAATCATAAAAAGTATCATGGGCTGAGGCCGCCTGGGGAATTTCATTATTAGGCTCGGGTTTTACAGAGTGGATCAGATCAGGAAATTTCATGGCATCCTGTATAAAAAAAATCGGCATGTTGTTGCCTACCAGATCCCATGTTCCTTCCCGCGTATAAAACTTCACGGCAAATCCCCTGACATCCCGGGCAAGGTCTGTAGAGCCTTTGGAGCCCGCCACGGTAGAAAATCGGACAAAAACAGGGGTTTTACGATCGGTGTCTGTAAATATCCCCGCCTTGGAAAATTCTTTAATGCTTTCGTAGAGTTCAAAATAGCCATGGGCACCACTACCGCGCGCATGGACAATCCGTTCAGGTATCCGTTCGTGATCAAAACTGGTGATTTTTTCCCTTAGCAGGAAATCCTCAAGCAATGTGGAACCCCTTGGACCCGCCTTCAGGGAGTTATTGGTATCGTTGATCTTGACACCCTGACGTGTCGTCAACCTCTGCCCCTCCGGATTCATTGTATGGCGTTTTAGATCTTCGGTCTTTTCGGTCTTTTGCTCTTTCTTCTTCATAATCAATTTTTAAATCCTATATATGAAGGTCAAATCTAAATTAGCAGATCCGTTAACTGTAACCCGAAAGAATATTTAATTGCCTGTATCGTTTCTTTCAATTTTAATTTAAAGTAGCGTCATAAAAATGCATAAAAGCAAGATTCCGAGGGAAATTATTAAAGTGAATCCGGAAGTAGGGATAATTTTATGAGACGCTCTTAAGCTATGTCTCACATCAATACCGGTTTTCTCTTTTTACAAATTTTTTCTGAGAGAGCAGTTGCATGGATACCTTGATGTTTATGAATGCAACCAAATAAAGAATTTCTTAAAAGTCCGACCGGATACGGGCGGGCAAGCTACAGGGTATACCTCGAGAGGCCCGGCACAGGTTTCGCCGGTTTTGTTTCGACCTAAAGGTCGAAAAACGAAATTCCGTCATTTGGATTCCCGCTTTTGCGGGAATGACATTTCATAGGAAACCCCGCAGCAAGCTGCGAGGAATTCTTTTCGATTTAAAATTTGTAAATATCTTTCTGCGGAAGCTACCCCTGAACTGCCGAGGGAAAAAAGATGGTCAACCGCTTCGGTGGACTATTATCTATGGCACATGACCATTGGAGCGGAAATCGCAACCCTAGTGCATTTTGAAGGCGGGGTTTCTCGACCGATGCGACTTTTAGAGACTATCTTCTAAATCGATAAGAATGCATTAAGGGATGCGTTCTTCCCTTCAGCAGAGCCGAAATTACCTCCATGCCAATTATTGAAAAGGTAATGCCGTTCCCTCCAAAACCGAGTACGAAGTAAGTACTCTCAAACTCCGGATGCTTGCCCATATATGGCAGCCCATCCTTGGTTTCTCCAAATGTGCCGGCCCAGCCGAAATCTGGCACGAAATCGCAGGTAGGTAATATCTTATCTAAATACTTACTAAGCTTTTCCACTTTTTTTGAGATCAGTGCATCCCTCTTTGAGGTGTCCACAAACTCTTCATCCTCTCCGCCTATTAGCAAACGATTGTCATCTGTTGTCCGCATATAGACATAGGGATCCGCAGTGTTCCAAAAAAGCGTGTCGCCTATTTTTTTTTGGTAGCCTTCCGAGCGCTCCCCAACCATCGCATAGGTGGAGAGCAGGTGAACAAATTTGTCCTTTATGATTTCGGTACTTTCGAAGCCGTTACAGTAGATGAGTTTTTTTGTCTTGATCTGGTAGCCAGTTTTGGAAGTCATCATAACTCCGTTTTTCTTGCAAATGGTTGTATCGATATCCGTTTTATCGAAAACCTTTAGCCCCTTCCTGTGATTATAGGCCAAAAGATCGTGCACAAAACGAAAAGCATCAATATTGCCACCTTGTTTTGAAAGTATTCCGCCGTATTGTCCGTCCAATCCGTAATCCTCCATTATTTCCCCGGTTTCAAGCCAAGTTACCGGGAAACCGTGCCTTTTTCTTGCGGCGTATTCCTCTTTCAACCAGGCTACATCCTTTTTATAGGCTGCAAAGAAAAGGGATTCCTTCTTCCTGAAGCCGCAACCGGAATTAATGTTTTTTGAAATCTTGCCAATGGTGTCTATGGAGTCATAACAGGCCTGATAGTTCTTTACTGCAGCCTCCTCCCCTATCATATCGATTAGTTCATATAGGGGCACATCAATTTCGTATTGAAGCATGGAGGTGGTAGCCGAGGAACTACCGTTCCCAACTTCCCTTCGATCGATAACCGCAACCTGGTATCCATCGGCTATACATTGATGGGCTATAAGGCTTCCGGTGATCCCCGCTCCCACAATCAAAATCTCCGTTTCGATATTTGACCTTAGGGAAGGATACGAATTTATGAGGCCATTCTTTACCAGCCAAAAAGGTTCATTCGATCTTAATTTCATCTAAATAAAATTTCTCCAACCTATTGATTTAGTGTTATTTATATCGGTTGGTATTGGCCATTTTTTAATTAAGTGCCCACCTGCCTGCCGTAGGTAGGTTATGGGCTTTCATAGGTGTAATTTTATCAAATGTAAGCTATTATGACTCGAATTAAAGGACTAGAATATCTAACTTCCCGGCCCTTCAGCCGTCATCTGGAGGCTAAAACCATGGGTTACCCTTGCCCACCTAATGGTGGCATATTCTTCAGGGGCCGAACCGCTTTTAATTTCCCTTTAAATTCACTATCATTGATAAAAAAAGTGCAGCTGTGAAAAAATGTTCGCTCCCCTTGTTGATGTTGGTTTTTCTAATTTCATGTTCCTCGGATAACGGTCCTGCAGAGGTAATTCCTCCCGATCCAATAGCAGGGACCTGGCAATTAATCGAATTGAATATAAGTCCGCCCCAGGATATCAATGGAGACGGCAGTACCACTTCCAATATTTTGTCGGACCTGGACTGTGTTTCCGGAACTTTGACTTTCAGATCGGACAAAACCTGGAACCTATCGTTTAATGGGGTGAATATTACGACCATAACCGGAGGGCTATTTAATATCAGTTGCGCAAATTTTACCAGCACCGGTTCCGGTACCTGGCAATTGCAAAACAATCAATTAACCCTTTTTCAGGGTACTACAAGCATCTTCTATATGCTCAGTGGAAGCAGATTAACAAATAGTGTGGGCGAAGATCTTCCGGGCTTCAGAAGCGAAGTGTATGAGAAACAATAAATGGCGTTAAACCCCAGGACAAGCCCTGGACCCAATAGAGGGAATCGACCCAAGGGTCGAGGTAGTAAACCTAGACCCCGCTGAAAAAACGGGGTTAGTTCAACCATCCATTTTAACCGCCCCCGCTAAAAAACAGGATTGTTAAAATGGGTTTCACTAATAAAGATTTCTAATTTTGGCAATTCGTTTGTTCGCTTCCCTGAATAGAAAAACTTTGAAGTCCTCCCGCATTGTTAGCCACCAAAATTTTCCGTGTCCCCTTATTAGTGATCATCGTTATTTTCTTTGCATCGCCTCTTGCAAAAAGACCGCTCTTTTTACCCGTCACCGCGGAAAAACCACCTTTACCGTCTCCCAGCATTAACACTCCGCTACCGGCATCGTTACGAGGAGTCTCAATTTCGGACACAAACAGATTTCCCACCGCAATAAAATCTAAATTTCCATCTTTGTTAATATCCAATACCTCAATATCATTAATATTAGAAAGCTGGGCGTCATTTGATAATTGCGAGAGTTGAAATGTTCCGTTACCGAGGTTTTCTATGTAGGAAGACGCGAAGGTGTCCGTAACATAGTGTAGTGCGCTTTGAAGACCGGTATCCCCGTAGACCTGATTAATTTCCAGAGAAGCAAATATGTCATACTTCTGTATCTTCTTTTTAAGGCCGGGGATCTGCTGTGAAGAACAGGAAAATCCTCTAAGCGGGTAGTGTTTCTCATCGTTGTAGTACCCCAGAACAATATCATAGCTGCCGTTGCCGTCAAAATCGTTGTAGTACACATCGAACGGAGTTTCCGTTGATGTCTTGTATTTATAGTTCAGCCCAAGGTTGCCGGCGATAAAATCCATATCGCCATCATTGTCAAAATCACCGTTCTCCAGACCAAACCACCAGCCTGAAGAATTTTCTAATCCCTTCATTGCCCTGTTTGTAAAATTTCCGCCTTCATTCTCAAAGAACATTATGGGCATCCATTCCCCTACAATTGTCAGATCCATGTCCCCGTCAAGATCAAAATCGTTCCAGACCGCATCGGTGACCATTCCCAAATTCTTCAGACCCTTACCTATTTCATCGGTAACATTGATCAGTTGTCCGTTGTCATTCCTTAAAATCATACTGCTGGCAGGCAACGGGTACTGCTGTGGTACATGTCGTCCTCCCACAAAGAAATCCATATCCCCATCCCCGTCAAAATCCGAGGCTCTTACCTTTGACCCACTATCCCTGCCTACATTCAGTATAGCGCCTTTCCCAAAGTTTCCACGGCCATCGTTGAGATATAACCGGTCCACGTAATGCAAATCATTGACCGGATATTCATTTCCCCCGCTTACTACATAAAGGTCTTGATACCCGTCTCCGTTAACGTCCCCAAAAACGGCATCGACATCTTCATAATCATTTTCCTTTTCCCAAAGTTCTTTATTCGTCTCGGTAAAGGTGCCATCATAATTTTGCACATACAGCAATGCAGCAAATCCGATGGCACCACCCATAAAAATATCGTCCAATCCATCGTTATTCACATCTCCCTTCGCCATCGCAGGCCCGAATTGCGAGAGTTTATGAGGAAGCAATACCTGTTGTTTATAATCGTCAAAAATGTTTTCCCGATGTTCATAATTAATACCGAATGAACCGGTATCATCCTTAAAAAATTGAGCAGTAAAGTCACCGGACTCTGAAGCATCATTGTCCGTGGCTTTGTTCATGAAGAGCGTTATGGTTTGGTTTGCATTTAAATTTCGCTTTACCGTTTTCTTCCGGTCGGGCCACATAACCACAAGGCTGTCAACTTTGGATAGCCCGCCCAGACCAAAATGAACCGTATTCTCACTGGTGGAATAGATTCCGCGTACATTGGTGGTTTCCTGCAATTGAACCCCGCCATCCGCGTATAACCTCACCTTAGTGCCAAATACAGGCTTGTTTTTCCTGTCCTTTAAAATGATTCTCAGGAAGTTGGTGTTTTCCTCACTTTCAGCATTGTTCCTGTAAACAAACGCTTCCCTGTTGATATTGTTCACTACCAGATCCAGATCGCCGTCATTATCCAAATCCGCGTAAGCGGCCCCGTTAGAGAACGATTCCTGCTCCAATCCCCATTCTTCCATCATTTTCTGAAATTCCAGATTGCCCTTATTTTTAAAGGCATAGTTTTTTAAGGGTTGGGAAGGCATAAGCGCTATGGTTTTGTCCAGATCCAGAATTTCCCAAATGCTGATATCTCCGCCGTTGGGATTGTCCCTGATCCATTGTTGTGCCGTCCCGGTGATAAAATCCCCCACTTTTTTATCCGCATCGGTATTGCGAATATCATATAGCAAGCCGTTAGTGACGTAGGTATCCTTGTGCCCGTCGTTGTCGAAATCCGCTATGAGATTGGACCAACTCCAGTCCGTTGCGGCCATTCCGGAAATTTGGGCGATATCGCTGAAGGTGGTATTGCCATTGTTTAGCTGGAGGGTATTGAACATGTACTGGTAGTGCCCACCCTTGTTTACAACTTTCCAAAATGCGTCAGGATCCATTCCGCTCATATTGGCCTTCAACCTAAAATTATCCTCTGCAACCATATCCACAACGAAAATATCGAGCAAGGCATCGTTATTAATGTCTGCCACGTCCACTCCCATACTGTAATATGACATATGATTGAGGGCATCATCGGCTATATTGGTAAATGTACCGTCCCGGTTATTGATAAAGAGATAGTCCGGAACAAAGAAATCGTTTGCGACATATAGATCCGTCCACCCGTCGTTATTTATATCGCTCGCCGACACTCCATTAGGAAAACCGGTACGTTTGATCCCGGCTTCTCCACTGACATCAACGAAGGCATCTTTGCCGGTATTTTTGAAAAGCTTCAGATGATATTCCGGTTGTAGCAGCACGGATCCCGAAAATTCGGAATAACTCCCCGGATTCGGCGGTTGGGTTAGCAAAAACAGATCTAAATGACCATCCTTGTCGAAGTCCAGGAAAGTTGCATGCCTTGTTCTCTGAGCATCTGCAATACCAAATTTCTCCGCAGATTCGGCAAAAGTGCCATTTCCTTTGTTAAGATACAGCAAGTTGGTACGCCATTCGGGTTTGTGGTCATCCAGTTCCCTGCTCACATAAATATCCGGGTTGCCGTCATTGTTGACATCCGCAATGGTCACGCCGGTGGACCATCCGCCGTCGTTGGTGATGCCTGCTTCCTCGGTAACGTCCTCAAAGGTGAGGTTTCCCTGATTGAAGTAGAGCTTATCGGGGACCATATTCCCTGCAAAATAAATATCCTGCAGGCCGTCATTGTTAAAATCTCCTACCCCTACTCCCGCTCCGCCATAAAAATTGGCGTAAAGCAAAATGTTGTGTTCCCTGGTATCCTTTACCGTATTCTCAAAACGTATTTCGGTATCCGATGGATCCAATAATGTAAACAATTTCTGAGTTTGACCCATTAAGAAAGAAGGAAAAGCCAGCATCCACAAAAAGATCAAAAAGCAGTTGTAAAAATTCCTCATCATAACCCTAAGATACTAAATGGCCCCGAAATAATAAAGGAGAGTTTCCCCTCCTTTATCAAACTAACTCACTCTAAAATTAATTATTAACTAACCACTAGAGAACTAATCCGTAATTTTTTAATTTACATCCCACCAAACTCTGGTCGTTAGTAAATCGGGACCCTGTGCAGCCACAGCCGCCTGATAGTTCTCCGCATTATTACTCTGTTCGCTTTCCGAATAGGTAAGTCTTCTGGGGATGGTTCCTCCGGTTTCATTTCCCGGATAATTGACCGGAACCAGGACAGGGAATCCGGATCTTCTCCAATTTGCAAATGCCTCGTATTCGTTCAGGAAGGTCGCTGCCCAATATTGCGTATTGATCTGCTCCAAAGCACCTCCGGTATCACCTGCCAGAAAAGGATTGGCAGCCAGGTAAGCATCAATGTCCGCATCGGCAATGGCACCTCCCGGGCCGTAAAGTTCCAACATTTTCATGGCAGCCCTAACACCTGAGTTGTAGTGAGGCTCCGGATCTCCGCCTGCCAGCCCCCATCTGAGAGCCGCTTCCGCCAACATAAATTCTGCTTCAGCGTAGGTCTGGAAAAACATAGGGGCAGCTTCCCCTGTTATGACAGCCCTGTTAGGTTCTGCATAGGCATCCGTATTTTCCTCCCCTGTTGCTTCCAACAATAAATTAGCATCTAAGCCATTCGGCAAGCCTTTAAGGTCAGCAGGATTGGTGCTGCCGTCACTTCGGCGTGCGGCCAAAATAGGCAGCCGGGGATCTCCCTGCAGAAAATTTATGAAGGTATCACTGATACGCGGATTACCGTCCGCCGTAAAAGCTTCCCCGTTGCCATTTCTGTTTACCCCATCAGGACCATCGGTGTGCGGAATAAAGGCAATATCCGCATTGGATTCCATTACACCTCCCGCAATGGCTTTAGTTGCCCAGCTTTCCGATGCTGTCGGATCTACTTTTATTAATCGCAGCCCCAGACGCAACATTAAGGAATTGGCAAACCGCTTCCATTTGCCCTGATCCCCCTGAAACATGATATCGGCTGACCCGAAGCCTGAAACTCCGCTTCCCAGTGCCGCAGCGGATTCTTCCAATTCCTTTAAAAGATCCGGATAGATCTCACTTTGCGCATCGTACTTTGGCTTGAAAGTGCCAGAGATTACCGCTTTTCCCGCTTCGCTATAGGGAATATCGCCGTATAGATCCGTTAATCTGGAGTAAATAAACACACGCAGGATCCTGGTAATGGCCTTCATTTCTTCAGGTGCCGCTTCTTCATCCAACTGCACTAACATATCTTCAACACTTTTTACCGCACTTCCGTAATAACGGTCAATAAGTGACGACGCATAGCCCTTGTTCCAGGTATATTTATCCCCTGACCAATACCCGGCCGTAGTAGCGATATGTTGCATCATGGTAGACTGGTAAATGAGATTTGCCCGCCAATTATCATAGCGTTCACTGGAGGTAAACAATTGGGCAGCTGTTAATTTATTTGCTACATCTACCTGTACAGGTTTCGCGGGATTCACGTTCAGATCTTCAAACCCCTCGTCGCATGCGCCGAGTGTAAAGATGAACAATAGAATATATACTGATCTTTTCATAACTGATTTTTTAAAACTTTACATTTAAATTCAATCCGTAACTTCTGGTGGATGGCAAACCGAAGTATTCCAACCCCTGAGAGTTACTTACGTTATACGCACTTTCCGGGTCAATGTTATCCACCGTTCTCTTTAGATAAAATAAATTTGAAGCTATAAGGGATATATTAACGCCTGTCAGGAACGTGTTATCCAAATATTTTGCCGGTAGGGCATAGCCCAGGCTCATCTGCCTGAATTTAATATAATCCGAATCTTCAACAAACTCTTCGGCAATATCATTGATGTTTCCGTAGTAGGTCTGCAAATTTTCCGGAGCGACTGTTGTAGTGAACGGTTGCCCAGTTTGCGTTTCTTCATTAAATGTGGCCCCGTCAATACCCGAAACAGAAAGTCCGTTCTCCCTGCCCGCCAGGGTTGCCTTATGAAGCCCGTTCCCATAGGTGATCGTATTGGTGCCCGAAAAGATCTGACCCCCGAATTTGCCATCAATTAAAAAATTGAAGTTAAAATTCCCGATAGAAAAGGTATTATTAAAACCAAAGGTCCATGGCGGAACGCCTTCTCCGAGTATCTTTCGTTCTCCTTCACGAGCCACCGGAACCCCGTCGCCATCTATATCATAAACAATGTTGCCGGCGTTGTCCCTCACATAGCTGACCCCTACAATGGTTCCATAGGCTTCCCCCACGATATGGGTGATACGTACATTTTGTGTACGGGGTTCATCCAGGTTTATATCAGAGTCGTCTTCGTTGGTAGCCAGTACCTTTCCCTTATTGTAGGCGCCATTGAGGCTGGTCGTCCAGTTGAAATTCTCCGTGCGGACGGGCGTACCTGAAATCAAAAATTCTACTCCTTTGTTTTCCACCTGTCCTAAATTGGCGCTGGCATCATTATATCCGGAAAATACTGAGGTAGCAACCCCTACAATGTCATTGGTGGTTTCATTGGTGTAATAGGCCAGGTCCAGGGCCAATCTGTTATTAAAAAACCTGGCGTCCAAGCCTATCTCCAGCTCACTTTTGCTAAAAGGCACCAGATTCGCATTCGGCACTGTACTTCCAGTAACTCTTCCAAGGGGTTGTCCCAAATGCCCCTGCCCAAAGATCTCGTAGGTCAGTGCCAATTGATAAGGATTCTGAGCGCCACCTGCAACTTCCGAATAGCCTCCTCTCAGTTTAAGAAAATTTACCGGGCCCGATAGATTCAAAGCTTCGGAGAGGATAAGACTCGCATTTACAGAGGGATAGAAATCATTATTCGGTGTGGTTTTACCAGGGAATGACAGCGTAGAAAACCAGTCATTTCTTCCCGTGAACGTAATATACGCCCAATCATCATAGGATAATTCCAGGGAACCATACACGGAGCCAATTTGTCGTTTGCCATATTGCACCCCAAAATTTCTATCTCTGGACTGGTTAATCGTATTTCCTACGTCCTCGAGACCAGGAACAATGAAGTCTGTTCCCCGCTGTCTAAGGATTTCATGATCTATGTTATTTTTATTGGCTCCTACAAAAGCCACCACCCCAAATTTATCGGTGATTTCCTTGTCCACACCTAATATCAGATCTGCGTCGACCTGAGTATATCTGATTTCGTCCTCATTTATAGCACCTAAGGGGATATAGGCTGTACCAAAGGGTTCCACCGATGTTCTTCTGACCGTGTAGTGATCCACTCCAGCTCTTCCATTAATATATAACCAGTCGAGAATATCATAGCGCAGGGATGACGAGGCTATAATTCTGTGTTTGGCATCTTCGTTTCTAAAGTTAAATGCGGCGAAATACGGATTCTGGGAAAACGTATTGCTAGAATATGCGCGTTCTGATCCGTCCGGATTGGCTCCCGGTTGCATGAAACGAACATCCACATTAGGGGATAAGTTGGCCACGGTGAAGTTTCCGTTACCAGGAGCATCGGACAAACGGGGCCTGTTCTTTACATCTTCCACGATGTATTTTGCGTTCACCTGGGTCGTTAATTTTTCTGCTAATATTCCACCCGCATTCAGGGAGAACGTTTTCCTGTTGAGACCGGCATTTGGCATTATATCACTATTGTCCAGATCGGATACGGAAAATCTGTAATTCAGATTCTCTGCTCCGCTGGTCAATGCCACTGTATTAATAAAGGTTGTTCCTGTTCTGTAAAAATGATCTACATTACTTCCCACGTAGGAATAGGGTCTGGATACCCCATCCCATTGTACCACAGATGACCCGTCTAAACGAGGACCCCATGAAAACAACCCGAGATCAAATGCCTCTGCCTGATTAACCGGTTTTCTAGCTTGTGTTCCCTGACCATAGGATGTCTGAAAGTCCTGAAGGGAAGTGTTGACCTTATCAAAAGTAACAGAACTGCTTACTTCTACACCAAAACCCTGCTGCTCGGTTCCGCTTTTCGTGGTTACCAAAATAACCCCCCCGGCAGCCCTGGATCCGTACAAAGCGGAAGCTGCACCACCTTTAAGGACACTCACCGATGCAATATCGTCCGGGTTTAAACTGGAAATACCGTCACCCCCGTCCGAGCCTCCCCACAAACTGGCAGAGCCGTTATTCTCATTACTAATGGGTATCCCATCTACAACATAAAGCGGTTGATTATCGCCGGATAGCGAACTTGCACCCCTGATAATTACCCTACTGGAACCAGCAGCTCCAGTGGCGTTCTGCGTAATATTAACCCCCGCGATCTTACCTTGAAGAGAATTTATAGCATTGGGTTGTTTAATGGTTGACAATTCCTCGCCATCCACTTCAGTAAGTGAATAACCTAAGGCTTTCGTTTCCTTTCGAATACCCAAGGCCGTAACGACCACCTCATCTAATTGGCTGGCATCTTCGCTCAAGGAAACATTAATTGTTGATTGGGCACCGACAGGCATTTCGGTGGTTGCATATCCCAACGAGGAAAAGACCAGGGTAGCGCCTTCGGCAACACTCATGGTATAATTCCCGTCAAAATCGGTCGATGTTCCGTTTGAAGTTCCTTTTTCGACCACGTTTACACCGGGTAAAGGAGCCCCGGAGTCATCGGATACCGTACCTGATACGGTCCTATTTTGTGCCATTGTAAACTGAAAACAAAGGGATGACACAATCATTAAGAAATAATGAAGCTTTTTGCTCATACGTTGAAGTTTAGTTAGTTCGTTGTTGTTGTGATAGTGTTAAGGTAGTAAAAATTCAAATATCCTTCAGATCACTAAAAAAATTTCGACTAACGACGAGCCAGAAAAGCTAAAGAACATATTAGCGCAAACGTTTACGTAGACCAAGAACCAAGTTGCTGCAGTACGCATGGATCAAATTTGTTCTTTTAACAAAGAAAAAATCCCCGAGGCCCTCGTCGGAAACAGAAAAATTTTTTGGTGGAAACGATTAGTTCAAATGTGCCCTTTTAAATTTTCTGACTGCTTCCAAATGCTCCCCCGTCAGGGCTGGCCCATCAAAAAATGAAACTCCCTTGGCACCGTTTTCCAAGGCGTATATAAGGGCTTCAGATACTTCCTGTGCAGTCATTTCAGGGACATATATTCCCGTATGCAGTTCCGTTTTCTTTCCTGCAAGATCTGTAACACCCTGCCCGGTAGCATATCCTATCCAGGCTACCTCCTCATTGTAAAAATTATTATAGATCATGGGCAAGACCTTGTCAATATTCCATTTGTCCCATCGCTGCCGCACCATGTGATCCGCCATTTCAGGGTAGGGAAAAACAGCCGCCGTCAGAATTTTACCGTTACTATGAGCTATCTTGTAAGCCTGGTCCACGATCGCCTTCACTCTATTGAGCCTGAAATTTTTCCATTCCATGTCTATAGATGGATTTTCGGATTCCAGGGGGTTTTTATGATGAATTTTTTCAAACTCCGCTATGCACACCTCGCAATAGCAAAAATCAAACTCCGGCAATTCCGTATCCTGAACCAGATCGTACTTGGGCAAAAGCCCGATGGGCAGGAAAATGTCGGAATACCGTATATAATCCAAATGCACACTGGCAATACCATCAACTTTTGCCAAAGATGCTACCAGACTTAAAATGTGATTCCTGGAAGCTTCCCTGGTAGGGCACAACCATTTGTAATAATCCACATAGGGCGGTTCGTCGTAACAGGATTTCCCTTCCCTGCTAACGGCATACCATTCCGGGTGCTGTTCCGCTACCTTGTCCCCAGGTCGGTTCACCGTGAACATCCAGGCATGGACCTCGAGCCCGGCTTCCCTGGCAAAAGGTGTAAGCCTGGATAATAGCGCAGGGGATGCGCCCGTATTTATCAAGACGGCATCAATCCCGTTGGAGGCATATTTGCTGAACTCTTCCTTAAAGGAATCATCGCTTCTGGTACTATCTGCGGTGATCCATGTCCAAAAAGTAAATTCCTGGCTCGAAGCGCTATCTGTGACAGAAATGTCCGATCTTGTCTTTTCATCTTCGCAGGAAGTAACGCTAGCTATTAGTGAAAAACAAATAAACAGCCCGGGTACAAGGTGCTTAATTTTCCGCATGACTCATAAATTTACCGTCTTCATTAATTGACATGATACTTTGTGTAAAGGGGCTCCTGGCCCAAAGATGAAATCCGAATGTATTGCTTTCCAGAATTGGGGTGATCTGCTTACCAAAGAAACTTTTTGAAGGTCCGGTCGCCTGATTTTCGGCAGGAGTGTTCTCCCAAATGAATTGTCTCCCCTTCTCATTTTTTAAATCCCGGTACAACTCATAAAGATACCATTTAATATGTTCGTCCATAGGAATTGTAAAATCCGTTTCAGTACCGGTCTCGTCCGCCGAAAAATATACATAGCCCCATTTCTCCGGTTCGTGCATATTAATAACCCATTGAGGAGACCATACCC
The DNA here is from genome assembly GCA_041743085.1 of Flavobacteriaceae bacterium. Classification (GTDB taxonomy): domain Bacteria; phylum Bacteroidota; class Bacteroidia; order Flavobacteriales; family Flavobacteriaceae; genus JAFMPW01. Next base: position 26,285 of record JBGTNL010000038.1, read on the forward strand.
AATTAAATTCCGGCAGGTACTTTCCGTCAGGATCTTTTTTCCGGACATATTTTGCCTCAATAAGTTCATATTTCCAATTCACCCTTGAAAAACCTATTCTCCAGAATTCATTCTCCGGAATATTGCTGTGGCTGTTGGCCTCTTTGAGCACCTCCCACGGCATAGCAACCTCAACACTCCAACCGGTATCTTTATCCGAAGGATCGTTAATTGTCCCGTTAATGTGAACTGCTGTTTTTATACCTCGTATGTCCCAGCTATCCAATACTTTACCCTTGTCCCTGTAAGGTTTGGTTAGAAAGAGGTCCCAGATGGTGTTCAGGGCATTTATTTCAAATTCCATGTAATTATGGGTATCGCCATCAGGATCTATGAAAATCTCAAAATCGTTATTATAAAAGATTACCGTATCCCGTTGTTTTAAGGTTGCCCATATATGAGGTTCCTCCAACTGCGCAAAAAAATAGAGATATTCTTCATCCCATAACATTTTCATATTGGTTTTATACAAGGGGGGTTCAACGCCCTCAATATCTATAAATTCTTCGCTCGAGGCCGCTTGTAACCATGGGCGGTCTTCATCTTTACCGTCGATCACAATGTCTTCCGAAGTCCTGTGGGCGATGTATTTTCTTGGCACTATTTGCGCAAACATCATAAAACATCCAGCAAACAGGATGAAATAACCAAGAACAAAATTCCTTTTTCTCTTTTGGGGTATTTTCTTCAATCGGATGAGTTTATTAACTATTAAAATACCTGACAGAAGGCCAAAATTGTTTAATTTACCCAAAATTTGCATGGAAGAAACCATGTGTTTTTTTTTGAAGTAATGTAACTTCTTAATCGCTTTTGCAAAGGGTTGAATCTGTATCATTTTGGGGAATAATAAATAATTTTTAACCACTAATGTCCGGTTAAAGACGTAAGACCGCTGCGCTGCAGGACATAAGACGTAAGACTTGATCGTGACCAGCTGAAAATCGTATAGTTGATTTCAGGTGCCAAAGGTACGTTCATACTTGTTGGCAAGGTATGAAAAGCAAGCCCTTGGATATGGGAACGCCCAATATACTTGCAGTTAAAAAGTTTTACCGGACAACAATAATTTTTAACAAAAACCTGTTAATGGCTTTAGCCCATAGAATTTTCAAAAATCTTCTTAAACAATGTCCATACACCTGAACGATAGTCTGGATGGATACTTAAATGAAAGTCCGTCTGAAAAATACAATATTACCTATAAACATCACATTATTTTTTGGCTTATCTATTTTATCTTCAATACGCTGAGATGGGGTAGTTATCACGACGATTTCTCCTTATCACTTAAAACAAATCTCATAGGGTTTCCCATCCACATGGCCCTTACCTATTTCAACATCTACTATTTAATGCCCAGGTTTGTCTATACCAAAAAATATTTTGCATACGCCGGACTGATTTTACTTTCGCTTTTTGTAATGCTTTTAGTAAAGTTTAACCTTACTTATTATCTCGTAAGTACGGATGTGATGCCCGAAGCAGCGGAAGAAGTAAATTCACTTACCCTTAACTATGTGATCACCACTATGCTGGGCGAACTCTATGTAGTGTCTTTCGTTACTGCAATCAAGATCACGGTAGACTGGCTGAAAGAACACAATAAGTTACACGATCTGGAACGAAGACAACTTACCACAGAACTTAAGTTCCTGCGTTCCCAGGTTTCTCCGCATTTTTTCTTCAATACCCTAAATAATATCTATTCGCTTACCCTGGAAAAATCGGGCAAAGCACCGGAGGTAGTTCTAAAACTTTCCGAACTGATGCGGTACCTGCTGTATGCCACCAGAAAAAGTGAGCAGGACCTGCAAAGCGAGATCGAATGTATTCAGAACTACATTGATCTGGAACGTTTGCGGTTCGACCAGTCCCTGCAGGTGGAAATCAGAGTTTCGGGAGACCTGAAGAATAAAAAAATAGCGCCGATGCTGCTCGTACCCTTCATTGAAAATTGTTTTAAGCATGGTGCGAGCAAGAATATAGGGGAGATGCGAATAGTTGTAGACATAAAAGTAGACGACGGTTTTTTACATTTTAAGGTCGCAAACACCATCCCTGTAAATAATTCCACCACCAACAGATCAAAAAGAAGCGGAGGAATAGGCCTTTCGAATGTTAAAAAGCGGCTGGAACTGGGATATGACAGAAAAGACTACGATCTTTTGATATTTGAGGAGGAAAAAATGTTCCGAGTTAATCTTAAACTAAAGGTGTAATGAACTTAAAAGTAATTATTGTAGATGACGAACCCCTGGCGGTAAATGTCATTAAAAATTATACCAGGCAGGTAAAAGAGTTAACATTGACAGCTACCTTTACCAATGCCGTTGAAGCCTCTTCATATCTACAGAACAACACTACGGACATCCTATTTTTAGATATTAATATGCCTGTTTTGGACGGTTTTGATTTTTTAAAAAGTCTTCAGGTTATGCCCATGGTGGTAATCACCACGGCCCATGAGGAATATGCACTTAAAGGCTATGAATTGCAGGCCATAGATTATTTGGTAAAACCTATCCCTTTTCCGCGCTTTTTAAAAGCAGTTCAAAGAATAATACGCTTAAAACAGGAGTCCGGCAGACCTGAATCGGCAGAAACTACGGAACATCCCAGTATTTTCGTTAAAATAGACAATAAAAAACATCAAAAAATTTATTTGGATGATATCGTGGTCGTGGAAAGCTTAAAGGACTACATCCGTATAAACACCACTTCATGTAAATTCATTATCCATAAAACATTAACCAGTTTTACGGAAGAATTACCCCCCGATAAATTTTTAAGGATCCATCGCTCCTTTACAGTTGCCCTGGATAAAGTAGATGCCATAGAGGGAAATAGCCTGGAGATAAAAGGTATGAGATACACCATTGGACGAAGTTATCTCAACGAGGTTAAAGCCCGTATTCTTAATAATTCCATTACCTGAAAGCGGGGCAAATTCAGTTATATTTACAAAAATTTAATTTCATGGAAATAGTACTCCAACCCTGGCCCTGGTATGTATCCGGGCCGTTGATTGCCCTCGTAATGCTTCTTTTGGTGTATTTTGGGAAGACCTTTGGGATGTCTTCGAATTTAAGAACCCTGTGCACTATGGGTGGCGCAGGAAAGTATGCGGATTTTTTTAGATTCGATTGGAAAGCCCAACGATGGAATCTTACCGTTGTTCTGGGAGCGGTCCTAGGTGGTTATATCGCGGTTACCTACCTGTCTGATGGCTCTGTAATAGCGCTCAACCCCCAAACGGTTTTGGATCTTGAAGCGCTCGGATTTTCAAATTCCGGAGTTCAGTTGCTACCCCCCGAAATTTATGGCTGGGGGCATGTGCTTTCTCTTAAAGGGCTGGCAATACTGATCGGGGCAGGTTTTCTGGTAGGTTTCGGAACGCGCTATGCCGGAGGATGTACATCGGGCCATGCTATAACGGGGTTAAGCCATCTGCAATTTCCTTCCCTTATTGCCGTTGCAGGATTTTTTATAGGGGGATTGCTAATGACGCATTTGCTTATTCCGTTAATTTTCGGATGAGAAACGAGCGGTAACCGCAGGCAAGGTGCAGGAGGCAGTAAACAATAAGCAGTTGGCAGTTCCTAAAACGCTAAAACAAAACAACAAACCCCAACGATAAACTATTTATGAAATTCCTTAAATTTTTACTCGTCGGCATATTTTTCGGGATCGTCCTTGTAAAATCCGAAGCTGTTTCCTGGTATCGCATCTACGAAATGTTCAGGTTCCAGTCCTTTCATATGTATGGTATTATCGGTTCTGCCGTTCTGCTGGGGGCACTATTTATTCGGGTGTTCAAAAAATTGGGGATAAAGAACTTAGAAGGAAAGGAGATTCATTTGGTTCCAAAAGATAAGAGCTTTAGCCGTTATATGATCGGGGGCACTATTTTCGGATTAGGATGGGCACTGGCCGGGGCATGTCCCGGGCCCATGTATGTGCTATTAGGAACAGGGGTATTAAGCATGGTGCCGGTGATCGCAGCGGCTTTGGCAGGAACCTTTGTTTACGGCTTGCTCAGGGACAGGCTGCCTCACTGATTTTTACAGCGTCCAAGCCAGTGAATTAAAACATCCGGGAACAGACCGGAAACCGGATAAGCATACTTTAAAAAAGACAGGTTCTTTTCTAAACAATTTCTGCGCTTAAACCAGCCAGTAACAGTCGGCTGCACCGGGGTTCCAGATCGGTGTATTCTCCAGTTTTTACGGTGCATTTACCATTGTGATGCACTATAAGGGAACATTGCTCAGCCTGCTCCGGCGTATGCTCGCAAACATCCATTAAAGTTTCGATCACATGCTCAAAAGTGTTTACCTCATCATTAAACAGTACAATTTCGTTCTGCTTTACTGTTTCTTCTTCCAAGAGGAGTTCTTCTAAAAGCTTTTCCTTCGTGCTCATAGATCTCGATTTTTTACTAATATACTAATTTTTTAATCTTCCTTTCTTTTGTGGTATCAACATAAAAAACCCATAAACCTGAAAGGACGTCAGAAGTTGTCGGGAAGTGAACCCACCAATTTTTAAGATTTAGCTTACAATGTTCTCTTAAATTACTAAATTCCTTCGGCTCTTGTAGGAAAATAAATATGTTTTTTATGAAATTCGATAAACTGCAGCCACCCAATTATTTTTTTCCGATTTTTCAAGCAGGCTTAGTCGAGCACCGTTGCATTCGGCTGAAATTAAGGGAAGGTCCTCCGTGTAGAAACCACTTAAAAAAAGTGACCCTTCGGGATTCAAGTGTTTGGCATAAGCGGGAATGTCTTTTAGCAAAATATTTCTATTGATGTTAGCAAGGATGCAATCGTATTTTTCATCCTTTAACAGGGCAATATCCCCTTCACGGACCTCTATGTTCGGTTGGTGGTTGCGCCGTGCATTCTCCAAGGCATTCAAGTAACTCCAGCGATCATTATCAATGGCTGCTATCCGGGAAGCCCCTTTCATGGACGCGAGGATTGCCAAAACCGCAGTTCCACAGCCCATATCCAGGACCGACTTCCCTTCTAAATCAACATCCAATAGGTGCTGCAGCATCATATGGGTAGTCTCATGATGCCCTGTACCAAAACTCATTTTCGGTTCTATAACAATATCAAAAAGTACACCGGGAGCGGGCGTATGAAATGGAGCTCTAACCCTGCACCTCCTATCAATTTTTATGGGTTCAAAGTTCTGTTCCCATAAGGCATTCCAGTTTTGCCGCTCAATTTCAATAACCTCAAAAACAATGTTAAATTCAGGACTGGTAATCACCCGGACGTTATCCAGGATACCTTCTCTCCACTCCTTTTTTTTGATGTATGCCCTAAGACCTTCGTTCGTTTCGGCAAAACTATCGAATTTAAGTTCTCCCAGCTCTGCAATGAGGATATCCGTGGTTGGTTGCAGCGGATCAACTTTAAAATAGTATTCTATGAAAGTGGTATCGGACATTAGAGTTGTTTCTTAAGACCTGATTTTAAGTTATTCTAACGGCTTGTGTCTTCCACTCCTCCGTCTCCTACTAAAAGGATCCACCTCCCCTTTTCTGAGGTGGGGAGCTTTGATTTATTTCGTTATCCGAGTTTGTAGCAGGTTTTTAAATAGCGTTGACAATCGCTATAAAATCATCTGCTACAAGAGAGGCCCCTCCTATTAATCCCCCATCCACATCCGGTTTGGAAAAGATCTCTTCCGCATTGTTTGGCTTAACGCTTCCGCCATAAAGAATGGAGACGTTTTCAGCGACACTGTGATCAAAAGCGTCCGCAATAGTCTTACGTATAAAGGCGTGCATTTCCTGTGCCTGTTCCGGCGAGGCGGTTTCCCCGGTTCCAATGGCCCAGACCGGTTCGTATGCAAGTACGATAGAATCCCAGGCCTGCGCCGGGAGATCGAAAAGAACATTCTTCAACTGGCTTTCCACCACCCTGAAGTGGTTGCCAGCTTTCCGCTCCTCCAATTCTTCGCCAAAACAAAAGATGATTCGCATATTTTGTTCCAACGCTGCTTTTACTTTTTTGGAGAGCAAGTCATCAGACTCGCCAAAATAGGCCCTTCTTTCCGAATGCCCAATAAGAACCGTCCTCACTTGAATATTCAAAAGCATATCTGCTGAAATTTCTCCGGTATAGGCGCCGTTTTTTGCAAAATGCATGTTTTGTGCTATCACCTGGATTGCCGAAGCCTCCAAAACGCGTACCGCAGAACTTAAATTTACAAAAGTTGGTGCCACCATGATCTCCGCAGTGGTATCGGGTAATTTGGCGGAAAGTTCCGCCAGTAAGGATTCTGTTTCGTCCAGATTCTTATTCATTTTCCAGTTTCCAGCTACTATTTTACTTCTCATGTGACTATGTTTAATGTTGAATATTAGGAGTTCTTATGTTTGGGGCCTCGTAAATATATTCGTCTTACTTAACTTCTGTACTTCCATGTTATATCTGTGCAGGTATCATCTGATGCCTATTATACTTATATTCAACGCAGCGAGCCCCATATCTTTCTCAAATTGATTCATCAGGTATCAAATTCTGTCCAAAGCCTTGCACAACTGTGAGCTGAGTTCTGCAGAGGAGTCCCCTATTTCCAAAACCTTCCCTAATCTTCACTATAAATAAAAAATTTCGTGAAAGTTTACCCGCCTCTGGCGGGCGACTATCCCTGCCTGCGGCAGGCAGGCTCAAGGCAGAGCCATAGGGGAATTACTTAGATTGAATCCAAACTATCTTCTCTCCGATTTCTAATGCCATAATTTGATCCAGGAAGAACATATTTTAAAAGTCGCTGAACATCCTGACAAATTTCCCTTCCCGATTTCCAGACTCCCAGCTACCCAAATCTATTCATTAAGGCCGTTTCCGTTGCCGAGTCTTTATTTTTGCTTTTTTATCGCTATCCCTGAAATTTATTATATGTAAAATTCCATATCCCACCTCACTAGCCCGAGCAGAGGAACTAATCAAAACTTAATTCATCAAGATCATTGTAATGTATTTTCTGAAGTATCGTCCCCTCCTTCAAAAGCAATACCCCCGGATTGGATCGCACAATGGTTTTTAATGCGGTTTCATCCGAAAAGCAAAAATTAAAATTCAAGTTGAAATTAGCAACCAGCTGTTTGGCGTAATCAGCATCGGAAGCGGACAGCCCTATCACCTTATAGTGCTTATTCAGGGCCTCATCGGTCTTTTCCTTTATTCCCGGAAAAGCTTCCGTATTTGTTTTTCTAAGGTCATAGGCGATCACCATGATCAGCTTGGGCTCCTGAAGCAGGGAAGCTGTGAGATCCTCCCCGTTCTGTTCAATGGTAAAATCATGGATCGGAGGTTCATAACCTTTTTGTATTTCCGTTGTTTCCACGTCTATAAATTCCCCATCCACCCCGGGATAATCTCCATTGGTCACAATGACTTTATCTTCGCCATTTACTTTAAATCTCCAGGCATACTCAAAAATAGGTTTTGGCGCGTTATCCGGCACGGACATCCCTTCTGCAATATTCGCTCCAATTTTATACGGCCTGAAATCCACTACGGGAAGATGATTAAGTACGTAATTCGCATAGAACATACTGGCCAATAACGCCAACACAACCAGTACCCTCCTGGTATTCGCGCTGAAAAGAGGGTGAACGTAGCGCCTTCCTATGAACAAGAGCAGAATCAGAACAAGCAGCACCATATCTTTGGTAAAGGATTCCCAAGGGGTTAACTTAATGGCGTCGCCAAAACACCCGCAATCCGTTACCTTGTAGTAATAGGCTGAGTAGAAGGTAAGGAATGTAAAAAAGACGATCATTCCCATAAGGCTCCAGAGGGTAAACTTTCTTTGAAAACCGAGTAGCAATACTACCCCCAACACCACTTCAAGAATTACCACAAAAATGGAAATCGCCAGGGCATACGGAACAAGGAAGGGAAGATCCAAAACAGCCGGACTAAAGTATTCTTCCAACTTAAAGGAAAATCCAACCGGGTCGTTGAGTTTAATGAGCCCGCTGATGATGAAAAGGACTCCTACAATGACTCTGCTAAATGCAACTATGTACTTCATACTTTATTCAAGTTCAAGATGAATTAACGCAAATACAGCATAATTAATGATATCCTGGTAATTGGCATCTACTCCTTCACTTACCAGGGTTTTGCCGCTATTGTCCTCAATTTGTTTTACCCGCAGCAACTTTTGAATGATCAGATCTGTCAGTGAACTTACCCGCATATCGCGCCAGGCTTCCCCATAATCATGGTTCTTATCCTCCATCAGGGCTTTGGTTATGGCAACCTGCTTATCATAAGATTTCCCGGCCTCTTCCGGGTTAAGGTCCGGCTCATTCACCACGCCGTTTTCGAGTTGTATGAGTGCGATCGTGGCATAGTTGATTATTCCCATAAACTCGGATTTCTCACCTTCCTCTATTTTCTGAACCTCATTTTCCTGCAAACCCCGAATCCGCTGCGCTTTAATATAGATCTGATCTGTTAGCGAGGGAAGTCTTAAAATTCGCCAGGCACTGCCATAATCCTTCATTTTTTTAAAAAAAAGTTCCCGGCATTTGGCGATGACCGAATCGTATTGTTCTGAAGTTTGCTGCATGTAATTCCTTGTAAAATGCGTAAATTTCGCTTAAAATTATTTAACCGTCAAGAATTGCGGTTCAAACTTAAGGCATACATTCAAAACCGACCAAATAGCGTTTACAAATCAAAATGACCATAAATTCTAAGGGAAATTTAATTGATCTGTCCGTTCCTAAAATAATGGGCATATTAAATCTTACCCCCGATTCTTTTTACGACGGCGGAAAATACAGGGTAAAAGATCCCATTCTGCAGCAAACCGAAAAAATGCTCACCGAGGGAGCAACTTTTATCGATTTGGGTGGCTACAGTTCGCGTCCCGGAGCGACGAATGTCACCGAGAAAGAAGAATTAAAAAGGGTATTGCCGGTTGTGGAACTGCTGCTGAGCACTTTTCCGGGTATCCTTTTATCGGTAGATACTTTCAGAAGTTCCATAGCCAGAAAATGCCTGGAGCACGGGGCCGCACTTATCAACGATATTTCAGCAGGCGCGCTGGATATTCAAATGATGCCGACAATAGCGGAATACAAGGTCCCTTATATTATGATGCACATGCAGGGTACTCCCCAGAACATGCAATCCAAAACAGCTTATAAAGACCTTGTGGGTGAGGTACTTTATTATTTTTCCGAAAAGGTGGCTAACGCAAGATCGTATGGTATTAACGATATTATTATTGATCCCGGGATAGGTTTTGCAAAGAATATATCACAGAACTACGAGCTTTTGCAACACTTAGATCTATTTCAAACCTTTGAACTTCCTGTGCTCATAGGGGTGAGCAGAAAGTCCCTGATCTATAAAAAGCTGCAAACCGATGCCGGGCAAGCGCTTAATGGAACCACCGCGCTGCATATGTATTCCCTGACCAAAGGCGTACATATTTTAAGGGTTCACGACGTAAAAGAGGCTATGGAATGTATTACATTGCTGCAAGAGCTAAGGTAGGAAAAAGACTCATTTTTTCTTAACCTATTTTTTATAATTTTACAAAAACGGCAGGGATTGGACTTTTTAAACTTTCTGGAATTCGGAATTACGGATATTATAGACATTGTCCTTGTCGCTATTCTTCTCTACTACATCTATAAGCTTGTACGGGGCACTGTAGCTATCAATATATTTCTGGGGATCGTCTTCGTTTGGGCCTTTTGGAAACTCACGGAATTGTTAGACATGAAGATGATCAGCAGTATGCTTGGCGGCTTTATGCAGGTGGGTCTTATTGCGCTCCTCATTGTTTTTCAACAAGAGATCAGAAAGTTTTTATTGATGATCGGCTCTACGAATTTTGCCAATAAACGAAATTTTGTAAAACATTTTAAATTTTTACGCCAGGAAGGGATCGTCTCACAACTCGATGTGGACAGCCTGCTATCGGCCTGCGATAAAATGGGAAAAAACAGAACAGGGGCCATCCTCGTCCTGAAGCGAAATAACCAATTGGATTTTGTGAAATCGTCCGGGGACGCCATGAACCTGGAAGTGAACCAACCCATTATTGAAAGCATTTTTTATAAAAATAGTCCCCTTCACGATGGTGCCGCGATCATAGAAGAAAATCATATTGTGGCTACAAGGGCCATCCTGCCGGTTTCCAAGGACAGGAACATGCCACAGCGCTTTGGCCTTCGCCATCGGGCAGCGGCCGGCATCACCGAACGTACGGATGCGGTTGCCCTGGTTGTAAGTGAAGAAACCGGACAGGTCTCTTACCTTAAAAATGGTGAATTTGTACTTTTCGATGACCTTACCGAACTGGCAGAAATAATTAAGGAAGACCTGCTGTGATTCTACATCATACTGTTTGCCACCGGATCCCTGACTATGGAGGATATTAGACCACAATGAATTACACAGAGCATCTCTTAAGCGACCTCTTCGGCAAGGAACTGCGCCTCATATAACTTGCTGTAGTAACCGCCTTTTTTAAGAAGGTTTTTGTGGGTGCCCATCTCTACAATACGCCCCGCGTCCATCACCAGTATCTTATCCGCTTTTTTGATTGTGGCCAACCTGTGGGCAATAATGATAGACGTTCTGCCTTCGGTTATCCTGAGAGTTGCCTTTTGAATTAGTTGTTCCGAATAGGTATCCACGGATGAAGTAGCTTCATCCAGTACCAGAATGCTTGGGTTACTCACATAAGCCCTCAAAAAGGCAATAAGCTGACGTTGCCCGCTTGATAACATAGTGCCCCGCTCTTTCACATTGTAGCGATAGCCTCCGGGCAGACTGCGGATAAATTTGTGTACCCCGATCTGTCTTGCGGCATTTTCAATGGCTTCAATCGTCACCGTAGTGTCTTTAAGCGAAATATTATTGGCAATGGTGTCGGCAAACAGAAAAACATCCTGAAGCACCACCGCAATATTTTTTCGCAATGAGGCCAGCCTATAATCCTTGATATCAATTCCGTCCACTTCAATGGTTCCCGAATTGATCTCGTAAAAGCGGTTTAATAAATTGATGATCGTTGATTTTCCCGCCCCGGTTGCTCCCACGATTGCCACGGTCTCGCCTGCTTTCACATCGAACGAAATGCCGTGCAATACTTCTTCATCTTTCAGATAGCCAAAATGTACATTCTTAAACGCAATATCACCCTTAACATCTTCCTTCACCACCGTACCCAGATCCGCAATATGGCTTTCGGTATCCAATATTTTAAATACCCTGTTTGCCGCCACCATTCCCATCTGGAGCGTATTGAACTTATCGGCAATTTGGCGCAGGGGCTGAAATAACATTCCGGAAAGTAAGATGAAGGCGAAAATGGTTCCGTATTCGTCTACCCCCAGATTGGTTACATTCTGAAGTCCGCCGTACCAGACGATCAGCCCTACCGTTATGGAGGAAACAATATCCGCAATGGGAAAAAAGAAAGAGTTGTACCAGACCGTTTTCAACCAGGCATTCTGATGTTTTTCATTGATCACCCTGAATTTTTTACTTTCAATCTGCTCCCGGGTGAACAGCTGCACGATCTTCATACCTGTGATGCGTTCCTGCACAAAGGAATTAAGGTTGGAGACTTGCGCCCTTACATCTATAAAGGCCCTTTTCATAGCCTTTTGGAATACCCGGGTAGCATAAAGGATCAGCGGAAGCACCACAAACACGATCAGTGCCAGCTTCCAATTCAGGATCAGCATCACCACCGCCACAACCATCATTTTCAAAAGATCGGCAACTATAACAAAAAACCCCTGGCTAAAGATCTCGCCTATCCGCTGCATATCTGCCACGGCCCTGGTCACCAAAACCCCAATGGAGGAAGTATCGAAGTATTGTTTTTTAAAACTGATCATTCGTTGGAAAAGTTTTATACGGATATCCTTTATAACCGACTCTCCCAACCAGTTGGCGTAGTAGTTGAAGCCAAGCTGGCTGAGTACTTGCCCCAGCAATACACCTGCCATAGCGATGGTAAGGAAAAGGAGTTTGTCCTGATCGCTTTTCCTTATTGCCTCATCTACGATATCACCAACGATCAGGGGGGAGAGCACAGCAAAACCGGATAACAGGATAGCCGCAACCGCGACCCCGCAAAAGGTAGGCCAGTATGGCTTTGTATGGGCCATTAACCTCCTGAACAAACTATAATCAAAAGCTTTTCCGGTTTCCTTATCCATCGACCTTCAGGATGTTGATTGGGTATGTAATTTCGGTCAAATATAATCCTTTTGCGGGTACAGAAGCGCCTGCCCTGCTCCGATCCTTGCTTTTTATAATTGTCTTAACATCTCTCAAAGCAATTCTGCCCCGGCCAACTTCCAGAAGTGTACCCACAATGGCCCGCACCATATTGCGAAGGAAGCGATCTGCAGTAATGGTAAAAACCAGTTTATGATCATCTTTAGTCCACTCTGCCTTTATGAGATGACACAGGTATGTCTTTACATCAGTCTTCAACTTTGAAAAACACTCAAAATCCTCGAATTGCAGCAGTACGGCAGCAGCCTTATTCATTGCCGCAATATCAAGGGGCTGCCTTACGTAATGTGCCGTATCCTTAAAAAAGGGATCCTTTTCCCGGACAATCCAATATTCATAGCTGCGTTCCAAAGCATCAAAGCGTGCATGGGCATCCGGAGAAACCTCCTGGAATTGTTGCATCGCAATATCCGCTGGCAGCAACGAATTGAGTCGGGCAATGACAGCCGGTTCATCCAATATCCTATCAATATCAAAATGAGCAACCATTTTTTTAGCATGTACCCCCGCATCCGTTCTCCCTGCCCCTACCAGGGAAATCCGCTGTCCGAGAATAGTGGAAAACACTTCTTCCATAAGCTGCTGTACCGACACGGCATTAGGCTGACTTTGCCATCCGTGGTAAGCCGTACCGAAGTACGAAAATGTGATGAAATATCTCAAGGGAATGTAGTGGGTTTGTTCTCAGCAAAGATAGGGAAGTGCAGCATACGGCAATGACAGAATTGTACTTTTGAAATCCTAATCCTTAACTTTGTTCCATGACCAAAATCCTCCTCCTCTCCGACACCCACGGCCATATGGACGATACCATTCTAAAATATGCCAGACAAGCAGATGAGATCTGGCATGCCGGGGATATTGGAAAGCCAGGCGTCACCGATGCGCTCCGGGCGATAAAGCCGCTTCGGGGCGTATACGGAAACATTGACGATCATGAAATTCAAAAAGAATTTCCACTGGACAATCGGTTTCTATGCGAAGGAGTAGATGTGTGGATCACGCACATCGGGGGTTATCCCAATAAGTATAATTTCAGGATCAAGGAAGAAATTAAGGTGAGTCCACCTAAACTCTTTATAAGCGGCCATTCCCATATTTTAAAGGTGATGTGGGATAAAAAACTAAACCTGCTGCATATGAACCCGGGTGCCTGCGGCAGATACGGGATGCACCAGGTACGGACCATGTTGCGGTTTGTAATTGACGATGAGGAAATAAAAGATCTGGAAATTGTGGAATTGTGAAGCGTTAGGGATTGAGGTATTGTCGGAGCTCTTTTGCGCAGGCAAAAAGCGACTACCGAAAGCCCGGTCCCCCTGTCATTGCGAGCAGTGAAGCAGAGAAGCAATGACGGGGGAGAGGAAACGCCCAAAAGATACCTGTAGTAATGCAAAAACCCCGAAGCAGAGACGAGCTCACTTCGGGGTTACGCACCAATACTACCAAGATGTTTGGTTCAACGCAGACGGTCCACAGATTTTACGAGATCTTCATCCTTCTTTATAGCCCTGTTGGCCAGGACCAAAAAAACGATAGAAAATACAGGAATCAGCATCCCAATACCCTTCTCCAAGACCAAAGTCTCTCCGGATAAGTTTAGGGACCGGTAAACGAAAAATCCCAGCAAAAAAAGATTTAATATCATGTTCAATCTGTTCGCCACAAATTGATTTTGCCTGTTCTTAAAAAGTACAATTGCCATAATTGCCAGGACGGCCACGACATAAAATGCTGCGGAAACCCATATTTCATTGCTGGCGAAAATCGCATTCCCGTCCGCATCCGACCACAGGTACAGCCAAAAGGGCAGTACTCCTGAGAGCAGGGCCACTATGAGCAGATAAACGGTCTGTATTCTTTGAATCATTTGTCGCGCTACTTTCGAAGGGCAAAAATACGGGTCTTTTTAAAATACTACATCAAAACACCAAAAAAAATAGCGGTTGTAAAGAGAATTCTCACGACACATTAGAGGTATCCGTCAAATTATTGGGGCAGAACAACCATTTTGTAGAAAATAATTTGTATTATTGCCACGTTATTAGATGTAGCACTTACCAAAAGGGATTTCATTCCCGCGTAATACCCAAATAACAATACACTTCATATTCTATTTAGAAATACGTATAACTTATTAATTACTCAATGTTTGAGATTTCAGATTTAAAAGCCAAGAAGCTTCCGGAACTTCAGGAAATTGCAAAAGGCTTAAATGTACCAAAGTACAAAACACTAAAAAAACTGGATTTGGTCTATCAGATCCTTGATTTTCAGGCCAGTAACCCGACAGTAGTGCATGCGACCGCCGAGATGCCGGAAGAAAAGCAGCAACGCGGTTCCGACAGGGAAAGGGCAAGCCGTCCGAAAAAGTCCGAAAAGCCGAAGGCAAGCAATAAAAGCAGAAAGGATGATACCGAAAGAGGAGCATCAACCACTGCCACTGAGGTTAAGGAGGACAGCGGGCAGCAACAGGGGAATCAACAAAAAAATAATTCCCAGCACAAGACACAGAGTTCTAAAAAGACCCATCATCATAAGAACAACGGGCAGGACAAAAAGAACAGCAACTTTGATAAAGACCTGCGAAATAAATACAAGCAACCCGAGTTTGAGTTCGACAGTATCATCGAGAGTGAAGGGGTGTTGGATATTATGCAGGATGGATATGGCTTTCTGCGTTCCTCCGATTACAACTACCTTTCTTCGCCAGATGACATTTATGTTTCACAATCGCAAATTCGTTTGTTTGGGCTGAAAACCGGGGATACGGTCCTTGGAAATGTACGTCCGCCCAAGGAGGGGGAAAAGTATTTCCCATTAATTAAAGTAAACAAGATCAACGGACTGGATCCCCAGGTAGTCAGGGACAGGGTATCCTTCGATCATCTTACACCATTATTCCCCAAAGAAAAATTTAAACTGGCGGAACGCCAGAGCAATATCTCTACAAGGATCATGGATCTCTTCTCTCCTATTGGAAAGGGGCAGCGTGGGATGATCGTTTCGCAACCAAAGACGGGTAAGACCATGTTGCTGAAGGACATTGCCAATGCTATCGCGGCCAATCACCCGGAGGTCTATCAGATCATTTTATTGATCGATGAGCGCCCTGAAGAAGTGACGGACATGCAACGTAATGTTCGCGGAGAGGTTGTTGCTTCTACCTTTGATAAGGAGGCGACGGAACACGTACGGGTGGCCAATATAGTTCTGGAAAAGGCCAAAAGGCTTGTAGAATGCGGACATGACGTGGTGATCCTGCTTGATTCCATTACGCGTTTGGCGCGAGCCTATAATACGGTGCAACCTGCCTCGGGTAAAGTATTGAGCGGCGGTGTTGATGCCAATGCCCTGCATAAACCGAAACGCTTTTTTGGTGCGGCCCGGAATATTGAAAATGGCGGTTCCTTATCGATCATTGCTACGGCATTGACCGATACCGGTTCTAAAATGGACGAGGTGATCTTTGAAGAATTCAAGGGAACGGGTAATATGGAATTGCAACTGGACAGGCGTATCAGTAACCGTAGAATATTCCCTGCAATAGATCTTATTTCTTCCTCTACTCGTAGAGATGATCTGCTTCTGGATGACAATACTATTCAGCGAATGTGGATCATGCGCAAGTATCTTGCAGACATGAAACCGGTGGAAGCAATGGAATTTATGGAGCAACGTATAAAGCAAACCAAAAACAACGAAGAGTTTTTGCTTACCATGAACAATTAGTAAGAGTTAATAATCTATATAGAAATCCCAAAGACAGCTGTTTTTGGGATTTTTTATTTGTGTACAATAGAACGAATAGACACCTTAAGTAATACAATTAATAATAATAAGTACTATTTTTAGTAGCAGAAAAGCTGTTCCCCCGTACATTAAAATACATAAATTACAACAACTTTTAAAAACTACGGATCATGAAACACACAAAAAGAGCACTTGCAACAGTAGTATTCAGCTTTCTAATCCTCAGCAGTTTCATCTATTGCGAGGAGAAAAAAAAGGAACAGGAGGGGGATGATAACCCAAAAGAGGAGGAGGTAGTTGATCCGCCCCGACAGATTGTTTCACTCGAACAAGCAAAAGAAACCTATAATAACTATACTGATCGTCGTGTAGGCCTTATTGAAGAAAGCGAACGGCCGAAGGAGGACGGGTCAAAATTTGAAGTCACGCGATACACCTATTACGACTACGAAACCATAAAGCAATATATGGCTTATATAGAGCAGGAAGCCAGGCGGGCTAATGTAAAAATATCATCCCTGCGCTTTTATTTTTCCAATTACCCGGACTCAACTTCTTTTGCGAGCGGCAGGAAGGTGCCACATCCGCGACAAAATTCCATCTTCTTAATTCCGGCTACCGAAAATGAAGGCCTTGAGTATCCATTTTTCATAGAAGAAAAGGAAGAGGGTAAATGGGAATCTGTTCTGCTCACCGGGCAACTGGATCTTTTGGCAGATCAAATGGACAAGGAAAAAGGAATGGGACTCAACTCAGAAGGGAGAACAAAAGCTTATGCCGGTTTTATCCCAGCCACAGAATCGCCAAACGTCTACATGTCGATGCCGAATTTCAGCCATCACCAAAAAAGCCTGATCCTGAACGAAGGTAGTTCTGCGCCTCCGCCGAACAACTAGCAGAAGAGATAATCAGTGCCGAACGATACCAATGGATCTGGAATTTTTAGATACTACTTTAGAGTACTCTTTTTTGCCTCTTTACGGCATCGTAATAATTTTGGCAATTTGGCGATATCCAAGATATTTTGATACTCCATTGCGTTATTTTCCAATTCTTTTGGCATATACTTTTCTAAATGAAGTTTTGGGTTGGTTTATTAAACATTATGATGACATCAGTCTAATCCTTGTAGAGTTTTTCCGAAACAATAATTGGTTAATCTTCAATATTTATAATATTATTTATTTTTTGTATTTCTTCTATGTCTTTTGGAAATACATACGCCGCAAAAAATTTAAAAACTTTATTGTACTAGCAAGTATCATTTTCTTAATAATGACTATTCTTAATCCTTTTTACCAAAGTTTTATGGTTGAAACGCAATTGTATGCTTATATAACGGGCGCTTTACTTCTTATTTCCATCATGCTTCTGTACTTTCTTGATTTGCATTCTGAGTACGGCTTCTGGTTTCTCAGACGGGACCTTTTGTCCTGGGCTGGAATGGGGATGATTATTTTTTATACGGGCTACATCCCGATAAAAATACTAAGGTATTATGAGGCAACTGAAGGATTTAACGGAGAGCCATATGTCCGAAGAATACATCTTTTACTGATCCTAATGATGTACGGGTGTATCGCGGTAGGCTTTTTAAAAATGCGAAGACGGCGATCCAGCATAGATTTATGATGCTATGAAACCGCTACGGCACAAAATAATTTTTAAAGAGTTCGACTAAAAAAAAGAGGGATCAAAACGTTAATTGCCTACGTCATTACGAACGCAGTGAAGTAATCTGTGGAATACTGACCTAATTTAAAAGAGTGCTTCGTTCCTCGCAATGACGAAGAAAAGACGTTTTGAGCCCTCTTTTTTGCAATCGGTCCGTACGATGAATTATAATGGTTCTATTATTTGATTGTTCCGGATTTCCCGAAACGGAAAAGAGGCGTATAAATTTATACGCCTCTTTCAACACTATTGTAGGCCTACCTTTCTATAAAGCAGCAACATGCTTCGTTAACTTACTCTTCAGATTGGCCGCTTTATTGTCGTGAATAATATTGCGCTTCGCCAATTTATCTATCATGCTTATCACAGCCGGGAGCAGGGCTTCGGCTTCCTTTTTGGTCGTTTCTCCCCGCAGCTTCTTTATCGCATTCCGCGTTGTTTTGTGCTGATACCTGTTTCGAAGGCGCACCGTTTCGTTTCTTCTGATTCTTTTTAAAGCCGACTTATGATTTGCCATTTTTCCTAATTGTTATATTTTAATTTGCCCTAGGGACCCATTTTAGTAGCCCGTAGGGGAATCGAACCCCTGTTACCAGGATGAAAACCTGGCGTCCTAACCCCTAGACGAACGGGCCTCTTTTAATTCTGAATTCAGAATTAAGAATTTTGAATTATTTTGTAGCCCGTAGGGGAATCGAACCCCTGTTACCAGGATGAAAACCTGGCGTCCTAACCCCTAGACGAACGGGCCGTTTTTGAAGTCAGAGGTCAGAAATTGGAAGGACGAACTAATAACTTCGTATTTTATACCTCTGCCCTTGTGCTTTCAATAAATGCGGTTGCAAAAATACAATTATTTTTAACTACCGCAACCCCTGATAATTATTTTTTAGGGTACCTCATTGCTTCATCCAGCTTGGGGCTGGACCCGCAATGACGCCGGACCACACTTTTAAGAAACCCCTTCGCGGTTCGCCTGGCGAGGATCCGGGAGAAATCCATACGCCAGAGGTGTGTTCATTCCATGGGACCCCTCCTGTTGTCGGGGTTAGTTCAACTACATATTTTGTCTTCACCGCGGAGCGGTTCGACAAAATATAGTTTCACTAATACGCTTTGGCAAAAAGTACGCGTTGAAGGGACGGTTTTCCGGTAACCATGCAACGGCCGGGCTCCTTCTCACCAGCTAACGGTATACACCGTATTGTGGCTTTGGTTTCGTCCTTAATTTTGTCCTCAGTTTCTGCGGTACCGTCCCAATGCGCGGCAATAAAACCACCTTTATCTTCCAGTATACTCTTAAATTCTTCATAGGAATCGGCGGCAGTAATATGCTTTTCCCTGTACTTGAGGGCTTTTTGATAGATGTTCTCCTGTATGCCAAGCAATAGTTCCTCAATCCTGCCAACCACATCGGCGGCCTTGACCGTTTCTTTCTCCAAAGTGTCCCTACGGGCCAGTTCATAGGTGTCATTTTCCAGGTCGCGTTGACCAATAGCGATTCGTATTGGAACCCCTTTTAATTCATATTCATTGAATTTAAACCCGGGTTTATGTGTATCGCGTTTGTCGAACTTTACGGAAATCCCTTTTGCACGTAGCTCTTTTACCAAAGGTTCTATTTTTTCAGAAATAGCATCCAGTTGTTCCAGGCCCTTATAAATGGGCACAATGACTACCTGAATGGGAGCGAGTTTAGGGGGTAATACAAGCCCGTTATCATCGCTATGGGTCATCACCAGCGCTCCCATAAGTCGGGTAGAGACGCCCCAAGAGGTGGCCCATACCCATTCTTGCTGTCCTTCTTTATTGGCAAATTTGACCTCAAACGCTTTGGCAAAATTCTGTCCCAAAAAATGTGAAGTCCCTGTCTGCAATGATCTCCCGTCCTGCATCAGTGCTTCAATACAGTAGGTTTCCACAGCCCCCGCAAATCGTTCACTTTCGGTTTTGGTTCCCTGAATCACCGGCACAGCCATATGATTTTCGGCAAAATCCACATAAATTTTCAGTATCAATTCGGCCTCATCTATAGCTTCCTGCTCCGTGGCATGGGCGGTGTGTCCTTCCTGCCATAGAAATTCCGTTGTTCGTAAAAATAGGCGCGTGCGCATTTCCCAGCGCACCACATTAGCCCATTGGTTGATCAACAGTGGCAGATCGCGATAGGATTGTATCCATCTTTTATACGTATCCCAAATGATAGTCTCCGAAGTGGGCCTTACGATAAGCTCCTCTTCAAGCTTCGCCTCCTCGTCTACCACAATTCCGCTTCCATCGTCGGCGTTTTTTAGCCTGTAATGCGTCACCACCGCACATTCCTTTGCGAATCCCTCAACATGGCTGGCTTCTTTACTCAAAAAGGATTTCGGAATAAATATTGGAAAATAGGCATTTTCATGTCCTGTTTCTTTAAACATCCCATCCAGGGCGGCCTGCATTTTCTCCCAGATGGCATAGCCATATGGTTTTATCACCATACACCCCCTAACAGCCGAATTTTCAGCCAGATCGGCTTTTATCACCAGCTCATTATACCACTTGGAATAGTCTTCGCTGCGTTTCGTCAGATTTTTACCCATGGAAAGTACTTTGGCACAAAACTTGTGTCTTTATTAACACAATAGTTGGGCAAAACTAACTATTTTTAGTATGTTCAACAATATAAATTTACAACGATGAGACATTCTCTACCCCTAACAAAAATAGCTGCGATGACGGCACTCCTCTTTTTAGGCATATTGTTGGTCTCCTGTGGTTCTTACCAGCAGGCTTCCTATTATGACAATGATGGTATCTATACCGACGGGACTGAAAGAGTAACTGTTATAAACAGAAATCCTCAAACCAGACCACAGCCAAAGGTTGAAGAAAAGGACGGTGTCTATCAGGATTATTTTGGCAATAAGGCAGAGCAGATAGATGAGATCATGGAAGATGAGATCTTTACGGATGTTGACGAATATTACAGCGGGGTAGCAGGGGACAGCCTGGTATATGACGAACAGGACAATTATTTTGATAACAACAACAATGACTATGACGGTTACGCAGGATGGGGAGACAACGCAACCAGCGTAAACATAAATATTTATGAAGGCATGGGATATGGTTTCTATGGCTTTGGCAGTCCCTGGGGTTGGAATTATTGGGGCTATGGCGGATATTACAACCCATGGCGTTACAGATGGTATAACCCCTGGTGGGGATATGGTGGTTATTATGGCTATGGATACGCAGGATACTATGGCTACGGATGGGGCGGTTTTTACAACTCCTACTACTGCCCGCCCTATTATTATAACAACCGTATTTACGGCAATAATAACTATGCGTATAACAGAAGCAGACGTGGTTACTACAACGGGAATTCCTTAGCATCCAATTCGTTAAGAGGCAGATCCAATCTTGGAACCAGGGCCTCCGGAAATGCGACTCGTTACAGAACCAACAGCGGCCGGTCTAACATAGACAGGAGTGCAACGGCGGCCAGAAGTTCCAACAACTACCGGGGAGGCACAACTGCCCGGCGAACCGTAAGCGCGGATGCCATTGCCAGGAACAGATCGTACCGTTCCAGCAGGAGTACCAGAGCAGTACCCAGATATAACAGTAGTTCCAGGACCAATCAATCCTATATAAGTTCTACCCCAAGGAGCAGTACCTACAGAAGTTCTACTCCCAGAAGCGATACCTACAGAAGCTCTACTCCCGGAAGCAGTACCTACCGCAGTGGTTCCAGAGGGTCTAGTGTAAGCGGGGGTAGTTATAGGACTTCTTCTCCACGAAGTTCCGGATATTCCAGATCTTCGTCTTCATCCAGAAGCTCGGGATCTTACCGGAGTTCCGGAAGCAGCAGTGCGCCGAGAAGTTCGGGTTACAGGAGTTCAGGCGGCACTTCCAGAAGTTCTGGAAGCATTAGAAGTTCAGGAGGCAGTTCCAGAAGTTCCGGTGGTGTACGCAGCAGTTCCGGAGGCGTTTCAAGGTCTTCAGGAGTGCGATCTTCAGGCAGTGGCAGGAGCAGCGGAAGAAGACAATAAATCCAAGAATCATTCGTAAAATTTCAGGCAATGAAAAGATATGTTATTTTCATAGTGGTATTGGCATGTTCGGCAGCAAGCGCACAGAACATCAATGATATAGTAAGATATGGTACGGAAAACCTGCAAGGTACAGCAAGATTTCAGGGACTTAGCGGTGCTTTTGGTGCCCTTGGTGGTGATCTTTCCGCGCTTAATGTGAATCCGGCAGGATCGGCAGTATTTAATAACAGCCTGTTTACCGTTTCCGGTTCCAATTACAATACCAACAATGACGCATCCTATTTTAACAGCCTCAACAACCGGGAGTTCAATTCCCTTGAACTGAATCAGGTTGGGGGCGTTTTTGTGTTTAAAAGCACTAACCGGAATTCTGACTGGAAAAAGATGGCCCTGGCGATTAACTACGATCTTGTTCAAAACTTTGACAACGAACTCTATGCGGCAGGCAATAGCACCCAAGGCATCGAAAATTATTTTCTGACTTTTGCCCAAGGGGTGCCTTTTGGGTCTATTCTACTGCAGGACGGCGAGTTTCTTGAAGAGGCTTATTTGGATATTGGCGCAAATCTGGGCTTCCAGGAACAGCAGGCTTTCCTGGGTTATTTTGGGGGGGTTATTGATCCGGTGGATGTGGCAGACGATAACAATACGGATTATATTCCCAACGCCCAATACAATTCGGTTAATCAGGAATTCTTTCAGAGCACCGCGGGTTACAACAGTAAATTTACCCTGAACCTTGCCTCTCAATATCAGGAGAATCTATATCTGGGGGCTTCATTGAATTTTCACACGGTACTATTCGATAAAATAACGCAGTTCAGTGAAAGCGGGTATGATACTGATTCTGAAATTCAATTCATCGACTTCGACAATTTTTTACACACGGAGGGTTCCGGGTTTTCGTTTAGTTTAGGCGCAATTGCCAAACTGAACAATAATATCAGGGTAGGCGGAAGTTATCAGTCGCCCACATGGTATCGGCTGACGGACGATACCGCTCAACGCATTAATTCCGACCTTGCGGATGAAGATATTAGTTTTATCGATTTTAATATTGTGAACCTGTTCGATGCCTACACCATAAAAACTCCTGGGAAACTCACAGGAAGTATAGCCGTAATTTTTGGCAAAGACGGTCTTTTGAGTTTTGATTACGGGTACCAGGATATGTCTCAGGCCGAGCTGCGGCCCTCAACCGATCCCAGCTTTAGTTCTGTTAACCAGGCAGTGGCCAGCCAGCTTGGTACTATTTCCACCTTCAGGTTGGGCGGGGAATACCGGATTGATGAGGTAAGCCTGAGGGCCGGCTATCGCTACGAGCAAAGCCCGTATGCAAATGGTGCCACTATTGGCGATCTGAACGGTTTTTCAGGAGGTATCGGGTATAATTTTGGCGGAAGCCGACTCGATCTTGCCTACAGCAGATCCGAACAGGACGTGAATGAACAATTGTTTGATGCGGGATTAACCACTCCCGCCATGGTGAACAGGGTTAACAGCAATATTACCTTGGGGTATACCTTGAATTTCTAGAACTAAAACTATTACCTGGCTAAAGACCGATAGCTTTGGTTTCGCCTATAGGCGACTAAGGAACCGCTCGCTACCGCTATTCGCTTTACGCCATCTGCAAGCACGCAATGTGTTCGGCGTATTGCGCAAAGCGATCCAAATTGAATTCAAAAGTTGTGTTCATATCGCGGTCCAACTTCCAATTTGCCGGCAGATTGTTATACACCATACTTAACTTATTGGCAGGGGAAATAAAAAATTTCTTGAAATTTTGTATTTTACCCCGCCCGGAACTGCTTAAAAAGCAGTTCCGACCCTGTGCATTCCTCTCTCTTCGTTCGTCGGATGCAAGAGGAGAGGTAAATCGGAAACCCCTAGGGCAGAGCCATAGGGGAATTACTTAGATTAAATATCGAACATCTTCCCGTCCTCTGCCAATGCCACCTTTGGATAAATCCGTATCGCTTCTTTCTCAAAAGCTTCCATTGACTTGTAGCGAGTGGAAAAGTGACCAAGGATAAGAAGCCCCACCCCGGCGTCCCTGGCTATTGTGGCCGCTTCCCGGGCAGTGGAATGTTTGGTGGTAGCGGAGAGATGTGCTTCCGTTTCCAAAAAAGTGGCTTCGTGGTAAAGCACATCAACTTCTCTGATCAAAGGAATCATCGCAGGCTGGTATGCCGTATCACTGCAGTAGGCATAGCTTTTTGGTTTGGGAGGGTCTAAGGTAAGCAGCCCATTGGGAATTACGTTTCCGTCATCCAAGGTCATATCCGCGCCATTTTTAATATTCTGGAACTGACTCTTGTCTATCCCGTACTTCCGGGCCGCTTTAATATTCAATTTTCGCTCGGTAAGTTTCTCCCGGAATAAAAACCCATTTGTATATACTCTATGATCCAGGGGGATCGTTGTAACCTCTACCCTGTCATCCTCATACAACAACTCGGGCGAGGTTGAACTAAGTTCATGAAATATCAGATTATAATTGGTCCAGGAGTTTCCGAGCTTAAGGAGTAAGGTAATTGCTTTCTTAATTCCTTTTGGGCCATAGATATGCATTTCCTTTTCCCTGCCCAGGAGGCGAAACGTGGAGATAAGACCGGGCAAACCAAAAAAATGATCCCCGTGCAGATGGGAGATAAAGATGTGATTGATCCTGGAGAATTTAATTTTGTTCCTTCGAAGCTGCACCTGTGTCCCTTCTCCGCAATCTATAAGAAAAAGATGGTTCCTTATTTCCAGGATCTGAGCAGTGGGGTTGGACATCGTTTTTGGTGTGGCGGCATGGCAACCGAGAATAATTAACTTCATAATTACAACTCCCCGGTTTGTGGTCTGTGATTTAGCGCATCTTCCGCTGTGAATTTGCTTTTGAAGGTAAACGCGTACGGCGTTTCACCATGTGCCTGTAAGTAGGCTAATCGCCTTTTTGCTTCATCAGTTGTGGGTGTTGTGCCCGCGACCACATACCAAAAGGCCATGTGCATGTCTTTCATTTTAGAAAACCATTCATTTCTTCGCTTAAAAATATCGGTATGGGCAGATTGGTAGGTGAAGTTAAACAGGGCTTCCGGGGAGATCCAAACCGACATGTTGACAATGAAAAGGTGATCCTCAAAAATTTTTAGGGAGGTGGCATTATTGGACTCATCGGTCAATCTCCAGACAAAACCGGCACTCCCTTCCGCCAATGTGTTGATCCGGTCCAGATTATTGACAAAGTCGGCCATGACCGGACTATCAATGGGCCCCAGCATACGGGCAATATTTACCTGGGCGAGGTGGTATTTCAAATTTTCAGATTTTATGTATGGTACCGTTTAAAAAAGAATCGGGATATTAGAATCCAAAGCCAAGTCCGGCCCGTATTCCGAAAAATATTGGGCCAACACCCCATCCTGAATCCAGAACTCATCATTCTGAACTTTGAACTTTAAATGTAAGCCGATCTATCTAAAAACACTAATGTCCGGTTAAAGACGTAAGACTTGATTGTGACCAACTGAAAATCATATACCAAAGGTACGTTCATACTTGTTGGCAATATACGAAAAGCAGGCCTTTGGATGACAAATATTAATGGGAACGCCCAATATACTTGCAGTTTTGGGATTACCGGACAACAATAATTTAAAAATTAAAGATCCAGGTCGCGTTCTATTTCTTCCATTTCAATAATATCCCTCGCCTCCCGGATGGTCGGCACTACGCAAATTTCTTCCGGCACCTCATCATAAGTTACCTTATCGGTAACGATTACAAAGGATTTCCCTGCCTTCCTGTGAGAATTGGATATTTCCAACAATTCCAGAACATCCCCCGCCGTAAGTCGGGAGAAGGAGAAGAGGTCTACAATAATATGGTCGTTCTTAATTTTGCCATATGCCTCGTTTAAATTAATCAGGAATGTCTTTAGGGATGCGTTTTCCTGAAGTACAATAGTGGTGTTGTCTTCTTTATCAAAAATCATGGTGTGCTATTTTATTTTTGACGCTAATAAGTATATCACTGCCATACGTATGGCCACTCCGTTCTCTACCTGGTTAAGGATGATGGATTGTTTGGAGTCCGCCACATCGCTGGTTATTTCTACCCCGCGGTTGATAGGACCCGGGTGCATGATCACAATCTCTTTTTTCAGGCTGTCCAACAAGGCTTTGTTGACGCCAAATTGCTGAGCGTATTCCCTGGTGGTAGGAAAATAACTCATATCCATGCGTTCGTTCTGTATGCGAAGCATATTGGCCACATCGCACCAATTCAATGCTTTTTTAAGATCACTCTCTACCTGTATCCCAAGGGATTCAATATGTTTGGGGAGTAAAGTCCTGGGGCCGCAAACCTTTACATTGGCTCCTTGCAATTTAAGTGCGAATATATTGGACAAGGCTACTCTTGAGTGGAGTATATCCCCTACAATAACCACATTTTTACCTGCAACGTCCCCCAGTTTTTCACGGATGGAATATGAGTCCAGAAGAGCCTGGGTAGGATGTTCATGGGCACCGTCTCCGGCGTTGATAATGGATGCCTTCACATGCTTTGACAAAAAAATTCCCGCACCGGGATTGGGATGCCGTATCACCACCATATCTACTTTCATAGAGAGGATATTGTTAACGGTATCTATCAATGTCTCTCCTTTTTTGACGGAAGACTGGGCGGCTGAAAAATTTATGACATCGGCGGAAAGTCTTTTTTCGGCGAGTTCAAAAGAGAGTTTAGTACGAGTACTGTTCTCAAAAAAAATATTCGCAATTGTAATGTCCCTGAGTGAGGGTACTTTTTTAATAGATCTGTTAATGACTTCCTTAAAATGGTCCGCAGTTTCAAAAATGAGCCGGATATCCCCTATATTCAGATATTTAATTCCCAGTAAGTGGTTTACACTCAGTTCACTCATTTTGGATTATTGATTGATGTTTGCTACCAGTATTTACCGCTTCCCGTTGACTGCCCACTGCCCACTGCCTATGGATCATCGTTTCTCTCAAATTCAAATTCCAGGTCCAGCGGATCTTCTTCCCCCCTGCTGAAGGTAAGGTGCACCAGTGCGCCTTCTAAAAAATCGAACTCATTTAATATAGGGTGCATGGCCTTAAAAAGGGTTTCCGCATTCTGGCCGTAGGTGAACAGTGTACCGTGACTATCATCCAGGGCTACTTCATGGCCGTCATGCCTACCGATATGTTCCGGGATCCCCTTATAGAGTCGCTCATCCAACTTATGAATAACATCCAGGCCATCAAAACTGCCAAATCGTATGATGACAGCATCCTCTCCCAATTCGTTTTCACTTAATTCATTGAATTCCAGTTCTTTTAGTACATCCATGGCTTTTATTTTAATTATTTACCAGATATATTACATCCTTGCCGTCATTTTCTTTCCAATGCACTTTTACCCTTTCTTCATTGATAGCATCTACCTGCCGGCCCCTGTAATTAGGCTGAATGGGTAAATGCCGGCTGAACCGCCTGTCTATCAACGTTAATAATTCTATTTCCTTGGGTCTGCCAAAGGATTGAATGGCTGTTAACGCGGCCCTGATACTTCGCCCGGTATACAGCACATCGTCTATAAGTACCACCTTTTTTCCTTCCAGTAAAAAATTCATTTCGGTGCTGCTGGCCTCCAGGGTTTTATCGCCTCTCCTGAAATCGTCCCTGTAAAAGGTGATATCCAGGAAACCAAGATCTATGTGTTTTACGCCGTATTCTTCCCGGAGAATTTTCGCCAGTCGTTCCGCCAGAAAGATACCTCTGGGTTGAATTCCAATGAGGGCGGTGTTTGTAAAATCGAGATGGTTTTCTAATAATTGACAAGCCAGGCGGTGCAGAATAATGTGTATCTCCTTTGAGGAAAGTAGTACTTTTTGACTCATGAGTTCGGTGACCGGCACTTTTGTACAGCAAAAATAAGGATTTCTCCTGAATGTGGGGAGAAACCTTCCGTAATTGAGGAGGTTGGTCTAAAAGTCCTTTTTACTGATCTAAAAAAGATAATTGCGTTGGAAAAAAAATTACCCGCAAAGAGCAAAGGATAATAGGTTAATTTAGTGTTTATAAAATGGGGGTGGTCATTACACTTCTATTTGTTCAGACAAAACAGATTTAAAAACAATTCTTAAAGGCCTGAACAGATCAAAAGCCAAAAACGACGCTAATATCAGAAAGAAACCGCTTCAGGACATGGCCGGACGTACTACAATTTTCTATTTTTGAAGTAATCCTAAAAACTCAGGCCATAAAACGAACATTAACAAATTTTGAAAATACATTCACAAAAGGGAATGTTTAAAATTTTTGATGTGAGAACGAAGTGGGTACACACGTTCTCAATTTTATAATTAATTTATTATCAAATAATTAACTAAAATTTAAACGTGTGAAAAATATTTTTGACACAAAAGATACCCGGGAGATCATAGGGCGTATAAACAAACTAACCCCGGAAACACAACATCTTTGGGGAAAGATGAACGTGGCACAAATGTTGGCCCATTGCAATGTGGCCTACGAATTGGTATATACCGACAAACACCCTAAACCCAAAGGTCTTAAGAAATTTATGATCAAACTTTTGGCCAAAAATATTGTGGTGGGTCCCAGACCCTACAAAAGGAACACGCGCACCGCACCGGTGTTCCTCATAAGTGACGAAAGGGATTTTGAAACGGAAAAGAAGAGATTGATTGAACATTTGGAAAAAACCCGGCAATTGGGTGCCGGACATTTTAACGGAAAAGAATCCCATGCCTTTGGTCCGCTGACCGATAAGGAATGGAATACGCTGTTTTATAAGCATTTAAACCATCACCTAGAACAATTTGGCGTATAGACGCCGGACGTCAGAGGCTATGACGGTAAAGTGCCGTACTGAAGGAACCTGTTCAGAAAAAACGGGTAATTTTCGGAGCACCCCCGTACCCCGGTATTTATTTTAAGACACTTCATTTTATAACAATGGATAAAGAAAGCGACTATAAAATACCCGCTGAAACCCGCATAGGACATGTGCATTTAAAGGTTAGCAACATTCAGCGTTCACTTGATTTTTATTGTGGCCTGTTGGGTTTTGAATTAACTACAAGGTACGGCGAAGACGCGGCCTTCATATCGGCCGGTGGGTATCATCATCATATTGGCCTGAATGTCTGGTTCAGCAAAAATGCCCCGCCGGCAATGAGGAACGCCGTCGGTCTTTTTCATACAGCTATCGTATATCCAACGAGAAAAGAGCTCGCCGAAATCCTGTATCGGCTGAGAAGGGCCAACTATCCCTTGACAGGGGCATCGGATCATGGGGTTTCCGAAGCTTTGTATCTTGATGATCCGGATACCAATGGGGTTGAATTGTATTGGGACAGACCGCGCGATAAATGGCCGCAGAAGGCAGATGGTTCTTTGGATATGTTTACCAAACCCCTTCATCCGGAGGATCTTCTAAAAGAGTTAGCGCCTTAAAGTATTTTCTATGGCGACTTTAAAATTTAATCACTTCCATGCTATTTAATCCGGGGTCAGTGGGAACATCGAATTCGTCGTGAGCCTCCATTGGTACATATACCGTACATTTTTTGTCGGTTTTATGCTATTCTACGCCTTCGTCTCTCCCTACTTTTACCCAATGCCTATAGAAAATTGGATTATGACATATTGCAGCACAACCGGTGCTTGTGACATTTCATAGGAAACCCCGCAGCAAGCTGCGAGGAATTCTTTTCGATTAAAAATGTCAATTAAGCAAGAATCGGGTTTTATACCGTTGGGATGCGTCCTACTTTTGTAAAGTAAAATTTATGTAAAATGACACAACAAGAACAACTCAATTATAGCAGGATCGCGGAAGCGATAGGTTATATCCAAAAGAATTTTAAGGCACAGCCCGCCCTGAACGAAATCGCGGAGGCTGTACATCTGAGTCCATTTCATTTTCAACGGTTGTTTACGGATTGGGCAGGTATCAGCCCGAAGAAATTCATGCAATATATCAGCGTGGAATACGCAAAACAGTTGTTAAAAGAAAAACAGGCAACGTTATTCGACGCGGCCTATGAAACGGGTTTATCGGGAACTGGGAGGCTTCACGACCTTTTTATCAATATTGAGGGAATGACACCGGGGGAATATAAAAATGGTGGGGAGGCGCTGACTATCAATTATAGCTTTGCTGAAAGTCCTTTCGGAAGCCTTCTGGTAGCATCTACTTCAAAAGGTATTTGTCATATGGGATTTGCAGATAGTGAAGGAGAGGCATTCAAACAGTTAAATTCCAGATTTCCAAAAGCCCGTTATCACCGGGTTGTAGATTCAATACAACAAGATGCCTTATTCATCTTTCAGAAAGACTGGGGTAAACTCAATCAAATAAAACTGCATTTGTCCGGAACTCCTTTTCAATTGAAAGTTTGGGAAACCTTATTGCGAATTCCAAAAGGGAAGCTGACCAATTACAGGGAAATCGCAAGGGAGATCGGCAATCCACAGGCCTCAAGGGCTATTGGCTCGGCCATAGCAAATAACCCAGTCGCCTATTTAATCCCCTGCCACAGGGTCATTCAGTCCTCGGGCATGCCCGGAGGATATCGCTGGGGAAGCACCAGGAAATCGGCTATGATCGGCTGGGAAGCTGCCATGACACAGCAAAAGGTGAGCGCCTGATTATCGCTTTTTAGAATAAATGGCATTAAACCCATGGCTTGCCCTGGACCCAATAGAAGGACCGACCCCAGGGTCGAGGTATTAAACCTACACCCTGCAGAAAAAACGGGGTTAGTTCAACCATCCATTTTAACCGCTCCCGCTAAAAAGCGGGATTGTTAAAATAGGGTTTCACTAATAAAGAAAGCACAAAGTGCCGCAGCTTCTGGGGATGAGAGCGGACAACACTCTTGGGGGCCATGGAAACGACCAATGAGAAGGTACTTCTTAAAAAAAGGGAATGTGGCGTTGCGTGGCAAAGGACTAAGCACAATCTGGACTGGTGAAAAAAACAGCGGAACCCCGTCGCAGAGCATCGGGGAATTCTAGCGATTAAAACTGGCAATAGGCAAGGCAGGAACCTTTTTATATAAGTCTTACACCTAAGGGATTATTGTTTTCATTGGTCCCAATCGTTAGTTGAAACCCTGCCTGGAGGCAGGTATGCACTTTAGCGCAGGACTTCCAGTTTCTAAAAACTTTTTCGTCTAGGTTATATAGTTATTGGTTAACCGTTAACCGTATGATATCAACTATTAACGATTAACATTTAACCAAAGCCTGCCCGTGCCCCGCCAGAATGACTTGTCGGGCTGGCGTTCAGGCGGGCAATTTCATTGCGTATTCTAACCTCCGCCATAGGACGGACAGGCATGGATTTTCAATCCATGGTTTAGTTTGTTTTAAGGGCTTATAGTGCTTATTCTGACGGTTTTTTATTGATTTGCCTGTATCAAATTTGCTGTGTGGTGCGCAGCCGGTAAATCTCTTAAAGACCTAAACTGCAAAATCTATTATTTTGAAAATAGGTTGTAGTCCGTTTTTGGGGCGAGGGTCTACCTCCTATTATTCCTTTTTCTCCCCCGATGCCGATTTCTGGATTTTACCTTTCGCAAATGGCTTTTTTCCTGCGGCAGCTTTTCACTTTCGGATGTGGGGCTTGGCTCATAATCCTTTAAAACTTCACTCGGTAACTTTTCACCAAGCAATTTTTCAATTCCCTGCACATAATCGTGCTCTTCCCCGCTTACTAATGAGAGTGCCTCACCGCTTGCCCCTGCCCGGCCCGTACGGCCGATTCTGTGTACATAATCTTCGGGTACATTGGGAAGTTCAAAATTGATCACATGAGGTAGTAAAGGGATATCCAGGCCTCGGGCGGCAATATCCGTTGCCACAAGTACGCGTATGGCTCCTTTCTTAAATCCACCAAGGGTCTTGGTTCTGGATCCCTGACTTTTATTTCCGTGTATGGCCGCAGCCGTAATAGCGTGCTTATTTAATTTTTCGCTGAGCCGGTTTGCACCGTGTTTTGTTCTTGTGAATATGAGCACCTGTTTCCAGGCCCCCTCCGAGATCAGCTTTATCAGTAATTCGGTTTTTCTGGATTTGTCTACCAGGTATACCTTATGATTTACTTTTTCTGCCGTTGTGACCTCAGGTGTGGCCTCAACCAAAATAGGATGATGTAAAAAACCATTGGCCAACTGCCTTATTTCCCTGGAAAAGGTAGCGGAAAACAGCAGGTTCTGTCTCCTGGTGGGCAATAGACTTAATATCCTCTTTATATCCCTTAGAAAACCCATATCCAGCATACGATCGGCTTCATCCAGAACTAAAATCTCAACGGTGGCCAGCGAAAAAACGCCTTGGTTATGTAAATCCAACAGGCGACCCGGGGTAGCAACCAGAACATCCACCCCTTTTCTCATGGCAGCAATCTGGGGTTTGGCATTTACCCCACCGAATATTACGGTAGATCTGATGTCCAAAAATTCGCCGTATTCCTTTACATTGGCATGTACCTGCGCTGCCAATTCCCTGGTGGGGGCTAATACGAGCGCCCGGACGGGCCTCTTCCTAAGGCGTTGTCCCCTGTTAAGGATCTGAAGCATTGGCAGTGTAAAACCAGCCGTTTTTCCGGTCCCGGTTTGGGCAGAACCCAATATATCTTTTCGTTCTAAAATTATTGGAATGGCCTTTTCCTGAATTGTTGACGGGGAAGTATATCCTTTTTTAGTGATAGCTTTCAATAAGGCTTCGGATAAGCCTAAGGACTCAAATGTCATATAAATTGTTTAGATAATGACAATTTACATAAAGTGCCATTCGTTTGCGAAGCGGCAAAGGTACACCGAATTTTGAAACAGGCATACCCCTGTGAAAGAGTTTGTTAAGTTTCTATGTACCCTTTTGAAGAAGTGGAAGGATCGCGAAATTAAAATATGGGCTAGATCGAAAAACAGGAAGCGCTACCTGGCTACATTTACGGACCTGGTCTCCCGTATCACCGTAACCTTTACCTGCCCCGGATAAGTCATATCCGTTTGGATCTTTTGAGATATTTCGAAGGATAGTTGAGCAGCTTTATCATCGCTCACCTTCTCGCTTTCCACAATAACCCGAAGTTCCCTGCCTGCCTGGATCGCATAGGCTTTTTGTACTCCCCCGAATGCAAAGGCGATGTCTTCCAGATCCTTAAGGCGTTGAATATAGGAATCGAGCACTTGCCTTCTCGCTCCGGGCCTCGCACCGCTTATGGCATCACAAACCTGGACTATAGGGGATATTAAGGTTTTCATTTCTATTTCATCATGGTGCGCTCCTATGGCATTGCAGACTTCCGGTTTTTCTCCATATTTTTCCGCCCACTGCATTCCTAAAATCGCGTGAGGCGTTTCCACATCGGCTTCTGTATTGGGTACTTTTCCGATATCATGCAACAGGCCGGCCCGTTTCGCAAGTTTGGTATTGAGTCCCAATTCCGCTGCCATTATCCCGCAAAGCTTGGCCACCTCCCTTGAATGCTGCAGCAGGTTTTGTCCGTAGGAAGACCGATATTTCATCCGGCCCACGGCCTTTATCAGCTCCGGGTGCAAACCGTGTATTCCCAGATCTATCACCGTTCGTTTGCCCACGTCAACGATCTCCTGCTCTATTTGTTTTTCAGTTTTTTTAACGATCTCCTCTATCCGCGCCGGATGAATTCTCCCGTCCGTAACCAATTTATGCAAGGAAAGCCTTGCCACTTCCCTTCGGACGGAATCGAAACAAGACAGAATAATCGCTTCCGGCGTATCATCAACAATGATCTCAACCCCCGTGGCCGATTCGAGGGCACGTATATTTCTTCCTTCCCGCCCAATGATACGCCCTTTGACATCATCGGATTCCAGGTTAAAAACGGAGACACAATTTTCTACTGCCTCTTCTGTTCCTATACGTTGAATGGTATTTATTACAATTTTTCGGGCTTCCTGCTGGGCCGTTAATTTAGCCTCTTCCAGAGTGGTCTGCATATAGGCCATGGCATCCGTTTTGGCAGTTTCCTTCAAGGATTCCAATAACTGGCTTTTAGCATCTTCCGCCGACAGTCCCGAAATCACTTCGAGTTGCTGCACCTGGCTTTTATGTAGTTTTTCCAGTTCAGATTGCTTTTTCTCGTAAAACTCCCCCCTATGCTCAACTTCCTTTAATTTGCTCTCTAACTGATCATTGAGGTTTTTACTCCTGGCCAGTTCACCGCTCACCTGAGATTCCTTATCCCGTATGCGTTTTTCGGTCTCAGAGATCTTTTTGTCCTTGTTGATAATGACCTTTTCATGTTCCGCCTTCAATTCAAGAAACTTTTCCTTCGCCTGAAAAATCTTATCTTTTTTAATATTTTCACCTTCTGCATTGGCGTCCTTCACAATGGAGGCGGCTTCCCTCTTGGCACTGCTGATCGTTTTTGAGGCCTTACCCTTTTCCAAAAATTTCGCAATTATGAACCCGATCACCAGGCCGGCGATAACTGCTATGATTATTATTGTTATATCCATTCTTTTAATTTATCCGATTATTCCCAGGTACATTCATCTGAGCTATTTTTGAATTCCTGGAGTGAGAAAATAACTCCTTAACAGTGGGGAATCAGTGCCATCTTAACGGCAAAAAAAAGCCCACATTGATGAAGTTCTGTACAAACTCCAATAAACAGGTTTAGGGCTACCAGATTGCTCAAGGATCCTTTACTAGAAGGCTTGCTTTTACAACCTAAACTCACCCTTTTCAAACAAATTAGTGTTGAGTTCGTCAAAAATTAAATACCAATGTGGGCAGTAACTTTATTTATTTCAAAAGAACTTATTTTATGCTAAGCCTGGAATTTACCAGATGATCCAGCGCCTTTAACCGCTCTGTAACTTCTCTAGTATCCTCAGTACTATCTATCCCTTTTTGTTCTATTTTAGAGGCAAACTGCAGGGCACACATCGCCAAAACGTCCTGTTTATCCCTGACAGCATAATTTTGCTCAAATTTTTTGGCCAGCTGTTCAATATTCTTTGCCGCCTTCCGCAATCCTTCTTCCTGACCGGGATCAATCGTTAAAGGATATACCCTGTCCGCAATAGAAAGCTTTATTTTTAGCTTTTCCGCCATATTTACCATCTCCACTACTCCGCTAGTTGTGCTATGCAATAATCCAACTCCCTGACCAGTGTATTTATTTTGAGCTTAGCTTCTGTTTTATTCGTATCACTGCCCAACATTGTATTTGCAAGTTTCAGGGATTTATATTTTTCTTCCCATTCCAAAACTGAATTTTCGGCGACTTCGCAGTCATTTCTCAATGCAATTAATTCTCCTTCCAATTTCTTATTAGCCTGATTGAGCAACTCTAGTTTGTGCAATAACTTACTAATTTTATTTTCAAGGGAATCAACGATTTCCACTAATTCGCTCATATGCAAATACCAATGCTTTTTAAACAAAGTTAACACACCTAGAAGGACTTCGCAATAGTTTTGGCAATTATTCTCGAAGCAATACTTTAATTGCATTAAAATCGTTGAAGTGTAAGAGTTATCGGTCACAGCCTTTATTATTTTTCAGTATTTGGAGTAGCATTGGCCTGCATATTTTAAAATAACTCCTGTTTTGTGTTTAATTGGTATTGACTAATTTCGCACCAACTTGGCTAGTATGAGATTAACATTTTTTGGTTTTCTATTCCTCCTGTCCCTTGTATTGTCCGGGCAGGAGAAATACCCCCGGGACGCCTTCAGATCTCCTTTGGATATACCCCTGGTCCTGGCGGGTACCTTTGGGGAGCTAAGATCCAATCACTTTCACTCCGGAGTGGATATTAAAACACAACAACGTCTGGGTTTGCCTGTTTATGCCATAGGAGATGGCTCAGTAACGCGTATAAAAATTTCGCATTGGGGGTATGGAAAGGTAGTATATATAGCCCACCCTAACGGGTATACATCGGTATACGCACATCTTCAGAAGTTTTCACCGGAAATAGAGAAATACGTTAAGGAAATTCAATACAAAAAAAGGTCCTATGAAATGGAAGTATTTCCGGATTATGGGGAGGTTAAAGTTCAAAAAGGGGATATCATAGCCTACACAGGAAATACCGGGGGTTCTTCGGGACCACACCTTCACTTCGAAATACGAAGCAGCATCTCGGAAAAACCTACTAATCCACTACTCTATGGGTTGGATGTGAGAGATGCAACAAATCCAATTATTGATCGCCTGTTCGCCTATCCTATTTCTGATGATGCGCAGGTAAACCGCAGTGCCTCGAAAGTCCAGGTGAATTTTAAAAAGCAGGACGACGGATCCTTTTTGGCAGATACGGTCTATGCCGCCGGGACTATAGGTTTTGGAATAAAC
This sequence comes from Flavobacteriaceae bacterium, assembly GCA_041743085.1. Lineage (GTDB taxonomy): Bacteria > Bacteroidota > Bacteroidia > Flavobacteriales > Flavobacteriaceae > JAFMPW01. The sequence goes on from JBGTNL010000038.1 coordinate 62,492, forward strand.
ACCTACGACAGGCAGGATCTTGCAGCAAATAAAAACGGGGTGTATTCCATTCGGCAGAACGTGAACGGGAAAGTCTATTCCGAAATGGATTTTGAAACGTTCTCATTTTCGGAAACCAGATACATCAATACCCTGATCGATTATGATCATTTCGGAAAATATGATCAACGAATAACCAAATGCTTCAGAGTCCCGGGCAATTCCCTCAGTATTTACAGAACGCTTCACAACAATGGTAAAATTGTGGTACGGGAGGGCTTGTCGTACAATGTGGAATTGCTCGTACAGGATCTTGAAGGGAATTGGGCAAAACTGCTCATCCCTGTCGAAGGTAAAAGAGAGGAACTCCTTTTGGCCAGGGAAGATGGGAAAACGGATGAATTTGTTATCGCAAAGAAGCCAAATAACTTTGATCTCGGCGCTGCCCAGGTGTATTTTCCGCCCGGCACCTTCTATGAGGACTTCTATATTGATCTTAAAAAAGGAAAGGATACGGTCACCATTCATAATAACAGGGTTGCTGCCCACAGAAATTTTACAATTACCTTTGATGTCTCCTCATATTCTACCGAAGAACGCAAGCAGCTCTTCATCGCACGATTGGACAGCAGGTTGCGACCCAATTACGTATCGACTTACAAAAGAGGGGAAACCTTTACTACCAGAACCCGGGATTTAGGAACCTATACCCTGGCCAAAGACAGCATTGCCCCCAGAATAAGAGCAAAGAATTTCAAAGAAAAACAGTGGTTGAACAATTATCGTTACCTCAGTTTGTATATTTCCGATGATTTGAGCGGCATAGACTCCTATTCCGCAACACTTAACGGTGAATGGATCCTAATGGAGTACGAACCCAAAACAAATACCATAACCTATAATTTTGACGATGTTATCCTTAATAAAAAGCAATGTGAGTTAAAAGTGGAAGTTACCGATAACGTAGGCAATACCACTACTTTTACCCGTAGTTTTTTCAGAAAGTAGGATTTAATATCCAGTACGGTCAGAATAACATTGAAATACTATAGTTTGTGAATTGGCATCAGAACTGGTTTTCATGAAATTTTCCGGATTTCTTATTTCGATATTTCTCCTCTGTCACTTTTGTACGATCAGGGCGCAAACAGCGACTATCGCCGGTGTTATCCTGGATGAAGACAATAAACCCCTGGCCAATGTTCATGTGGTGGCTGATTCCGGAGGTGCTTTTTCCGATACAAATGGTTTTTATCTCCTTCAATTAGTAGCGGACACCGAAAATACCGTCACCTTTTCCCATCTTGGGCATAAGGATGTGGTGTTACAGCATCTTATCCTGACAACTAACGAAACGTATGAGTTTAACCCTGTTATGAAAACCGAAGTGCAACAGGTAGATGGCGTTGTGATTACCCCAACCGGGGAACGTAGTGTTGAAGGAATAACAGCCATATCCCCGGAAACGGTGCGCAGGATCCCCGGGGCAAATGCCGGAATCGAAAACATTCTAAAACTTTTACCGGGGGTGGCCTCCAACAATGAATTAAGCACCCAGTATGCTGTAAGAGGGGGGAATTATGATGAAAACCTGGTTTATATCAACGATATAGAAGTCTATAGACCCTTTCTAATCCGTTCAGGGCAACAGGAAGGCCTTAGCTTTGTGAACAGCAATATGGTGCAACGGCTCGCTTTCTCCCCAGGCGGTTTTCAGGCAAGATACGGAGACAAGCTTTCCTCCGTCCTGGATATCACCTATAAAAATCCCACACCTTTTGAATTGCAGGCAGAAGCTAGCTTTCTGGGCATGAATGCAACTGTTGAAACACGCTCTCAAGATAATAACTTCAGCGGCATCATGGGGGTTCGCTACAGGGATAACAGCCTTTTTGTAAATAGCCAGCAGACAAAGACCAACTTTAATCCGGCTTTCGCGGATATTCAAAATTACTTTACCTATAGATTTTCCAGAAAGTTCCATCTCAACTTTTTAGGCAATATAAGTGTCAATGACTACCGTAATGAGCCTTTAAGCCGGCAAACAAATTTCGGCACCCTGGCCAATCCCCTGGCTTTGGTGGTCTTTTATGAAGGACAGGAAAAGAATAAGTTTATTACGAGCCTGGGAGCTTTAAAGGCTGATTATTATTTAAGTGACAAGACAACCCTAAAACTAATTTCAACACTGTACCACACCACGGAGGAGGAACATTCAGATGTGATTGCCGCCTATGAACTGGGTGCGGTAGATACCGACCTTGGGAGGGAAAATCTCGGAGAGGCAGTAGGCACCCGCGGCATTGGCTCTCAATTCAACAGGGCCCGGAACGATCTGGACGCCTTGATCTTCAGCCTGGAACACCAAGGTAGGTATGCCACCGGGGGTCAATCCCTGGAATGGGGTTTGAAATATGCACATGAAGATATAAGGGATCGGATCCGGGAGTCGGAATTTATTGATTCCGCAGGATTTTCCATTCGCCCTCCCCTGTCAGAATTCAGGAATAACCAACCTCAGGATCCGTTTAATTCACCCATTGTCCCATTTGAAGGTATAAGTGCCCGTAATTTTGTAAAGACCAACCGGTTATCGGGCTTTGTACAATATAGCAGGCGAGCCAGGTTAAATGATGATGACATCTACTACAATGCAGGGATCAGAGCCCATCACTGGACCGTGGGCGGAGATGGTTTTGAGAAAACCACACAAATTATATTTAGTCCCCGCGCACAGTTTGCCATTAAACCCGATTGGAACAAGGACATGCTCTTTAGAGTGGCTGCAGGTGTATACCAGCAACCTCCGTTCTACCGGGAGTTGAGGAATGTAAACGGGGCTGTACTGCCCGGCGTAAAAGCACAAAGATCAATCCATTACCTCCTTGGCAATGAATACAGTTTAACACTATGGGGCAGGCCATTTACGCTGTTTAGTGAGGCCTATTACAAAAAATTTAGCAATATTAATCCCTATACCCTGGAAGATGTACGCATACGCTATAGGGCCAATAACATTGCAAAGGCGTATGCCTATGGTTTTGACATACGAATGAACGGGGCCTTTGTCCCGGGTACGGAATCATGGGTGAGTTTGGGCTACCTTAAAACCGAAGAAAATATTGAGGAACGCGGCTATATTTCCAGGCCTACGGACCAACGCCTGAAGGTTGGAATTCTATTCCAGGATTATGTTCCCACCATACCGAGTTTAAGGATGTATCTAAATCTGGTTTACAACACCGGTGTCCCCGGGGGATCTCCAAATTATGCGGATCCATATATTTTTCAGAATAGATTAAGGGATTATAGGCGCGCGGATATAGGAATTTCCCATATTTTTGTAGATATAAACAAAAAATATCCGAAAAACCATTGGTTGTACCATTTCAGGGAGTTGACTATCGGGTTTGAGATTTTCAACCTGTTCAACAATCAGAACTCCATTACCAATACGTGGGTAAGGGATGTGGAAACAAAGCAGCAATTTGCCGTCCCCAACTTTATGACATCCCGGGTATTGAATCTAAAACTTCGAATGCGATTTTAGCCGAGCCGAAAATGAGAACATGTATCATCTTAATTACTTTCATCCTGCTTACCTCTGTAAACGCACAAAAAAATGTTTACGAGAGCGGCAGGTTTGATGAGCTCAGTGAGGATCATCAGGTACTTGCCATCATTCCTTTTTTTACCCATCTTGAACTGGATGATGACCTGACGGGAAAAGAACTTAACAACCTTGAGGAAAAGGAGGGTTACGCGGTTCAGGATGCCTTCGAAACCTATTTCGGCCGAGGGAAAAAAAGAAAAAAGTTTTCAGTAGAATTTCAGAACATTAAAAATACGAATGCCATTCTTGCCCAGAACGGAATTACCTATGACAATATTGACACCTATACCATAAAACAGCTAAGTATTATCTTGAGGGTAGATGGTATTATCAGTGGAAATCTGGATCTTAATATCTTGCTTTCCAAAGGAATCCCCGCCGAATTTAGCTTTATAGATTATATCCTGGGAGATGCCAATTACGGCCGTATCGGAATAAAGATCAGTGATGGGGGAACGGGGAAACTGCTTTGGAAATACGAAAACAAGATCACTAAAAAATCGGGGAAAAATACGGACGATCTTATTGAAAAGATGATGAAAAGGGTAACCAGGAGATTTCCTTATGACAAAGAGCGGCAGCGGGGCAAAAAAAAAGGCTAAGTGACCGAAAACTCCTTCAGCACTTTTATCGCATAATCCAGTTCATCCCTGGTATTATATCTGGAAAATGAAAACCGCAGCGATGGTTTTTCAAGATCGGCTTCGCTTAACAATTCGGACAATACGTGAGAACCTTTGTTGCTTCCGCTTTGGCAGGCACTCCCCTTGGAACAGGCCACTCCTTTAAGGTCTAGATGAAAATGCAGGAGCATTGCCTTTTCCGGGCTAAAGGGCAAACATACATTTACGAGCGTATAGGTACTCTTTTCCATATCCCCGGAATGACCATTGAACTTTATTCCGGGCAATTCCCTCTGCAGTTGTTCAATAAAGTGCTTTTTAAGATCCGTTACATAGGCCTGCTCCTCTTCTAAATTGTCGTAGGCCGCGGTAAAAGCAGATTCGAGTCCGACAATATTATGAAAAGACTCGGTGCCCGCCCTAAAACCACGCTCCTGGGAACCCCCCAATATAAAGGGTTTAAGGCCGATATTTTTTCTGATGAATGCAAACCCTATTCCCTTTGGGCCGTGAAATTTATGGGCTGCTGCGGTCATGAAATCAATAGGCAATTGCTGTACGTCCCAAGGGAAATGACCGATGGACTGTACCGTGTCTGAATGAAAAAATGCGCCTTGTTCCCTGCAGATGTTGCAAACCGACTCCATGTCTATCTTATTACCGATCTCGTTGTTGATATGCATAAGGCTTACCAACTTTGTGGTGTTATCCCCTTTCAACAGCTCCTGCAAATGCTCCAGATCCGGGTTGCCAAATTGGTCAAGCGAAACGAACTCTAAGGAAATTTCGCGTTCTTTTACCAGGTCCTCAGCGGTATGCAGCACCGCATGGTGCTCAATTTTAGAGGTAATAATAGTCTGCACTCCCAGATCCCGGACTGCGCAACGCAAGATCATATTATCTGCTTCAGTCCCCCCGGAGGTAAAAATAATTTCTGAAGGGTGGGCGTTCAAATATTTTGCAATCGTCTTTCTTGCCTGTTCAATGGCTGTTTTTGCGGATCTCCCGAAACTATGAGTAGATGAAGGATTCCCAAAGCAAGTTGCCAGTGCGTCCTGCATTTTGGCAATTACTTCCTCGCGTACCTGCGTAGTGGCGGCATTGTCCAGGTATACCTTTTGCATTGAAACTATCTCGATTTAGTCATCGGCCAAAAATACTGGAAATAAAGTTAATTTCTTCCAAAATCAGCCCAAAACTCTAGGATAATCACTTTATAATCGTTTAACTTTGGCGTATGAGAAGATTGTTTTCCCTTGCTTTATTTGGCTTGTTAATCTCATGCAATGACGGCGACCTTCAAATTGAGACCATAGATTTTGACAGCGCATCTCTCCAATTCTGCGAATCTGAAGTAACAACAGCCAGCAGCATTTTCTTCAAACTCAATACAACAGAAGCCCTTATTCTTGATCTTCAAAACGGCGTTCTGAAGAATGAAGCATCAGGCGGGCAGATCATCAGCACGGTACCGGGACAATCCAAGATCACTTATCGCACATTCTCGGATAACGTCTCCAAAAATTATTTTTGCGATGAAATTCCGCCGCCTACGCCAACTGTACTGGAAGAAATTGAAGCAGAAGGAGGGGAAGTTTTTATCACCACTGTACAAAGCGAGAGTGATACCACCCAATATGAGCACACGATTGAATTTAGCGGCATTTCACTTGTAAATTCCAGTGGGGAACGGATAACCGACCTGAGTATTAACAATTTCGGGATGATAACCACCAGGGAATAGTCCTGTCAGGGATTCCGGTAAATGTAAACTTCCGTGGCTCCCAGACCGTATTTTTGATACTCTGCATCGTAGTATTTTACGTTGTCATACCTGCCAAACAAATATTTTAACTCTTCCTTAAGTACCCCTTCACCCACCCCGTGGATAAATACGACTTTCTGAATACGTTTTCGAATGGCAAAGTCGAGCTGCCTTTTCGCCGTTTCCAATTGGATATTAAGCATCTCATGATTGGTCATATTTCGGGTAGTAGCAACCAATTGATGAATATGCAGATCAACCTCCAACTTAGGGATATTCCGATCTTTGGGCTTAACCGCTTTTGGTTTTTTATTTTTGCCTTGATCTTTTATTGACTTCACTTGTGCAATCTCAAAATCAGATACCCGAATTACATCTTCCGCGCTTAGTTTAACCAACTCAGCCGGTTCAAACTCAAGTTGAAACCCGTCATTGGTCTCTATAACTATCTTTTCATCAAATACCGTGATCACCTTTCCTCTTATGGTGTCATCCATAGCCTCTACCTTATCTCCTATTTGAAAACTATGCATCATTTTCCGTTTCATCTTTCGTTCCGGGAATATTCCAGGTCTGAGAGGATCCATAAATCCCGAACATTAACAATACGATACCGATGGATAGTGCATATTCCTTTTTCATCGATTTTCCTCCAGCCCCCATTATAATAGCACCCAGCACTATCAATAGAAAATAAATGGTTCGTTTTTGTTTTCATTCCTCAAAAATAATAGTATTTTTCGGTTACGGAATTCACCTGAACTAAAATGCCATTAGCTGCAATCTTTTTGGTAGTTGAAGACTATATGCTCCCTTGTATTAGCAAACAGCTGCTCGGAATGGATTGTCCCGGCTGCGGCATACAAAGATCCGTAATATTCTTGCTACAAGGGGATTTTACAGCCGCTTTTAAAATATACCCCGCTATTTATACCATCATTTTGCTTTTTGGATTTTTACTTTTGGATCATTTTTTTAAAATCAGGCATGCCAACAGGATAAGTATTTCTCTGATGATCTCAACGGTAGTAATAATATTGACCAACTTTATCTTAAAATTTTTCTAACCGAACATCTTTAAACCTTTTTGAATTGAAACCAAAAATTATGTTTTTGTTCCCGGTTGAAGACTTTGTTGAACTGCCCAGCAGGTTACGAAGTAAAAAAGACAAAACAGGGGCAAAAAAGCATTTTTTTATCCAATTATTCAAAGTATAAATAAGTTCACTAAACCAATGAATTATGGAACAACGAAAATTACCTAACGTCACTATTGCCATTGTGTTGGCCATACTTTCCTTTTTATGCTGCTGTATAGGGGGGATACCGGGAGCCATCTTGGCCGGTATAGCCTTTTTTCTGGTGAGGAAAGATGAAAACCTGTATAAAGAAAACCCGGACTTGTATTCAAATTTTAGCCAGTTGAAAACCGCTAAAATTTTAGCCATTATAGGATTGGTCATCGGTGTTCTGTGGTTTTTCTGGACGTTTTACCAAATTCAACAGATGGGTGGCTGGGAGGCTTACATGGAGCAGGTTAGGGAAATGAGTGAACAATGGGGCGGATAACCTATTTCTAAAAAGTATATTTACATGGAACAACAACCTTTACCCGGTGCAAGTAATGCACTTACCTTTGGAATCATCTCAATAGTTGGAGCCCTGGTCTGTTGCGGTCCGTTTGCAGCCATTTTTAGTATTATCGGACTCAGTAATGCTAAAAAGGCAGAAAGAATATATAAAGAGAATCCTGAAAATTATACGGGTATTGAAAATGTCAGGACCGGCAGAATCCTTTCCTACATTGGTCTTGCCCTGGCTCTCATTTTCCTGGTTCTGGCAATTATTTACTTCGGTGTAATAATTGCTCTGATTACTAGCGGAGAGTTTGGCAATTATTGAGGTAAGTATTATGGGGAAAATAAGGAGAGGGTCTGAAAAGATTTTTCAGACCCTCTCCTACTCCTATTTGGTTAATTTCCCGTTGGGGAGTTTAGTTCGCCACTTCGCTCATAAATTTAAGCCGGTACAATCTCAGTTCTTCATCTTCATATTCCCCATCGAATTCTTTTAAGGCTTCTTCAATATCATCGGTCTCCGCTTCCAGAAAATACTCGTGTATCTCTTCCTGCTGATCCTCGTCGAGCACCTCATCAATCCAATAGCCTAAATCCAATTTAGTACCGCTGAATACAATTTGTTCCATTTCCTTGACCAGTTCAATGAGCTCCAGCCCTTTGGAAGATGCAATATCATCCAGAGGTAGCTTTCGATCCACATTTTGAATAATGTAGAGTTTAAGGCCCGAATTGGCGCCGGTACTTTTTACCACAAGATCATCCGGACGGGTAATCTCATTTTCTTCCACATACTCTTTAATAAATTTCAGGAAAGGTTTCCCGTATTTTTTGGCCTTACCTTCTCCCACTCCATGAATATTAACCAATTCATCCATAGTAATGGGATACTTTAATGCCATATCGTCCAAAGAAGGATCCTGAAATACAACAAAAGGGGGTACGTCCAGTTTATGGGCTTCCTTCCTTCTCAGGCCCTTCAGCATTTTCAGTAAGCGTTCATCAGCCACCCCTCCTGCACTTTTCGCAGCACTTACTATGGCATCATCTGTCTCGGCGCTATAGATGTGATCCTTTGTCATCATAAAGGAGCCGGGGTGTTTTAAAAAAGCCTCTCCGGCCTTCGTGACGTGTAAGATGCCGTATTGTTCAATCTCCTTTTTGAGCAATCCGGCAACCAGCACCTGACGGATAAGTGCCATCCAGTACCTTTTATCCCTGTCGGACCCCATTCCAAAAAAAGATTTCCCATCGGTCTTATGAGATGCAATAAGCGCATTCGTAGAGCCAGTCAAAGCCTTAATGATCTCCTTGGCCTTAAATTTTTCTTTAGTACCCTGAACAACGGTAATGAGTTTTACCACATTCTCCCTGGCCTCTTCTTTTTCTTTTGGATTTCGAACGTTGTCGTCCATATCCCCACCCTCGCCGTTGACCTCATCAAACTCCTCCCCGAAGTAATGAAGGATAAATTTTCTTCTAGATATGGAAGTTTCCGCATAAGCAACTATCTCATGTAAGAGTGCATTCCCTATCTCCTGTTCTGCAATAGGTTTACCAGACAAGAATTTTTCGAGCTTTTCAACGTCTTTATAGGAATAGAATGCAAGACAATGCCCTTCCCCGCCATCCCGGCCTGCTCTTCCGGTTTCCTGATAATAACTCTCTATACTTTTGGGAATATCATGATGAATTACGTAACGGACATCGGGTTTATCTATTCCCATTCCGAAGGCAATGGTGGCCACCACAATATCAACATCTTCCATTAAAAACATATCCTGATACCTGGATCTTGTCTTTCCGTCAAAACCTGCATGGTAAGGTACCGCACTAATTCCATTTACCTGAAGGACCTGGGCCAGCTCTTCCACTTTCTTTCTGCTAAGGCAATAGATGATCCCTGATTTCCCCTCATTCTTTTTTACAAAACGGATAATATCCGCATCCACATTAGTGGTCTTGGGCCGTACTTCATAAAAAAGATTAGGCCTGTTAAAGGAGGCCTTAAATACTTCTGCGTCCGTAATGCCCAGGTTTTTAAGAACATCTTCCTGTACTTTGGGCGTAGCGGTTGCAGTAAAACCCGCGACCGGGATGTCGTCGCCCAGACGGTCAATTATGTTTCGAAGATTGCGGTATTCCGGCCTGAAATCGTGCCCCCACTCGGATATACAGTGTGCCTCGTCTATGGCGACAAAGGAAATAGGTACGGATTGTAAAAAATCAACATATTCCTCTTTGGTCAGGGATTCAGGAGCCACATAAAGCAATTTGGTGATCCCGTTTGAAATATCCTTTTTCACCTGTTTTACCTCGGTCTTGGTAAGTGAGGAATTTAAGACATGGGCAACCCCGTGATGAGAAGAAACGCCCCGGATGGCATCGACCTGGTTTTTCATCAGGGCGATCAGTGGGGAAACCACGATGGCAGTGCCCTCTTTAATTAACGCTGGTAATTGATAGCAGAGCGATTTTCCGCCCCCTGTAGGCATAATTACAAAAGTGTTCTTTCGCTGTACAATGCTTTTTATAACATCTTCCTGAAGACCTTTAAATTTGGAAAAACCAAAATACTTTTTTAGCGAAGCATGTAGATCAATCTCATTCAAAACCATTCCATATAATTTTGGTCAGCCGTTTGGTTTTATACGGCATCTCAATCTATTAAGATATAAAATTTAATGATTCGGCGGGTTGTAAGGACAAATTATTTTCTTAAACTTTAAGAATCCCCTATAAAATAAGTTTACGTAATTTTGTTTTCTTAAATATAAGACATTCTTTTAGAACAAGTTTAAATTTTTATACAATTTCTAGTTAAGGAATGCTGTAATTTCTGTTATAAATTGAGCAATAGCGAAGCTATATTGGCCATAGCAAAAAAAACCATTGAAACTGAAGGAGATGCTATTCATAATCTCTCCAATCTTTTAGACGAGCAATTTGCAAACACGGTCAGGTGTATTCTTCAAACTGCAGGTAGGGTGGTCATATCGGGTATCGGCAAAAGTGCCCTGATTGCATCAAAAATTGTAGCAACGCTCAACTCTACGGGTACCCCGGCAATTTTTATGCACGCCGCGGATGCCATCCACGGAGATCTGGGAACCATTCAAAAAAATGATGTTGTGATTTGTATCTCAAAAAGCGGGAACACCCCGGAGATAAAGATGCTGGTACCTCTTATTAAACAGGGCGGAAATAAACTCATCGGAATAACGGGAGAACCCAGGTCTTTTTTAGGGGAACAGGCAGATTATGTATTAAATACCTATGTTCCCATGGAAGCCTGTCCCAATAACCTTGCCCCTACCACAAGTACTACGGCCCAGCTGGTAATGGGAGATGCGCTCGCCATATGCCTGCTAGAGCTACGGGGGTTCAGTAGTAAGGACTTTGCAAAATACCATCCCGGAGGAACTTTGGGAAAGCGACTGTATCTAAGAGTGGCAGACATTGCAACCGGCAACATGAAACCCCAGGTAGAAGTAAATTCAGAAGTAAAAAAAGTGATTGTCGAAATTTCCGAGAAAATGCTTGGAGTCACAGCTGTAGTAGAAAAGGGAAAGATTGTAGGTATCATTACAGATGGAGATCTTCGGCGTATGCTGAATAAATATGACAATATTAGCGGACTTACTGCGAAGGATATCATGACCTCCAATCCAAAAACCATTGAAGCCCAGGCACTTGCCATTAAAGCCTTAAAGGAAATGCAGGATAATGGCATCTCTCAATTACTTGCTGTTGAAGGGGAAACGTATGTAGGCGTTGTACACCTGCATAATCTAATAAATGAGGGAATTCTCTAATGGCCAAACGTACAAAAGATCCCAACGAAATGTCCTTCCTGGACCATCTTGAAGAACTGCGGTGGCACCTCATTCGTTCCACTCTTGCCATAGTTATTATTGGTGTCGGGGCATTTTTGATGCGCGAATTCATTTTCGACACTGTGATATTTGGTCCGGCAAGAATGAACTTTCCAACCTACAGATTCTTTTGTAAGGCGGCCACATACATTGGTTTAGACTCGGCGTTCTGTGCTGATTCCCTTCCTTTTACAATCCAAAGCAGAACGATGGGGGGCCAGTTCTCGGCACATATCTGGACATCTATCTGGGCAGGATTCATAATAGGTTTTCCCTATGTTTTGCATGAAATATGGAAATTTATCAGCCCCGGGCTCCATGAAAATGAACGCAAAAATTCCCGGGGTTTTATATTGATCGCCTCGTTTTTGTTTTTTACAGGTGTTCTTTTCGGTTACTATGTAGTGGCGCCCCTCTCCATCAATTTTCTTGGCACCTACCAGGTAAGTGAAATTGTATTAAACGAATTTGATATTGGCTCCTATATCTCAACGGTAAGAGCTTCGGTGATCGCCTGCGGTATTATCTTCGAACTGCCTATTATTATCTATTTTTTAACTAAAGTAGGATTGGTAACTCCCGAAATTCTTAAAAAATACAGAAAAATTGCCTTGGTCATTGTGCTGATACTTTCCGCTGTGATCACCCCGCCCGATGTTGCCAGCCAGATCATTGTTGCCGTCCCGGTTTTAATCCTATACCAGGTCAGTATCTATATTTCAAAAGCTGTATTAAGACAAGAGGCCAGAAAAGCAAAAAAACGTACCAAAGCCGGATGATAATTTCTGGAAGCCGGGCGCAGGATCCGGTTTTAGTTAGAGGTTAGAGTAGAGGCTAGAGGTTGGAGGTTAGAGGTTAGAGGTTAGATGTTAGAGGTTAGATGTGAGATGAAAACTAAAAAATGCATCACTAATGTCCATTAAAGCAATAAAATATGTATTTAAATTATTGATAATATGAAAGTTGCATTTATTTTGCCCACGTGACGATTTGAACCTGGAATTGTTATCTGTTGTATCAAATCGTAATATCAGCAAGGTTTTTTTTGTAAAAGCTTTAAATATAATTAGTTAGGAAAATCCTATGTCTTGCGTCTTATGTTTTTTAACTTCAGGGGTCATTTGTCTTTTCAGTAGACACTAATGAAAATTCATAATGAATTACTGTATCCTATGAACAGTTTACTGCCAACTACCTATAATATTCCGTTAATTATTCCGGTGATTGTTTATTATATCATTAGTTTTGACGCCAATACTTAATGAAACTCAGAGCAGAAAATATTAAGAAAGCCTATAGGGGTCGTACTGTGGTAAAGAGTATATCCCTCGAAGTTAACCAGGGTGAGATAGTCGGATTGTTGGGGCCGAACGGGGCAGGTAAGACCACTTCCTTCTATATGATCGTCGGGCTTATAAAGCCAAATGGAGGCAATATTTATCTGGACGATATGGAAATCACCAAATTTCCCATGTATAAGAGGGCGCAGCACGGCATTGGTTATTTGGCCCAGGAGGCTTCGGTTTTCAGAAAACTCAGCGTGGAAAAAAATATACTTAGCGTACTGCAACTCACCTCACTTAGTAACCAAGAGCAACACAGGCGGATGGAATCCCTAATTGAGGAGTTTGGCCTGAGCCATATCCGGAAAAACCGCGGGGATCTCCTCTCGGGTGGGGAAAGGAGGCGGACGGAAATTGCCCGGGCACTGGCCACCGATCCAAAATTTATTCTTCTGGATGAGCCTTTCGCGGGAGTAGATCCCGTGGCCGTAGAGGATATTCAGCGTATCGTAGCCCAGCTAAAAAATAAAAATATAGGAATTCTGATAACCGATCACAATGTACAGGAAACGCTGGCGATCACCGAACGTTCCTATTTGATGTTCGAAGGAGGCATCCTGAAATCCGGGGTTCCGGAGGTTCTCGCAGAAGATGAAATGGTCCGAAAAGTATACCTGGGGCAGAATTTTGAACTGCGAAAAAAGAAACTCGACCTATAGTCAGAATTCCAATTCCAATCCCTGAATGTACGCGGATTTATATCTAGGCGTACCGCATAATTCCCTTCAGAAACAGCGCCGTTCCATCTTTAAATCTGAACCTTCACTCTATAAGGGCATAAACACAACTAAAAGTAGCTGCAATACAAGAAATATAAGGAATGGCAGCACCAGATACCCCATAATATCCCTTGCCTGTATATTGATACCCTTTGCCATTACCGGAATAACCAAAAGCAGAAAAAAGGGCTGAAGCAAATTGGTCAGGGATTCTCCGTAGGCGATGGCCATAGATGCCTTCGCTATCATTTCGGTGCGTTCAGTCTCCGGAAGCCCTGTACTTAAAGTGTTTATGGCCTCAATCACACTCGGCCCAATTACGGCGTACTCTCCTCCGGCGGACGGGATTGCAAAATTGACAACCCCGCCCAGCATATACGCAAAAAAAGGATAGGTATCCGCAGTGGAGACGGAAGCTATCCACCGGCCTATTTCCGCACCCAGTCCGGTATAGGTCATGATTCCCATTATACCGGCATAAAAAGGAAATTGGAAAAGGATGGCCGAGATATTTCCACTGGCCCGCTTCATAGCAATGGTGTAACGCATCGGGGTCTTGTGCAGGAGCAGTCCAAGTATGATGAATACAAAAATCATGATATTCAGATTCAGGTCGAGCCCCTTACCGCTAAAATGAAAAATGATATAGCCAAGACCCATAAGGGCTATAATGTATTGAATTACAATACTGTTATTTAGGCTATCCGACAGTGCCTTGACGGGTAGTTTATAGCTTTCCGCTTCCTTTTTGATCGATACTTCCGTATTTGTATTCCCTGAAAGAAATAAGTCCTTTAATTCCCGATCACCTCCTTCTTTGGGAGCCAGGAAAAGCATCAGAACGGGCCCGAATAAAAGCAGGAGGGCAATCATTCCCATATTTAATGAGGAACCCAAAGTATAAGCGGTGGGGATAGTATCTTCTAAAAACCCTTCGGATATCAGAAAGTTGTTTTCCGTATTCAGAAGCAAGGGAATGGAACTGGACAAGCCCGTAACCCAACCGATCATGGAAAAATAAACGCACGCAATGAGGTACGGATAATTGATCCCTTTGATCCGGAGTGCCAATTGCCGTGCAAACACTGCCGTTATAATTAGCCATCCCCAGCTGACCATCGCCAGTAGAAATCCCATTAGAATTGTTATGAAGTATACCTGGCGCGGAGTTTTTATATGGTTTGAAAGGGAATCTATACCCTTTTCCATGATCGGGGATAAAGCAATACTGTAACCCGTGATAATGAGTAAAACCATTTGCATCCCAAACTCCAGGAGCGTCCAGAAACCCTCATACCAGGATTGAACGATCTTCAAGGGGGTAGTTCCGGTCCAAAAGAAAGAAACGAGAGCCGTTATGAGGGTCAGGATCAATGCAAATACAAATGCATCGGGCATATTCCTTTTAAATATATCCGTGAATTTTTCACCGAATTTTGATATCAAACTCATTTATATTTTTTGTTCGGAACCAATTATTAAGGCTTTAATTCACCAATGAAAGGATTTTTTGCGGCATAGCCATAGCTCAGATGCGAAGCTCGAAGGTAAAAGAAAAAGTTCTAATGGGTTCATTAGCCGCAGAAGTTAAAAACTATTCCGATAACCTGATGCTATGCCTTCCCGGAACTAAAATTACTCGCTACGGAGCTCAAAATATAAAAAGCAATAATGGCCGGAACAGCCAAAAATTTAAGGGTCATCAACAAAACCAGGCTTACAATAATAAAAATATACCGCAGTGCATTATCCTTAAAACTCCAGTTTTTAAACTTTAGTGAAAATAATTCGATCTTCGAATTAAGAAGAAAAGAACTCAGGAGCGTTAACCCGATAAGGAACCATTGGTTCAGTACTATAGCGTTCAGGGAATCGTTTCCCTGATAAAACAGGATCAGGGGAAGCGATAAGATCAACAAGGCATTGGCAGGGGTAGGCAAACCGATAAAAGAGGATACCTGGTTTTCGTCAATATTGAATTTTGCCAATCTATAGGCCGATGCCATCGTGATCAAAAAACCGAGGAAGGGGAGTATTGAAAACTTTGCGTCGGTCGCCGTTTGAGAACCGAAATCGAGATTCCACCCTCCGGATTGGGACATTCCCAGAAGCTGAAACATAACAATTCCGGGTACCAAACCGCTGGTGATCATATCGGCAAGAGAATCGAGTTGTACCCCCAATTCGCTCTGAACATTCAGAACCCGGGCAGATAACCCGTCAAAAAAATCAAATAGAATACCCAGAAGTACAAACACTGCCGCCAATTCCAAATGGTTGAGAACAGCGAAGACCGTGGCAATACAACCGCAAAGTACATTGAGTAACGTAATACCATTCGGGATATGCTGCTTCATTGGCTGTTGTTTTAGTAAAAATAACATAATTTTTAATCTAACTATTTGGTGACGGTTTTTATTCAGATATTTGCTCGTACAATGTAATTAACAATTCCATTCCTTTCCAAGAAATGCAATTAAAAACCGGTATTTTCCTTTTTATTTTTTGGATAGGCTTTTATGGTTTTGGCCAGTTGGATGGGTTAAACGAAAACGCCCGGATAAGCGTCATAACATGTGGTCCTGGTAAAGAGTTGTACGCTTCCTTCGGCCACAGCGCTTTTCGGGTGCAGGATCCAAAACAGGGTATTGACTGGGTATACAACTATGGCACTTTTAATTTTGAAGCACCCAATTTTTACTACAATTTTGCCGTTGGCAGGCCCATCTTTACACTTAGTGTCTCCACTTTTCCCGAATTCCTCTATTCCTATCAGTTGGAAAACCGGTGGGTGAAAGAACAATTGTTAGATCTTAACCCTCAGCTAAAAAATGAACTTTTCCTTTTTTTGGAAAACAACAGAAGGCCGGAAAATAGGAATTACAAATACGATTACCTCTATGACAACTGTTCTACCAAGATACCCGAGATCCTGAAAAACGTATTGGGCACACAACTCAATTACAGGCAAGATCATCTTGTTAAAAGGTTCACCTTCCGGGAACTTATTCAACAGAACCTAAAAATCAATTCATGGTCCAGTTTTGGGATCGACCTGGCTCTGGGTGCGGTGATCGACAAGAAAGCCAGTGCTGAAGAACATATGTTTCTGCCTTTCTATGTGATGGATCAAATGAAAAATACCACATTAGACGGAAAACCACTTGTTGAACGCCAAAGGACCATCTTGGAAGCAACCCTCGAAAGGAATGGTTATTATTTTACAGCCTCACCTTTATTCTGGTTTTTGATCTTTCTTTCGTTTACCGCTGTAATCACTTTTATTGATATTAGGAACGGGAGCAGGGCAAGGTGGCTCGACTTTTTTCTTTTTTTCGTAAGCGGGGCAGTTGGGTCACTTATCTTTTTCCTTTGGTTTCTGACGGACCATTCTGCCACTGCAAACAATTTTAATATATTTTGGGCTTTCCCTCTTAATATGGTGGTTGCCTTCTTTTTATTACGCAGGTACCTGTTGCCCAGATGGTTCCTTAAGTACATCATGGTTCCTATGGGATTTCTTGTATTGGCCCTGATAATCTGGCTTGTAAAAATTCAACTATTTTCGCCCTTGACCGCAATTCCGATACTCGCCTTAGGCATAAGATACCTTTTCCTCTGCCGCTATTATAAAAAGACCTATCTGAAAACATTATGAATCTTCTTACAGCAGAACACATAGCCAAATCTTATGGCGAGTTGGTATTGTTTTCAGATATCTCCTTTGGTATCAATAAGGATCAGAAAATTGCACTGGTAGCCAAGAACGGCACCGGAAAAACATCGATCCTAAATATATTGTCCGGAAAGGATACACCGGACAGCGGCCAGGTGAACTATAGAAAAGGGATACGAATTTCCATTTTGGAACAGGAACCGGACCTGGACCCCGGCCTTACAGTGGAGCAGACCATTTATGCTTCGGATAACGACGTCCTTCAGGTTATCGCTGCCTACGAAAGGGCGCTGGAAGATCCTGGAGATAAGAAGGCCTATCAAAAGGCCTTTGAAGCCATGGAGCGGTTTTCAGCCTGGGACTTTGAGACCCAGTACAAACAAATCCTCTTCAAACTAAAACTTGAGGATCTTAAGGCTGAAGTGGGCACGCTATCCGGAGGTCAAAAGAAACGCCTTGCGCTTGCAAATGCCCTGATAAACAGGCCCGACCTTTTGATACTGGACGAACCAACAAACCATTTGGACCTGGAAATGATAGAATGGCTGGAGTCCTATTTTGAAAAAGAGAACCTTACTTTATTTATGGTGACGCATGACCGCTATTTTCTGGAGCGCGTATGCAATGAAATTATTGAACTGGATGGCGGGGAATTGTACTTTTATAAGGGCAACTACTCCTATTACCTTGAGAAAAAAGAAGCCCGAACGGAACGCGAAGCAGTTGAACACCATAAATCCAGGATCCTCTTTAAAAAAGAGCTGGACTGGATGCGCAGGCAGCCCAAAGCACGTACCACAAAATCCAAATCCAGGATAGAGGATTTTCATGAAATTAAGGAGAGGGCACATCAGCGAAGAGCTACCCATCAAATGCAGTTGGAGCTCAACATGGAAAGACTGGGCAGTAAGATCCTTGAATTGCATAAGGTATCCATGTCCTTTCCGGATAAACAGCTGCTCAATAAATTTGACTACAGTTTTGTTAAAGGTGAAAGGATCGGGATCATCGGTAAAAATGGTACGGGAAAATCCACTTTTCTCAATATCATAACCGGCCTCGTAAAACCCGACTCGGGAAAAGTAGTCATTGGAGATACCGTTAAATTTGGGTACTATACCCAGCAGGGGATACATATAAAAGAACGACAAAAAGTTATTGATGTCATCAGGGAATTTGGTGATTTCATACCCTTGAAAAAAGGACGTCAAATTTCTGCCCAACAGCTCCTTGAACGCTTTTTGTTCGACCGGAAAAAACAATACGATTATGTGGAAAAACTTAGCGGGGGGGAACGTAAACGTTTATACCTCTGCACCGTTTTAATACAAAATCCTAATTTCCTGATTCTGGACGAACCAACCAACGACCTTGATCTCGTAACACTAAATGTTTTGGAGGGGTTTTTATTGGATTTTCCCGGTTGTCTTTTGGTAGTTTCCCATGACCGCTATTTTATGGATAAAATTGTGGACCACCTTTTTATATTCAAGGGAGAAGGCCGGGTGGAGGATTTCCCCGGAAACTATTCGGATTACAGGATCTATGAGGATAGTCGGGAATTAGAATACCGCCGTGAAAAAGGTAACGCAGCTGATACCCCGGCAGTAACAAATACATGGAGGGAAGAGAAAACCACCAAAAAACTTTCGTATTCCGAACAAAAAGAATACAACAAACTCGAAAAGGAGATCCACGCACTGGAAGCAAAAAAAGAAGCCTTGCAACGCAAATTTTCAGATGGCTCCCTAAGTGGGGATGAAATAGACCAACTGGCCATAGCACTTAAGACAGTAGAGGATGATATAATCCTCAAAACGGAACGATGGTTTGAACTCTCCGCCATTTTGGAATAGGGCCTCCCTATCCCCCCGAAGTGAGGGAACTAAAGTAAATGTTGTTTCTCGGCCATTTCAGGGACATTTTAGAATATTGGTAAATTCCCCATAAAGAAATTTAGACGGAAGGGTGGCCCCTTTCTACGGACAAACATATAAGTTGTAAAGATTTTCTTATACAAATGTTATAATATTATTATTGTTGTCCGGTAATACCAAAACTGGAAGTATATTGGGCGTTCCCATTATATTTGTTATCCAAGGTCTTGGTTTTCGTACATTTCCAACAAGTATGAACGTACCTTTGGCGCCTGAAATCAACTATATGATTTCGGTTGGTCACGATCAAGTCTTACGTCTTATGTCTTGTAGCGCAGCGGTCTTGCGTCTTTAACCGGACATTAGTGTAATGTTATATAGATTAATAACATATCTCAAATTCCTTTGTACCTCCACCGACCAACACGGGGTACACTCTCCTTTTGTCTTCAAATACCTTACCAGAGGTTTATATATACATGAGGACTACAAGGCATCAAAAAGTGCCGCAGTACTTCTTAAAAGCATCAAGTATTTTAAGGTGAAAAGTATTTGCATATCCGATAAGGAAATCGAAATGATTTCCCTCATCGTTGAAAAATTCCCTTTCGTTATTTTCAATACGCCACCCTATGACATGGTATTTTCCGATATAGCCGACTGGCCAAAAATTAAAAAGGAGTATTCAGAAAGCCCGCTTTTTCATGGGAATACGCCGATTATGATCAATCATACCCACAAAAGCAAACAAGCTGGCGGGCTTTGGAAAATCGCTGCTTCATCCCCTGAATTCAATGTCACTATCGACATGTTCTGGTGCGGTCTGCTTTTTCCAAGAATGGAACAGCGGAAAGAACATTTTAAGGTTCGGATTTAAAAACTTAATTTTAAGTCATCAATTCAGGGACCTATGGATCACACTATTTATTATATTCTGGGCGGATTGGCCATGGTTTACCTCCTGATTTCCATGTATAATAAAAAAAATGCAAGAAGCAGGAAATCGAGAGGCTTCATGGAAGGATATGAGCGAAAGGATAAGAAAAGAGTGAAGGAGAAGGACTAGTGTGGTGATTGCTAAATTCACTCACTATTTTCCCCACTCTTTTTCCTTTCCGCAGCGTTAAAATTTTTAACCTTAGCGCTGCTCTGCTTGCAATTTTTGCCTTGCACAAAGAAAAAATAATAACAAAAATTTAGTAAGCCAGCTTAGCAAAAACCATAATAGGCATTTCGTAGATAGCAGTAAATAATACGCAGTAAAATACAAATTAATAACTCCTGAACCCCTAAACTTAATTCGTGAAAATCTACACCAGGACTGGCGATGCAGGATCCACAGCACTCTTTGGAGGCACCCGTGTACCTAAACATCATATCCGTATTGAGAGCTACGGCACTATAGACGAACTGAATTCATGGTTGGGTCTTATCCGCGACCAGGAAATCGATGCCCCTACCCGCGACATTCTGCTTCAAATACAGGAAAATCTTTTTACGGTTGGTGCAATTTTAGCTACCGATCCCGAAAAAGCGATTCTAAAAAATGGTAGGGAAAGGCTTAATATTCCCCGGATTAACCCCTCGGATATTGCACTTTTAGAGAGGGAAATGGACGAAATGAACGAGAACTTACCAACTATGACACACTTTATTCTCCCCGGAGGTCATCCCACCGTGTCATACTGTCATATTGCCCGTACGGTTTGTCGCCGGGCGGAGCGTATAGCGTCACTTCTTCATACTGATGAAGCCCTGGATACCCAGGTATTGTCGTATATCAACAGACTTTCCGACTACTTGTTCGTGCTGGCACGAAAGTTGACGTTCGATCTGAATGTAGAAGAAGTGCAGTGGATCCCTAAAAAAAAGGACTAATAATTTGCTTTTTTCTTCGTTATCACTTTATTTATAACTGATATTGTTGATAAAATAATTGAAATAAGTCCGATTTTTCTTGAAAATGTGGGTTTAAAAATTATTTTTGCAAAAGTTTTAAAAGCGAACTATTACCATGTATTGGACATTAGAATTGGCATCCTATTTAAGCGATGCCCCCTGGCCGGCCACAAAAGACGAGTTAATAGATTATGCCATTAGAACCGGAGCCCCCCTGGAAGTTGTAGAAAATCTGCAGTCTATGGAGGAAGAAGGTGGTGAAATCTATGAATCTATCGAGGAGATATGGCCGGATTATCCTACGGAAGAAGATTACCTCTGGAATGAGGACGAATATTGATAACCTTAACGCAATTGCAAAAAAAAAGTCTCATTCGAGGCTTTTTTTTTATGTAATTTTGACAGCCAGAGCGGGTATTTAGTCAGAATATGGACATTGGAATACCTTTTGCCGTGAATTGGGCACTGCGATCCTGTCTTTCGCATTAAAATTATATCGGGCAACCACATGTCTGCCAGGAAGGGGGTCGCCTAAAAACAACACACACATTATGAGTTTATTAAATTCGGTCATAAAGGCATTTGTTGGGGATAAGTCGAAAAGAGACGTAAAAGAACTGCAGCCTTTGGTAGACCAGATAAAATCTTTTGAGGCTGCTATAGAAGGCCTTAGCCACGACGAGCTGAGACAGAAGACTATCGTTTTTAAAGCAAGGATAGCCGAAGAATGTGCCGATTTGAACAAGGGGATTCAGGAGTTAAAGGAGGAAGTTCAGGATTCGGATGACATTGATCAGAATGAAGAGTTGTATGCACAAATGGATAAACTTGAAGAAGAAGTCTATGCCATTACCGAGAAAACCTTGAATGAGATTCTGCCTGAAGCGTTCGCGGTAGTTAAGGAGACTGCAAAGCGCTTTGTTAATAATGAAACACTTTCCGTAAAGGCTTCTGAATACGATCGGTTGCTATCCGGTTCCAAAGATTATATTTCTCTGGAAGGTGACAACGCCATCTGGAAAAATTCCTGGGATGCCGCGGGTAAGGCAATTACCTGGGATATGATCCACTACGATGTGCAGTTAATCGGAGGGATTGCCTTGCACCAGGGAAAAATCGCGGAAATGCAAACAGGGGAAGGAAAAACCCTGGTGGCAACATTACCCCTCTATCTGAATGCCCTCGCGGGCCAAGGTGCCCATCTGGTGACAGTGAACGATTACCTGGCGAAGAGAGATAGTGCCTGGATGGCCCCTATTTTTGAATTCCACGGTTTGTCCATTGATTGTATAGATAAACATCAACCCAATTCTGATGGAAGGCGGGCCGCTTACAATGCAGATATTACCTATGGGACCAATAACGAGTTTGGTTTTGATTATTTGAGGGATAATATGGCACACACCCCGGGCGATCTCGTGCAACGCCCTCATCATTATGCCATCGTGGATGAGGTAGATTCCGTGCTGGTTGATGACGCCAGAACCCCCTTGATCATTTCGGGGCCTGTTCCGGAAGGTGACCGGCATGAGTTCAATGAGCTACGGCCAAAAGTTAACGAGATCGTCCAAAAACAACGGCAATATCTTACAGGAGTGCTCGCTGAAGCTAAAAAATTTATTGCGGAGGGCGATACCAAGGAAGGCGGATTTTTATTGTTGCGTGTACATCGCGGGCTTCCGAAGAACAAGGCCTTGATAAAATTCCTGAGCGAGGAAGGTACAAAGCAGCTATTGCAAAAGACCGAGAACTTGTATATGCAGGACAACAACCGGGAAATGCCCAAAGTAGATGCGGAGTTGTTATTTGTCATTGATGAAAAGAACAATCAGATAGAACTTACGGATAAAGGAATAGACTATCTCTCCGGGGACGGCGACAAAGACTTTTTTGTAATGCCCGATATAGGAGGTGAAATTGCTAAAATTGAAAACCAAAACCTGGATATTGAAAAGGAAGCAGAGCTTAAAGAAGAACTCTTTAAGGATTTTACCGTAAAGAGCGAGCGGGTACATACCATGAGCCAGCTATTGAAGGCCTACACCCTTTTTGAAAGAGACGTAGAATATGTGGTCATAGAAAATAAGGTGATGATCGTTGATGAGCAAACCGGCCGTATTATGGATGGCCGGCGGTATTCGGACGGCTTGCATCAGGCCATAGAGGCAAAAGAGAATGTAAAGATCGAGGCCCTCACCCAGACATTTGCTACCGTCACCTTGCAGAACTACTTCAGAATGTATGGGAAACTGGCCGGGATGACGGGTACCGCCATTACCGAAGCAGGGGAGTTCTGGGAAATCTATAAGCTCGATGTAACGGAGATCCCTACCAACAGACCCATCGCCAGAGATGACCGCAACGACCTCATCTATAAGACCAAACGCGAAAAGTACAATGCCATTATCGACGAGGTAACCCAACTTTCCGAACAAGGCAGACCGGTCCTGATCGGTACAACTTCCGTAGAAATTTCGGAGCTGTTGTCCCGAATGCTGGGCATCCGAAAGATCCCTCATAACGTACTGAACGCCAAATTGCACAAAAAAGAGGCGGATATCGTTGCCGAAGCAGGTAAATCCGGGATCGTTACCATCGCTACCAACATGGCCGGTAGGGGAACGGATATCAAATTATCCGAAGAAGTAAAGAAGGCCGGTGGCCTTGCCATCGTAGGTACCGAACGGCATGATTCCCGAAGGGTTGACCGACAACTCAGAGGTAGGGCCGGACGGCAGGGAGATCCGGGAAGTTCCCAGTTTTATGTTTCCCTCGAGGACAACCTGATGCGACTTTTTGGTTCGGACAGGGTCGCCAAAATGATGGACCGGATGGGTCTTGAAGAAGGCGAGGTTATTCAGCACTCCATGATGACCAAGTCCATAGAACGAGCTCAGAAAAAGGTAGAGGAGAACAACTTTGGGATCAGGAAGCGATTGCTGGAATACGATGATGTTATGAACGCCCAAAGGGAAGTTGTCTATAAAAGAAGGCGGCACGCATTACAGGGCGAGCGGCTGAAAGTGGATATCGCCAATATGATCTATGATACCTGCGAGGTAATTGCGGATACTAACAAGGCCGCGGGGGACTTTAAGAATTTTGAGTTTGAACTTATAAAATATTTTTCCATTACCTCTCCTGTCCCTGAGGATGATTTCGGTAAATTGGGCTTTCAGGAGATCGCAAATATCATCTATAAAGAGGCCTACAAACATTATCACGATAAGATGGAAAGAAGCGCGGCAACGGCGTTTCCGGTCATTAAAAAAGTGTATGAGGATAATGCCAATAAATTTGAACGCATTGTGGTCCCCTTTACGGACGGGATCAAATCCCTGAACGTGGTGACCAATTTAAAGAATGCCTATGAAAGTGGTGGCAAGCAATTAATAACGGACTTTGAAAAGAATATTACGCTGGCCATAATCGACGATGCCTGGAAGACCCATTTACGTAAAATGGATGAATTAAAACAATCCGTACAACTCGCAGTTCACGAACAAAAAGATCCTTTATTGATTTATAAGTTTGAGGCGTTTGAACTTTTCAAAAGCATGATCGATAGGGTAAACAAAGATGTAGTCTCCTTTCTTTTTAAAGGCGAATTACCCTCTGCCAATACTAACGAAATACAGGAAGAGCGAAAGATCCGCAGACCTAAAGAGAACTTACAGACTTCTAAGGAGGAAATACCCAATAGCGACGAATTATCGGCTCAGAACAGGGCAGCCGGCCAGACCCGGGGAGGCAGGCCACAGATTACGGAAACAATTGTCCGCGAAAAACCAAAGATTGGAAGAAATGAACGGGTAACCATTAAAAATGTGATGTCGGGCGAAAGCAAAAAGGTAAAATTCAAGCAGGCGGAACATCTCTTAGATAAGGGGGAATGGGTCTTGATTGAAGAGTAATTCCCCGTTCTATCGGGAAACTGCAAAAAAGATGACCTAAAAGTCTATTTATTCGTCTTAACGCCTAATCAGTGAACACCCCTGAAGTCCACTTCATTGCACTCTTTGCATAGCCGTGAAGGGGACAATTTCTTTTTCAAAAATTTTCCAAAAGACTTTTCCGAATATCAGGATCTTTGAGATTGCGCAAAATTCAATATCTTTAAGTACGATCAATCTCTAATAACAGTATGAAAACTTCACGCCGTAAATTCCTGACTTCCATCAGTATGTTAGCCGCCAGTAGCGCTATGCCCCTGTCTGGCTTTGACTTGGGTATTGAAAGCAAACTAAAAGTTACGCTGGTAGGGACCGGCATACGCGGCACCACCTTTTGGGGAAAAAGGCTGATGGAGCAATATTCGGACATCCTGGAATTTGTTGGCCTTTGCGATATAAATCCAGGACGGCTGGAATACGCTAAGAAATACATAGGGGCCTCCTGCCCTACCTTTACCGATTTCGAGAAAATGATCAATACCACTAAGCCAGACCTGGTCATAGTAACTACAAAGGATTCAACCCATCACGAGTTCATTATAAAAGCTATGGAAATGGGTTGTGACGTGCTGACTGAAAAACCCCTTACTACAGATGAAACCAAGTGCCAGGCTATTTTAGATACTGAGAGGAAAACAAATAAAAACCTTATTGTCGGGTTTAACTACCGCTGGAGCCCTTATGCCACAAAGGTGAAAGAATTGCTTATGAATAAGGCAATAGGTAAAATAACCTCGGTCGATTTTCATTGGTACCTCAACACCTACCACGGGGCCAGCTATTTCAGAAGATGGCACGGATTAATGGAAAGCAGCGGGTCGCTATGGGTACACAAGTCCACCCATCACTTCGACCTGCTCAATTGGTGGATCAATTCAGAACCTTCGGAAGTATTTGCCTATGGAGATCTAGAATTCTATGGAAAAAACAACCCTTTCCGGGGGGATAACTGCAGAAAATGCGAGCATAAAACCAGATGTGACTTTTACTGGGATATCACGAAAGATCAATTTCTAAAAGAGCTCTATGTAGATAACGAGAAGCACGACGGCTATATCCGGGATAACTGCCTCTTTAGAAATGAGATCGATATTTATGATAAAATGTCGGCCCAGGTCAGATATAAAAACAATGTACAACTCAATTATTCCCTCACCACCTATTCCCCTTTGGAAGGATGGCGGGCGGCCTTTAACGGAACGGAAGGAAGAATAGAAGCCTGGTCCGATATTCCCTACTACGAAAATATCGGTGTTGACCAGGCAGAGATGCATGCACGGGAGATGGATCAGTCCCGTAGGGAGGAACTGGGGCTGGAACCCATGGTGCTCCATAAACTCTGGAAAAAGCACGAAACTATTCAGGTAGGTATGGATAAAACCGGCCATGGCGGGGGCGATCAAAAACTTCAGGAAAATCTCTTTAGAAAGGATAACGCAAAAGATCCCTATGACCGGTTAGCGGGTTCCAGGGACGGAGCCATGTCCATACTGGTAGGCATTGCAGCAAGAAAAAGCATTGAAAGTGGCCAGCCCGTTAAAATAGCCGATCTAACCGATCTGGAACCCAGGACGCAACGTGGTTGATCTTTCAATTAGAAAATAAGAACTTTTTTTCAGGGGAAATAAAAGATTTCTTGAAAGTTTACCCTCCTCTGGCGGGCGACTATCCCTGCCTGCAGGCTCAAGGCAAAGCCATTGGGGAATTACTTAGATTAAAGAACGCTATCTCCGAACAACCAATAAGATTTATATCTGCACTATATGGTAATGTGAGAAAACATAAGTAGCTTTACATCATATATTTACACCTGTTTCCTTTAATAGTTAATTGCTCTTAAAAATGGTTCGCAAGGGGCTTAAATACCTAAACTTATGAAAGAAACATTTCCAGATCGGCACAGGTTAAAAGACAAGACCAGATTGACACTCAGGGTGAGCTATTTTGCTTCCTTTTTCTCGCTCTTTTTCGGTTTCATTTGCATTTATTATCTGGGTATCAAAGAGGTTGTCCCTTATATATTTTTTTGTTTCGGTTTAGTAAACCTCGCAAATACGCTGCTATTCAGAATCCATAACAATCTCACCCTAACATACAATCTTATATCCATTCTTGGTTTATCGAGTGCAATTGGGATAACGCTCTTCACCGGAGGTATCAACAGCCAGTTCATATTTGTTCTGGCCATTGTGGTTTTTGCGGGTTATGCCACTACCCGTAGGTACGGCAGAATTTATTTGTATATCAGCATATTGATCATTGTCCTCATATACCTGCAGGGAAGTACAACTTTTTCCTTTACCCAAAACGTAGTGCCTCCGGAAGCGCAACGGTTTTTTAGTTTCCTAAGCGTTATTTTCTCCGTCTACCTTTTGGGCGGGGTTTTAGGCAAAAACCTGCTTAAAGCCCATCACGACTTATATAAATCCAAGAGGCAGGTAGAACAACAGATCAAGGAGAAAGAGACGCTTCTCAAGGAAGTGCATCACCGGGTAAAGAACAACCTGCAGACGGTTTCGAGCCTACTGAGCCTTCAATTGAGAAGTATTGAGGACGATGTTGTAAAAAATCTGATCAGGAGCAGCCAGAACCGGGTAATTTCGATGGCCATGGTACATGAAATGCTATACATGCGCGATGATATTTCAAAGATCGAATTCAAATCATATGTACAGGAATTGAGCGAATACCTTGTAAAGTCCGTGAAAGGGACCGACAATAATATCAAGCTAGACCTGGATATTCCTGACATTCAACTTAGTATAGATACCGCAATTCCCCTGGGTCTTCTGATCAATGAGGCGATCACAAATGCCCTTAAATATGGAATCAAAGATGACGACAAGGGGGAGATCCATATCGCTTTAAAAAAGGATCGCGAAAAAGATTTTGAACTTGAGATAGGAGATAATGGCCCCGGTTATTCGGATACCATAAACTACAAAAATACAAAATCCCTGGGTCTGAAACTGATCCATAACCTGACACGGCAACTTAAAGGCACCATAACCAAGGATGCCTCCAAAAAAGGAACCCATTATATTATCAAATTCCGGGAGCTCGATCACCAGCCACAATTTGATTCCGTTGCTTAGCTTTAATTATCCTTGAAAGCCGTTGCGGCATACTTCCCAGTAAATTATATTCCTTTCAAGGCTTTTGACCGAATTCGTCTTTTTATGTCTATATTTAAATTTACTAATTCCTAATCACTGCTAAATGCCGAAAAGATTGCTTATGGCGCTGTTCCTTTACAGCACGTTATGCTATTCCCAGGATTATTTTTTCAAGAAATTCCATCCCTTTGATCAAAACATACCTTCCCCCCGGAAATTCCTGGGTTATGGGATAGGCGAACATCACACGCGCCACGATCTCATTGTGGCTTATCTGGAAAAACTGGCGGAACTCTCGGACCGGGCATCCATATACCAGTATGGACAAACCCATGAGGGCAGAAAGTTGGTAATGTTTATGGTTACTACCCCGGAAAATCAGACGAATATAGAAACCTTAAAACAAAAACATCTGGCTTTTGTGGACGCCTCACAAAATGTAACTAATTATGGGGAAGTACCGGTTTTTATCAATCTGGCTTATAATGTACACGGCAATGAGCCCTCGAGCTCGGAGGCTGGCCTCCTGACCGCTTATACTTTCACGGCTTCAGATCATCCCGAGATCCTTAAGTACCTTAAGAATGCCGTGATCTTTATAGACCCTACCATCAATCCGGATGGTCGGGACAGACATTCCCAATGGGCCAATACCTATCAAGGCAACCCGATGGTGGCCGATCCACAAGATGCCGAGCATAACGAATATTGGCCCGGAGGGCGTACAAATCACTACTGGTTCGATCTGAACCGGGATTGGTTGCTGGGGATCAATCCCGAGAGCCGGGGGAAACTTGCCTGGTACCACGAATGGTATCCGAATGTGGTGACCGATTTTCATGAAATGGGTTCGCAGAGTTCCTATTTCTTTGAACCTATGAAAGTCAATGGCTCTTTGGAGCCTATTATGCCAAAAGAAAATTATGGGGACCTCAACACTATGTTCGGGGATTATTTTGCAAAGGCCCTGGACAGCATCGGTTCATTTTATTTTACCAAGGAAGTGTTTGATGGCACCTATCCCGGTTATGGTTCTTCCTACCCTGATCTCCAGGGCGGTCTGGGACTGTTATTTGAACAGGCAAGTTCCCGGGGCCACAAACAGACTACGGCGTTCGGGGAAATAACCTTTCCGTTCACTATACGTAATCAGTACACATCGAGCATCACTACGGTCAGGGCGGCAGTTGAAAACAAAGCGTATTTGCGGAAATACCAGCAAGATTTCTTCAAAAGCGCCCTTAGCAATGCTGCGAAAGGCAAGGTAGCGGCCTATCGTTTCGGAGACCCTTATGATCAAAACAGGAACAAGGCTTTTATTGATAAGTTGTTATTACACCAAATAGAAGTGTATAAGGCGGAGGATAATGCCTATGTTGTCCCTGCAAAACAATTGCAATACAGAATGGTTCAGACCATGTTCGAAACCTATTCCAAATACCGGGACAGCGTGTATTACGATGCATCTGCCTGGTCCGTAGCCAACTTCTACAATATGAAGTACACGCCATTGACAACCGCAAATTTGGGTGAAAGGATCACCTCTACCGAAAATCTGGTCCCGGTTACGCCAGTTCAAAGATCGGATTACGCCTACCTGATAGATTGGGACGATTACAATGCCCCAGCGGTACTAAATGACCTTCAGACCAAAGGTTTGGTGGCCTCATCGGCCTTTAAACCGTTCACGGCTAAAACCACAGGTGGGGAGAAAAAAATGAATTACGGCACTTTGGTGATACCGGTATCCCTGCAAAAGAAAGATCCGGAAGAAGTGTTTCACCTTGTGCGGCATGCCCAGCAAAAATTCCAGGTACCCATACATGCAGTAAATACGGGTTACAATGCCGGAGGTATTGACCTTGGGAGCGGATATATATCCCCGTTGAAAAAACCAAAAGCTGCCATGCTTATTGGAGAGGGGGTACGATCTTATGAGGCCGGGGAGGTTTGGCATCTGTTAGATACCCGGGTAGAGATGCCGATAACGAAGATCCCCATGCGAAATTTTGATGAAGCCGACTTCGATAAATACAATACCCTGGTCATGGTTTCCGGCAGCTATTCTTTAACAAAGAAACAACGGGCTAAAATAGCCGATTGGGTAAAGAAAGGAAAAACCCTGATCACCATCGGGACCGCGTCAAAATGGGCTATTGACAAAAAACTGATCAAAGAAAAATTAATTGAACCGGAAAAGGACACTACAAAAACCACCGAACACAAACCTTATGTCGATGCCAGTGATAACCTGGGAAAAGAAAGTGTAGGTGGTATAATTGTAAAGGCCGATATAGATGTAACCCACCCCCTGGCTTTTGGTTACAGGGATCGCTCCATCCCGGTCTATAAGAATAATACGGTCTGGTTGGCGCCCACGGAAAATGCCTACGCCACAGTAGCCAAATATGCCAAGGATCCCCATATTGACGGTTTTATAACCAAAAAGAACATGGAAGAATATCTAAAACCCTCTGCTTCCCTTATAGTAAGTAAGCTTGGCAGTGGCAGGGTGATTTTATTCGCGGATAACCCTAATTTCAGGGGATCCTGGTATGGCACCAACAGGCTCTTCCTGAATGCCTTGTTTTTATGGAATAAGATTGAAATACCGGAGCAGGAATAGGTAGTTTTCAACACTTCTTGTTTCTACTTCAAAAAGTTTCAAGTTTAAGACAATCCCTTAAAATTGACACTTAAAACTGGAAATTTTGAATTTTGAACTTTGAACTTTGAACCTAATGAAAAAAAATCCCATATTCCTTCTACTTGCAGTTTGTTTCACATGTATGGGCATCGCCCAGAGCCAGGGCGACGGCCCCTATCCCCAACTTATAATTCGCGGAATTACCCTGATAAATGGTAACGGAGCCCCGCCGCTGGGGCCAATTGATATTGTAGTGGAGAACAACATCATCAAAAAAATCGAGGTAGTAGGCTATCCCGGGGTAGCCATAGACGAAACTAAGCGACCCCAACTGATTGCCGGGGGT
Source organism: Flavobacteriaceae bacterium (assembly GCA_041743085.1). Classification (GTDB taxonomy): domain Bacteria; phylum Bacteroidota; class Bacteroidia; order Flavobacteriales; family Flavobacteriaceae; genus JAFMPW01. Next base: position 93,500 of record JBGTNL010000038.1, read on the forward strand.
AAAGAACTGGATTGTACCGGCATGTATCTGTTGCCGGGCTTTATAGACATGCATGGGCACATAGGCGGCGAAGCGCAGGGAGTCGAGCCCGACTATGTCTTTAAACTCTGGATGGCCCACGGGGTGACAACCGTTAGGGAACCCAGCGGCCGCGGAGTTGATTTTACCATGGACCTGAAACGGAAAAGCGCTAAAAATGAGATAATAGCCCCCCGTATCTTTGCCTACACCGGTTTCGGCCAGGGCAGTGATGAAGCTGGCGGTTCTCCCGAAATGGCGCGAACCTGGGTACAAAACAATGCTAAAAAAGGCGCCGATGGAATTAAATTCTTTGGAGCCCCTCCGGAGATCATGGCTGCTGCCCTTGACGAGAACAAAAAACTAGGCCTCCGCTCCGCTTGCCATCACGCCCAACTCAATGTTGCCAGATGGAATGTATTGCATTCCGCCAGGGCCGGACTCACCACAATGGAACACTGGTACGGCCTGCCCGAAGCGTTGTTCCAGGATAGGACGGTACAGGATTATCCGTTGGACTACAACTACAACAATGAGCAACACCGCTTTGAAGAAGCGGGGAAATTATGGCAGCAGGCTGCCGAACCCTATTCCGAACATTGGAATGCCGTAATGGACGAACTCATTGGGCTCGATTTCACCCTGGTTCCCACTCTGAACATTTATGAAGCCAGCCGCGACCTGCAACGGGCAAGGCGGGCAGAGTGGCATGAAGACTATACGCTCCCCTCATTGTGGGAGTTTTACCAGCCCAATAAGATTTCTCATGGTTCCTATTGGCACAATTGGGGTACCGAGCAGGAAGTGGCCTGGAAGAAGAACTACAATCTATGGATGACTTTTCTCAACGAATACAAGAACAGGGGTGGCAGGATCACTACTGGCTCAGATTCCGGTTTTATCTTTCAGTTATACGGCTTTGCTTATATACGGGAAATGGAATTACTGCGCGAAACCGGGTTTCACCCCTTGGAGATCATTCGCGCAGCCACCCTGAACGGTGCCGAAGCCCTTGGAACAGCAGAAAAGCTTGGAACTGTCGCTGTTGGCAAGCTGGCCGACTTTGTTATTGTTCCCGAAAATCCGCTGGAAAACTTCAAGGTGTTGTATGGTACCGGGGCCATAAAACTTACTGAGGAGAATAAGGTGGTCCGGGTAGGAGGCATAAAATATACGATCAAAGACGGCATTATTTATGATGCGGCCGCACTGCTCAAAGATGTAAGGGAAATGGTTGTTGCTGAAAAACAAAAAAAGAACTATACCATAAAACAACCGGGGGTTAAGGAATAGCCCCTATTTTCAATGGGAGGTTTCGCCAGTTGTGGGAGCAGGGGGTGGGCGGGCAAACCATTCATAGTACCAAAGCGATGATGTATCACCACCTTGATGATGTATCACCACCTTTTTGGTTTGCTCTAACAAAAAAGGCCATCACCCCGGGGTAAATTCGGGAGGACGGCCAAGGGTACTATTCTAAAAATCAATTGCTTAATGATGTTGTTTCTCCCAAACTTTGATAGGGCGTAAAATACCTTTTGTTTTAGGAAAAACTAAGAGGTAACTCAAGCCTAACACAACTGGCAACACGAGTGCAAATAAAATCATAGTTCTTAGGTTTAAAGACAACGTATTTACACGATGTCGCGTTCAATTGGGGCAACTTTTAAGCTAATTTGGCTTTATTTCTTTTTGTGGTAAAAGCAAGTGCTTTCTTTACTCTTGCATTTTTGAATTTGTATAGGCGCGCAACAGCGTTTTCTTTTGTTGGCGTAATTTTGTTATAAGCGATAACAACATCAGTGCTGCTATCCAGAACAATACCCATTTGAAGAACTTCCACTTTAACATCTGCAGGTGTGTTTTGTGCAAGAGCAACCGCTCCGAAAATTAGCACTAGGATTAAGGTGATTATAGCTTTCATGTTGTTGCGATTTGGTTACACTAATTTAACGCCAATGACGTATTACAAAAGCCTGTAAATCGCTGAAAACCATCGATTTCTCGGCGATGGGAAAAAATCAGGACAAAGTGTAAAAAACCCTCGGCAAACGGAAATGCATCGGTTTTCACCTCACCGAAAAAGAATGTTTTTTATCGGGGGTTTTGAGGTTTGCCCAGCTCGTAATTTGTAAGATCTGGGGGTTATTCAGTATAATTACTTTAAATATTGTAGGGGAATTAGACTTTTTTAACAGCTTTATAGGACTCGCCCCGGAATTATTTTCTAATGCCTTTTTATATCAAACAGGGGAAATGTAAGTATCTGCCCTATGTCACCCAGGAAAAAGAAACGTTAAGACTAAACCATTATGGATTGAAAATCCATGCCTGTCCGTCCTATGGCGGAGGTTTTGAAAAAGCTCCACGCTTATCCAAAGGGGGTGGCTTTCGCCTAAAAAAGACGAGAGCCAAGGAGTTTGATGGGAAGCCAAAATTTTACCTAAACTATTTGTGGGTACGTGTAGGTCTCGCCTAATGGAAGAATTTCATAGGTTGCATTTTATCAACCCCATTATTTCATCTATTTTTTAACTTTGAACTTTGAAAAGTCAAAGTACCGGTAATCCCGCAAGGTGGCGAGCGTAAGCAGACTGTTTACTTTTCTGGGTCTACCGATCCTATCTCCCCTCTTTTCGTAATACTTCCAAAGGCGGACTATTCAAAACACTACGGCTGTTGCTAAGGCCAATGGCGAGCACTAAAAGCGTAATCCCCGGTAACAGGATCAGAAATGGGATCCAGGAAGGCGTAAAAGCCGTTTCAAATACCAAGGCTGCAAGCAACATGCTACTGAGTAGTGACAATAAAATTCCAAACAGACTTCCCAAAATACCCAGATAAAGGTACTCCAGCGCCGTGATCTTGAGGATCTGTGCATTTTTTGCTCCCAGTGTCCGTAAAAGTACACTTTCCTTTATCCGTTGATATTTACTGGTACGGACAGCACCGATCAAAACTATGATTCCGGTAAGGATACTAAAAAATGCCATAAAATTGATCACCCAGGCGATTTTATCCAAGATACCCTCGATCAGCGATAGGATCTGCCGCAGGTCTATTATGGAAACATTGGGAAATGCCCGTACCAACTCCCGTTGCAGCTGAGCGGATGCCTTGGCGCTAGGTGTTTTAGTAGTCAGCACATGAAATTGAGGTGCATTCTCAAGCACCCCTTTTGGGAATACTATGGAAAAATTGAGTTGCATTCTTCCCCAATCCACATAACGAATGCTCCCTACCACCGTTTTCATTAAAACACCTTGTACATTGAAGTCGATCGTATCCCCGACCGCTACCTGCGCATCTATGGCCACGTTATCGGCCAGAGAAATGGGTATAGCTCCCCCGGGAGTCATTTCGGGCGTCCATTTTCCCGAAATCAGCGATTCCGAAGCAATTAAAGAATCCCTGTATGTTACCCTGAACTCATGGTTTAAAATCCATTGGTTGATGGTGGAGGTGGTATCTTCCCGGATATCATCCACCGGCCTGCCCTTTATACTTTGCACTCGCATAGTAACGATAGGAATATTGTCTATTATTCGCAACCCACGGGGAGTAATGTTACGGGCAACAGAGTCGCGCTGTTCCGTTTGTACATCCAATAGCATCAGGTTAGGGCTGTTTGCATTTTCCTCTAGAGTAGCTTTGGCGAGTAAAATATCCTTGGTAAAATACAGCGTACTTATTAAAAAGGTCCCCACTCCAATTGCAAGCAATAGGGTCATGGTCTGGTTGTTTGGCCTGAAAAGGTTTAAAAGGCTTTGGCGGGCGGTAAAGCTCCAGGAGTTTGGAAAGTACTTCTTTACAAGCTTCATAAATAAAGCCGCGATCCCGGCGAGGATAGCAAAGGTAACGACAATACCCGCAACGAAGGCCAGCGCGTATTGCAGGCGTTGCAACAACCATAGTGAAAACAAAAATATGAAAAGAAGGATGCTTCCAAGAATCATAAAATAAGCCCTTCGGGAACTTTTAGGCGTATGTTCCTGTACGCGTAATACCTGCAGCGGGCTCACATACCAGGTGCCCATCAGTGGAAGCATAGCAAACAGCACCGAAAGAAAAACACCCAACAATAGCCCCATGACTATAGGTTTTACGGCAAGTGTCAGCTGTACCTCAAAAGGTAAAAATTCTCCGAGGATTACAGGAAAAAGCAATTGAAGTATTAAACCTCCAACCGTCCCGATAATTCCACCTGCAAGCCCCATCCCTGCGATTTGCAGGAGATAAATAAAAAAGCTTTGTTTTCTGGTGGCCCCAAGGCATTTTAATATTGCCACGGCGCGTAGTTTTTCCTTTATATAAATGTGCACGGAACTGGCAATACCCACGCAACCGAGCAAGAGCGCAATAAAGGCAACAAGATTGAGGAACTTGCCTACATTGTCGTACCTGCGGCCCAAACGTCGGCTGGTAGAGGTATGTGTATCGAGATCAGCCCCCTCGGCATCGAGCACAGGATCTAAGGTTTTGTCCATTTCCTCCAGGTCCAAATCGGGCGAAGACTTAAAATAATAACTGTATTCTTGCCGGCTGCCAAGCTGCAACAAGCCGGTTCCTTCGATGAACCTATAGGGAACGATAATCGCAGGGGCCACGGAACTTGTTAGAGCCGTACTCCCGGGGGCAGAGTCGAGTCGCCCGGCAATTGGAAAGGTGGTCTCACCGATTTTTACACTGTCGCCCTGTTTTAACCCAAATTGAAGCATCATTGTTGCGTCTACCAAAGCGCCGCCATATCCCTGATAGGCTGTAGCCGCAATAGCCGGGGTAGTTTCCAGTTCGCCGTACAAAGGGAAACCTCCTTCAATTCCCCGTACCTGTACCAGTTTTGTTGCGTTCTTTTCCGGAAAGCTGGCCATGGAGGCAAAATTTACCTCCCTACCGGCTGCACCTCCCAATGAATCTATGATGGCCTGTACTTTTTCATTGGGCAGGTGATTGCTGTCGATGATGTAATCCGCGCCCATAAGGGCCTTTGATTGCAGCACAATGTTTTCCTCCAGGTTGTCGCTAAAGGATTGGATGGATACCAAAGCAGCGATCCCGAGAATAATGGAGGCCATAAAGAGAAATAGTCTTCTGCCGCTGGCCTTGCCATCGCGCCAGGCCATTTTTAACAACCAGGAGAGCCCCGCTTTTGAATTGCTTGCAGTCCCACTCATGTAGCCATGGTACTTACATTCTCCAAAATCTTTCCGCCTTTAAGCCTCAGGATATGTTGTGTGCGTTTTGCCAGGTCCGGATCATGGGTTACGATCACCAGGGTGGTTCCGGCCTCCCTGTTAAGATCGAAGAGCAGTTGTACAACCTTTTCCCCCGTTTCCTCATCAAGGTTTCCGGTTGGTTCATCCGCAAAAAGGATAGACGGGCTATTACTAAATGCCCTTGCCAGGGCCACCCGCTGCTGCTCGCCCCCTGAAAGCTGAGAAGGGTAATGATGGGAGCGGTCCGCCAGTCCTACTTTGCCAAGCAGTTCATTCGCAAATTGCCGGGCATGATTTGCCCCCTGCAACTCCAGGGGAACACTAACGTTCTCTAAAGCGGTTAAAGTGGGAAGCAGCTGAAAATCCTGAAAAATAAAGCCTACCTCCTTATTGCGCAGCAAAGCCCTTTGGTCTTCATTTAGGTGAGCCATTTGAGAGCCGCAAAGTTCTATGGAACCTGCATCTGCCTGATCGAGTCCTGCACAAAGCCCAAGCAGCGTTGTTTTTCCGCTTCCGGAAGGCCCAACAATGGCGAAAGTATCCCCCCGAAAAACAGAAAAGGTGATATCATCCAAAACGGTTATCGTTTTAGTACCACTACTATAGGTTTTCTTTAGCTGCTGAACGTTTAATATATTTGTCATTGATTCTCTTTTTGAGATCGAATTTTAGAAAGTCAGCAAAATAAGGAAATGAATTTGATTTATAACTCCCCGAACCATGCATACCCTCTTAAAATTTAGTTATTTTTTAATATTGATCCTCTTGATCTCTTGTGGTGAGACCGCTACCAAAAGAGAGGAAAACAAGACTACGGAAGCCGTTGATGCCGGAAATAATGTGGTTTCCGAGGAAGACGGCAAAGTGATCCTTTTCTTCGGAAACAGCCTAACCGCGGGCTATGGCCTTGAGCCCGAAGAGGCCTTCCCGGCATTGATCCAGGCCCGCTTAGACTCTCTTGAACTAGACTATACTGTAGTCAACGCCGGCCTAAGCGGGGAAACCACCGCCGGTGGCAGAAACCGATTAAGTTGGGTGCTGAATCAGAAGGCTGATATATTTGTGCTCGAGTTGGGTGCTAACGACGGTTTGCGAGGGATTCCCCTGGAAGAAACCCGAAAAAACCTTGAGACCATTGTAAATGCCGTACGTGAGCGAAATCCTGAAACTGAGATAGTACTTGCGGGAATGCAGATCCCACCAAATATGGGAGAGGCCTATACCACTGAATTCCGGCAAATTTTCCCGGACCTGGCCGAAAAACAGGGTTTACACCTTATCCCTTTTCTTTTAGAAGATGTTGCCGGTATTCCGGAATTAAATCAGACGGATGGCATTCACCCTACAAGGGAAGGTCAAAAGATCGTAGCCGGAAATGTGTGGGAGGTTCTTGAAGGTGTTGTAAAGAAATAAAATCGTAGTAATTCCATTTGATTTTAAGCCAGTTTTGCAGCATTTCTTTTAGTTGTAGAGGACAAAGCCTTTTTAACCTTGTGGTTAGGGCGATTGTACAGACGAGCGACTTTGGCAGGAGTTTCAACAGAAGGCTCAGGGCGAGGAAGTCAGGAATTCCATTTCTGCAATGGTGGTTTTAACAAACGTTTTACTATCATTAGCTTGCGTTGCGTTCCCGGTAAAAAGGATAAATAATATGGTAATAATGGTCTTCAAGACTTGGGATCGTTTTATAAACATAAAACGGTCCAAAGCATCTTTCACCGGTCCCGGAATCGTTCAAAACCTCATATTTTTAAGTGTCTGGCTGACTTCGTGATGAAGTGGACAAAATCTTCGGTGAGCGCAAACCGGCCTTAAAACAACTGAGCGATATTATAGGTACTTAACCGACAAATGATAATGGTAAGTTAAGGAGTATATTGGGGTCCGGGCAATTTGCCGTGTAAAACTCCAGGTCGGCTACATTGCTCACTCCGGGATAATCGCCTCTATATGCCTCAACATCCTTAATGATCTGAAAGTGCAGGTGCGAAGCATAATTGACATTAATATCCGGAGTCCCCAGATCACCTATGTACTCCCCTTTTTTGAATTTTCTGCCAATATAGAGGTCTTCCAACGATTTTAGAGATAGATGGCCATACAGTGTATAAAAAGTAATTCCGCCCATTTGATGGTCAAGGATGATAGTAGGACCATAATCTCCCGGGATGTTGTTATTTCTAAAACTATGAACAGTCCCGTCAATGGGACCCATAACCCGGGTACCTGCCTTTGACCAGAAATCAATTCCCAAATGGATATTTCTGGGATCATCCTCCTTCTTTTTAAGGAAATTTTGATAGGTTCGATAAAGCGCACGCTTTTCCAGATAACCGCCAAAAGCCACCGAGGCACTATTATTGTTCAAAACCAGGTCTATATATTGCTGACATAAACCAGGGTCTGACAGGTCCAGATCGGCCAGTTCACAATTCGTTATTGACAGGTCTATGGGAGTATACTTTTTTAGTGGCTCATCTAAAATTGAAACAGGACTGCTTCGTGCCACAGCAAGCATTTTTTCTAAGGTTTTCATCGCACGGAACTAATTCAAACTTTTAATAAATGTGTTAAAAAGAAATTCGAAAAAGTGAATAAATTTGTCGGATTTAACATAGTTTTGGGTTCAAAATTTGACAGTATTACAGGTCATTTAATCTAAGGAAAAAACGGCTGTAAAATGGTATTTAACAGGAAAAAAATTACAGCATTTCATCGATTATATGACAATTTAGTTGCTTTGAGGCAGCCGTTTAAATAATTTCACTAAAAAAATTGGGGTAAAGAATGCTCCAATCTAAAATTTAAGAATTTATGAAAAGGACTAATTTAACAAAGATCCCCTTCCTATTTTTACTGGCCTTACTTACTTTCGCCTGCAGCTCGGATAATGTTGAGCCTGTGGGGGGAGATGGTACGGAACAACCTGAGCCCGAGCCGGAGCCTGAGCCCGAACCGGAACCAGAGCCGGAGCCCGAACCGGAACCGGTACCGGAATCAGAGGAGCCCGCAGGGCCCTCGATCCTGAAGATCAATAGCGGTGGCGGGGAAGTCAATTTTGAGAGCGACGTTTTCATTGCCGACAAATATTTCAACGGAGACGGAACTTCATTTGTAAACGATATGGTTACCGAGATAGCTGATACCGAAATGGATGAATTGTATCTCTCCGAAAGAATCTCTACCGCCAACAAAGGTTCTTTTGGGTATGCTATTCCTGTTACCAATGGCACCTATACCGTAAAATTTTATTTTGCCGAAATCTATTGGGGTGCCCCAAACCCGGAAAATGCTGCAGGCGGAGAAGGACTCAGGGTATTCGATGTGGACGTTGAAGGAGAAAATCAGATAAATAATATTGACCTTTATAAGGAAGTCGGGGCCACAACGGCCATTACCAGAATGTACGATGTTGAAGTAGCGGATGGTGAATTAACCATTACATTCGAAGCCAGTAAGGACAGACCAAAAGTGTCTGCCATTGAGATTTTTGGCAATGGCCAGATTGTAGAAGAGCCATAGGTCTCTTAAATTGGATTTATAATTAAATTATTGTTGTCCGGTAATGTCAAAACTACAAGTATATTGGGCGTTCCCATTATATTCGTTATCCAAGGGCTTGCTTTTGATACATTGCCAACAAGTATGAACGTGCCTTTGGCACCTGAAACCAACTATATGATTTTCAGTTGGTTACAATCAAGTCTAATGTCTTATGTCTGGTAGCGCAGCGGTCTTACGTCTTTAACCGGACATTAGTGATATTTTATACCCTTAAGTTGTAAGTTCTTCCCTCCTTTCGCAACTAAAATAAAAAAATGAAAAGCATGACAATAACAATTATAACGATCGCCTTTTTTTTGACGGGCGCTTGTCAGCAGGCACCAAAAGCTGGAAAATCTGAAACAAAGGAGGTAGCAGAGGTCGTAAAACTATCCCAGCAAGACCTGCAGCAATATGAAACTGCTTATTTTGCCAGCGGATGTTTCTGGTGTGTAGAGGCTATTTTTGAAAGCGTAAAGGGGGTAAAAGAAGTAATTTCTGGATATTCCGGGGGTAGTGAAAAAGATCCTACCTATGAAGAGGTGAGTTATGGCAAAACCACGCATGCCGAAGCGGTAGAGGTATATTATGATCCAAAAACGATCTCTTTTTTCGAATTGGTACAGGTGTTTTATGGATCCCATGATCCTACCAGTCTAAATCGTCAGGGGCCGGACAGGGGTCCTCAGTATCGTTCTATTGCATTTTATAAAAATGAGGAAGAAAAAAAGATCATTGAAAATTATAAAAAAGCGCTGGAAGAAAGCAAAGTATACGACAGACCAATTGTTACAGAAGTAACTCCGTTCAATACTTTTTATGATGCTGAGGAATACCATCAGGATTACGAAAGGAAACATCCTGATAATTCATATATCCGGAATGTGTCCGTTCCAAGGTTAAACAGGTTTAAAAGTAATTTTTCCGAATACCTGAAAGAAGAGGCGCATTAGGGTCTTCCAAATAAATGAAATTTAAAGCGACTTTTTTAAGTCGCTTTTTTTATTTGTGGGCATTACCCTGTATCTTTAGAGATGACTTTTAGAGAAGCAATAATCATTAACACCATTCCTATGAGATCAATACCCTTTAAAACTTGTGCCGGAGTAATTGCACTTTTTTTACTCTTCCTGATGATAAATTGCGGTGAAGCTACAGCAGACGACGCACCCTGGACGTCCTTGTTTGACGGTGATAACCTGCAGGGATGGACAAAAAAGGGTGGTGAAGCCAATTATACGGTTAGAGATGATGCCATTGTAGGCAGTACAGTTCGAAATACGCCCAATACCTTCCTGACATCTGATAAAATGTATGATGATTTCATTCTGGAGTTGGATTACAAGGTAGATTCCAGTATGAATTCCGGGGTACAGATCCGAAGCAATAGCCTCCCCTATTATATGAATGGCAGGGTGCATGGGTATCAAATAGAAATAGATCCTTCGGAAAGGGCCTGGAGTGCAGGGATTTATGACGAGGCCAGGAGAGGATGGCTCAATCCTTTGGTGGATAATCCCGAAGCGCAAAAGGCGTTCAAACAAAACGAATGGAACCACTACAGAATCGAAGCCATAGGAGATACCATTAAAACCTGGATAAATGGGATACCGGCCGCCTATCTCATAGACGACAAAACGACCAGCGGCTTTATCGGGCTTCAGGTACACAGTATTGCTGAGGATCAAAAGGAAGGTACGGAGATCCAATGGAGAAATATCAGGATCCTTACGGATAGCCTTTCCAAATATAGCAGACAGATACCTTTGCAGCCCATGACCACAAAAAACAAACTTACTTCAGATGAGGAAAAGAATGGCTGGAAGTTGCTGTGGGACGGAGAGACAACAGCAGGTTGGCGTGGCGCCAGGCTTGATGAATTTCCGGAAAAAGGCTGGCAAATAGAGAATGGTGAGCTTACCGTTCTTGCCTCGGGCGGGGAAGAATCGGCAGCCGGTGGCGATATCGTATCGAAAGAGTTATATGGTAATTTTGAGCTGCAGCTAGATTTTAAGATTACCGAAGGAGCTAATAGTGGTATTAAATATTTCGTAGATACCGACCTCAATAAGGGGCCCGGTTCTTCTATTGGCCTGGAGTATCAGATCCTTGATGATGCCCGGCACCCCGATGCCAAATTAGGAAATCATGAAGGCAGCAGAACCTTAGCTTCGCTGTATGACCTCATTATGGCCGATCCGGATAAACCGGTTCATGCCATTGGCCAGTGGAACCACGCCAGAATCGTATCGAATGGCAATCACGTGGAACATTGGCTCAATGGTATGAAAGTCCTGGAATATGAACGTAAAAGCGATGCATACAAAGAACTTGTATCAGAAAGTAAATACGTAGAATGGCCCAATTTTGGCGAATCGGATGAAGGTCATATTCTACTTCAGGATCATGGAGACCGGGTGAGTTTTAAAAATATTAAGATAAAAACAAATACAAAGCCGGAATGACAAAACGCTTTAGACCTTTAGCTAAAGGAAGGTGTCCTGGGAAAATGCCCGGTGTTATTTGTTGCTTACTATTTGCCCCACTTGAGAATACGTAATACCAATGATTCCGAAACCCGATAGTTTCGGGAACATAAAGCGAATCAATTTAACTATTAACTGAAACCAATGAATAGCAGGAGAACATTCATAAAAAAAACAGCTGCCGGAAGTGCAGCCGTTACCCTTGGGGGGCTTATTCTTCCAAGTAAGAGCTACGCATCCCTATTGGGGCCCAACGACCATATTAACGTTGCCGTTATTGGTGTAAGAAGTAGGGCAAAGGCCCATGTAAAAGCAATTCACGAAGATCCAAATGCTAAAATTCTATACAACTGTGATGTGGATGATAAGATCATAGAAGATCATAATTCCTGGTGCAGAAAAAACATAGGATACCTGCCCAAGGTTGAAAAGGATTTTAGAAAGATCCTCGAAGACAAAGATGTGGATGCCGTATTTATCGCTACTCCGGAGCACTGGCATGCACCCATGGCCATTGCGGCCCTGGAAGCGGGTAAACATGTTTATGTGGAAAAGCCTTGCAGTCACAACCCATATGAAAACGGCCTGCTTGTAGCAGCACAGAAAAAATACGGCAAGAAGGTGCAAATGGGCAATCAGCAGCGTTCGGCCAAAACCTCTATGTTGGCGGTTAAAGAAATAGGGGAAGGTATCATTGGTGAAGTTTATAAAGGGGAGGCGTATTACTCCAACAATCGGGAATCCATAGGAACAGGTACTATTATAGAGGTACCCCCAACCCTGGATTGGGAACTTTGGCAGGGTCCGGCACCCAGAGAAAACTTCAGAAATAATATTCATCCATACAACTGGCACTGGTTTCGAAATTGGGGCACAGGGGAAGTACATAATAACGGCACCCATGAAATTGATATCTGCCGATGGGCACTGGGGGTGGACCTGCCGGAAACAGTTACTTCCTTCGGGGGCAAATACACCTATGATGACGACTGGGAATTTCCTGACAATCAGCAGGTAACGTACTCTTTCGGCAAGGACAAATTCATCACGTGGGCCGGCCATAGCAGGGGTATTATGAAACCGGAACGTCCTGGCCGCGGTGCGACGATCTACGGCAGCAAAGGAAGTATTGAGTTAAGCCGAAATTCTTACAAATTGTATGGATTGGATGGATCACTTATTAAAACCGAAAAGGAAAAGGGATCCAGCGCCACAACAAATACCAGGGGAGAGGGGCAATTGGACGTGGATCATGTTGGCAATTTCTTTGCAGCCATCAGAAAAGATGTCCCCCAAAATGCACCTATCGAAGATGCTGCAATTACCACCATGCTCTGCCATTTGGCAAATATGGCACAGGATGCCGGGGAGATGTTGAAAATAGACACTTCAACCGGAAAAGTGCTTAATAACGAAAAGGCCATGGCGCATTGGAAAAGGGAATATGCGGATGGTTGGGAACCAAAAATATAATTATATCTATGGATCGCAGAGATTTTGTAATAAAAGGAAGCCTTGCTACCGCCGCTCTGGGCACATCATACCCCCTTACGGCCAAATTGTCGAAAAGTAAAAAGGCCAATGACGCCATCAACATGGGAATTATTGGAACAGGGGATCGGGGTGGAGGCCTTATTCCAAATATCAATAAAATTGAGAATTTAAACGTAGCAGCCTGTTGCGACATTATTCCCTTTCGCCTGAAAGATGCAATTGCCAAAACCAATGGACGGGCAAAGGCCTATATCGATTATCAAAAATTATTGGATGATAAGGATATAGATGCCGTACTTATCGCTACTCCTTTCAGTACCCATTCAAAAATTGCCATTAATGCACTTGATGCCGGTAAGCACGTTTATTGTGAGAAAACACTGGCCAAAGGGTACGAAGGAATACAGCGTTTGATCCAAAAAGCAAAAAGTTCGGATAAGATATTTCAGACCGGACATCAATACCATAGTTCCAGATTATATAAACATGCAGTGGATTTAATTGAAAAGGGGAAAATTGGCAAGATAACTTCGGTTGATTGCAACTGGAACCGCAATGGGGATTGGAGGCGTCCTGTTCCCGATCCCAAATTGGAACGGGCCATTAATTGGAGGATGTACCGGGAGTATTCTGGTGGATTGTTATCCGAACTCTGTTCCCATCAATTAGATATAGTGAATTGGATACTTCAGGATACCCCGGAAAAAGTGATGGGCATCGGAGGAATAGATTATTGGAAAGACGGCAGGGAAACCTATGACAATATTAATCTTATTTATGCCTATCCTTCAGGTGTCAAAGCTAATTTCACTTGCTTAACCAGCAATGCACGGGATGGCTATAAAACCAAGATAATGGGAGACAAAGGTACCATTGTATTGAGCTTTTCCGATGCCTGGTTCTATCCCGAGGGAAGCTATAAAAAGGAAATAGGAAATGTTGACGGTGTTTCCGGAGCAACGGTAAAATGGGAACAGGAAAAAGGGATACCCATAGAGGTGGAACATGCCGATCCCAGTACCCAGGCTCTGATAGATTTTAAGGATAGTGTTTTAAACAATACCATGCCGCAATCCAATATCATCACAGGAGCAAGGGCGGCTATTTGTGTACAGATGGGATTGGATGCTATGTACAATGATGAAATTGTACATTGGAATTCTGAGTTGAGCATATAACTTAGCAACCCCGAACCTGTGTTCTGTGAAACGAATTGGCCATGCTTTTTTATGGAACTGAGCTCCCCTGCCATACAACGTCAAAAAAAAGGCCCTCATTTTATAGAGGTTTAAAAACCGGATAACTCTCCTTCCATGGATAGAAAAGCCCCCGAAAATTTTTTGGGGGCCTTATTGAAAGAGTACTTATTTTTCCAATACAACATCGCTGTATTTAGAAGTGATAACGATAGATCTGTCCGTGTTTTTGTCAAGATGATAACTCTTCTGTACCGTATTGCCCTGATTTGTTTTTATATCCCAGATAAGATAGGCCGGACTTGATAATTTCGAAGAAGTTCCATTCACGAAAATCGTGTAGGGCGAAGAGGGCAGCTCACAATTCAACTCGCCATTCTGTACGGAAATGTCCAACCCCTTAAAATTTTTGGAGACCCCGTTAATACGTAAAACCCCCAGGTTGTTTATTATATGGGCCTTGTCTAGCAACCGATCTATGGTCACCTTTGATGAATTGGCGCTAAGGGCCAGGAGTTTTACATCTTTCAGGGCCACATTTTCCGAGAAATTGGCATTAAGACTACCATTATCCCAATATTGAACGCTTACCGGGGAATAAGAGGCCACAATATTGGTCTTATCCCCATCTATTGTAGTGGCAAGCAACCTTGCGTAAGACAAGGTTGCATTGATATTTTTTGTGTTCTCAGCCAGTTTTACCTCGCCATGCCGCACATTCATCTTTAACTTTGTGGATTTCGGCATCTTTATTTTAATGATCTTTTTTACCCTATATTTTTTATTACCATGCATGGAAGGGCCAAAGAAGATATTTGAACCGCCGTGAAGGCTGTCTCTTTCCATGAAAAGAAAACGGGTGGAGTCCAGTGCCTTTCTTCGCAACATTCTTTCCCTGTTGCGGTCTTCCAAAACTTTTTGCCGTTCTTTAATGACTTCCTGCCGCTCCTTCATAGCCTGCTGCCTATCTTTCAGGGCCCTGCCTCTCTCCTGCAACATTTCATGGCGGCGTTCTTCCCGTTCTTCCACCCTTTCTCTCCAGGCTTCAGAGCGCTCCTTCATGCGTTCACTCCATTCGGCAAGCCGTTTCTTATAGTCTTCATCAAAATTCTCATCAAACTCCTTTTTCCACTTTTTCATATACTTTTCACCGTCCTTTTTATAGGCCTCATAATCAAAATTGTGAAAATACATAGGCGGCATGGGAGGCATTTCCCTCATTTCGGGCAATTCGGGCATCTCCGGTATCTCCAGGTCAAGGAAGAGGGGCTCCAGTTCCGGTAACTCGGGTATCTCAATAATAAAATCACCCATGGCAACATCTCCGAAACTATTTCCAAAAAACAGGGAATTATCGGCTGTCGTACTGATCTCAATAGTTTTACTATTGCCCAGAATTTTGACTCCTCCATTTTTAAAATATTCCTCCGCCTCTTTTGAGGTGGCACCTTCCAGTTCTACTGTGGCCTCCATCACTACTTCATTTTTATCCCAGGTCTGGAATTCAATATCCGCATAACTTGTATTGATGTCTATAACTGCGTCCTCCCCCACATTGAAGGATTCCCTATAGGTTTTAGATTCCTTCTGGCCATATGTCGCCATGACAAAAAGACAAAGTAACAAGGTATTTCCTCTAAACACTGTTTGTTGTAACTTCTTCATTTTCCGTTAATTTTAATTCGTGTAACTTACTTTTTAACTTTTGTAGCAACTGTAACCGCAACTGTAAATTTTTTATTAAGGCTGTAATGGTCTGGTCATTGGGCCCTATTTTGTTCAGTTCAATATTTAGCTTGTTGTATTCTTCATTTAATTCCGCCAAACGCTCCATAAAACTGTCTACTAAGGCCTTGTTTTCTGGCGAAATTTCCAGTTCGGACAGTTCAAGATTTATATTTGCCATATAGTAGTTCTCTACCTTCTTCAGATCTGGTGAAAGATCTCCAAGCGATATCCCCTGTTCTGTCACATCGCTATTGTCTTTAGGTACTACAATGGTGTTAATTACATCATTTTTATCCAATTGCAGGTATGCAAATAAGCCAACGCTAAAAAGCAAAAGGACGGACACCGCAACTTTCAATATTGAAAAGGCGGCTCGTTTATTTTTGGGAATTGCCTTATTCAGCCGTGCCTCAAATCTATCTTCGTGCCCGGCGCCCATGGTATATTGCTTTTTCCTTTCCTCTTTGAATAATTCCCTAATATCCTGTCCCATAGCGCTTGTCTTTTAATAATTCCTTCAATTGTACTTTCGCCCGTAATAATCGGGTCCGGCAGGTGGTTTCCTTTAATCCGAGTATTTGTGAAATCTCTCCATGATCATATCCTTCTAAAAGGAAAAGCTGAATTACCGACCTGTATTTTTCCGGCATTTGATCTATGGCAAACGCTACTTCCCTTATCGAAATACCATCGGCAACCGTCCAGTCGTCATCTTCCGCAACTTGTAAGGTTTGTTCATGAAGTTCAACGTACTGTTGTTTTTTCGATTTGATAAAATCCAGACAATTATTTATTACAATTCTTTTTATCCACGCTCCAAAAGTCACTTCTCCCCTGAATTGGTTAATATTCTGAAAAGCCTTTATGAAGGATTCCTGCATCACGTCTTCGGCATCGTCCTGATTTCTTAAAAATCGCATTGCAACGCAGAACATACCGTCACAATACTGCTTATACAGTTTTAATTGTGCTCTGCGATCATTTGCTTTGCAGCGTTCTACCAGATCAATCTGAAACATTTGGCCGGTTTCCAAGTTGGGTTTTGTTGCTGTCATTTATAAGGACGATAGAAGAAAGGCAGTGTTGCAAAAAAGTGTAATTTTAAGAAAATTTTAAATCTATCCCCTTGAAACAAGTTACAATTAATAATAATTGTATCTCTCTGACAGTGCTTGATTACGGAGCAATTATCCAAAAAATAGAGGTCCGCAATAAGAAAAACGAACTGACCAACGTAGCGGTGGGATTTGAAGATCCTTCTGATTATCTAAACGATACTATTTTTCTGGGAGCATGCGTGGGCCGTTATGCGGGAAGGATCTCGGGAGGAGGGTTTGACCTCAAAGGCAAAAGGTATTCCCTGTACCATCAAGATGGGGTTCACCTCCATGGCGGGAAAGAGGGATTAGGAAAAAAGTTTTGGTCAATAGATTCAGTCAATAAAGATGAAAAGCCTTCCGTTAAACTCTCTTATACAAGTCGGGCCATGGAAGAAGGCTATCCCGGGGAAGTAAAGGTTGCCGTGGTTTACCAACTTATCGGCAATGCGCTTCACATAAGGCATAAGGCATCTACAGATGAAACAACAGTAATTAACCTTACCAACCATTCCTATTTCCGTTTGGACGATGAGGCCCGAATAGATCATTATTTCTTGCAGTTGAAAAGTAAAAATATATTGGAAACCCGGGAGAACCTTGTGCCTTCGGGGAGGGTGCTGCCGGTTAAAAATACACCCTACGATTTCAGGCATAGAAAAAGAATAGCAGCTATCTCACTAGATACTCCCTATATTCTGGACGGCAATACGGGGGTTGTGGCGAGGGTACATTCTCCTGCCTCAGGTATTTCCATGAAGGTACAAACCAACCAACCGGCCATAGTAGTGTACAGGCCGAAGGATTTTCCCGCGCTCTGTCTTGAAACCCAAAACCATCCAGATGCTCCAAATCATTCCCATTTTCCATCGTCGGTCCTGCAACCAGGAGAAACGTATAACAATACCTCTATTTTTGAATTTGATTTAGTAATTTAGGGAAATCATATAATCAGCAACCGATGAAAGCATTAAAATGGATTTTAATTGTAGTGGCCGTCCTGGGACTTTTGTTTGTGTTTGTAGGAATGCCCTATATGAAGAAAGAAACAAAAAAACACAGCCCTCAAAAAACGGCGGTATACGAAAAAAATGGGATGGATCTGTCCGTGAATTACAGCAGCCCTTTTAAAAAGGGCAGGGTTATCTTTGGCGAACTCGTCCCCTATGGTGCGGTTTGGCGCACTGGGGCAAATGAACCCACTACCTTTACAACGGAAACAGACATAAAAATCATAGACAAATCTTTACCGGCGGGTACATACTCTTTATGGACCAAGCCCGACAGGACAGTATGGACGGTGATGTTAAATAAAGAAGTGCCTGATTGGGGCGTAACGCTCACCAGCGGGGGAAGGGAAACTACACGGGACCCGGAAATGGATGTTGTTGCAATAGAGGTTCCTGTATCGAGCATATCTCCTGCCGAGGAGAGTTTTACAATAGACTTTGAAGAGGCAGATCAACTGTATCTGACTATGTATTGGGACAACACCAAAGTAGGGGTCCCTATTAGTAAATAAGTTTGGCAAATACCAAAAATATTGGTTCACAGAGTGTTTCTAGAGTTCAGGATCTCAGGAAAAATATTCCGTCTGTTACTTCCCTGACTGCCGGGGTTTTGCAAGGCGATAAAATTGCTTTGGCAAGGGCGCTCACCTTGGTTGAAAGCAATAAAAAAGAGGATCGCCTAAAAGCAAATACCTTAATTGAGAATTGCCTTGCCCATAAAACAACAACTACCCGCATTGGCATTACCGGCGTGCCCGGAGTCGGCAAAAGCACATTTATCGAGGCCTTTGGTACGGCACTTACCTCTGAGGGAAAGAAGGTGGCCGTATTGGCAGTGGACCCTACCAGCACCGTAAGTAAAGGGAGTATTCTGGGCGACAAGACCCGGATGGAGGCATTGGTAAAAGATCCCAATGCATTCATAAGACCTTCTCCCTCCGGGGATTCATTGGGTGGGGTAGCCCGCCGCACCAGGGAGAGTATTATCTTATGTGAAGCCGCCGGTTATAATAGTATTCTTGTAGAAACTGTGGGTGTGGGACAAAGTGAAACCGCCGTTCACAGCATGGTAGATTTTTTCCTGCTTTTGAAGCTTGCCGGCGCAGGTGACGAATTACAGGGAATAAAGAGGGGTATCGTGGAAATGGCAGATGCCATTGTGATCAATAAGGCGGACGGTGCTAATGTGAAGCAAGCCGCGCAGGCACAATCCGAATTCGCAAGGGCGCTTCACCTCTACCCTCCCAAGACCAACGGCTGGATACCTAAAGTACTTAGCTGCTCGGCTTTGCAGCATAAAGGAATTGCCGAAATAGGGCAAATGATCGCCGACTATATTTCTGAAAATAGAAAAAGCGGATACCTTCAAACCACACGTCAGGCACAGAACAAAAATTGGTTCTTTCAAACAGCAGAGGAACTTCTAAAGTCGCAATTTTATACAACTCCCAAAGTAAAAGAACAATTGGAATTACTTTTGAGGAAAGTTGAAGAAAATAACATCTCTCCTTTCCGGGCAGCCGAAACCCTTATAGAAGAATATGGTAAGTATAACCAGGATTAACCGTTGAAAAAAGGAAGACGCCCGGTTTTAAATTGAAAATGCTAAATTTGCCGCAGTTAAACCTCTTGAATGACTCCCGTTACTACTGCTCTCCTGTCCATTGTGGTTCCCCTTTACAACGAGGAGGATAATGTGGCGCTACTTACCCTGAAAATTCATGAAAGCCTGCAGGGCTATGCCTATCAGATCATTTATGTGGACGACTATTCCACTGATGGCACAAGAAATGCAATAAAAGAACTCCGGGATAACCTTGTACATCTTGTAGCCCTTAAAAAAAATTACGGGCAAAGTCTGGCCTTAGCCGCAGGGCTCGACTATGCCCAGGGAGAATTTATCATTACCATGGATGGGGATCTTCAAAATGATCCCGCTGACATTCCTGAAATGTTGGTATATGCCGTCAATGGGGAATATGATGTCGTCACAGGAATACGGCAAAAGCGCAAAGATACCATTGTAAAAAAAATTCCCTCTAAAATTGCCAATTTTTTGGTAAGGAGGGTCACCCGACTGGATATAAAAGACAATGGCTGTGCATTAAAAGTATTTACTAAAGACATTGCCAAAGATCTCAATCTTTATGGGGAAATGCATCGTTTTATTACACTTCTGGCCTATTTGGAAGGCGCTCAGATAAAGCAGGTGCCCGTTAGGCATCATGCCCGGCATGCGGGGGAGTCTAAATATGGGCTGGAGCGTATTTTTAAAGTTGTGGCCGACATGATGTTGCTATTATTTATCAGAAAGTATTTTCAAAGGCCCTTGCATTTGTTCGGTATTTTTGGCGTGTTGCTGATCATTCTCGGGGTGCTTATCAACATTTATCTGCTAATTGTAAAATTGGGGTTTGGGGAAGACATAGGGACACGGCCACTGCTGATATTCGGAATGATGTTTATTCTGGGGGGCATACAACTATTCACTATCGGGATCGTAATGGAATTATTGATCCGAACCTATTACGAATCTCAAAACAAGCGGCCCTATAGAATTAAAAATGTGTTCATAGGTGACAAATCTGCGTAAAAGAGGTATTACCTTTCTTAAGATTCTGGTTAGCGCGGTACTGCTCTATTTTATTTTTACCAAAATTCAGCTGCAGGATGTATTAACCATTCTTAAAAAAACACATCCGCTATACTTACTGATCGCTTTTCTTTTCTTTACAATTTCTAAAGCCCTCTCAGCTTTGAGGCTCAACCTCTATCTGCATCAACTCAAAGTTTTCCTCACCCAGGCGAGTAATATAAGATTGTATCTGCTCGGAATGTTTTACAATTTGTTCCTCCCCGGAGGTATTGGCGGGGATGCTTATAAGGGATATATTATAAAGAAAAAATTTGATGTTCCTGCCAAAAAGGTAATCTCCGTTTTGGTGTTGGACCGACTCAGCGGGCTTTTGTTGCTATTTATTTATGCTTGTCTGCTGGCACTGCCGTTATCCAAAGAGGAGCTCATAAAATATAGAATACTTTTTGCGCTGGGAATTGTTGCAGGCATCCTGCTTTTTTGGATTGTGATTAAAAGAATGTTCTCTTATCTGTTGCCCGTTTTCTGGAAATCCCTCGGGTATTCCGCATTGGTGCAACTGGCGCAATTAGGCTGTGTTATTTTCATTCTAAAAGCGCTCCATATTGAGATACATACCATTGCGTATCTTTTCATATTTCTGATATCGTCCATTGTAGCGGTGCTCCCTCTTACCATAGGAGGTATTGGAAGCAGGGAAGTAGTTTTCTTTTATGGTGCCCTGTGGCTGGGATTGGATGAGAATACTTCTGTTAGCATCAGCATGGTGTTCTTTTTAATCACTGCCCTGGTCTCCATGTTTGGTTTTATTTATCACCTTAAAAAGCCCGAGCTTAGGTTAAATCAGTAAACGTGTACCAGATGCATTTTATTCAA
This sequence comes from Flavobacteriaceae bacterium, assembly GCA_041743085.1. Taxonomy (GTDB): domain Bacteria; phylum Bacteroidota; class Bacteroidia; order Flavobacteriales; family Flavobacteriaceae; genus JAFMPW01. Next base: position 114,760 of record JBGTNL010000038.1, read on the forward strand.
CACCTTCTTTCTGGTTGAGGGATCCAGGAATTTAGCCTGTAATCTGGTGATTCGGAATTGATTAACGGAGTATTGGGCGTCCCAATCAAATCCGTATTCCCGAAGAGCCCTGAGGTCACTTTCCGAAGCATAGATCCAAATATCCCTGTGATTATCCAGGTTTCCCAGAGATATAGTCGATACAGGTTTTCTGTTATAAAAATCCAAAGCCCATGTATGGTTTGGGGAAAGCTTATAGATCTTGCTTATTGGAATATTTTTCTCAGTAATTAAGGCCGACATGCTCGATCCACCCTGGTATTTCAGTAAGGAGGGATAGAAATGGGTATTAAGTACCGCATTGAGCAGTACAGCACTTAACACAGACACTGTAATGAGCCGTAAATATGGCTTCTCTTGTTTAAGACTATAGTAAACGATCAAGAGCGATAAAACTATTTTCCAGGTATAGTTGAACAGATTATCAGACTTGAACACAAAAAAACAGAGCAGCACCGAAGCTATAAACACAAGACTCAGGATAAAATATTGTATGCCCAATAAAATTCTGATGGACTTCCGTTTTCGAAAGCGGTATAAATAGTACAAATATGAGGCGGTTAGAACCGCAAAGAGGGGTATAAGAATATTCAAATAATGGGGCAGCTTAAATTGGGCAAAACTGATGATAATAAAGATGATCGTAACACCCCCAAGTGTTAAAAACTCGTATTTTGGATTAAAGTTAAAATTGAGTTTTGCAAATGTTCTTATTCGGCTGCAATAGCCCATGATACCTATAATGCTCCAGGGAAGAAAAACCCATAGAAAGGTATGAAAAAAGAAAAAATAATCACTGCTGTTTTTCCCTACACCTTCCCCGCTTAACCTCTCGAAACTCTGTTCCCAAAAAATAAAACGAATACCGCTTCTGTTATCCCGTCCCCTGATAATCTGCTCCGGGCGCAAATCGAATTGCAAGTAATACGCATAAAGCATGGGAGCGACAGTCAATCCAAAAATCAGTAGTGCGGGCAGGATACGCCAGTTGAGAAGTACTTTCCATTTTCGTGTATATGCCAGGTGGCAGAGTAGTGGGAGACCTATGACCAAAAGAGCAATCTGGCCTTTTGTTGAAAAAGCGATCCCTGCGCCAAAAGCGCCAAGAAGTATACTTTTTAAGGAATTTTTATTGATAAATGTAGCCAATTGCCAGATCGCAAAGATGGTAAATCCGGTAAGGACGGCATCTGTGCGAACATCGATGACAGACAATACAATGGTCTGCGCCGTCATGAAAATCAGGGCCGATAATTTACCTACCTGCTTGTTATACAATAAATTGCCAAGACCAAAACAACTGTAAGCTCCAAGGAAAGTAGCAAGGATGCCTGGAATACGGTAAGCCCAGTCGTGCAATCCGAAAATTTTAAAAGAAAGGGCCGCGAGCCAGAAGTGCATATGCGGCTTATCAAGATAGGCGTCCGGGCCTTTGAACAGATTGATAAAATCATTTTCCTGGACCATTCTCATGGCCATGACCGCAAACTGCGCAGAGTCATTCTCAAAAAGAGTTACGAACATGCCGCTAAGGTAAACCAGGGAAATAAGAAACAGTAAGAACCAATATCGAGTATTAGGGATCATACATGATATTTGTGTAATGCAAATATATACAACTTTGCAAATAACCATCCTAAAATAACGCCAATTAGCCCGCCGGTCAGTACATCGAGTGGAAAATGTACGCCAATATATATTCTGCTGTACGCCACAAAAATTGCCCAGACTATCAGAAAAATTCCTATATACCTGTATTTGGAACCCATCAACCAGGTAAGAAAAAAGGCTATTCCGAAAGAATTTGATGCATGGGCTGAAAAATAACCATATTTACCCCCACAATACCCTTTTACCAGTCGCATTGCCCCGGCTACTTCCGGGTCATGGCATGGTCGTAGGCGTTGCAATCCGTCTTTAAAAAAATTGGCCAATTGGTCGGTACAGGTAATTAATAGGGCAACGGCTACCATGAGAACAAACGTTTTCCTTAATCCAAATTGTCGGTATGCTAAAATGAGAAGCACGAGATACATGGGAAACCAGCTTCTCATTCTCGTCACAAACATCCAAAAACCATCCCAACCAGAACTGCCAAGATTGTTCAGGTATAGAAATAGTTCCTTATCCAAATGTAGTAGTTCTTCAAGCATCCCTATTCTTCGTAGCGTGCTATTTCCCTATCATAGAAAGCAGTTGCCTCTTCTATGAGATGTCCGGCTTCTGAAGCCAGTTCCTTTTCATCGTCTGGGGTAAAATCTTCCAGCCATTCCACCTCATCATTTTCAAGATTGATAATGAACCTTGGATATTCGGTATGTATTATGAATATGGCAGCGGGATAATCCGTATTATCACCCAACAGGAATTTTGGAAGGTTCATTTTGCTCGATTTATTTGGTAATTAGTGATCAATTTCTTTGTCAGATTATCAAATCGAATATACAACATAATAGCCGATGCCGTGAGGCCGGATAGCAAACCTATCCAGATTCCGGTACTTTTCAACTCAGTGTATAACGCAAGATAAAAGCATATAGGGAATCCTATCAGCCAATAGGCAATAAAGGTAATAAGTGTTGGGATTTTTACATCCTGCAGGCCACGAAGTGCTCCTAAGATTACCACCTGCAGGCCGTCAGATATCTGAAAAAAGGCCGCAACCAATAGTAATTGGGCCGCCATAAGGATTACCTCGGCGTTATCCGCCCGGTTGGCGAGGTCGCTAACATCCAGGTACAGGGTAGGAAACCAGTGGCGGCTCGCCAGAAACAGCGTAGCAAATACAATTTCCAACAGTAGGGTAAGGAAAAAAATGGATTGGCCAATTCTGCGTAGTTCGGTAAAGTTTTGCAAACCCTTTTGGTTACCTACCCTGATCATGGCAGCCACTCCCAGCCCCATGCCAAACATAAAGGTCATGCTGCTGAGGTTCAATGCGATTTGATTGGCCGCCTGTGGATTCTTTCCCAGTACCCCACTCAACCAAATGGCAGCTGTAAAAATGGCCACTTCAAAGAACATTTGCAAGGCGGAAGGAAACCCGAGATCTATAATTTTCTTCAGTACTCTTTTTTCGATCTTCTTAAAATCGAATCCGGTCACATATTCGTGAAATTTGTTCTTCTTCTTAAGCAATAACCACAGAAAAATCAGCATAATGATCCTTGAAGCGAGTGTCCCTATGGCCGCGCCTATAATCCCCATTTTAGGAAATCCGAAAGTCCCGAAAATCAGCAGATAATTCAACACTATATTTATCACATTCGCCAGGATGGTGGCGTACATGGGATACCTGGTCTGCGAAAGCCCGTCTGAAAATTGTTTAAATGCCTGGAACATGATCAGGGGCACCAGCGAAAATGCCACGAGATCCAAATAAGGAATTGCGAGTTTTACAACTTCAGTAGGTTGTTCCATGATATACATTAACGGCTTTGCCAACAGTATAAGTCCGAAAAGAAAAAGTCCTAAAAGAGTGCAGAGGACCAGCCCGTGTTTGAGCGCACTTTTTCCGTCGGCCGTATTACCTGCCCCGTCCGCTTCCGCTACCAACGGCGTAATGGCTGTGGAAAAACCAATGCCCAGCGACATAGCGATGAATACAAAGCTGTTCCCAAGGGACACCGCAGCAAGCTCTGCCGTACCCAGCTGCCCTACCATAATATTATCGGCAAACTGTACAAATGAATGCCCTAACATACCCAGTATTACGGGAACCGCAAGGGTGATGTTGTATCGAAATTCTCTTGTGTATTTCCGGAACAAGGCCAGTTGGTTTTTGAAGTGGCAAAGATAAGGGGTTGGTTTTAATTTAAATTATTGGCTTCTGAGTTAAAAAAGCAAAAGAACACTGCCAATTATATGGTAATCATTCGTCATGGACCTACTAATTTTCGGGATTCAAATAGTGCGGACAAAAACAAACCCCTTCCGATCCCGGCTTGGCCAAGAGCACCCTCACTTAAACAGGGAAGGAGCTAAAATCCGAGTTCCAAAACCATCCCTGCCCAATTTTCATCTAAATAAAATTTCAACAACCTATTGATTTAGTGTTATTTATATCGGTTGGTAATGGCCATTTTTTAATTAAATGCCCACCTGCCTGCCGTAGGTAGGTTATGGGCTTTCATACGTTTAAATTTGTGCTCCATTTGAGGTTCTCAACCGAAAATTCACAGGCTTTGAGCTTCACTCAGCCTCCAATAGGTTCCGGAACGTGGGGTTGCTACCGTTCTTTTGCTTCATTCCAATACACGTCCATTTCGGAAAGGGTCATCTCCTTTAGACTTTTACCGGATTCCTTCGCTTTGCCTTCAAGGTATTTAAAGCGTTTAATGAATTTTTTATTGGTGCGTTCCAGGGCATTCTCAGGATCGATGTTTAAAAACCTGGCGTAGTTTACCATAGAAAATAGCACGTCCCCGAACTCCCTTTCTGCCCTTTCTTTATTTTCCTGTTGTACTTCGGTCTGAAGTTCAAGAAGTTCTTCCTGCACTTTTTCCCAAACCTGTTCCGGCTTTTCCCAGTCGAACCCCACGCCCGCTACTTTATCCTGAATGCGGTTGGCTTTGACCAAAGCGGGCAGACCTGCGGGTACCCCCTGGAGTACACTTTTCTTCCCTTCTTTTAATTTAATATTTTCCCAATTCTGTTTTACCTCTTCATCGTCTTTGACAGTAACATTCCCGTAGATGTGCGGATGTCTGTTGATCAACTTGTCACAAATGTCATTTGCTACGTCGGCCATATCAAAATCACCCGTTTCCGATCCGATCTTCGCGTAAAATATAATGTGCAACAAGAGGTCTCCCAACTCCTTTTTCACTTCTTGTAAATCATCCTCCAAAATAGCATCTCCCAACTCGTAGGTTTCCTCTATGGTGAGATGTCTGAGGCTTTGCATGGTTTGCTTTTTATCCCATGGGCATTGCGCCCGGAGTTCATCCATTATGGTAAGTAAACGGTCAAATGCCCTCAGCTGCGCTTGCCTTGAATTCATAAAAACTGATTTTGGCAAAAGTACAAATCATTGCCGTTACGCTGTACCGTACACCGCCTTTAATTTGATGAACCAGCCCGGCTTGTGTTGTGTCAAACAATTTACTACCTGTTACTCCCCTTGTAAAATAAAATACAATCCTGACCAAACAGATTATTTTAATTATCTTTCGTAGGCTATCATAAAAATGTGATCCAAATGCCTCCGAATAACTACTCCTTATTTCTCATTGTTTTGATGATGTTTCCCATTGGAGAAGAGAAATCCGAAATCCCAAAAGAGAAATTCCCGCTTCAGATGCAAAATGAAGGGGTCCGTGATTGGAAACCCATTTTCAACGGAAAAGATCTCACTGGCTGGACGATGAAAATCACCGGGCAACCCCTGGGCGCTAATTTCGAAAATACGTTCCGGGTGGAGGATGGTATTTTAAGTATCCGGTACGATGGCTACGGCCCCGATTTCAAAAACCGGTTCGGAGCGTTATACTTTACAGAAAAATTATCAAATTACCGGTTGAAAGTGGAATACCGGTTTGTGGGGGAGACCGCCCCGGGCGCACCCGATTGGGGATTCAGGGATAGCGGCGTACAATTTCATTCCCAGGCTCCCGAAACGATTAAATTAGATCAGCAGTTCCCGGTGTGCCTGGAATACAACCTTCATGGAGGTAACGGGACGGACGAACGGCCCGTAGGTGAGATCTGTGCCAATGGCATGTTTGTAGTGATAAATGGCGAAAAGAATGACTCGTATTGTACTCCCCCCACCGTTAAAAGAACTTTTCACGGGGATCAATGGGTAACTCTGGAAATAGATGTCAATCATGGTGTGATAACGCATTATGTAAACGGGGAACAAATACTCCGCTACGGTAATGCTACCTACGATCTGGAGAATGAAATAGCCAAAGCAATGATCCATAACGGAGATGCCTCCGTTACGGAGGGGTATATTTCGCTCCAGTCCAACAGTCATCCTATTGATTTCAGAAAGATTGAATTGTTACTGTACTAAGACGTCATCTCTGGGACGGACGTGGCAGGGTTTAAGGGGAAATTTCCTGCAAGGCCGCCGAGGCACGGGCACATAGCTTTTGGATAATTTCATCCGGAAGCTTTATTTTATATTAATTTCATGCTTATGAATAAAACTGAATTTTTAGAAGCGGTTGAAAAAATGTATGCTTCCATCGAGAGGCAAATCCCCGAATACATGGCCAACGAGGAAGACAGGTCTATTTCCGCCGGGAATGTGGCAGTGTGTATGATCGATAACCAAGGGCAGGTATACGGTAAAATGTACGGTGATGACCCTATAAGACGGCGTTCTTTTTTTAGGATTGCCTGGATTAAAGCAAGTCAGGTTTGGATCACTAAAAAAAAGACCGGACAATTTGAAGAATTGGTTTTCGCCGGCAAGTTAGAGGATAAACAATTTGGCATTGAAAGACCCGATTTTATAGGTTGGGAAGGCGGGCAGCCGATAAAACTGGGGGATGTGGATCTGGCGGTGGGCTTTAGCGGTTTCCGGGGAGTAAATGATCTTGAGATAGTGGTGAATGCCGTAAATGACGCCTTGGAAAATTAAGGAGCGGATCCCCCGAAGTAATGAAGACATCACAATCTCCCGCCGGCCGAATAGCACAAAAACGATTTTGATGTGGCCAATATTTGGCTTACTTTAAATGCCTTAAAGCAATGTAATTATGAATAAAATTTTCAAATATGGGTGCTGTTTGGTGTTTATATGTGTATTGGGTGGATGGAGTGTCTATTCAGATCTTGGCATTTTTGAAGGAAATGGGGATATAGGGAATGTGAAACACAAAGGTGCGGTGCAATTTACCGCCTCAGACAGCAGTTATACCGTTTCGGGAAGCGGTGCCAACATGTGGTTCGACAAAGACGAATTCCATTACGTATGGAAAAAAATGTCGGGCGATGTTTCCCTTGCCGCGGACATTGAGTGGCTCGGCAAGGGCGTTGACCCCCATAGAAAAGCTTGTCTTATCATCCGGCAGGGTCTGGAAACCAACTCGGCCTATGCCGACGCCGCAGTCCATGGTGATGGACTTACCTCCATTCAGTACCGTGAGACCGCAGGAGCCCCAACCCGTGAGATACAAGCCAATGTCTCTGCCCCGAAACGCGTACGTATAGAAAAGGAGGGTGATTATATTTCGATGTCTGTTAGTTCGAATGGTGAAAAGGTCCATTCGTCCGGCGGTTCCTTTAAGTTGCCGTTTTCAGAACCCTTTTATGTTGGACTTGGGGTATGTTCCCACAATCCTGATGTAGTGGAAACCGCAAAATTTTCCAATATTATTATTGAATCGATCCCCAAAAAAGCGGATTCTTTAAAAAAAGTTGAAAGTACTCTGGAAACCATTCCCATATCTTCCTTTGACCGCCGGGTTGTCTTTCATACCCAAAACCATATTGAAGCGCCCAACTGGACGCCGGACGGAAAGCACCTGATCTATAATAGTGGCGGACAATTATACAAGATCCCATCGGAAGGCGGGAATCCGGAGTTGATCCCAACGGGTTTCGCCAAAAGAATCAACAATGATCACGGTATATCACCGGATGGCACTAAAATGGTCATCAGTGACCAAACCGAGACCGGGAAGTCTTTAATTTATTCCATACCCATTGACGGCGGGAAACCTGAGAAAATTACGCCTCAAGGCCCTTCCTATTGGCACGGATGGTCCCCGGACGGCAAAACCCTGGCCTATTGCGCTGAAAGGAACGGGAATTATGATATTTATACGATACCCCTGGTAGGGGGAGAAGAAACCCGCTTAACTACGGCAGAAGGCCTGGATGATGGCCCTGATTATTCTCCGGATGGGAAGTACATCTATTTTAATTCGGAACGATCCGGAACCATGCAAATATGGAGAATGAAATCCGACGGCACGGGACAGGAGCAGATTACGTCCGATGAATACAACGACTGGTTTGCACATCCTTCGCCGGATGGCAAATGGATTGCTTACGTATCCTTCGGAACCGATGTTCCCGCCAATTCACATCCTCCCAATAAAGATGTGACACTTCGGTTAATGAATCTCGATACAAGGGAAATTCAGGTGATGGCAAAGCTGTTTGGCGGACAGGGGACCATCAACGTCCCTTCGTGGTCCCCCGACAGTCAAAGGGTGGCCTTCGTCAGCTATAGGCTAAAGTAATGGTGTTTGGTCAGGTACATTTTTAGAAAATAACATGAGGGCACCTCAAAAACTCTGTTAGCAACCAAAGTAGGGTTTTTAGAGATGCCCATAAATCAATCTGTAAAATATGCGATGTAAAAAAGCGATATTTCCAATCTTGTGGATGTTCCTCATTGCAAAATTGAGTGCCCAGGATCTCTCTGAAAAAGCAACTGCATTTATCAATACCTTGTCTCCAACGCTAAAGGAAAATGCCCTCTTTGCATTTGAGGACTCCGAACGTTACAATTGGAATTTTGTGCCGGTTTCCCGAAAAGGGCCTACCTTTAACGACTTTGATGAAAAACAAAGGCAATCGGCGCTGGATCTGTTGAAGGCGTCCCTGAGCGGGGAGGGATTTAAAAAATCCCGGGAGATCATGGAGCTCGAAAAGGTACTGATCATTATTGAGAACAACAGACTTCGTATGGCCGATGGCTCCCCCATGAGGGATCCTTTGAATTATCACTTCTGCATTTTCGGCAAGCCGTCTCCCGATGGGGTGTGGGGATGGCGCTTTGAAGGTCATCATATTTCATGGAACTTTACTTCGGGGCAGGGCAAACTTTTATCGGCAACACCCTCTTTTCTGGGCTCCAATCCGGGAATTGTTAAAATTGAACAACAACGGGGAAAGGAAGTCTTAAAACAGGAATCCGAATTGGGGTTTGATTTGGTGAATTCCCTGAGTAAGGATCAATTAAAGATCACGAAATTCGCCGAAAACGCGCCCCGGGAGATCCTTACCGGGAATGACCGTGAGGTAAAGAAGATGGAGACCACCGGAATTTCATACAAGGCGTTGACAGCACCGCAAAAAGACCTGTTCATGCGACTCCTGAATGTGTACATCGGTAACTATATTTTCGATTTTTCGGAAACGTTAAGGGCAAAGATCGCCGATGCCGGGCTGGATAATCTGCACTTCGCATGGGCGGGCGGACTAAGGGAGGGCATTGCCCATTATTACAGGATCCAGGGCCCTACCCTGCTGATAGAATATGATAATATCCAGAATGATGCCAACCATGTGCATACCGTGGTCCGCGATCTTACGAACGATTTTGCCGAGGATGTACTAAAAGCCCATTACGAACAGGAACACTAAATGATACAACATGAATTATAGAAAATTCGGAAAGACCCAATGGAAGGTGAGCGAAATAGGATACGGCATGTGGGGTATGGGGGGTTGGACGGATTCCGATGATATCCTCTCTGCTAAATCCTTGGATCTGGCCGTAGAACGTGGGGTGAACTTCTTTGATACCGCATGGGGCTACGGGGAAGGACATAGTGAAAAGTTACTGGGCCAGCTGGTGAAACGGCATCCCAATACGAAGTTGTATACCGCCAGTAAAATCCCTCCAAAGAATTTTAAATGGCCGGCAATACCGGAATACACTTTTGAAGAATCCTATCCCAAAGAGCATGTGTTGGAGTACACCGATAAGACTTTAAAGAATTTAGGATTGGAGCAAATTGATTTAATGCAGTTTCACACCTGGTACGATGGCTGGTCAGGGAGAGACGAATGGCGGCGTGCCGTGGAAGACCTTAAGAGCGCAGGGAAGATTGCCGCAATGGGAATAAGTGTAAACCGTTGGGAACCTGAGAATGGCATTGCAGCCCTTAAAACAGGATTGATTGATGCCGTTCAGATCATTTACAATATCTTCGATCAGGCGCCTGAAGATGTATTATTCCCGCTCTGTGAAGAGTTAAATATCGGTGTTATTGCCAGAGTCCCTTTTGATGAAGGTACACTTACCGGTAACATTACTAGAGAGACCACCTTTCCCGAAGGCGATTGGAGAGGCACCTATTTTGTGCCGGAAAATCTCAATTCAAGTGCCGATAAGGCAGATTTGCTTCGCCCTCTGGTTCCGGAGGGGATGACCATGGCCGAAATGGCATTGCGGTTTATAACTATGAACAATACGGTAAGCACTATCATTCCGGGTATGCGCAAAGCCCGTAATGTGACCGCCAATACCGCCTTGAGCGACGGTAAGGGCCTGCCGGAAGAATTGTTCCGGGAACTGCGTAAACACCGCTGGGACAGAATACCCACATCTTGGTCTCAATAAAACCATATGACCGGCTTACTAATTCAATAAAACGTATTCCATGAGAACAAGAAGAGATTTTATGAAACAAACCGGGGCCATCGCCATGGGCGTTACCATTCTGCCCTCCTTTTCCCTTATCCCGGCAAAAGAAAAAAAGTTAGGGGTTCAACTCTATACCTTTCGAAAAGAAATGGCCGCAGATCCTGTGGGTACATTGAAGCAAATTGCGGCTATTGGGATCAGGGAAATTGAAACCGCACGAAGCGAAAAAGGACATTATTACGGCCTGAAAGCGAAAGAAATGAAAGATGTCTGCAATGACCTTGGAATGAAATTGGTAAGTGGCCATGTGCATCTGGACGAAAATTGGCAAAACACCATGGAGCAGGCGGTGGCATCTGGCCAGAAATACCTTATTTGTTCTACCATGCCCACTGAGGGGCAAACCGTAGATAATTACAAAAATGTGGCCGAGGCTTTTAACAATGCGGGGGAAGATTGCAAAAAACTAGGACTAAAATTCGGCTATCACAACCACGCCTACGAATTTGAGACTGAAAACGGGGAAGTACTTTATGATATTCTGCTTAAAAATACCGAACCCGACTACGTGCACATGGAATTGGATCTTGGATGGGTCATCGTTGGCGGCAAAGACCCATTGGACTACTTTAAGAATTATCCCGGCCGTTTTCCCTTATGGCATTTAAAGGATATGGATATGAGCGAAAAACAGAGCACCGAATTTGGAAAAGGGGGCCTCAACATTCCCGCAATGATGGCCAATCAGAAAGCTTCTGGGGTACAACATATTTTTATTGAACAGGAAGAGTACGCCACTACGCCCCTTGAAAGTATGAAACACAATATGGAGTTTATGCGTAATCTCCGGGGTTAGTAACTACGAATAAAAAAATATGCCCGAGCCCGTAGATCCGTATGTTCTCTCCCCTGAAAAAGCGAGGCAACCCCCCGACAATTTCAGGGACAGGCTAAAATTTCTGGGACCTAGTTTTATATTGTCCGCTTCCATTGTGGGTTCAGGGGAATTGATTGCCACCACTACCCTCGGCGCCCAGGCGGGTTTCATTACTTTTTGGGTGATCATAGTGAGTTGCATAGTAAAAGTAGCCGTGCAACTCGAATTTGGCAAGCATACCATCCTTACCGGAGAAACGGCCATGCAGGCCTTTAACAAATTGCCCGGGCCGCGCTTTGGCAGGGCCAAATGGACGGTGTGGACAGTGCTTCTCGTGATGATCATAAAGTTACTCCAGGTAGGTGGAATTGTGGGAGGAGTTGCCATTATACTGAATATCCTGGCCCCCGGCCTGGGAATTCCTGTTTATGCCTTTCTTATTGCAATTGTAGTTGCGCTCATGATTTTCAGAGGTTACTACCATTTCATTGAAAAGATCTCCCTTGGGATGATTGGCCTCTTTACTCTTTTTACCTTTGCTTCCCTGTATTTCCTCTCCTTCACGCCATTTCAGATCAGCTGGGATGACCTCTGGAGCGGACTGCAGTTAAATCTTCCCAAAGAAGCCGTTGCCGTGGCATTTGGCGCCTTCGGTATTACGGGCGTCGGAGGCGATGAGATCATCCACTACAATTATTGGTGCCTGGAGAAAGGTTATGCTTCCTTCACCGGCAAAAATGACGGCTCCGAAGCATGGAAGGAAAGGGCCGAAGGTTGGCTCAAGGTCATGAAACTGGATGCGCTCATGGCAATGTGCGTATACACCACGGTAACCGCCGCATTTTATCTCCTGGGTGCAGCGGTTTTGCATGCGCAGGGACATGTGCCTCAAGGCTACGCTATGGTGGAGACGCTGTCCGAAATGTATACGCAATCCCTGGGGCCGTACGCGAAAACAGCATTTTTAATTGGGGCTTTCATAACACTGTTTTCTACGCTGTTTGCTGCCCTGGCCGCATGGACCCGGCAGCTTTCCGATATCTTCGGGCAGATCGGGTGGATTAATTTTGGGGATTTTGCAATTCGCAAACGCACGGTCGCCATTCTTGCATGGGTACTGCCTTTGTTGTGGGCATTATTGTTTGTCTTTATAAAATTACCCGTCTTGATGGTAATCACAGGTGGAATCGTGGGATCCTTCCTCCTCTTTCTGGTCGTTTTTGCAGTGCTTCATTTTAGATATAAAAGATTGCAGCGGTTTTTCAGACCCGGAATTTTTTATGATCTTGTTTTATGGATCAGCATCCTAAGCATTATCGCCGTGGGCGTGCTGGGCGTTTTAAAACTACTTTTCTAGTCTACTAAAAAGGTAGTAATGAAATTTTACGAAAAACTGAAACCACTTTCTAGCCAGAATAGAAAGCGAACAGTACGTAAATGGACGGTCAAGTTACGCACAGGCCCTGCCAACTATTTCTTCCTTAACGCCTACCAGGGATTTTTAGTTGCATAGCGTTTGATTACATAGGATCGCTGCAATGAAATTGCGTATTTTTAGGGATGCCCATTAATCGACGATCCGGACAAAAAGCTCAATTAAAAACGTCACTTATGAAACACAATTGTAGTATACTTCTTTTCTTGACCTTTCTCCTTTCAATAGCTTGCTCAAAAACCCCTAGGTACGATGTTCTCATAAAAAACGGAACAATCATCGACGGTTCCGGGGAAGTGGCCTTTAACGGGTCGATCGGCATAAATGCAGATACCTTAGCGGCCATAGGCAACCTGGGGGATGCTACGGGAACTACGGAAATTGATGCAACGGGTCTCACGGTGGCTCCGGGATTTATTAATATGCTGAGTTGGGCGAATGTTTCGCTTATTGAAGATGGCAGGTCCCAGGGGGATATCCGGCAGGGAGTGACCCTGGAGGTTTTAGGAGAAGGACATTCCATGGGACCCTTAAATGAAAACATGAAGAAAGAAATGAAGGAAGACCAGCAGAACATTACCTATGATATTTCCTGGACTACTTTGGGGGAATATCTTGAATTTCTGGAGAAAAAAGGAGTATCAACCAATATAGCTTCCTTTGTGGGAAACGGGACGCTCCGGGAATATGTAATGGGTTACGAAAATAGAAAGCCAACTGCCGAAGAATTGGGTAAAATGAAGGAATTAACGCAACGAGCTATGGAGGAAGGAGCTGTCGGACTTTCTACCTCCCTCATTTATGTGCCAAGCGGACATGCCAAGACCGAAGAAATTATTGCGTTGGCTAAAGTGGTTTCTGCCAATGACGGTATGTATATTTCCCATATTCGGGATGAGGAGGAGAAATTGCTGGAAGCAGTTCAGGAATTGATAGAAATTGCAGAGAACGCCAATATCCCTTCAGAGATCTATCACTTTAAGGCATCGGGTACGGAGAACTGGCATTTGCTGGACGAGGCGATAGCGCTGGTCAATAATGCAAGGGAAAGAGGTTTGCAAGTCACCACCGATATGTATATGTACAATGCCAGTTCTACCGGGTTGAATATTGTGTTACCGGCCTGGGCCAAGGAAGGTGGACACGATAAAACGATATCCTTAATGAAGCAACCCGGCAAAAGAAAACAGATGATAGAAGAGATAAAATTCCATGTACCCCCGGATAAGATCCTCTTCGTCGGATTTAAAAATAAGGATATGCGAAATCTCATTGGAAAGACCCTTGCTGAAGTTGCCCGGGAACGAAATAAACCTGCGGCCGAGACGGTGGTAGATCTTATTTATGAGGACGACAGCAGAATACAAGTGGTCTATTTCTCCATGTCTGATGACAATATAAAAAAGAAACTGAAACTCCCCTATATGTCCATTTGCTCCGATGCGGGTTCCTATACCAATGAGGGGGTATTTCTGGAACAAAGCACACATCCGAGGGCATATGGCTCCTTCGCCCGCCTTCTTGGTCATTTTGTGCGCGAAGAAAAGGTAATACCACTGGAGGAAGCCATTTACAAACTAACCACCTTGCCTGCCACAAATTTAAAATTAAAAAAACGGGGAGCGCTAAAAGAAGGCTACTTTGCCGATGTGGTGCTTTTTAATGCAGACGAAATTAAAGATAATGCCACCTTCGACAAACCCCATCAATATGCTACAGGTATGATACACGTTTTAGTAAATGGTACGCAGGTATTGAAAGACGGTGAGCATACAGGAGCATTTCCCGGAAAGTTCGTAAAGGGTCCGGGATGGAAGGAAGAGTAAGACAGCGATTTTTTGATGCCTTGTCATCGGTTTTTTCAAACTTAAACCTCCTATTTCCCGGTTTTTGACCTGAAAGCGGAAACTTCTTCGCTGGTTACCGGAGCAGCCGCATTTCCGAAACTATTTCTTATATAGGAGGCAACGTGGGCTATTTCGGCATCGCTAAGCATACCGAATGCGGGCATCGCATTTGAATAGGTAGAACCATTTACTACCAGCCCCTCATTTGAACCGTTTATAAGGATGGCCAGCAATTGATCAGTATCTCCGGTAACATACAGTGTATTTTTTAAAGGAGGGTTTAAACCGGAAACGCCGCTCCCTGTAGCCTGATGACAAACCAAACAATTCTGCACGTAAACCTGCTTCCCTGCTGACATATACTCAGGGGTTCTGACGGAATCTATTTTCGTAGAAGCATTTGTAGCTTTTTCAACGGCTGTTTCCGAACTTTCCTTATTGTTCCTCTTAGTCTCCCCGCAGCCGGCAAATAGCAATACCAACAAAATGGTGAAAAACAGTTTAATCTGAATCCCACTGCCTGATTTTGTACTTTGGTTACTCACCGGTATAAACAATCCTGTACAGGGTACCCCCGGCATCATCAGAAACATATAAGGATCCATCCGGTCCCTGAGCTAAACCTGTTGGCCTGTGCGCGGCCTGATCGGGGGATTGAATAGTATCGATACCCGCAAAGCCATCCGCAAATACTTCCCAGTCACCACCGGGTTTTCCATTCTCAAAGGGAACAAAAGCAACCATATAACCCTCCTGCACTTCCGGAGCCCGGTTCCAGGAACCGTGAAAGGCGATAAATGCCCCATTTTTATACTTTTCCGGAAACATATTTCCGGTATAGAAGAGCAGTGCATTGGGGGCAAGGTGCCCCGGAAAGGCAACTACAGGATCTATGGCATCTTCACCGCCGGTCTTTTTGGTATCCCCGCCGTATTCAGGGGACAGGATCTTCTTTTTCTTAATTTGATCATAATAAATATAGGGCCAGCCCGCGTCGTCGCCCTCTTCCACCATATACATTGTTTCTGCGGGAAGTGTGGCCGACGATTCCGTATCGTATAGATCGGGATAGAGGGTGTTCAACTGATCCCTCCCATGCTGGGTAACAAATAACTTATTAATTTCACTATTCCAATCCAGCCCTACAACATTCCTTAATCCGGTTGCAAACCGGGTACCGTCACCATAGGATTGCATTAGTTTATCGGTTCTGAACCTCCAGATACCCCCTGCGGAATCAAGAATTTTGCAGGGCATCATTCCCGGGGAGCCTAATGTCCTGTCCTCTTCCTGGCAGGCATTTGAATAAGCGCCAATATTTACATAAATGTTTCCCGCCTTATCCATGGTTATTGATTTTGTTGCATGTGACCTTCTCGCAACCAATTTATGCACCAGGGTATCCGGGGTGTTGGGAGCGGTAACTTTTGCGTTACCATCAAGTGGATACCGGAAAATGGCCTCGTCAGACGTAGCATATAGATAGTTATTACCCAAATAAATCCCTGATCCCCCATAATCGCCGAAACCTTGTTTTGAATCGGCAACACCATCTCCGTCAGTATCCTCAAGATAAAGTATGCTTTTTCCGTCAACAGCCTCTCTTAATTTTACGTATATACCGCCTTTGGAAGTAACAGCAATATGGCGGGGCTTCCCCAGGGAGTCTGCAACCTTCACTACTCCGAAACCATCAGGAACCACCAAGCCCGCATGGTCTTCACTCAACGCCAAATCTGGCGCTGCTTCTTCTTTATCCTTGGTTTCTTCCCTGCATGCCGCGAACATTATAATTAGGGAAAATGCGAATAGTAAATTTGTGTTTCTAATTTTTAGTAATGAAAATATATTCATCTTATATTTTATATTGAATTAAATTTAATATCGTTTTAAATGACCGTGCCGAACTGAGAAGCGGCTAAATTACAGATCGACCTTATTACCGGTTTTTGCCGCCAAAAAAATGGCATCAATGATTTTCATATCCTTAACGCCTTCCTCCCCGTTAACGGGAACCAGAGGTTCATCACCGTCTAAAATGATACCAGCCATTTCATCCATCTGAACTGTCTGATGGGTTACGATGGGTTCTGTTAGCGGGCCAAGATGCGTACGCCCTTTGATGGGGCCATAGCCTGTGGAGGGTTGCATTTCTGCAAATCCTTTTTCACCGTTCAGGAAAAAACGGTCGAGGTTGTTCATTGAATAGGTTGACAGGCATGAAGCTACAGCGCCACCGGGGAAACCCATTTGAAACTGGATGGTTTCATCTATCCCTTCCTTAAATTTTTCAGGATTATTTTTGGTTTCCTGTGCAGTAACCCATGTAGGTTCTTCTCCAATCATATATCGGGCACCATTTATGGAATAAATACCGATGTCCATCATGGCTCCGCCCCCGGATAGTTCCTTGTTCAATCGCCATTGGTTGGGATCCCCTATTATAAATCCGCTTTGCCCCTGGAAAAAAAGAGGTTTCCCAAATTCACCGGCCTTCCGCATTTGCACAACTTTAACCGTATTTGGCTCAAAGTGCATTCTATAACCAATGAGTAATTTTACATTGGCTGCCTTACAGGCTGCAACCATTTCTTCGCCCTCTTTGGCGTTAACCCCCATAGGTTTTTCACAGATAACATGTTTCCCCGCTTTGGCTATGCGAACGGTATGCTCGCGGTGAAGGCCATTGGGGGTTATAACATAAACCGCATCTATATCCGGATTGTCTTTGATCTTGTCAAAATTTTGATAATTGTAACAATTTTTTTCGGAAATGTTATATTTTGCCCGCCAGGCAGTGACCTTCGAAGGGGTACCACTTATAACCCCGACCAATTTGGCCCGTTTACAAGATTGCATTGCTTCGGCAACCCGGGTGCCATAACTTCCAAGTCCCATAATAGCCATGCGAAGCATGGGCCCTTCATAAGGGGGGTATGACAATGCATAAAGCTCTGAAGAAGTATGCAAAAGTGGTAATCCAATGGCCGAAACAGTAAGCTTTTGAATAAAATTGCGCCGTGAAGTCATAAAATTAGGATATTTGCCTATATAGAGGATGATCTGAAAATTGGTGCGGTTAAAAATACGGTTAAAAAGAATTCAAAACAATTTAATAAAAAGTTATTGTTGTCCGGTAATACCAAAACTACAAGTATATTGGGCGTTCCCATTATATTTGTTATCCAAGGGCTTGCTTTTCATACATTGCCAACAAGTATGAACGTATCTTTGGCCCCTGAATCAACTATATGATTTCGGTTGGTCACGATCAGGTCTACGTCTTATGTCTTGTAGCGCAGCGGTCTTACGTCTTTAACCGGACATTAGTGATAAAAAGTAAAAAAGAATATCCATATGAAACACCCATGGCGGTGCAAAACAATTTTAAGGAACCCGTCACAAAAGGAGATGAATAAGCCTGGAAACTAGAGCCTAGAACCAAGAAACAAGACAGATTGCAATCGAACGGACGTATAAAAGTCTAGGTTCTAGCCTCTTGGCTCTTGATTCTTTTTGCAATTATTCAAATAAACGCAAATAATTGAAAATCAAATTATTAACATGAATTTATTCGCATGAAAACTATAGCTGTCCTACGAGCCGTTCTTCCGGGTTTGTTGTTTTTTCTGACCTCCTGTAGTTCCCAGGAGCCCAATCTGGTCGCTGACGGGGCAGAACTGACCCTGGTTTCGGCGGATTATGAATTTACCGAAGGTCCTGCCGTAGACGAAGAGGGGAATGTCTTTTTCACGGACCAGCCGAACAACAGAATACTCAAATGGGATGCAGGGCAGGGAACTGTTAGTACCTATATGCAGCCTTCAGGCAGGGCAAACGGGCTGTATTTTGACCACGAGGGAAATCTTATGGCCGCTGCCGATGAAAAATTTGAACTATGGCGCATCGACCCCGAAAAAAATGTGACCGTACTATTGGACGCGTATGAGGGTAAAAAATTAAATGGGCCCAACGACCTGTGGGTAGACCCCGGGGGGGGCATATATTTCACGGATCCGTATTACCAGAGACCCTATTGGGAGCGAAAAGAAAAAGAACTTGAAAATCAACAAGTGTACTACCTTAGACCGGATATGGGTGGATTGCGCGTTGCAGCAGCCGACTTTGTGCAACCCAATGGCATCATTGGCAGCCCGGAGGGAAAACTTCTGTACGTAGCGGACATTGGTGACAAGAAAACTTATTCCTTTGACATAGAAGATGACGGGAGCTTAAAAAACAAAACCCTTTTCTGCCAGATGGGATCCGATGGCATGACGATTGATAATAAGGGGAACGTATACCTTACGGGTGACGGCGTGACGGTTTTCAGCCCGGAGGGAGAGCAAATACTCCACATACCGGTTCCGCAGAAATGGACGGCCAATGTAACCTTCGGCGGAAAGGATCAAAAAACCTTATTTGTTACTGCAATGAATTCGGTCTACACCTTAAAAATGAATGTAAATGGTGTCCGGTGAACGGTAACCAGCCATCCAAAAGATAATGTCGTTTATTTTAAAACAAAGAATATTTAGCATTCAGATTGGCACTTGACCCCGCCCTTAAAATAATCCAAGTTTCCACTAAACTACCATCGGTTAAAGCCCGATGGGTTTGGATCCCGACTGAAAGTCGGCTAAAGTTCAAACACCTGTCTATCGCCGACGCATTTCGCAATACGCCTTTTTTGCGTTAGGCGTACGGCGCAAAGCAGAGCGCAAAAAATAAATACTAAAGGCGAGGGATTTTCCCCCAGAATGATACATCAATACCAGATCAACTCATTTGATTGCGTTAAGGATTATCCGGTGGGCGTTAATAACGCAGTGTCATTTATCATAATTTTAAAGAAAAACGGTTATGATCTCTAAACTATGTATTCCCCTGTTCTTTTCACTTTTCATTTCAGCTTGTGAAGATGATGAGCCCAGTGGCCCTAATGGTGCCTCTTCCCTTGGAGCAGGACTTCAGTATTCCATTTCAGATTTGAGCAATTTAGAAACCTATAACGCCATCAAAATTGCCCTGGAAGAAAATGAGAATATCGGGATCGTTGCAGAGGTGAATCACAGTATCAATGCACAGAATGCCGGGCTAACCTTAAGGGAGACGCGGACAATTCTCTTCGGCAATCCGAATTTAGGAACGCCGTTGATGCAGGAAAACCAATTGGCCGGCCTTGATCTGCCTCAGAAAATAGCCGTTTACACCACGGCTACCGATGAAGTTTTTGCCATTTACAATTCAACCGATTATCTGGCTTCGCGGCATGGCCTGACCGCCCCGACACTTTCCACAATTTCTACTGCCCTGGAAACAATTACCTCCAATGCAACAGGCAATGACGTTATTCCGGTGGGGACAAATCTACCCCAAGGGGGAGAAGGGATCATTACAGTTCCCGGTCCCCAGGAGTTTGATGCCGCCTACACGGCTCTTGTGCAGGCCATAGAAGGGAATGCCAATCTTATCCTTGTTGCCGAATTAGATCATCAGGCCAATGCGGAAAGCGTAGGTATGACGTTAAATCCAACGAGCTTGGTAGTTTTCGGAAATCCGAATCTGGGAACACCTTTAATGCAATCATCACAGTCCGTTTCCATAGATCTGCCGCAAAAAATGCTGGTATGGCAGGATGATAATGAGGACGTATTTATTTCCTACAATGATCCGGCATACCTGGCTGAAAGGCATGGTATTTTTGATCGCAATGAACAAATTCAGACCATTTCTACCGCCCTTGCTAATTTAGCCAATGCCGCTGCAGGAAACTAATGTGGCCTGCTAAGCTGCTAAACCGGAAGACCTAAAATCCCTCTTTTATTCCATGCAAGGATGACACTACGGAGGCGTTGCTAAATTATTCTTCAGGCCGTTATTGTTTGTCTTCCTCAGTCCTTTTAGTTAACTTCATGGGCAAATAGTTTCAGGCTATGGCAACATATACTCTAATCATAAATAACAGGGAGTACGATATAGTAACCGATCCGGGGACTTTGTTGCTATGGGTATTGCGGGAGTACCTTGGACTAACCGGTACAAAATATGGCTGTGGTATCGGGCAATGCGGCGCTTGTACCATACATATCGACAAGACTCCGATGAAGTCCTGTCTGCTGCCTGTAAGTAATTTTTCAGATGGCCAGAAAATAGTTACGATTGAAGGATTGTCCGAAGGTGGCAGTCATCCTGTTCAAAAGGCATGGATAGCGGCACAGGCCCCACAATGTGGTTATTGTCAGTCGGGACAGATCATGCAGGCGGCGGCTTTGCTTGAAGAAAATCCATCCCCGAGCCGCGAAGAAATTATTTCGCACATGAATGGCAATCTATGCCGCTGTGGCACTTATATGCGGATCGTCAAAGCCATTCAAATGGCCTCTGAAAATAAACTTGCAGGCCACTGATCGGAATGATCAAAGAGCCTGTCATTTATAACAGCGGCAAAGTAAATGGTATTAAACCCCGGGCACGCCCTGGATCCAATAGAAGAAACCGACCCAGGGGTCGAGGTAATAAAAAATTTCTTGAAAGTTTACCCGCCTCTGGCGGGCAACTATCCCTGCCTACCGGCAGGCAGGCCCGAGGCAAGCCATAGGGGAATTACTTAGATTAAACCTAGGCCTCGCTGAAAAAGCGGGCTTAGTTCAACCATCCATTTTAACCGCTCCCGCTAGAAAGCGGGATTGTTAAAATGGGGTTTCACTAATAAATAAAGTAGCTTTATGACAAAAGTCCCTAAATCCATTAACAGGCGGCATTTCCTTAAATCTTCGGGAGGTGTGGCGCTCTTCATCGGAGCTTCGGGGCTTTTACCTCAACTGATTTCCTGTAGGAATACAAAGGAAATTCAATCACAGATAAAAAAGTACCAGTTAACTTCATGGGTGCACCTCTCGTCAGACGGGCAGGTTACCATTTATAATCCGGCGGCCGAGATGGGCCAGGGTTCTATGACGTCCTTACCTGCGTTGTTTGCCGAGGAAATGGACGCCGATTGGTCTTTGGTAAATGTTGAGTTTTCACCTCAGGAAGCTGACATATATGGATCCATTGCGTGGCAACCTAATGTTAAAGTGATGATTTCTGCGGGGAGCAGGGTAACCAAGGGGTACTATCCTGTTATGAGAAAAGCAGGGGCTCAGGCACGCCACATTCTTATGCATAGCGCAGCCAGACATTGGCAGGTACCTCTTAAAGAAATCCACACCGAAGCGGGTGTGGTAATCCATACGGGTGGAAGTAGAAAAATAGGTTATGGCGAACTCATTCCCTTTCTCGAAATTCCCGCCCAATTACCGGAATTCAACAAGGAAGAATTAAAGGATCCGAAAAATTACCGTTTGGTTGGAAAGGACCTGGCCCGCACTGACATTCCTGAAAAGATCGATGGCAGCGCACAATTTGCAATTGACTTCCGCCAGCCAAATATGGTTTACGGCGTGTTAGAACGGGGTCCCATCCATGGCGCCAAACCTACTTTAAGGAATGAGAAAGATATTCTTGCCTTGGACGGTGTTCTAAAAGTTGTTCCAATTGATTATGCCGTGGGGCTGATCGCCACTTCCCTGGAAGGGGCTTTAGCGGCCAAAAAACAATTGAAAATTGATTGGAGCATTGCAAGTGCTAATGGATTTAATTCGCAGGATTGCTTTGCGAAATATGAAAAGATCGCTTCCCAAAACAAAAAGGGGGAGGTTCTTACAACTATTGGAGATATGCGGATGGCCTTGCGCAAGGCGGCCAAAACCTATACGATTGACTTCAAAAATGATTATGTCTACCACGCTCAGATGGAACCGCTGAATGCTGTAGTAAAGGTAGCCGAAGATGGTCGGAGTGCCGAGGTTTGGGTGGGCAGTCAACAGGGTGCCGATTCCAAATTGGGTATCCCCCAGGTGCTTGGTTTAAACCCGGATCAGGTTAAGATTAATCTCCAATACCTTGGGGGTGGTTTTGGAAGAAGAAGCATGACCGATTTTACCACAGAATGTGCCCTGCTGGCTAAAGAGGTACCCGGCAGAGCAGTGAAACTTCTATGGACCCGGGAAGATGACATCACCTATGGCGCTTTCCGGCCGTTAACTTTACAAAGGGTGGTGGCATGTACAGATCCCCGGGGGAAAATTACAGGGTTCTCGCATACCGTTGTTGGCGACGGAGGCAATCTGGTGGCAAGCGGAATAAAAAATGAATTCTATGATATCCCCAATCAACATGCAGAATTTAAGGAGGTCTCGGAAGGAATCAGATTAAAGCATTGGAGGGCAGTGGGCCATGGACCCAATAAATTTGCGATTGAGTGTATGATAGATGAAATTGCCGTAGATCAGGGAATAGATCCTGTTGCCCTTCGCAGAAAACTAATGCATAGATCGCCGCGCGCGTTAGCCACCCTGGAGAAAGCCGCCGAAATGGCGAATTGGAATGAGCCAAATTCTAAAGAGCGGGCAAAGGGAATTGCTTTCCTGGAGCGCAGTGGCACCCTCAGTACAGGGATATGTGAAATTTCTGTGGATCACAACACCGGAAAAATTAGGGTGCATCATTTCTGGAATGCTCTGGATGCCGGAGTCATAGTGCAACCAGACAATGTCCGGGCACAGATGGAAGGGGGCATTCTCATGGGTATGAGCAGTGTACTTCACGAAAGGATTACCGTGGTAGACGGAAAAGTAAGGCAATCCAATTTTCATGACTACAAACTGTTACGGATGGAAGACATTCCGGAAAGTATAGAAACAGCTATGATCGAATCCTCCGAACCGCCCCAAGGGGTGGGCGAATCGGGAACACCACTTGTTGCATGCGCCATTGCCAATGCCTTCTTAAGATTAACCGGCAAGAGGCTGCGACACTTACCCTTTACCCCGGACAGGGTATTGGAGGTGCTGAAAAGTTAGTTTCCTTCCAGTGTTGTAAGGGTAACATTCCTAAATTTGATGGTCCCGGTTTCTGCAGTCTGCAGTGCAATATAGCCCTCTTTCAACTCCTGATTTTTTATATTGATGGTTAATATATCGTTCACCCATGTTTTTATCTCACCTCCTTTTAATACTAACCTGTAAGTATTCCATTTATTCAGAGTTTCAACATTGGCAATGGGATCGGCACGTGTAACAATGGATCCGGTTCGGGATTTCTGGTCCGGATGCAGGTCCCAGATATTCATTTCATAACAATCAATATTGGAAATTTCCCTGTGGGCACACCGCACAAAGATTCCCGAATTAACAGTGCTATCCGGATAGAATTCCAATAGTAGTTCAAAATTCTTATAGCTTTCCCTGGTCATCACAAAACCGGCGGCACCCGTGGACGTACCTGTTAATTCCTTCTCCTTGAACTCCCAATGGGCATCCCCTCCTTCAAACCAGTTGGCGCCGTTTTCCTCGAATAATACACTAACTCCTTTGTTTCCGGATCCACATTGGGAACATAGAAATCCGAATACCATTACCATGGTAACCATGATCCACAATCCTCCTCTATTCATAAGATTCACTTTAGATTACTTTTCATAACCTTACCGAGCGTTTACTTCACCAAATCGAACATTCTGGAGTACTTAACGATAAAACTATTGTTCAGGGGGTCCCCATCCCTCAGATTGTGATTGTAAACAACAAATAAGCCGGTATTGGCCCTTTGTAACCATCCGAAGCGAATATTGACCGCCCACAACTTGTCTACAGTGTTGTTTTGTATGAGACCCTGAAGATACATTTGTGGTGTGAAAGAATAGGCCAACTGACTGCCAAAAATATTAGCGGTAAAATCTCCCCCGGGCAACTCAAATCTGTTGTATTGATAGGTGAGTGCGGCGTTGAATTTATCTCCCGAACGCAGTCTTAAAGTACCGCTGTTTAAATACCTGTGCCCTCCGAACGACCCTCCGGCCACGGAGCGGATATTTATTGAAACCGCTTTGCTTTGATTTGTAAAAAAGACCAGTTGTGCCTCGGAATGATCATAGGTCCCGGGCGGTACAAACACACCATCCGAAATTTCAAAGGCATCCAAAACACCCTCCGTGGTAAAATTCCATCCGGTGTGGATCTCCAGGCCACTTTTAAATTCCCAGTGGTTATCAATATGTAAAAAACTGGTTTCCAGAAACCCATCAAAATTCCAAAACCCCCTGTAGGAAACGTGTGGCCTTAGTTCCAATATTTTTGAGCTTTCATTTTTAGGGCGATAGTGATAAAGGACCAGGCCTTCAGGTTTTTTGAAAGCCGACCGGAAAAGAAATCCAACCTCGGGATTAAAGCCTTGCCCCACTTCGGTGTATGCCGCCCTCATTTCCCAATTGTCCCAGACATAGTCTGTTTGAAATTTAAAGGCATGGGCGTTGATAGTATCGTTCGGGTCATTGGTCCTGGCGTAGAATCCGGACATCCTAGCCTTTCTGCCAAGTCCCAGTTTTCCATCTATGGCATATGTCCTGTTAAAATCGTTATCGGATTCCAACCCGACGCGATTCACAAAAACAGCACCCAGGGCCGTGCGCCCTTTGAATTCATGATTAACCCGCGCCACGGTAAAATTATTCTTTTCTATCCCTGCTTCCCCCACATCGTCGGTAAACATGCTCAACAGCCCCACATTAGTGCGATTGAGTTTCCCTGAAAGTCGGGCGCCCCCGATAATTGGCACTACATTGCCTTGTTCACCAATGCCTATCCGCCTGCTGAAAAACAGATCTACCTCCCCCGGGCTGCCCACGGTGAAAAGCCCTGCATTCTCTAAAAAGAAGGGTCTTTTTTCCGGAAAAAAAAGATTGAAACGATCCAGGTTTACCTGTTGGTCATCCACTTCAACCTGGGCGAAATCCGTATTGTATGTCAGGTCCAGGGTAAGGCTTGGCGTTACACTGTATTTAATATCGCCGCCAACCTCAGGGGTAAAATCAGTTTTTGGATCGGCAACGGTATGATCCCTTTCCAGTTTGCCCAAAACATAGGGAATAATTTTGAGGTTTCCGGGGCTTCTCAGATCCAGCCCTGTCAGGGTACCTGCCAGGGAAAGTCGGTTGAGATTAAAACCGATAGGCAGCGACGCCCAATACACGATCTCGTTACTTTTACGGATATTCCTTCTGAAATTTATCCCCCAATCCCTGCCTGATTGAAAACGCAGTGTCCTGAGAGGGATGGCAAATTCGGCGCTCCACCCAAAATCCGAGACCTGGGTCTGTACCTCCCAGGAAGCATCCCAGTTGAGATTGAAACCCCCGATTGTCCCCCCCTGCTGACGGTTTACATTGTTGTTGCCTTGTCCTTCATTATCTACCTGCGCATCATATTCCACCCCGAGGGAATTTGTACCGAAAATAAAGCCGTTCTGACCGTCTTTATAGGTATCCAGGATAAAAATAAAGGCATCGGTGTTGTCGAGAATGGCATCCCGCCGGGCATCTGAAACTACCAGATTATCTGGTTGCGCATCGTAACATACCACTGAAACGAAGAAGGTTTCCGGGGTGTAGGCAATTCTGATATCCGTTTTCTCGGTAGCCGGCTGGCCATAGTTGGGCTGCAGCTGTACCAGATCCCCAAAGGGGATTATACTTTTCCAGATGGTATCATTTAATACTTCGCCATCAATAACCGGGGCAGCTTCAATAGCTATTGCATTGGTGGTAGGCCTTATATTGGTGGTAGCAGTGTTATCCTGACTTCTGATACTTAGTGAAAAGCTAATGAGAAAAAGCGCCAGAACGGCATTTTTTGAAGGAGTCATGTAATTTCGGTTGGTAAATTAGCCATCTAAAAGTACAATTTTTAGAATACTTATCTAAAAAGTTTAACGTGGACTATAGGAATGCTATTTTAAAATCTCTAAATTGGTTGAATTAATAAAAAAGCTGCCGCTTTGGAACTTAGTAATAGTCAAAAAAAGTTCTTTAATGATGAAGGCTATCTGGTGATACAAGGCCTTCTGGATGCTGTTGAAATTGCTTATTATGACGACGTGTATAATGCTTTTTTGGATAACCGCATAAATGCCAGTGTGCATAGGTCCGATCTCTCGGGATCAGAGGAAGGTAAAACGGAGAAAATAACACAGATCATGGTCCCCGGCAAAGTCTTCCCGGAATTGCTCGAGAAACCTATTCATAAAAGAACATGGCGAATAGCCCGGTATCTATTGGGGGACGATATGGAATTGGATTTTGATATGTTGATCAATAAAGCGCCTTTTACAAATACCATGACCCCCTGGCACCAGGATACCGCTTATTGGATGGACCTTCCGGATAAAAGAGCTGTGAGTTGTTGGGTTGCGATAGACCCGGCTATTAAAGAGAATGGCTGTATGTGGTATGTCCCAAAATCGCACTTATTCCCTACACTGCCTCATACTCAGACGGGAAATAAGGGCGCATTGCAATGCGCGGGAACTGAGGAAAATGCGGTATGTATACCTCTGGAACCAGGGTCATGCGTATTGCATCAGGGAGGCACTTTACATTATAGCAGAGGGAATTCCACCAGGTATCATCGCAGGGCCCTAATAACTAATTACAGACCCAAGGAAATGATTGCTTTGGAAAGAATACAGGGAATTGATCACACCGGAGAACGAAAAGTCAAATCATGATAGTTATAACTAAATTAGTAAGCTAACTTAAAATTCTATCCCCATGGAAGAAACTTCAACAAATTTTAAAAACACATGCAACATAGGGAATGTCCATAATTAATTTAATGATTCCCCGGTATGGTACCAGTATTTTTAAAAAATGTCAAAATCTAAGTTTTTGTCACCTTGAGCGGAGTCGAAAGGCCGGCAAAAACATCCCGACTGCGATCAATGTGACAGATAACTTGGAAACTGGTACAATACCCAATATGCAAATTAATTTATACTCAAATAATTAACTAAAGGGCGCCTATAATAACTCTGCTTGGAATGATAACGCAGGAATTTTTTTCGGATCCAGGCGCCAAAAGCGTAGTTTAGCAGAGCTAAACGAGTATTTTGGTAACGAAGTAGCCGGGAAAAAGAACAAGTTGGCAACCAAAGTAGGGTTTTTAGAGATGCCCTAAACTAGAAAACCTGTGAAATTAATTCGATATACGTATCCCATTTGCCTGCTGTTTGTGCTATTAATTACTTCAGTGCATGCGCAGTTGGCATCCCCTACAATTTCTGAAACGGCAGGAATCTCCGAAGACCGGATAGACCGGTATGTAGATTTTATTGCGAACGAGATCAAAGAAGAAAGGATCCCGGGAGCCGTTTCACTGATAATGCGCAGAGGTGAAATTGTTCATGATGCAGCCTACGGCAATAGCAGCTTAAAAGACAAAACCCCCATGCGAAAGGACAATATTTTCCATATTATGTCCATGACCAAACCTATTATCAGCGTTGCTTTTATGATGCTTTACGAGGAGGGCCATTTTTTTCTTACCGATCCGGTTTCCAGATACCTGCCTCAATTTAAGGAGCTGAAAGTGGCCAAAGACGTGCACTCCGGAAAGGATGGGGATACAGAACCCTCGAGGACCGAAATTACGCTGCACCACCTCTTAACCCATACAGCGGGCTTCTCTCATGGCCTCGGAGGTACTACCTTAGATAATGATATTGCAAAAGCCCTGTACAATCAACCGCAGGAAAATATAGAAAGCAGGGTAAGTACACTGACAAGCCTGCCATTAATAGGGCAACCCGGCGAACAGTGGTATTACAGTGCTTCTCCGGACGTACTTTCGCTCTTAATCGAGCATTTCTCCGGTATGAGTACGGCCGAATTTTTGCAAAAGCGAATTTTTGATCCTTTAGGGATGAAGGATACGGGCTACAACATCCCCGAGGCAAGTCGGGATAGATGGGTTCCTGTCCACAATGTTAATGAGGAGGGGAAATTGATAAATTCTGAGCAGCAACTTCCCACGGCAGGAAATAAGGTGTTCGGAGGCACTCACGGTTTATTTTCGACGGCAGCGGATTATTTAAAATTCTGCCAGATGCTTTTGAACAAGGGAAAAGGCAACGGACAGCAGTTGCTAGGCCCGAAAACCGTTGAACTAATGACAATGAACCATGTTGGTAAACTATACCAGGCCCCGGGACAAGGTTTCGGGCTTGGATTCGGCGTCACAACGGATGTGGCGGATAGCAAGTCGCCTGGATCTGTTGGACAATATTATTGGAGCGGTGCCTATTGCACCTACTTTTTTATCGATCCCAAGGAAGAACTGATCGCTATACTTATGAGTCAGTTACAACCCTACAGTAATTTCTATGGAAGTAAAATGAGACAGTATATTTATCCGGCACTATTAGATTGAGGCATTTGCCTTTAACTACAGAAATTCCCCCATGAGTTGGATAAGAACGATTGGTTACGATGAAGCAGATTTGAATTTAAAACGGATCTATAACCGCATTAAGGGCCCGGATGATAGCATTGACAATGTTTTAACTATACATAGTCTGAGGCCTCACACGCTTTCGGGACATATGGCTCTTTATAAAAGCGTACTGCACAACAGCAACAATACATTGCCAAAATGGTTCCTGGAATCCATAGGTGTCTATGTAAGCATGCACAACAAATGTGAGTATTGCATTGCCCACCATTTGGAGGGTTTAAAACGACTTTTAAAGGACGATAAAAAATGCAGGGAATTTTATAGCGCGGCAAAAAACGATATTCTCGAATCTTTTTTTGATACAAAATACCTTCTCGGGATGATGTATGCCAAAAAACTTACGCAGCAGCCCGGTACCATTTCAGAAAAGGATATTGAAAAACTGAAGAACGCAGGATTTACGGAAGGAGAAATTTTGGAAATAAACCAGGTGAGCAGTTATTTTAATTACGTAAACCGAACGGTTCTTGGTCTGGGAGTGACCACAAAAGGTGATATTTTAGGGCTTTCGCCTAACAGCGGTGATGATCCCGAAAACTGGACCCATCAATAACATAAAACACGATAAATGAAAAAATTAATGACACTTATAATGTGTATCGGGATTGCCATGCAAGTTCTTTCACAGGAGATCATAGACCTCCCTTATGAAAAAGCTACTGAAACCACCTGGGAAGGAGGGGAAAAGGAGTATTACTCGGATGCATGGCAGACACAGGTAGTAACCAATGTTTCCGTACCTACTATGGAGGTCTTTAGACCAAAGGAAGGCACCGCAAATGGCACCGCCGTAATTGTTGCCCCCGGCGGCGGATTGTATGCCTTAAGCATACAAAGTGAAGGTACCGATGTGGCCAAATGGCTCAATGAAAAGGGTATTACCGCCTTCGTGCTGAAGTACCGGTTGGTTCCTACAGGAGCGGACGGTGTAAAGGAGATCATGGATGCAGAAGAACGTGTTGAGGAAACCGTAGAACCCATTCTTCCTTTGTCTATAAATGACGGGTTGGCAGCCGTTTCCTATGTACGGTCCCATTCCGAAGAATTGGGTATTGATCCGGATAAAATAGGGTTTATGGGATTTTCTGCCGGGGGGGCAGTGGCCATGGGGGTAACTTTTAACTGCAACAAAGAGAACAGGCCGGATTTTATTGTCCCCGTGTATCCCTGGATGCCTGTTGTTGGACCCTACAAAGTTCCCGAAGATGCTCCGCCAATGCTTGTTATTTGCGCTACGGACGATCCGTTGGATCTTGCCCCGGCCAGCACCAGCCTTTATTCGGCATGGGCCGATGCGAAAAAAAGCAGTGGACTTCATATGTATTCAAGAGGTGGACATGGGTTTGGAATGAAGCAGCAGGGGTTGCCATCGGATCACTGGATAACCCGTTTTTATGACTGGGCCCTTGCCGAAGGATTAACTACCCCTATGGGAGGACAATAAAATAGCACCGGATTACATGGAATTAAACATCCATTCTTCTACATAATTGTTCCATGACGCGATTAGTACGAGCTCCTGACTTTCCCGTACTGGGGCAGTGCCCTTTCCCTAAAATATCCTCCACAACAGTCCGGATCAACGGTTGCTGGATATGTTGTGGCATGGGGAATTGAAATAATTCGCCGGGTTTTCCGTCAATCTCAAGTTTTACATGGTGATCGTCAAAAAAAGGAAAGGATACCTGTCCCTTGCTTCCTACAATAGTGGTAACCTCTTTGGCGGCCCTTTTTGCCGTATTGAAGGCCCAGGTGCCCGAGCCCAAAACCCCATTTTCAAAAAGAAAAGTACCTGTGGTGATGTCTTCCGCCAGATATAAACCAGATTGATTCATTGCAAAACCCTCTGCCTTAATTACGGGCCCAATGAGAAAATCCAGGGCATCCAACTGATGGGAGGCAAGATCATAAAAATAACCGCCTCCGGCTATCTCCGGGCGAATGCGCCAATTATCACCGTCCCCGCCCTCGCTCCGATTTTGAGGTGCTAATGGTTTTAGCAGGGTTATAGTCACAAAACGGATAGCTCCAAGTACATCGCTCTCCAGGAATTCTTTGACTTTCAGAATATTGGGCAATGCTCTGCGGTAGTAGGCAACATATAAAGGTACCTTAGCCTTTTCGCATGCTTTTATCATCGCCACACATTCCGAGTATGCTCGCGCCATTGGTTTTTCAACATATACCGGTTTTCCGGCTGCAGCGGCCTTTAGGGTATACATTTTGTGGGTGTCAGGGGGGGTGGCAATGTAAATAGCATTGATTTCGGGATCTGCAATAAGGGCATCTGCGTCACTATACCATTTTGGCACCCCGTGACGATTCGCAAAATCCCTTGCCTTTTCGGCATTTCTTCGCATCACGGCGGTAAGTTGCGAATAAGGCGTTTGTTGAAAAGCCGGGCCGCTTTTCACTTCGCAAACATCCCCTGCCCCAATAATCCCCCAACTTACTTTATTTTGTTTTAAAGCCTCCATAATCTAAAGTGAACGATAGGCCTCTAAAATAGCATCGATCTTAGAATTGGTTTCGGGGTTTATGATTTTCATATCCGGATTTTCATCCAGCCAATGCAAGGTTCTTTTTATCCCCTCCGAAAAAGGTATGACAGCTTTAAAGCCGGGAACAAAAGTTTTTATTTTAGTGTTGTCGAATATGACCGATTCCCCTTTGTCCGCTAAAAGTGTCCCGGTGAAGGAAGGGTCAATTCCGCAGATAAAGTCAGATGCAATATGGACCATATGGACCTCACGACCAAGGCTTTCACCCAGTATTTTATAGATCATATTCCAACTGAGTATCTCGTCTGAAGTGATGTGAAAAGCGTGCCCTATGGCTTGTGTTAAGCCGAGCAAGCCTACAAACCCTGTTGCAAAATCATCGGCATGTGTCACCGTCCATAAGGATGTTCCGTCGCCGTGGACAATGATCTTTTTGCCCTTCAGGATCCTGTCGGCGGTAGTGTACTCCTTAAAACCCCCTATGGCAATAGGAATAACGGTATCGTAAGTGAGCGACGGACGAACGATTGTCACCGGAAAATCCTTCTCCCGGTAGGCTTTCATCAACAGTTGTTCACATTGAATTTTAAGGTTGGAATAATCCCATAAAGTGTTATGTACAGGGGTGGATTCCGTAATTACCGGGTAGCGCAATGGTGTTTGGTAACAGGATGCGGAACTTATAAAAACATATTGCTTTGTTTTTCCCTCAAAAAGCGCTGTGTCGCGCTGAATGTCTTCAGGGGAAAAGGCAATCCAATTGACCACCACATCCCAGGAATGTTTTTTTAATTCGGACAGTTCATCGGGCTTGGTGATATCCCCTTTAATCGTTTTAACCCCGGTTAATTTTATGGAGGTTGTTCCCCTGTTGAGATGGTAAAGGTCCAGACCTTTCCCAATAGCCAGTCGGCTGGCCGGCGTGCTGATATTTCCGGTGCCCCCAATAAATAAAACTTTCATAGTTGAATTCGTTTAAGTCCTCTTCCGGCTTTAAATTAATCGAAGCCTGCCTTCGTCAAATTTAACCTTAAATAACGATTTTTCCTTGCCATGCTTACCTTTTGGCCGCCACTTTTCATTATCTTTAAAAATAGCTTCGTTTTTAATGACACCCAATATAATGAAATATTACTGCAAGCCATGGTTACTGGTAATCCTGCTTTTTGCGCTTCTGGGATGCAACCAAAGCAAAAACAAAGCGCCAAATAAGGTAACAGAAGCCGTAGGGACCGACACGTCTACATTTGCAAAGTCGGAAAAAAAAGAACCTGAACTCCTTAAACCCGGATCAAAGGCGCCCGACTTCTCATTGCCCGCTACCGATGGGAAAACATATAGTCTTGGCGATTTTGACCATTTTGATTATCTGGTAGTTTTATTTACGTGCAATCACTGCCCGACCGCGCAGGCATATGAAGATAAGTTTATTAAAATTGTCTCAGACTATGACAGCAAAGGGGTCGGTTTTGTGGCGATCTCTCCCAATGACCCGGAAGCCATTAGTTTATCCGAGTTGGGTTATTCCGATATGAGCGATACTATGGACGAGATGAAACTACGAGTTGCTCAAAAAAAATATAATTTTCCTTACTTATATGATGGTGATACTCAAACGACAGCTTTGGCCTATGGGCCGGCCGCTACTCCTCATGCCTTCGTATTTGACCAAAAAAGAATCCTGAAATACAGTGGCCGGATAGATGATACAGAAAACCCTTATGTAAAACCGGCAACCCCTGATCTGAGAAATGTTCTCAATGCCCTTATAAGTGGTACTGATTCTCCCGTGACCCAGACGAAAACATTCGGATGTTCCATAAAATGGTCCTGGAAAGGGGATTGGGCAAAAAAACAACTGGCCGAATGGTCCAAAGAACCCGTTAATCTTGAGGAAATTGATTTGAAAGAGGTAGAAAATTTATGTGAGAACACCTCGGATAAGCTCAGATTGATCAATCTTTGGGCGACCTGGTGCGGCCCTTGTATTATCGAATTTCCTGAGTTGGTAAGCATAAACAGGATGTACCGGGATCGTGATTTCGAATTTGTTTCTCTCAGCACGGACAAAATAGAAAAAAAGGAAAAGGCGCTTTCTATTCTTAAAAAGAAGGAAGCAACAAACACCAATTATATTTATTCCGGAACGGACATCTACGAATTAATTGAAGTGGTTGATAAAGACTGGCAGGGGGCTTTGCCTTATACTGCGCTCATTGCGCCCGGGGGGAACGTACTGTATAAAGTGCAGGGCACCTTTGATCCGCCGGCCTTAAAAATGGCCATTGTGGAGCATTTGGGCCGTTATTATGCCGACAACGACTGATCCTCGGTATAGAATTAAAAACCCATAGAGGCACTTCCGCGTTTCGAGTAGAAATCCGCAGTGCTGGTCCAATGGGTCATCAGAAATAAAAAATTTCTTAAAAGTTTACCCGCCTCTGGCGGGCAGCTATCCCTGCCTGCGGCAGGCAGGCCCGAGGCCCGCCCGACCCAAGGGTCGGAGAATCTTTAGATTGAGATGCACTACTAAAATTACTTCTTTTACAATAGCTTTTGATGGGAATTTGAACAATCCTTAAATATAATTTATCTTGCTGCTTCAATTGTCGATTCTATTTATGAGAACATTTATTGTTGTTTTTCTCTTTCTCACCTTAAGTGCCAGGGCTCAGGATCCCTCCCGCTTTCAGGAAGAAGTAATAGCCATTCAGAAAAAATACGATACTTTGTGGGATGCGAGTAAGGAGACAATAGTATTTACAGGAAGTTCCAGTATCCGTTTGTGGTTAGGCCTGCAGGGGATCTTTCCGGAATATCACATCATAAATTCCGGATTTGGGGGATCCCAGGCGTCCGATCTTCTTGCATATACCGAGGATCTTGTATTAAAATTCAACCCCATACAAGTGTTTATATATGAAGGCGATAATGATATTTTTTTTGCGAAAAAGCCCGAAGAAATTCTTTCAGATACTAAAAAGATCATCGCAAAAATAAAAAAGAGCCATCCTGGTACGGAGATAGTGCTTATTGCCGCCAAACCAAGTTTGGCCCGCTGGCATTTAAAAAGCAAGTATAAAAGATTGAATCGCAAGTTCCGACGTCTTTGTAAAAATGATCCATCCCTTAAATTTGCCGATGTTTGGAATACCATGTTAGAGCGAA
This sequence comes from Flavobacteriaceae bacterium, assembly GCA_041743085.1. GTDB lineage: Bacteria > Bacteroidota > Bacteroidia > Flavobacteriales > Flavobacteriaceae > JAFMPW01. The sequence goes on from JBGTNL010000038.1 coordinate 149,353, forward strand.
AAAAAGTCCGTGGGAACCTATTCATTGAAGACGGACTTCATATGAATGCCAAGGGTTATGCGCTCTGGCTGCCGGTAATTCGTACTTTTATAAATTAAACTTTGAAATAAATGGCATTAAACCCCAGGGCAAGCCCTGGACCCAATAGAGGGAATCGACCCAAGGGTCGAGGTATTAAACCCAGACCCCGCTGAAAAAGCGGGGTTAGTTCAACCATCCATTTTAACCGCTCCCGCTAAAAAGCGAGATTATTAAAATGGGGTTTCACTAAGAAAAACTTTTAAAACGAAAGTTAATAAGAGGCAAAGCCTGAATGCAATCATTCACAAAAGCCGGAAACTTGAAATCTGAAATCTACAATTGATGAAAAAAGCCAGTTTTAAATCGAATTTATTATCCGCTACAACAGTACTTATGGGAATCGTTACCCTGCTGTCCTGTGTGGAGGAGAAAAGGAAAGCGATCGATTTTCCCCCAACCGATCTTGCCCTGGAGCATATGATCCCAAAACCTCTAAAGGTTATACCAACTAATACGGCTTTCGGTTTGGATCAGTACACCGCTATCTATACTTCCGGCAACGCCTCGGGATTTCCTGAAGTAGGAGCGTTCTTATCAGAAAAAATTAAAGGGAAAACGGGCTTAAACCTGCCGGTAAATGCCAGTGATGCGGGTACAGTGGACCGTATCATTTATATCAATAAAACGGACAGCACAGCGCTCGGGGGTACGGAAGCATATCATCTGAACATTACCAAGGATTCCGTTATCCTAGACGCCAGAACGGCCGAAGGTGCTTTCCGAGGTATTCAAACACTGCGCCAGATCATTCCGGAAGCCAGTAACGACACCCTTGCCGAACAGCCGGTCTGGCCCGTTCCAACGGGGAAGATAACAGACAATCCCAATTTTGAATACAGAGGTTCGATGCTCGATGTGGCACGACACTTTTTTAGCGTAGAAGATGTAAAGAAATATATAGACCTGCTGGCGTACTACAAGATCAATGTACTTCACCTGCACCTTTCGGATGATCAGGGATGGCGAATTGAGATAAAATCATGGCCCAAACTTACGGAGATAGGGGGCAGTACAGAAGTTGGCGGGGAAGCCGGTGGCTTCTTTACCCAGGAAGATTATAAGGCTATTGTAGCCTATGCCGCAAAACATTATATGACCATTGTTCCGGAAATAGACATGCCCGGGCACACCAATGCCGCTTCGGTGTCGTATCCTATTTTAAACGGAAACGGTAAAACGCCAAAATTATACGAAGGCACGCAAGTAGGTTTCAGCACTTTTGATACCCGTAAGGATACGGTTTATGCCTTTATTGATGACGTAGTACGGGAAATTTCCGCTATCACTCCAGGCCCGTATTTTCATATTGGCGGGGACGAGAGCCATGTAACAAGAAAAAATGATTATATCTATTTTGTGGAAAGAGTAGAAAAGATAGTTCAGAAGCACGGTAAACGCATGATTGGTTGGGATGAGGTGGCTCAGGCCAATCTTGATTCTACATCTATCGCCCAGTTCTGGGCAAGTGAAGCACATGCCACCGCAGCGGTGGATAAGGGAATGAAGGTGATCCTCTCCCCGGCCAAAAAAGCCTATCTGGATATGCAGTACGATACCCTTTCCAAATATGGCCTTCACTGGGCGGCATATATTCCGGTGGATACGGCATATGTTTGGACACCGGAAAACTACGCAAAAGGAGTTCCGAGAGAAAATATTCTTGGCGTAGAGGCTCCTTTGTGGTCCGAGACTATAAGCAATATTGATGAATTGGAATATCTGGCTTTTCCCAGAGTCATAGGTTACTCCGAACTCAGCTGGAGTACGGAAGAAAACAGAAACTGGGATAATTTTAAAGTGCGGCTTGCCAACCAGGCGCCCTTTATGGACAGAATGAATGTGAAGTATTATCCTTCGAAACTCATTGATTGGGAGGAAAGCAAATTTACATACAAGGAAATTCCGAAGGATTAAAATATTGAGTGGGCAGTGTTTCTAACTCCGTACTGCCCATTGCAGATTACCTCGGAAACCTTTCAAGGCCGCTTAAGACTGTTTACTTTGTATTGTACTGCCAACTGCCTGCTGTTTCTTAATCCCCGGTAGATCCGTCGGTTTCTGGGTCTGCCAGTCGAAGGCTTTCGCTTTTTGCTCCCTGGGCCATACCTCATCCAGATTATCCGCATTGTAGACCCGGCCGTTTCTATTCCTCTTCTTCGGAAGACTTTACGTCTTTATTATCCTCTGAAAAATCGGTAATCCCATGTTCGGTAAGAAGGTTATACCATTGGATCACTTTCTTAATATCACTTGCGTACACCCGATCTTCATCGTAATTCGGAAGTATTTCAAAGAAATATTCTTCCAATTTAATTTTATCTTCTTTGTGACCGACCGAAGTTTTCCCTCCTTTTTCCTTTTCCTTAATTTTTAGGAACACCTCGCGTAGCGGCAATTCTTCATCTAATGTATAGATAGCTATTTCTGAAAGCACACTCACATTGCTATTCATACTTACCGTAATTTTTTTACCGTCCAAAAGCGATTCGGCCACAAAACCCGTTCTGGTCTGCGTCAACAATTTAAAAAGTCCAGGCTTACCGCCAATGGATAAAATTTTATCTAAAGCCATGTTTTGTTTTAAAATTCTCGGCAAAGATTACACTTTTCCATAAATAAATTTCTATTTACGATAACACTAATTATAAAAGCTCAAGCGTCAGGTTAAATCGATATCCAAGCACCTTTTATTTAATTTTGAACTACTGTTTTGAAGTTGAAAATAACTTGTCCTGTTACCTTCGAACACCCCGAAATCCGCATCTATCGCGCTTTTTTCAAAACGGGAAAACGCATTTTGTAATCTACTTTTATTTTCCCCTTAGAAATGTTTGAGAGCTTTCCTTTTAGCAATCTTTTTTTAAGAGTCGAAAGTTTGTCAGTAAATAAAACCCCTTCTATGTGATCATATTCGTGTTGAATAACCCTGGCCAGCAAACCCTCATAGGTATCTGTATGGGATTCAAATTTCTCGTCCTTATAACTTATGGCAATCGTGTCCTTTCGGGTAATATCCTCACGGACATCAGGAATACTTAAACATCCCTCATTGAATGCCCAATTCTTGCCGGTTTCTTCCTCCATTTGGGCATTGACAAACACTTTTTTAAAGTTTTTCAGTACCTCCTGTTCCTCGGCTGAAAGTTCCTCATCGTCTGCAAAGGGTGATGTGTCTACCAAAAAAAGCCGTATGGGCCGCCCAACCTGAGGAGCGGCAAGCCCCACGCCACTCGCATTATACATGGTCTCCCACATATTCGAAATCAATTCCTTTAAAAGAGGGTATTCTTTTGGTATCGCTTCGCATTTTTTCCTCAACACCGGATCGCCATAGGCTATAATGGGTAATAACATGCTGCTAACTTCTGTTTAAATAGGATTGTAAAATAATAGTGGCACTTATTTCATCAACAAGCGCTTTGCTTCTTCGTTGCTTTTTTTTGAGGCCGGAAGCAACCATGGATTGCGCGGCCATTTTAGAGGTAAATCGTTCATCTTGTCTGGCTATGGGAATATCAGGGAAGACCGCCCTCAATTTGTTTAAAAATACCTGTATCAAAGCTTCCGATTCGGATGGTGTGCTATCCATCTGCCTTGGTTCCCCGATCACCCATTTTTCAACTTTTTCTTCCCGTTCATATTTTTGAAGAAATCTCAGCAATTCTTCCGTATTTACCGCAGTAAGTCCGGAAGCGATCAGTTGCATTTCGTCTGTGACGGCTATTCCGGTGCGCTTTTTTCCGTAATCCAGAGCAACAATCCTACCCACATTAATTTTTTTGCAAAAATAGCCCATAATTTGTTATGGCTATAAAAAATAGGGGCTTTATTACCCCGCAGCATGTATCTTTGCCAAAATTTAAATTCAGAAATGAACGAAATCCGCCAAATTATCGAAGATGCATGGGAGAAAAGGGACTTGTTAAAAGAAGATCGCACCCAGGAAACCATCCGAAAAGTCATTGATCTCATTGACGAGGGAACCTTACGTTGCGCCGAACCAACTTCAGATGGTTGGCAGATTAACGAATGGGTAAAAAAAGCGGTGGTCCTTTATTTCCCAATTCAAAAAATGGTGAGTATGGAGGTTGGAATTTTTGAATATCACGACAAAATTCCCTTAAAAAGGGGTTATGCCGAGAAGGGAATACGAGTGGTCCCCAATGCTGTTGCCCGTCATGGTGCCTATATTTCACCGGGTACAATTTTAATGCCCAGTTATGTAAATATTGGAGCCTATGTTGATGAAGGTACGATGGTAGACACTTGGGCTACCGTAGGCAGTTGTGCCCAGATCGGTAAACATGTACATTTAAGCGGCGGTGTGGGCATCGGTGGGGTTTTAGAACCGCTACAGGCCGCGCCCGTTATCATTGAAGATAATGCTTTTATTGGCAGCCGGTGTATAGTTGTTGAAGGTGTCAGGGTAGAAAAAGAGGCTGTTTTAGGCGCCAACGTGGTTCTTACAGCCTCCACAAAGATTATAGATGTTACCGGCAATGCTCCGGTTACGCACAAAGGCCGGGTTCCTTCCAGATCGGTGGTTATTCCCGGCGGTTATACCAAGACCTTCCCTGCAGGTGAATACCAGGTGCCATGTGCGCTTATTATAGGAACCCGAAAAGAAAGCACGGATAAAAAAACTTCCTTAAATGATGCTTTACGGAACTATGATGTGGCAGTTTAATTCTTTGTTCCTACGCCTATTGGTTCACCCTTAATTATTAGTATATTAATACACCGAAATGTTCTCATTTTTTACGGTAAAATGCCCACGATCATTTTGAATAATGGAACTATTATTATGAAATCCCGTAACCTACCTACGGCAGGCAGGTGGGCATTGATTAAAGAATGGTCAATACCAACCGACATAAATAAGGGAAATGGGGATGGCAGGTAAAATTTTATATAGATGAAAGGAAGCAAAGCATGAAAGTACTGATTATTCAGCAAAAGATGATCGGGGATGTACTTGCAAGCACAATCCTTTGCCAACTTGTCAAGGAGAAAATTCCGGGATCTGTGGTTCACTTCGTTATAAACCGGCACACCGAAGCGGTAGTTATTCACAATCCATTTGTAGATAAGATTGTTTATTTCACAGAGGAATACAGAAAAAGCAAAAGGGCATTTTATTGCTTTTTAAAAGAAATTGCCAGAGAAAAATACGATGTGGTCATCGACGCCTATTGCAAGCTGGAAAGTAACGCTATTACGCTTTTCTCAGGGGCAAAGACCAAAATATCCTATAGAAAGTGGTATTCCAGATTTATCTACACCCACGCATTCGATTATTCTAAAAATGTCGAAACAAAAATTGGACTTGCAATTGAAAACAGGCTGCTGTTATTGACCCCTATTCTGTCATCTGAGAAAATAGAGCCCGTGCAACCTAAAATTTACCTGACTGAAAAGGAGATTGAAAAAGCCCGGACTTATTTGGAACGTGGTGGTATTAATTTTGAAACTCCTTTGATAATGATAGGAATACTTGGTAGCAGTGAAAATAAAACGTACCCTTTGCAATATATGGCCAGGCTCATAGATGAAATAGTGAAAACCAGGGAGGTAACACTGCTCTTCAATTATATCCCTTCCCAACAGGAAGAAGCGGATAGGCTCCACTCTCTTTGTTCCAAAGAGACCAGGAAAAGTATTAAGTTTGACCTCTTTGCAAATTCTTTACGTACATTTTTGGCCCTGCTTCATTTCTGCGACGCGCTTATCAGTAATGAAGGTGGTGCCGTAAATATGGCAAAAGCGATGGATCTTCCTACCTTTAGCATCTTTTCGCCCTGGGTAAGCAAGGAGGCCTGGGATACGTATAAAAACGAACACGATCTAACAGTCCATCTGAACGATTATAAGCCGGAAAAATTTCAGGGAAAATTAAAAGGAGAACTTAAGAATAATGCGCTGGAACTATACCATCATTTTGAACCCAAATTACTCCAGGATAAATTAGTGGGCTTTTTAAACCATCTCCCCACGACCTAATAAGATCTGGTAAGCCTTCATCAAAATTTTCCAGTCCTTCCCGAGCATATACTCCACAACCATCCTACCCTTGCCCCCGTTCGGAAGATCGCAATCGTCTATTAAAACAATACTATTTTCATGTAACCTGGATTCAATGGCCTTAAATTCTACAAGATGATGTAACTGACTTTTTATTTGTACCTGGGGATCATTGCTATAGTCATAACTGTCCAAGTACAGGAAATCCACTTTCTCGTTGAAATCCTTTAAAAAGGCAATGGAATCGGATAAATGTAAGGTAACATGGCTCTCTAAGCCCTGTGCCTTAACCTCTTTAAGCGCGTTTTTAACGGACTCCTCGCTTATATCCACCGAGTGTACGTGGGCATTGTGTAATTTTGCCCATTTCCCAAATACTATAGTAGCGGCCCCATTGCTTTTTGCCCCGTGAAGTCCTTTCCTTGAAGTTCCTGTTTCTATGATAGTTTTAGCCTTTATTCCATCTAACAATTCCAGGGTTTTTAAAAAAGTATTCCTTCTTTTTCTAAAATCGTAGCGAAAGGGCATGAATGGGTAAAGGGATTTGTGCTTCACGAGTTTACCAATACAAAAACCGATTAGGCCTAAAGCCAAAATGGCCAACAGATAATTCATTATGGGAGATAGAAGTGAGGGCAAATGTAACAAAAAATAACCACTCAAAAATTTGTATTCCCACCAATACCATTGTTAAACCATACATAATGAAGTGGCTGTAAAAGAGCAGATTTCACAGGAAAAAAATGTAAGAATTTTACCCGAGCAGACAATTTATTAAATTTTTTTTTGTTATACATTTGATGTTTATTTCTGAGCAAGATTAAAATTTAGCGTTTAAAATGCATACCCCAAAGCAAAAAATATCTGCCCTTATCATTACCTACAATGAGATGGGATATATTGAAAAGTGTATTAAATCCGTAGAATTTGCGGACGAGATCATTGTCGTAGATTCCTATAGCACGGATGGCACTTATGAATATTTAAAGAGCCACCCAAGAGTCACTGCAATTCAAAACCCTTTCGAAAATTTTACTGCCCAGAAATCATTCGCCCTGGCCCTGGCCACCAATGACTGGATATTATTCCCGGATGCGGATGAAGTTGTTCCGGCCGATTTACAATCCGAGATCATTGCAACAGTGAATAAAGGTGATGATCATGCAGCCTATTGGTTCTATAGAAAGTTTATGTTTCAAAATAAACCTCTTGGTTTTAGCGGTTGGCAAACGGATAAGAATTACAGGCTGTTCAGGAAAAGCAAAGCAAAATTTTCGGACAGAAAGATCGTCCATGAGACCCTAATAGTAAACGGAACCTCAGGAATATTAAGTCAGAAGCTAATTCATTACTGCTACAAGAATTACGAAGATTATAAAGGAAAGATGTTAAACTATGGGCGGTTAAAAGCCCATGAAGACTTTTATACCGAAAAGCGGTTTAATTTATTTTTCATGACGGCAAAACCATTATGGAAATTTGTCAATCACTATTTGCTAAGATTGGGAATTCTTGATGGCAAAAAGGGCATCACAATCTGTTACCTTAATGCCTTGGGCGTCCTGGAGCGATATAAGGAATTAAAACGATTGGAAAAGAAGAACGAACTGGCCCACTATCTGGTAATGCCGTAGTACGTCCAAACATGTTTATTTTTTTTGGTCTCTTTTCGTATAGCAAGGTTCTTATTAATAGACTCCGGCGTTTTATATCCCCGCTTGTGATCCAGATGTACACAAACTGCACTGTAGCGAAGCTGTTTGGATCGGATGCCGAAATTAAATAAACGCTCTCCCAGTTCTCTGTCCTGGCCTCCGTATTGCATCCTCTCGTCAAAACCATTTACATTTAAAATATCCTTTTTCCAACCCGATGAATTATGCCCGTTCCAGCTCGCATTGGTAGGAGTAAACGTATTAAAGAGCGTAGAGATAAAACCCCTTGAAGTAAGTTTGTTATTTTTAAATGTTTTCGGAATCCCCTTCTCCTTTAACCATTGAATATTAAAGCAATTCTGTTTCTCAATATCCTCCCTTGTGATCATTTTAGAGATATTCATAGGCAACATATAATATCCTCCGGAAATAAAAAAACCCTTATCCTTATTAATATAATGGACCTGAACAAAATCATCTCTGGGAATACAATCTCCATCTGTCATTATAATATATTCAGCACTGCAGGCACGTATGGCCTTGTTAAGGATCCTTGATTTTTGAAAACCATCATCCTTCTGCCAAACATGAGTGATCTTATAGAAAACCTCGTTGCATATCCTATCGACCAGGTCCCTGGTTTTTGGTCCGGAACCATCATCGGCAACAATGACTTCAAAATCTTTAAAAATTTGATTGTTGAAACCCCAAAAAACCTTTTCGAGCCATTCTTCCGAATTATAGGTACTGATGACAACGGAAATCTTTGGGCCTTCATTTTGATATTCAACCATCCCGACAAAAATATAAAAGATTTTACATATCTTTACCTCTCGCATTTAAGCACTTAACACCACTTGAAATTTAGAAAAAAAAGTTCAATACCTGCCAGATCATTTGTTAGCAATCTTCCCTGAATCACTTCTATTCATAAATTTCTAACCACAGGCCATCCCGGGAGTGCGCTACTATTTGGCGTTTGACCCCTGCTAAAATTGAAAAAAGATCCTGATGAAAGTTATAAAAGAGCTTCCCTTATCCATTCTGCAAAGCCTAAAATTAATGTCACTTTCATCTTCAAAACTTCTGGAAACCGAGAAAGAGTCCCTCCCGGTTATCATTTCAATGACCTCAATACCTTCCAGATTTAGTACACTTCATCTGGTAATTAAAAGTCTTTTGATGCAGGATTTTCGACCGAAAAAAATAGTGTTATGGCTCAATGAAGAGTCAAGGGGATCAGTCCCGAAAAAGATAGCGAAATTGCAATCGGACTTATTTGAGATCTGTTTTACTTCCTTAAAGTGTTCCCACAAGAAACTTATTCATACTATAGAAAAGTATCCCAACGAGGTGATCATTACATGTGATGATGACCTGATCTATAGAAAAAACTGGCTTCATCTGCTTTTCCGTGAGCACGGGGAACATCCCGAAGCCATTATCGGAAACCGCACTGTGCACATCAATTATGATAAAAATGGGGATCCATTGCCCTATAAAAATTGGACATATCCAAAAAGCGGGGCCCTTAATCCTAAGGCCCTAATGCCCATAGGGGCATGGGGTATTCTTTATCCCCCGAAAAGTCTTTCGGAAAAAACGCAGGATGTAGGTTTATTTATGAAATTAGCACCAAAAAATGATGATCTGTGGTTTAAAGCGATGGCTTTGATCAACGGAACGCTGTCAAGACAGGCTAAGCACCCGCCAAAAGAGCCTATTCCCATAATTGGGACTCAAAAGGTCGCCTTAAAAAAGGAAAACGTGGATCAGGATAAAAATTATTCGCAGTGGAGGGATCTTTCCGAATATTTTAACCTGAGAAACATGATGTCGGGAAATTCCCAAAAAGCAGAAAAGATTGATTGATGAAGTTAATAGGGCGGTAAAGGTTTTGTCCGAAGGCGGGCTTATCCTCTACCCTACGGATACTGTTTGGGGAATTGGTTGCGATGCCACCAATGCGGCAGCAGTTGAGAAAATATTTACTCTGAAAAAAAGGCCTTCTTCCAAAACCATGATCTGCCTGGTAGCCAATGATTTTATGCTGGAGAGCCACGTGAAGGAAGTGCCCGAACTAGCCTATAATATTATGGACTTGTCCACCAAACCAACAACCATAATTTACGATGAACCCCGAGGAGTTGCTAAAAATTTAATTGCCGAGGACAATACACTGGCAATCAGGGTGGCATCCGATAAATTTTGCAAATATCTTATCGGTCGGTTTAAAAGGCCTATTGTCTCTACCTCGGCCAATATAGGGGGCCTGCCAACACCAACTTCCTTTTCCGAAATTGGGCATGAAATTTTATCGGGAGTCGACTATGTAGTAAATTTGGATCGGGATATAAGAAAAGATATTCCATCGGCCATTATTAAACTGGGCAATGATGGTACCGTAAAAGTGATCCGGAATTAAAATAAAGAATTTCTTAAAAGTTTACCCGCTGGCGGGCAACTATCCCCAGAGCAAGCCGCGAGGAATTCTTTTCGATTAAGACAGAGGATTCGGCAGGATCTACCCATCCGATTAGCACCCATTTGATCTCAGAAATGCAACAGTACCATAAAGAGGCGATCCAGGAACCAATTTTTAAAATCATTGCCACTGCGGCAGATGATCTTTCTATGGATACCTATGTTATCGGCGGATTTGTTCGCGATTACCTACTAAAAAGGGGCGCACCTACCGATATCGACATTGTTGCGGTGGGAAGCGGCATACAGCTTGCTAAAAAGGTTGCCTCTGAATTGCCCGGTAAACCGGAGGTCATTGTCTTCAAAAATTTTGGTACGGCAATGATCAAATACAGGGATATGGAGATCGAATTTGTGGGTGCCCGGAAGGAGAGCTACCATAGGGAAAGCAGAAAACCCGTTGTAGAGGACGGTACTCTGGGGGAAGATCAGAAAAGGAGGGACTTTACCATTAATGCATTGGCATTGTCGCTGAATAAGGGTGACTACGGGGGTCTCGTAGACCCTTTTGAAGGTGTTAAAGATCTTGAAAACAAGGTCATTAGAACTCCCCTGGAACCGGGCATAACTTATTCTGATGATCCGTTACGGATGATGCGCGCCATTCGTTTTGCAACACAACTGGGATTTGCCATCGATTTAGAATCCTTGCGAGCTATTACAGAAAACAAAGAGCGAATCAAGATTATTTCGAAAGAGAGAATTGTAGAAGAACTTCATAAAATTCTAGCTTGTGACACGCCCTCCAAAGGATTTGCACTTCTTCATAAAACCGGATTGTTAGCTGATATCCTGCCCGAACTGGTTGCGCTAGAGGGCATTGAAGAAATTGAAGGTCAAAGGCATAAGGACAATTTTTGGCATACCTTGGAAGTAGTGGATAATATTGCACAGAGCACAGACAATCTATGGTTGCGCTGGGCCGCATTATTGCACGATATCGGAAAAGCTCCAACGAAACGTTTCGATAAAAAAATTGGCTGGACCTTCCATGCGCATGAATTCGTAGGGGCTAAAATGGTTTATAAACTCTTTAAAAGATTGCGCATGCCATTGAATGACAAAATGAAATTTGTTCAGAAAATGGTATTGATGAGTTCCAGGCCCATTGTGCTTTCAGAAGATCATGTATCCGATTCTGCCGTTCGCCGACTTATTTTTGACGCAGGCGATTATGTGGATGATCTCATGACCCTTTGTGAGGCTGATATTACTACCAAAAATCCTGGGAAACAGAACAGGTACAGAAACAACTTTAAACTGGTCCGTAAAAAGATCAAGGAAGTTGAAGAACGGGATCATATACGCAATTTTCAGCCCCCGATTTCAGGCGAAGAAATCATGCATACATTTAATCTAAAACCGTCAAGAGAGATAGGAATTATTAAGGAGGCAATCAAGGAAGCCATTTTGGAAGGTGAAATTTCGAACGATCACGACGCCGCGTATGACCATATGCTTCAGCTTGGAAAAAAAATGGGTCTAAACCCAGGCTAAAGTCAGTTTTATGATTGCTTTTACACAGTTTAGTACCGAAATTGCCAGTTTAGCAGGTCTTATTGACACTTAAAAGCTACCGTTGACCATCGCTTTTCCTTCATTGGCAACATAATATTTCCGTGCTACCGCTTCGCAACTATATTTACATTCACTAATGTCCGGTTAAAGACGTAAGACCGCTGCGCTACAAGACTTAAGACGTAAGACTTGATCGTGACCAACCGAAAATCATATAGTTGATTTCAGGTGCCAAAGTTACGTTCATACTTGTTGGCAATGTATCAAAAGCAAGCCTTTGGATGACAAATATAATGGGAACGCCCCATACTTGTGGTTTTGGTATTACCGGACAACAATAATTTACATTACGATTAAATCCCCCTAAATACTTCATAAACCATTGCCTAAATGGGATGCCTTGCTCGGACAAAGACCATCGATTAACAGAAGATCGGAATTCATAGCTGTGAATTAGTAATGATATCCAGGAGATCTTTCAAAAGAAGGCTATCCCGTTTCTTTTTTATTATTGCTCCATATATAGGGGTTTAAACATTATTTCATCAAAAGAATGGTAATTTTGCAGTTCCGAAAGGCGCAGTGAATGAAGAAGAACTACCCTAAAATTGCAAAGGTCTCATTGGTCTTGGTGTATTTGGTGATTGTGGCCGGAGCGGTGGTTCGAATGACGGGGAGCGGCATGGGTTGCCCGGACTGGCCAAAATGCTTCGGGTACTACATCCCCCCTACGGAGAAATCAGAATTGGAATGGCATTCCGATCATAAATACGAAAAAGGGCAGGTCATTATCAGAATGGAAAAATTGTGGGTGGCCAAAGAAGATTTCAGTTCCGGCAATACCTATGGCAAAAATAATTGGACACCCTATACGAAACACGATTATGCCGTGTTTAATGCCGCCCATACATGGACGGAATTCATAAACCGGTTGTTTGGTGCCTTTGCTGGTCTCGCCACCCTGATAATGGCTATTTCTTCAATTGGTTATTGGAAAGAAAAAAAATTGGTAACCCTGTTATCCTTGGGCGTTGTTTTGGCCATGGGAATACAGGCCTGGCTTGGAGCCACCGTGGTATTCTCAGTTCTGGAACCGGTCAAAATAACAATCCACATGGTCATGGCGCTGTTCATAGTTGCCATGATATTATACCTGATCCGGGCAACCAAAATTTCCGGGAAAAGATTCACTCACGACAAGAGAACTGTTCAGCTATTCAGTATTGCCCTTGCAATGACCCTGATACAGATAATCCTGGGAACCCAGGTCCGGCAGTTTATTGATACTCAAATTGATTTGATCGGCGAACAATCCGAAAACCTCTGGTTAATTCACCCCCCCTTACAATTCTACATACATCGTTCTTTTTCCATTTTGGTTGTATTACTACACCTATACCTTGCTTACAGAATACACAAATTGAATCTGGGGTTTTCCAAAATTAACTGGGTATTGTTTCTTCTCCTGTTGGAAATCACCACGGGTATGGCGATGAATTATCTGGGTTTTCCATTCGGCACTCAACCCTTGCATTTGATAATTGCAGCGTTGCTCTTTGGGTTTCAATTCTATTTGATTTTGGAGGCTTTGCATTCCAGAGTCTCCCGGGGTAACTTTCCCAAAACATAAAATCTATTTGTACCTTTGCAAATACACAGATATTTCATGATCTACAAAATCAGGATAATCTTGGATACTGCGGAAGATATCTTCAGGGATGTTGAAATGGAGGGCAGCAATACCCTGGAAGATTTTCACAACGTACTTACACAGTCCTTCGGGTTTTTGGGTAACGAAATGGCTTCGTTCTATACCTGTGATGATCGCTGGATTCAGGATGAAGAAATTGCACTTTTTGATATGACTGAAAACGGGTCCGACCTCCGTTTAATGCATGAAATTCTCATTGAAAATATCCTTGCGAAACAAACTCCAAAACTAATTTACGTCTATGATTATTTAAGCATGTGGACATTTTTTGTGGAACTGGCGGATATTGTTGAAAAAGAAGACAGCAGATCGTATCCCAACGTACTTTTCAGTTTTGGGGAACTTCCTGAAACGCCCCCGGAACGGAAATTTGAATCTGATCCCGCATTCGGTTTTGATGATACCCTGGACAATTATGACGATCTGGATTTTGATGAAAACTGGAACTGACCGCAAGCGGCCCAGTAAGCGGAAATCAGAAAAAGGGCAATGGAAATCTGGCGCTAATAACTCCAAACCCGTAATTCACAACTTTTATCTTAAAAAATGATCAACCTCTACAATACACAAATAGAAAGTGTCTCGCTCCACCGGGTGGGAAACAAAAACAAAGGTGAACAAATTTTTCTGTCCAGGGAACCATATGCACCGGATGATGAAACCACCGGACTTCTGAAAGAATATTTCTTCAGGCCTTTCAGGGAGAAGGAGGAAAATTATTTTCGATTTACCAATGAAGCGGATATTGAATTTAATGAGGTATATAAAATCGTTTCAGATATATTTTCAGACCCTTCCAGCAGCCACGGGAATTCCAAAAAACTGGCCGCACATTTGTTTGAACAATCAAATCATCCCCATATAAAAAGTGGAGAAGTCTATGTATCGTATCTGAGGGATGTACTTCTCGACAATGTTAAAACGGATGCCGTTGGTATTTTTAAAAGTGAATTGAAGCACGATTTCCTCCAGTTTCAGGAGAAGGAAGATAATTTGAATATTCTGGTACAACAGGGAGTGAATATCAACAAATTGGATAAAGGGTGTCTCATCTTTAACGTGAATAAGGAAGAGGGGTATAAAATACTTTCCGTAGACAGCAACCGATATGATGCCAAATACTGGCTCGAACAATTTCTGGATGTGACCCCGCTTACCGATGAAAATTTTTACACCAAAAACTACCTGAAATTTTGCCAGAACTTTGCCAAAGACGTGGTATTTCCCGCGGAAGATAAGCAACAGGAGGTGCTTTTCATGAACAGGGCGGTAAATCACTTTGCAAATAACGATGCTTTCGAAGAATCTAATTTCCTGAATGAAGTAGTGGAAAATCCGGATCTCATCCCCGAATTTAAACACTATAAGGTAGAAAAAGGCCCAAAATATAGCATAGAGGACGTTTCAAACTTCAACATCGCCAACAAAGCAGTTTCCGACACCAGAAAAAAAATAAAGAACGTTATCCAACTCGACACCAATATTCAGATTAAATTCGACTTTATCAATCCTGAATCGGCTGAAAAGTTTGTGGAAAAGGGATGGGATGAAGAACGCCAGATGTATTATTATCTCGTGTATTTTAATAAGGAACAGAAGGGTTGATTTTTAGTAAACAGTCGGTAAAGTTCAAAGTTTCAGGTTCAGGATCCTGTTGATCGAATACCGTTTACTACATCTTGATCTTCTTCTCAATGATCTGTTTCATGCTCACATCCTGATAATTACGCTTCACAAAATCCAGGGCGAGACCCAAAATCTGCCCCATGGTCTGGCACTCTTTGAAATTGACATCCAGAGTGAGTTCATAGATCTGATCCCGTAATAATTTAATGTGCCCATCAAGAGAAATGTCATCTGTTTTGCAGATATTGACCAGCCTATTTATTCTGTTCCCTGAGCTAATAATTCGCTTTGCCACAATAGACCGTTCTTCAATTTTATACTGATCTACCGAGTTGTGCTGCAATTTACTACGGACCAATTCTACCATAATATAATTTTCCTTAAAAAACTGTGGCCGGTACACCTTCAATTTGCCTTCAAAACACTGCTGGTCAAAATCTATAGCGCGGATGCGGTAGACCACATGATCAAAATCGTGCACAGGAACGATGACATAATTATAGGAACGCATATCCCCCAAAAGGCGTATCATACACCTTTCATTGAATTTTACAAACTCCTTGGCAAGCTGCGATTTTTCCGATTCCGAACAATTCGGCAACATATCCTTTATAAAAACATCCCCTGGAATCCCTGCGATATGCTCTTCGATAAGCGTACCCTTATAAACCAGGAAATTGAGGTTGTAAGGAGATAGCATATGCTCCAATTCCAGCCCGTAGATCCGGGATGCATCCGTTTTCTTCACATAGAAATAGGTAAAATTATCGTTGAGGATGTTACGCACCTTAATCCGAAAGGGTTTGGAATTGCCAAAGGTGCAAAAGTCCACTGCATCAATGTTCAAATATTGAAAGATGCTGTCACTGCCATCGGAATGCAAAATGGAGTACACCCTTTTTAAGCTCATGTCTATCTCCAGTCTTTCGGAATCCATATAATACACCCTGATCCATAAAGTGTCCTCCTCATCCGCATCGTATACTACAACCGAACCTGCAAATCGCAATAAATCATCATAAAATATGGGAATCTCAATCTTGCGATTGTATTCGTCCAAATACACGTCCAACTTCTCATTAACAGGGTAGGCCGGTTTCTTTTTGGACATTAATCGTTCGTTGGACATAGACAGATTCTTAATTTAGCACTTCCTGTAACAAAATAACGATTTTGTCGTCAAGTTAATATAAACAACCCAAAAACAATCTCCATATTGGAAACGATTCTGAGCGTTAACAACCTTACCAAAAAATTCGGGTACCTCACTGCTGTTAAAGACTTGTCCTTTTCAATTGAAAAAGGCAATGTCTATGGTATTCTCGGGCCCAACGGCAGCGGAAAATCCACTACCCTCGGAGTAGTTTTGAATGTTGTGAACGCCACCAGCGGTAGTTTCTCATGGTTCGATGGCAACACCTCAACTCATGATGCCTTAAAAAAAGTTGGCGCTATTATTGAAAGGCCCAATTTTTATCCCTACATGACAGCCCTTCAGAATCTAAAACTCGTATGCAAAATAAAGGAGGTCGGGAATGATAAAATAGAAGAAAAACTTGAATTGGTAGGCCTGCTTGACCGAAAAAATAGCAAATTCAGTACCTATTCCCTGGGAATGAAACAGCGCCTGGCCATTGCTTCTGCCTTACTCAACGATCCCGAAATCCTGATTCTGGACGAGCCGACCAACGGTTTAGATCCCCAGGGTATTCACCAGATCCGGGAGATCATAAAACATATTGCCACCCAGGGAACCACTATACTATTGGCTTCCCACCTCTTGGACGAAGTGGAGAAAGTTTGCAGCCACGTGGTCATTCTTAGAAAAGGAGAAAAGTTATACTCGGGCCGGGTGGACGGCATGCTGGCCAGTCATGGATTTTTTGAACTAAAAACAGATCATTCCGAAAAACTAATGAACTTCCTAAAGAAAAATGACAGTTTCGGTACGGTAAAAAAAGAGAATGGACTTATTACTGCCTTTCTGAAAGAGGAACTGAATGCTATGGAACTCAACAAACAACTATTCAGTGAGGGCATAGTACTTTCTCACCTGGTAAAAAGAAAAGAAAGCCTGGAGGAACAATTCCTTGCCCTGACTAAAAATCCCGAAAACAGCAAAGAACGCAAGTAGCGCACCAAATCCCTCATAAATGAAGCGATTATTACAGATAGAATTTATAAAGCTCTGGAACAACAGGGCGAGCAGGGTACTGATCATTTCCTATTTTGTACTCCTCACCTCCATTGCACTGGTGGCTGCAATTAAGTTTGATATCGGACCAATTCAGTTTCATCTGGCCGATCAGGGGATCTTTAATTTTCCGTACATATGGCATTTCAACACCTATGTCACTGCCATTTTTAAATTGTTCCTGGCAATTGTAATAGTCTCCATGATGGCCAATGAATACAGTAATAAGACCATAAAGCAGAACCTGATAGATGGGCTTTCAAAAAAGGAATTCGTACTGTCAAAATTCCTGACGGTAATATCTTTTGCAGTGATCTCTACCGTCTTTGTGTTTGTAGTTTCCATGATTTTGGGCCTTGTATATTCTGATTTTAATGAGTTGTCCATTATATTTTCCGACCTTGAATTTCTAGTGGCTTATTTCCTTAAGCTCGTCGGTTTTTTTTCCTTCTGTCTTTTCCTTGGTATTTTAGTACAGCGGTCGGCCTTTGCCCTGGGTTTCCTTATCCTGTGGGCTATCTTTGAACAATTGGTATTTGGCCTTTTAGGCTGGAAAATAGTAAGCTGGGATACTGCCCGCATGATCAAGGGTCTATTTCCACTCGAATCAATGGCCAGACTGCTGGAAGAACCTTTTAGCAGGTTAAAAGCGGTACAATCAGTGGCCAACGAGATCGGTGAAAAATTTACGTTCGACTATAATGTTCACTGGTACGAAGTCCTGATCGTATTGGGTTGGACAGCCATTTTTGTCTATTTGTCGTATGCCTTGCTCAAAAAGCGAGATTTATAGTATATTGTGGTGTTTGAAGGAACACTATGAAAAAGATTGCCTCAGTTTTACTCTTTGGTATCCTTTGTCCTGTCCTTATGTTTGGGCAGGGGGAAACATCCAATTGGTACTTTGGCCACGGAGCGGGAATACACTTTAATAACGATGGGAGTGTTACAGCTGTTGAAAAGAGTAAGATAAATACCTTTGAAGGCTGTGCTACCATTTCGGATGCCTTTGGAAATCTCCTTTTTTACACCGATGGGATTACGGTATACGATCGCTCCCATGAAATTATGGAAGGGGGAACAGATCTGTACGGGGATCCGTCCAGCACACAATCGGCGCTAATCGTCCCCAAACCCGAAGATCCAAATATCTTTTATATTTTCACGGTAGATACTGCCGTTTTTGAAGGCGATCCCGATGTTGGCCTTAACTATTCCGTGGTAGACATTACCTTAAATAATGGTAATGGGGCAGTGATCCAGAAGAATACCAATCTTCTTGCCAAGTGTTCCGAAAAAATTGCCGCTGTTGTCAAAGACTGTTTTGACAAGTCCATTTGGGTGGTTACCCTGGCTTCGCAGACAGGGAGCACGGAAATTTTTAACACTTTTCATTCCTTTGAGATCAACACTTCAGGCGTAAATGCAAGCGCCACCAAAACGACCCTGGGCGGCCTTAGTATCCAGGATCCAAGGGGTTACCTGAAACTCTCCTCCGACGGCAAGAAACTCGTCAGCGCTAATGCTACCGCCGGACTATATCTCTATGATTTTGAAGCGGGTACCGGGCTCGTGTCAAATCAAAAAAAACTAAATATCCCAGGTGAAAACCAGGTTTCCTACGGGGTTGAATTTTCACCGAATAACCGGTTTTTATATGCCCATGCTTCCAATGAAATACAGTCCAATGTGAGACCCTCGTCGTCTTTGGTCCAATACGATCTTTCGGTTCCCGATATTTCCGCCTCCGGGACACTTATAGATAGCCTGCCTATTTTCAGGGGAGCTTTGCAATTGGGGGAAAATGGAAAAATATATAGAACGATCGCCAGGAGCTATACCTTGGGTACTCCGTACCTGGGGGTGATCAACAATCCCAATGAAGAGGGTACGGCTGCGGATTATCAACACGATGCAGTCTATCTTAACGGAAAAAATGGCACTCAGGGTCTGCCACCCTTTATTCAATCTTTTTTTGGCAAATCCGATCTCATCAAAAATGAGGATGGAACCACAAGCAGTACCCTGGCGCTTTGCATGGGAGAACCCTTTACCCTGGAAGCCGAAAGTATCCCCGGAGCTACATATTTCTGGGAAAAAGACGGGATACCTTTCAATGTCCCTTCATGGACCAGATACGAAGTATTGGTCTCTGATGTTGCCGATTCTGGCAGGTATAGTGTAGAAATTACATTGCCAGATCCTTTAAAGTGTCCCATTGTAGCGCAATCGCGCATTAAAGTGCTTCCCGTACCGGATTCCAGCATAGCATTGACCCAGTGCGATATTGATCCCGGGGACTCTACCGATGGGATTACACTGGTGAATCTGGAAAAAGTTAATGATGATCCCGACATCGAATTTTTCTTTTACGAAAGTAAGCTGTCCCGTGATAATGACATACCCCTGACAGGTACCGACCAATATCAGAACACTCAGGCTTTTAATCAAACAATATACTACAAGGCGGTAAATATCCTTGGATGCACCAACTTTGGTGAAATTCAAATTCAGGTTGATCCGATCATTATTAGCCCCAGTCCATCCGGGCCTATTTATATTTGTGATGAGAACCCTGCGGATGACGTACTCGAAGGTACTTTTGACCTGGAGCAGATTGCACAAAATTACAGTAGCCTTACAGTTAATTTTTACCTCACCCTTGAGGATGTGGCTTTGGAGCAAAACGCTTTAAAGGGATCACTGAGCACATCATCTGCTATCATCTACGCAAAACTTGAGAATGCCGGCCAATGTCTGGGAGTGGAGACGGTTGAACTTATAGTAAACCCCTCTCCCGTTATAACAATGGCAACATCCTACCGGTTATGTACGGATGGTCCCGGCCGGCCAATTACGGGGCCCGAAGGTTTTGATTCTTATCGCTGGTTCAAAATAGAGGGCAATGCCGATGAGCAAATTTCAGGGGATCGGTATGTTGTTTTTACAGAACTTGGAGACTACATTTTAGAAGCCGGTCTTATTTATGGTATAAACGGCGAAACTGCAATCTGTGAAAATAGTTTCGCTTTTAGCGTTATCCCCTCCAACAAAGCGACAATTGATAATATTCTTATCAACGATTTTTCCCGGAATAATACAGTGCAAATTGAGGTTTCCGGAGACGGTTTATATGAATATTCGCTGGATGGCGCCAACTATCAGGCGAGCAATTTGTTTGAAAATGTGGACCCTGGTTTCAGGACCGTATATGTAAAGGATGTGAAAGGGTGTGGTGTAACTGAAAAAGAAATAGCCGTACTGGGGTATCCTAAATTCTTTACTCCGAACGGAGATGGGTTTAATGATCATTGGCAGATAACGGGGGTTAGTGATCTTTTTCAACCGGATGCTTTTATTTCTATTTACGACCGTTATGGTGCCTTTATAACGCAAATACGCCCGGATGATCGTGGATGGGACGGCGCTACCAACTCACAGTTGCTGCCTGCCTCCGATTATTGGTTCAGGGTAAGTTTAAAGGATGGCCGGGAATTTAAAGGACATTTTACCTTAAAGCGATAGTATACTAAATCACTCTATGGATTGAAAATCCATGCCTGTCCGTCCTATGGCGGAGGTTTGGATACGCAATGAAATCGCCCGCCCTGAACGCCAGCCCGACAAGTCATTCTGGCGGGGCACGGGCAGGCTTTGGTTAAATGTTAATCGTTAATAGTTGATATCATCCGGTTAACGGTTAACCAATAACTATTAACCTATTCGAAAAAAGTTTTTAGCCCCGAACCGTCGGGGGGAAGTCTTGCACTAAAGTGCATACGTGCCTGCGGCAGGCAGGGTTTCAACTAACGATTGAGACCAATGAATGGCTATATAGCAATTATAGGTAATA
The DNA here is from genome assembly GCA_041743085.1 of Flavobacteriaceae bacterium. Lineage (GTDB taxonomy): Bacteria > Bacteroidota > Bacteroidia > Flavobacteriales > Flavobacteriaceae > JAFMPW01. The sequence continues at coordinate 170,496 of JBGTNL010000038.1, forward strand.
GAAAATGCTAAACGGATGCAAAAAAGATTGTTACAGCTCGTACTTGTATTTTCCGGGGTTGCCTCAATGGGACAGGAATGTCCGGTACTCACTAATCCGGTCAACGGGGCCGTTAATGTCCCTGTAGACGCAGAAATCACATGGACGGATGCGGACGAAAGTGTCCCCGGATATATCATTTCCATAGGAACCACTCCCGGCGGTACCGATATTGTGGATCAACGCTCCGTAGGTAGGGCAAACGCCTACAGACCTCCCCTGGGACTTCCGGATAACACGCTGATTTATGTAACCCTGACACTTTTCTTCTTTGACCAGCCCAATATCATTTGTTCCAGTGAATCATTTACGACAGAAGACGTAATTACAGAACCGGAATGTACATCCCTGCGTAATCCCGTGGACGGGGCAACCAATGTAAATATCGGAACCAATATCGCCTGGAATTATGCTCCTTCGGCCACAGGATACCAATTATCTCTTGGTACAACTCCTGGGGGGACCGATATATTAAACAACCAGAATCTTGGGAACACCCTCACGTATACGCCCCCTGCCGATCTGCCCCCCAACACCCAGATTTATACACAGGTAATTCCCTACAATGAAAATGGAGCCCCGATGGATTGTCAGGAGGAGAGCTTTACCACCGGGATCTCCGCAACCCTTCCCGGTTGCACCAGCCTCGTAACACCGGCTAATGGGGCCATAAATGTACCCCTGACCCCCTTTCTGGAGTGGGTGGAAGTACCCGAGGCTACCGGCTATAGGGTCACCATAGGTAGTTCGCCATTTTCCGCAGAAATTCTTGATAATGCCATCTTCCCCACTAATTCGACTTTCGTGATCGACTTTGAACCCAATAGAACATTTTTTATTTTAATTGTTCCCTTTAATAACGCGGGTGATGCCATAGCCTGTGTGCAGGAATCCTTTTCCACTATCCTGGGTTGCGGACCGTTCATTGATGCAGTAACAGGTGAGTTGGTTACCCTGAACCCGGCAATAAACTTTCCGGATACGGTTTCCTTTTGCCAGAATGAGTCCCCATTTACGATCTCTACTTCCGACGCAGCGGATGGCTTTAGATGGTTCAAAGTGGACGAATTCGGCAATGAAACGTTGTTATCCGAAACTGCCGAAGTTGCTTTAACCGAAAATGGCGATTACCGGTACGAGGCCTATAACCTTGCCTCTCAATCAGGCAATGCCATAGAGTGCCCCTCTACAAAGATGTTTAGCGTAGTTTCTTCGGAATTACCTGCGATTACTTCCGTAGATGTTACGGGGCAGGCCGATGGGATCCGAATTGCCGTGCAGGTTGCCGGCATAGGAGATTATGAATATAGTCTGGACAACAGGGATGGTCCCTATCAGGATGACGCTGTTTTTAATAATATTCCCGTTGGTTCACATACGGTTTATGTAAGGGACAAAAATGGCTGTGGAATTGCTGAAAGAGGGATTGAACAGGATTTCACCCTGGAAGGTTTCCCCAAATTCTTTACTCCAAATGGTGATGGAGTTAATGATTTCTGGCAATTTATCCCGCCACCCGTGACAGGGGAAAATAAGCTTGCGTTCATACACATTTTTGACAGGTTCGGAAGGCTATTGGCACAAATAGACCCTATTTCCATTGGCTGGGACGGAAATTATAATGGGCAGCCATTGCCTTCATCAGATTATTGGTTTAAGGCAAGAGACGATTCAAATAATGAAATAAGCGGGCATTTTGCCCTAAAACGATAGGCAACACGGCAAAGACATTATAAAGCACATGAAAAGAAAGGCGCTATATTTAATTTTTCCCCTCTGCTTTTTTATTGCGAAAGGACAGGATTGCCCTATTCTTACCTATCCCTCTAACGGTTCAGTAGGTATACCGGTTGATGCCACCATTACATGGCCCGCGGTTGACGGAATTATCGGCTATCTGATTTCCCTGGGTACTACCCCGGGTGCAGGCGATATCCTGAACAGGAGATCTGCCGGACTCACAAATTCATATACTCCTGAAGTCGGATTGCCCGAGAATACCCTCATATATGTGACCATCAGTCTCTTTATCGGTGACCAGCCCCTTAAGATATGTCCGGGAGAAACATTTATGACGGAAGATGTAACTACGCCTCCCTCCTGCAGCAACCTAAGCAAACCCATAAACAATGAATCCAATGTTAATGTAGCCACCGAAATCGCCTGGAATTATGCCCCAAGGGCAACAGGCTATAGAATTTCTATGGGATCTTCACCCGGGGGATCGGATATTTTAGACGATATGGATGTTGGTAACGTTTTGGTCTTTAATCCTACGGGCAGTTTTCCACAAGACACGACCGTTTATGTCCGGATAACTCCCTACAACGAAAACGGCGACGCCTCCGGTTGCATAGAAGAAAGTTTTACAACGGGTGCCGGGGTCTTTAACTGCGGCCCTTTCAGGGATCCGGTAAGTGGACAAATGATCAATTTACGACCTGTGGTCGACTTTCCGAATATTCTTGGACTTTGTCAAAACAATATCCCGGCGCAGTTTACCAGCACGGATGAAGCGCATGGCTTTCGTTGGTTTAAAATTAATGAAGACGGGTCAGAATCCTTGCTATCAACGAACCGGGAAGTTTCCATTTCAGCTTTTGGTACGTATCGTTATGAGGCCTTTAATATCATTGAAGAACTGGGAAACACTATTGAATGCGTCAGTGCTGTTGAATTCTCGGCTGTTTTTTCGGACATACCCCATATTACGGCCATCAATGCGTCAAGGCTGGCCGGGGGGCTGCAAATTGAAATCCTGGCGGATGGCATAGGCAGTTTCGAATATGCGCTGGACAACAGGGCAGGGCCCTACCAGGACAGTAATGTTTTCTCCGATGTTCCTTCGGGAGAGCACCGGGTTTTTGTGAGGGATAAGAACGGATGCGGTATCGCGGAAGGGCTAGTGGAAAGGGAATTGACCGTTGATGATTTCCCCAAATTTTTTACGCCTAACGGAGACGGGATCAATGATTTCTGGCAACTGCAACCTTCTAAGGAAGGTAGGCGCATTCAATTGGAATACCTTCAGGTTTTTAATCGCTACGGCATTCTTTTGGCCCAGGTAACGCAATCTTCCCCCGGCTGGGACGGGAATTTTAATGGCCGGCCCCTTCCTTCGTCTGTATACTGGTTCAAAGCGGCCGATAATTATAAGAACATTATCAGGGGATATTTTTTATTAAAGCGGTAGACCTTGTGTAGCTTGATTTGGGTGATCATACCAGCTATGGTAAAAAAATCATTAAATATCGTATTTCTGTTGACCGGGCTAACAGCCTTGGGCCAGGAGTGTCCGGAGATAAGCTTTCCACAGGACGGTTCCACGGAAATCCCCGTAGACGCCACAATTACATGGCCGGCGGTGGACGGTATAAACGGCTACCTGATTTCTTTGGGAACCATGCCTGACGGGACAGACATCGTAAACAGCCGCTCCATCGGCCAGAATAATTTCTACAAACCGCCTGTGGGCTTACCCGAGAATACAGCTATTTATGCCCGCTTAAGTCTTGTACAATTCGATGGGCCTCCGATTGCATGTCCGGAAATTACATTTAGAACTACGGATGTCACCACCCCACCGCCATGCACGATTTTAGTTGCTCCGGACAACGATGCGTTCAATGTAACTGTAGTAACGGATATCACCTGGCAATACGCTGCAACCGCTACCAGTTATCGGTTGTGTATCGGGACCGTTCCCGGGGGTGTGGACATTCTGGATAACCTGGATGTGGGCAACGTGCTGGCCTATGAACCGCCCGAGGACCTCCCACAAGGCATGCGAATTTATGTGCAGATTAAACCCTCAAATGAAAATGGTGAAATTACCACCTGTCCTGAGGAAAGTTTTTTCACAGGTCCGGAAGTAGATCATTGCCAACCCATTGTAGACGAGACGACGGGGGAAACCATGTCCCTAAGACCGGAAATTGAATTTCCGGATCAGGTGGGGATATGTAGCAGTGATCTGCCCTACATCCTTACTTCCCAGGATACGGCGGACGGCTTTCGGTGGTACAGAACAAATTCAGGTAGTCCTGAAACATTACTCTCAGAGCATCGGGACGTACCGATTACCGGGACCGGGCGATACAGGTACGAAGCCTACAATACCATAATCGTAGATGGCGGAACCCTGGAATGTACTGATTCCAAATTGTTTACCGTAGTGGTATCGGAAATAGCAACAATAAACGCAATTAACATTACAAATGTCCCGGGAGGCCGCCAAATTGCAGTAATTGCAAGTGGTTTCGGGGACTACGAGTACGCCCTGGACAATCCGGAAGGTCCTTATCAAGACGATCCTTTTTTTGACAATGTACGTGCCGGGTCCCACACCGCGTACGTCAGGGACAAAAATGGTTGCGGTACTGTTGAAAGAACGGTGGACAGGGATCTGACCTCAGAAGATTTTCCTAATTTCTTCACTCCTAACGGAGACGGAATTAATGATTTCTGGCAGTTTATACCTCCCCCTGAAAATTTTGAAACGCTCCTGGAGACCATTTTCATTTTTGACCGTTATGGTAGTTTGTTGGTCCAGCTAAATCCCCGATCTCAGGGTTGGGACGGTAAATTCAATGGCAAATCCCTGCCATCTTCAGACTATTGGTTCAAGGCCTCCTCAACGAACGGACAGGAGATAAAGGGGCATTTTTCCCTTAAAAGATAGCTTCAAATTATTTACTTCCGGCCGAGAGAGTTGGAAACCGTAGGGCTTTTGTATTTTTGAGGGTTGAAAAAGCACAGGGAAAGTAATTGCCCGGAGCGTCGGGATCAATATGAAAACACATGGGATTTAAGGTAGTTTCAGCATTCAAACCCACAGGGGATCAGCCCGAGGCCATCAGGCAATTGGTTACCGGTATCACTTCAGGGGATCCCTATCAGACACTTTTAGGCGTCACTGGTTCCGGTAAAACATTTACCGTGGCGAATGTTATTGAAGAGGTACAACGCCCGACATTGGTTTTGGCACATAACAAAACTTTAGCCGCTCAGCTCTATTCGGAATTCAAGCAGTTTTTTCCAGAGAATGCGGTGGAATATTTTGTGTCCTATTACGATTACTATCAGCCGGAGGCTTATATCCCCACCAGCGGATTGTATATTGAAAAAGATCTCTCCATCAATGAGGATATTGAAAAACTTCGCCTTAGCGCCACCTCCTCCCTTTTATCCGGACGGAGGGACGTTCTGGTGGTAGCTTCGGTTTCCTGCCTGTATGGAATTGGCAATCCGGTGGAATTTCAAAAAAATGTGATCTCCATTCAAAAGGATCAAGTAATCTCACGTACAAAATTTTTGCATCAATTGGTGCAAAGCCTTTATTCGCGGACCACTGCTGATTTCAGAAATGGTAATTTCAGGGTTAAGGGCGATGTTGTGGATGTATTCCCCAGCTATGCGGATCATGCCTTTAGAATTCATTTTTTCGGTGATGAAATTGAGGAGATAGAGGCTTTTGATCCGTATAAGAATACCCTACTGGAAGTGTATGAAAATTTAAATATTTATCCGGCAAACATGTTTGTAACCTCGCCGGATGTGCTTCAAAACGCAATTCATTTGATCCAACACGACCTTGTGAATCAGGTCAACTACTTTAAGGAAATTGGAAAGCCCCTGGAGGCAAAGCGACTTGAGGAGCGCACAAATTTTGACCTGGAAATGATCCGGGAATTGGGCTATTGCTCGGGCATTGAGAATTATTCAAGGTATCTGGATGGAAGGGAACCGGGAACCCGGCCTTTCTGCCTGTTGGATTATTTTCCCCGGGATTATTTGATGGTGGTCGATGAAAGCCATGTAACTATCCCGCAAGTGCACGCCATGTACGGCGGGGACCGGTCCCGGAAAGAAAATCTTGTGGATTATGGATTCCGGCTACCCGCTGCTATGGACAACCGGCCTTTAAAATTTGAAGAGTTTGAAGCCTTGCAGAACCATGTGATCTGTGTGAGCGCCACCCCGGCGGATTACGAATTGCAACTTAGTCAGGGTATATATGTGGAACAGGTGATACGGCCTACAGGACTTCTTGATCCTGAAATAGAGGTCCGTCCGAGTATGAATCAGATCGATGACCTGGTTGAAGAGATACACCAAAGGGTGGAAAGAGATGAGCGTACGCTTGTAACCACCCTTACAAAGCGAATGGCAGAAGAACTTGCCAAATATTTGGCCAGGATAAACGTAAGATGCCGGTATATTCACAGTGATGTCGATACTTTGGAGCGGGTGGAAATAATGCAGGATCTGCGCAAGGGCATTTTTGATGTATTGATAGGTGTAAACCTGCTTAGGGAAGGGCTGGACCTTCCCGAGGTTTCGTTGGTTGCGATCTTGGATGCGGACAAGGAAGGTTTTCTGAGAAGCAACCGTTCCCTTACCCAAACCGTGGGAAGGGCCGCAAGACATTTGAGGGGAAAAGCGATTATGTATGCCGACAAAGTCACGGTAAGTATGCAAAAAACCATTGATGAAACAAATTACAGAAGAGAAAAACAGCAAAATTATAACCATCAGAATAATATTATTCCGACCGCATTGAATAAAAGTTTGGACAATGCCCTGTCCAAAAATTCTGTCTCTACATATCACTTTGAAAAGGAGGAAATGAGGGCCGCTGAACCCGACCTGAAATACCTCACAATGGACCAAAAAGAAAAGCTGATCAGGGATAAAAGAAAGGCGATGGAAAAGGCCGCGAAAGAGTTGGATTTTATGCAAGCCGCAAAGTTGAGGGACGAAATAAAAATGCTGCAAAATCAGGAATGATCGCATGTATTTCTCTCAAATCTGCACGAAATGTTCAAAAACTACTATATTATAAAGTATAAGTTAATATCAATATAATTAAAGCGCTGGATAATAACAATATATAATATTTTTTTAGATAAGTCTAAATGTTAAAAAATCGTCTTTTTGTTCTTTTTACCTTCAATTTTATCCTTATTTTTTGGGGAATTGGCACTTCGTATTCCCAGTCATTGTCCGCCGCTCAAATTGAAGAATTGGCAGGCAAAAAATTTCCTGCTGCCCTGCAAAATTTAACTGCATTTTTACAACTTCCCAACGATGGACATTTCCCGGATCAGGTAGAACAAAATCTCACCTATTGCAGGGTAATTTTTAACAGTCTCAAATTTGAAACCCGGGTGATTTCTACTGAGGGGGCTCCCCTCCTCTTTGCACAAAAACAGGTTGGCAAAAACGCAAAAACCGTGCTGTTCTATTTGCAAATTGACGGGCAACCTGTGGACACCTCAAAATGGGATCAGCAGGATCCTTTCATTCCTGTTTATAAGAAAAAGTTAAATAATACGAATTGGGAAAATCTGGATAGCGAGAGTGTATGGAAAAAACCTGATCCGGAGTGGCGTATCTTTGCGAGATCGGCATCAGATTCCAAAGGTCCGGCTATGGCGTTTATTTCCGCACTGGAAGTTCTTCAAACGGAAAAAATAAAACCGGCCTTTAACATTAAGGTCATTATGGACTTTCAGGAAGAAATGGGATCCCCTCACCTGCCTAAAGCAGTTGAAGCTCACAAGGATCTTTTGAACGCTGATTTTTTATTGATCATGGACGGAACAAGACATCTCTCCAATTGGCCTACGCTAATGTATGGTGCACGGGGAATTGCTACAGCCACACTCCGGATCTTTGGCCCCAACTATGCACTCCACAGCGGACAGTATGGCAATTATGCCCCAAACCCGGTATTCGAAGCTTCCAGGCTGATAGGTAGCTTAAAAGATGGGAACGGAAGAGTTACTATCCCAGGATTTTATGATGGAATTTCTTTGAGTGAAAAAGAAAAAAAAATACTCAACAGCCTTCCCGAAGATGAAGACAGCTTAAAAATAAGATTGGGGATAGCCACCCCGGACAAAGTAGGAAACACCTATCAGGAAGCCTTACAATATCCTTCGTTAAACATAAGGGGGTTGCGGGCAGGCTGGGTGGGCAATGAAGTTCGCACGCTTATACCGGACGAAGTTATCATAGAATTTGACCTACGCTTGGTGCCTGAATCCAGCGGAGAACGACTTATAGGGCTACTAAGGAAACAAATTGAGGAGTTTGGATATCATTTGGCAGATAGCATTCCATCTATGAAAGACCGGCAAACATTTTCCAAATTGGCCTCCTTTAACTATCGTTTGGGTTCCCTGCCATTCCGAACGGAAATAGATTCCCCGGTTGGGAAATTTTTGAATATGGCGATGCATAAGGTTTTTGGAGACAGGGTTGTGAATATGCGTACTACCGGTGGATCTCAACCGATGGCTTCTTTTATTAATACACTCGGAATTCCGGCCGTATCTATCCGAATTCCCAATCCGGATAACAATATACATGCACCTAATGAAAATTTAAGGCTGGGAAATTTTTTAGAAGGTATTATAACCTGTTTGGCCATTTTGAACGAGCCTATTGGCAAATAGCAAAAAAGCGCCACAGTTTCCCGTGGCGCTTCCTAACTAACCAACTAAACAAACCAACCATTATGAAGGCCCGGAACGGGCACTACATAAAGCATTTAAGTCTTATTTCCCAATCGATATCATTCGTTTAGGCTTGGGAAGTGCTTCTTCTTTCTTCGGCAATGTAAATCTTAAAATACCTTCCTCATACGAAGCTTTGATCTTGTCTTCATCTATAGTTTCAGGCAAAGTGAAAGCTCTTTTAAAAGAAGTATACGAAAATTCTCTCCGTGTATAGTTTTTCTCTTCTACAGAATTTTCCGAATTTATCTCAGCGGAAATGGTCATTACGTTATTATCCACTTCTACATTAAAATCATCCTTTTTCATACCCGGAACCGCAAGTTCCAGTTCATAATCCTTTTCGTTCTCTTTGATATTTACGGCAGGTACATTACCTCCGTAATTTTCCATTCCCCCGAACCAGTCGGGCCTGAATATTTCATTCATCAAGGAAGGAAATACCAGATTGTTCCTTTTTACAATACTCATGGCTTTTTATTTTTTATCCCTATCTGATGACAGGGTAATTAAACTATTATTTTTTCTTTCGCTTAGGTATAAACAAATGATATACCAACGTAATATTGCTGCCTTTTTGTCGCTTTTAGTGATTCAAACGATGTCATTATGGCACTTTTTAGTTCTTGAAGCAACAAGAAGCCGTATGTGGCTTCATGCTGATAAGGGAGTTTTGGATCTGCGGCGAAAAAAAACCTAAATCAAAGTTGAAGATCAGGTAAGGCCAACTAACGGTCACCTTCCAATGTCAAAGATCTAGCGTTTAAGGCGTGTTAACACTAAAGGAAAATCATGGATTTTTTGATGATTTTTTCGGATTTCGAGGCTGTTTTTGCTAAACATAGCATGCGCAAAAATGAACGAAAAAATATGGAAAAAGGGCGAAAAAGCCACATTTAGGCTTAGGGTTGCAACGCCCTAATAAAAACCAACTTAATTATAGTGCGCTTTGAAGATATTGATAAGCACTTGCGGGGGCACTATTTTATCGGGATACTGATGCATTACCAGAAGTACCTGTTCAATTGCCGAAGGCGGCAATCCCATGCTTAGCCCCAGATTGTGAAGTTTACCGATTTCCAGTTGATGTTGTTCCTGATCCACATTCATAAGCAAGACCAGTCTGTGAAATTGAACGATACGTTCGGCCTGGGTCTTAAGCACAATTTTCTCAACCCTGGTAATTAAAAGGGAATCAAAGGTTTCCCTGTCTACTCCCAAAAGTCCGGCAACGCCCAAAAGAAAATCATACTCGGAGTCCTTCATTTTATGATCAGTTCTGGCGAAGGCGATCATTTCGGATAAAATACTCATTTTCTCCTCGTAGGAACTCATAGTTTTCGGGCTTTGGGGTTTGTCCTGCTCAACCCTAATATAACTTTAAAAATGGCGCTTTCGTATAAAAAATCGGGTAAAATAAACTTTTACAACCCTTCCTGATTTATTTATAATATCTTGCAGTAAAGATCTAAATGACCAATAACGATATTCTAAAGAAATTAAGAGTGGCCCTGATGCTCAGGGACGATGAGATTGTTGACATCCTGACGCTGGTCGATTTCAGGATATCAAAAAGTGAAATAGGAGCGTTTTGCAGAAGAGAAGGGCACCCAAAATATAAGGAATGCGGTGATCAGGTGCTTCGGAATTTTCTAAATGGCCTTGTTATTCATTTAAGGGGTACCAAAGAAAAGCCAAAAAATCCCTCGGAAGTTTTATACACGGCAGGCGGGCGACAAAATCCTCCCTCACAAACGCCGCCGGAGAAAACTGGATCCCATCCGGGAAATGTAAAATATAAGAACAAAAAAAAATCCTGATTCAAAAGTTGGAATCAGGATTTCCCTGGCAAAAACTGTCTTCTACGCCGTAACGCGAACAGGAATTGTGTATGTTTTACCTTCACGATACTCCTGTAAATCAACTTTTTGATAGTTTAACCTGCTTTTGAGAAACACTTCCATACGGGGACTGTCTGACTCAACTGACAATACTACAATTTCTTTGTCCTGATTAACCGTAAACTTTACTTTTGCCGTTACATCGTAATCTTCAATAATAAAAGAATTGTTGTGCAAAAGATCTCTGATTTGAGCGGATAAGTCCTTGCCAGGATCCGGATGTTGAACATCGCTGGCAAAAATAGCACCTACCGACAGTAGCATTGCAGCTACCAAAATTAAACTGACTTTTCTCATGACATTGATTTTTAATTGATGAATTATAAAACAAGACTTTACAATTATGGGAATGTTACACCTATTTTATTGTTTAACCATTAATTAACTTGCGTTTAGGTTAATTTTATGATAATTCTATAAACTAAACCACTCCTATAGATTAAAAATCCATGCCTGTCCGTCCTATGGCGGAGGTTTTGAAAAGCAATGGAATTGCCAACGGTTATCGGGTTACCAAGTTGTTCGTTATTTAGTCGGAACGCCTTAATAGCTTAATAATCAATAACCCAATAACTATTATGGGTAAAATGTTCTTAGAAACCGAAAGTCCTGCACTAAAGTGCATACCTGCCTGCCGCCTTTAGGCAGGGTTTCAACTAACGAATGAGACCAATGAAATTTCAGCCAGGTGTTTGGGACCATTTTCAGGCGGCATAGAAATGGTATAATATAAAGGCACATCAAAATGCAAGTTCGCCGTGAAGGAAGTACGGATAGCCGTAGAGAAGAAACCCGCTCCTTCCCCAATATATTCTGGCGGGCGGATGACGAACCGGCAAATTATAAGTATTGCTAAAATATAAAATCACCCTGCCAGGTGGCATTGGCAATGTCGGTCACTTCTCACGTTTTAGGTGATAGCCATATAGACAAATAAAAAAATTCTTGAAAGTTTACCCGCCTCTGGCGGGCGACTATCCCTGCCTGCAGGCAGGCTCGAGGCAGAGCCATCGGGGAATTATTTAGAGTAAATGGGATAACCTATGCCAGAACTTCTTTAACCTTGTCGGCAGCCTCCTGAAATTGGACCGCTGAATGGACCGCCAGACCGGAATTATCGAGTATCTCTTTGGCAAGCTCCGCATTCGTCCCTTGCAAACGAACTATAATCGGCACTTTAATGGCATCACCCATATTTTTATAGGCGTCCACTACCCCCTGGGCAACCCGGTCACACCGTACAATGCCACCAAATATATTGATGAGAATGGCTTTTACTTCCGGATCTCTAAGAATGATCCGAAAAGCCTCTTCTACCCGCTTGGCATCCGCCGTTCCGCCAACATCCAGAAAATTGGCCGGTTCACCGCCAGCCATCTTGATCAGGTCCATCGTTGCCATGGCCAATCCAGCACCATTTACCATACATCCGACATTGCCATCAAGATCCACGTAATTTAATCCTACCGCTCTTGCTTCCACCTCTATGGGATTTTCCTCCCGAAGATCGCGCATTTCGGCGTACTGCTTTCTGCGGAACAGTGCATTGTCGTCTATAGAGACTTTAGCATCCACGGCCATAATTTTATCGTCGGAAGTCTTTAATACGGGATTGATCTCGAAAAGGCTGGCATCGCTTTCAACATATGCCTTGTATAGCGAAGTAACAAACTTTGTCATTTCTTTGAACGCCGTGCCCGAAAGTCCCAGGTTGAACGCCACTTTTCTGGCCTGAAAAGGTAAAAGCCCGGTAGCCGGGTCTATCTCCTCTGTAAATATCAGATGGGGAGTATCTTCTGCAACCTTCTCAATGTCCATTCCTCCCTCGGTGGAATACATGATCATGTTCCGGGCTGTTGCCCTGTTGAGGAGCACGGAGAGATAAAATTCACTGGTTTCACTATTTCCGGGATAGTACACGTCTTCTGCGATCAGAACCTGGTGTACTTTTTTACCTTTGGCCGAGGTTTGTGGGGTTACCAGATGCATTCCAATGATATTTCCGGCAATCTCCTCTACCTCCTTAAGATTTTTGGCCAGTTTAACACCGCCTCCCTTTCCCCGGCCCCCGGCATGTATCTGGGCCTTGATGACGTGCCATTCCGTACCGGTTTCCCGGGTGAGTTGTTTGGCGGCCTCCACGGCCTCATTGGCATTGTGCGCCACTATACCGCGCTGTACGCGAACGCCAAAACCGGCTAAAATTTCCTTTCCCTGATATTCGTGAAGATTCATATATGCGTTCTTAGGTTCCTGGGCAAAAATAGGAAACACAGTGGATTTACGCTAATAAAATAGATTTTAGATGTCCGATGCTAAAAACCGGATTTTGGATGCCGGATTTTACGTTAAAAGTGTGGAAATTGCCAATTACGCTACATGACCTAAAGGTAAGAATTGCCGCTATCTATTTCTGTTTAAAATCCTTAAAGTCCAGCGGATCAAAATTCCTAAAGTGTCCGTTCATATCTATTATTTCCTTGGTCCGGTTTACTTCTTTTAATACTTGGATGGTATCTTTTAAGTGGGTCTTAATAAAAGCAAGTCGTTCACTTTCCCTTGGAAGTTGTAACAACTCATATTCCTGTTCAAAAGAAAGACCCATTTTATGTGCCAGTACGTAACTATTAAAAAGGTCGATCGGCATGGCCGTAAACGGCACATCCATTAAATTATAAAGTTCCTCAATCCTGGCAAGCACCTTAATTTTTGTTTCTTTTTCACCGTCATTGACATTATCCAGAAACTGAACAATCCCACCCGCATAACTTTTCCCTTCGATCTCGTTGTCAAAAGTAAGGACCTTGAACACCTGGCGCGCCACACAAACAACATCCATTGCTCCGCTTTCATAGGTTGTCACTACTTCCATCAGTTGTACTTCAGTGCCAAATGCGATACTGTCATGAATATATACAGGGATGCCGAAAGTAATGGCCTCGGACCGGCAATCGTTGATTAATTGCTTATACCGCTCCTCAAAAATATGCAGCGGCACCTTCTCCCCAGGGAAGAAAACGGATTGTAAAGGGAACATTGGTAATTTCATGGCCTAATTTTTACTAAATGTACAAAGCGAGCCAGACTGTGGCAAACCCCGACATTAAATACATTGTTGCAAATTTAACAAATTGTTGTATAATTCTATTTGCGCTCACTTTTTTTTGCGCGGCACACTTTGGTGTTATAGCTTTGCAGAAAAGCCCCGCTATATGAAACCTTCGGATTTATTGAACATTGTTAAGACTTTTGGTGACCCCGTATATGTTTACGACTCGGAAAAAATTATTTCTCAGTTTAATCGACTTACCAACGCCTTCGACAATGTAAAGAAATTAAAATTGAATTATGCCGCCAAGGCACTATCCAATATTACCATCCTACGCCTTCTGAATAGTCTGGGTAGCGGCCTGGACACTGTATCTATCCAGGAAGTGCAGCTGGGTTTAATGGCGGGATTTAAACCGGAGGACATCATTTTTACGCCTAACGGGGTTTCTTTGGAGGAAATTGAAGAAGCATCCGCACTGGGCGTTCGCATCAATATCGACAACTTGTCGATCTTGGAACAGTTTGGCAGCAAGCACGACGACATCCCCGTTTGTATCCGTATTAATCCCCATGTGATGGCCGGTGGAAATTCCAAGATTTCCGTAGGACATATCGACTCCAAGTTTGGGATCAGCATTCATCAGATCCCCCACCTGCTTCGGATCGTTGAACTTACTAAAATGCGCATCAATGGAATACATATGCATACCGGTAGTGATATTCTGGACATAGATGTGTTTCTGTATGCCTCCGAAATTCTGTTCGAGACCGCAAAAAATTTTAAAAACCTGGAATTTATCGACTTTGGAAGTGGATTTAAAGTGCCCTACAAGGAAGGCGATATCCAAACCAATATTGAGGAATTAGGTCAGAAACTCAGTGGACGCTTTAATGACTTCTGTAAGGAATATGGCAGGGAGCTTACCCTGGCCTTTGAACCCGGCAAATTTTTGGTAAGTGAGGCGGGCCACTTCCTGGCCAAAGTAAATGTGGTAAAACAAACTACTTCCACCGTATTTGCCAGCGTAGATACCGGCTTTAACCATTTGATAAGGCCCATGTTATACGGAGCCAACCATCAGATCGCCAACATTTCCAATCCTGAGGGAAGAGAGCGGTATTATTCGGTTGTTGGCTATATATGTGAAACGGATACCTTTGGAAACAACCGGAGGATCAATGAAATAAGCGAAGGGGATATTCTTTGTTTTAAAAATGCCGGAGCCTATTGCTTTACAATGGCAAGCAACTACAATTCCAGGTATCGCCCACCAGAAGTGCTTTGGCACAAGGGAGAGGCAGTCCTGATCAGGAAGCGCGAATCTTTTGATGACCTTATCAAAAATCAGGTCGACGCCAAGGAACTTTTCATTGCCAAAGGCAAAAAACTCGCTGTAAAATAGCTGATGCCCCGGATATCTTTACCGCTGCCAGGAGCCCTATTTCCGGCGACGGTCACACTACCTTCGGTTCCCTGCCGGAGGCCTCAAACTTGCCATTATTGCCGGAACTTCTTTGCTTTTCAAAATATTTCTATCAATTTTTCGTTAGTTTTGGTATGGTAATTGAACTAATTCCCCAAAAAAATCGCAATGAAAACCGGCATTCTACATAGCTCAAAATACGGACTCCCGTTATTTATGGTCCTTTTCACCTTTGTAGTATCTGCACAGGAAGTAAATTGGATGAGCTGGGATGAGGCGGCAATGCTTGTGGAAAAAGAAAAAAATCCCAAGAAAATCTTCGTTGATGTATACACCGACTGGTGTGGCTGGTGCAAAAAAATGGACAAAGATACGTTTCAGAATGCGGAAGTTGCCAAATATATGACGGACAACTTCTACATGGTCAAAATGGACGGAGAAGGCAAAGAACCGATTGAATATAAAGGAAAAACCTTCAAGTACGTGCCTTCCGGCAGGAGGGGCTATCACGAACTGGCGGCCGCTTTATTACAGGGAAAGTTAAGCTATCCTACTGTGGTCTTTTTGGATGAAAAAATGAATATGTTATCCCCTGTCCCGGGTTATCAAAAACCGAAACCCTTTCTGAATATCGCCAGGTATTTTGGAGATGATATTTACAAGGAAAAAGACTGGAAGACCTATAGCGGGCAGGGCAAGTAGTTCCCGTTTTCAGATTTGAAGTTTCAAGTTCCCGCTTGGTTTATGAACTTTGGACAACGGGCATCCACCATAGGGCTCGAAGCCTGAAAAATACAATCGGTTGTTCCTACTTACTTACAGTTTGGTATTTTAATTTTTAGCAAACTTTTGCGCACAACCCTCAATACACTGGTAAGATAAGATCAGGAAAGAATCATTAAGCGTTATGTAGATCTTATACTGCCCATAGTCACAATTTTCGGGACTTGGATAATTCTCAAATAAAAAATTTCTTGAAAGTTTACCCGCCTCTGGCGGGCGACTATCCCTGCCTGCCGCCTTTAGGCAGGGTTTCAACTAACGAATGGGACCAATGAAAAATCAGTGAGCTCCTCTCCAATCACATAGGTACAGGTGGTCACAGAGCCTGTATCGGGGTCTATATCGCAAAGGCTGCCATTGGCCATATAAGTTTCGTCCTTCAAAAATTCAATGGTTTTGCTGCTCTTTACAGGAACGAAGTCACAGCTTCCGTCACCGGGGTCGAGATACTGCGCTACCAGTTTCCAGGTTCCCGCAAGCTCCGGAATTTCCGTAGGTTCATTAACCTCCTGGTCCTCGGAGCAATTCAACAATAAGGCTATTGCAAGTAGTATGGCCAGATTCTTTATCATGATGTTCTATTTCATAACAGATGGAAATAGGGGCAGGTAGCCTCAAAGCTCCGAGGTGGATAAAAAAATACGCAACAAAAGTTAATGTTCAAGTGGAACGGTCTTTTCGGTCATGGCACTTTTTCTGGCAGCCTCCAGAATTTCCATCACTATCATATTGTTTTCCAGTGAATACGGATCATACGGTGGTAGCGTAAGTTTATTTTTTAGTACAGCGGCCAACAAAGAAAATGGATCGTCGTAAGGGGTTTTTCGTTCTTCCAGTTGCATCGATTCCTCTTCGAAACCGTCATAGCCTTCAGAAAGCCGTACCCGTAAATTATTGCGATCATCAGCGTAGATTGCACCTTTTTCTCCATATACCTCCATATCCTTTCTTCCGATTGGCCAGTTCCAGGAAGCCTGAACAATGGCGTTGGCCCTATCGTATTTGAGAATTATTGTTGCGTCGTCATCTACCTTTGGGTTGTTTTCAGGCTGCAATTGTTGTGTAACCGCGGTCACCGAAACAGGTTTTTTTCCATCCATGAGCCATGTCATAAGATTGGCCCCATAACATCCGAAATCCATTATGGCTCCGCCTCCGTTAAGTACAGGATCTGTAAGCCAATCTAAAAATTCCTTGTTGACACCAATTTTTTTCGGGCCTTTATGTCCGTCGCGAATAACCACCTTCCGCAGCTCCCCTATCTTCCCCTCTTTAAGAAGATCATACGCCTTTTTATTTGTGGGGTACCAACTTGTTTCATAGTTTGTAAGCAATTGAATATTGTGTTTTTTGGCTAGGAATTCCATTTGTTTCGCATGCTCCAGGCTAACAGCCAGGGGTTTTTCGACCATTACATGAATACCTTTCGGAGCACAAACTTCCACAACGGCCAAATGATCATAAATTGAACCGAAAGCTGCGACAGCTTCAGGTTTTGTCGCCGTGATCATTTCTTCCAGCGTGGTATAGACCATGCTCATTGAAAAGCGATGCTGATCGGAATATCTTTTGGCAAGATCCTTATCAGGCTCTACAATACCCACCAGTTCAATATCCTCAAAAGTTTCCCTGCCCAGTATCCAGTTAACATGGGAATGTGTGAGGCCGGCTACCCCCAGCCGTATGGGTTCATTCTGAGCAAAGAGCCCAAAAGGTATGGTAAGCATAAGAAGAAATGGAAAAAAGATCAGGACTTTTATGACGGATTTTTGAAACATCAACTAAATGTAGGGGAAAAAATGCAGATCAGCTAGTAATCAGGAGTTGTCTTTAGGTATTGTCCTTTGCGATTTGAATAACAACATTTCCCGTTTTTTGACCTGTTTCAACGTACCGGAACGCATCGGCGATTTGTGTTAGGGGAAACGATCTGTCTATTACGGGCCTAAATTTTTTATTCTCTAAAAGGTCCCTGATAAAAAGCAAACTTCTCTTCGGATTCAGCGGGATAGGAAATTTAACCGTTTTACCCCCGAAGATCGGTGTTATAAGTGCCAAAAATGGATTTTGAGACATATATCCTAATTCTGAGGACATATAAACACCTTTTTTCTCCAAAAGAGGTTTACATTTCCAAAACGAACTTTTCCCAACGGTATCAAAAATAAAGCTGAATTTTTTGGCTGACTTTGTAAAGTCCTCTTTGGTATAATCTATTACCGCATCTGCTCCCAGGGATTGTATCAAAGCTATATTTTTAGTGTTGCATACTGCCGTAACATCGGCACCCAGAGATTTCAACAATTGCAGCGCTGCGGAACCAATGGCCCCCGTGGCACCGTTGATCAGCACTTTCTGTCCCCTTTTAACCGTAACCTTATTTATAAAGTTATAGGCATAATGCGCCCCTTCTGCACTGGCTGCCGCCTGCTCATGGGAAATGTTTCCAGGTATTATTATAAGTGCGTTATTTTCTGGGATGGTGAGGTATTCGGCATGGGATTGTACCCCCTTATCATTAAAACCCCAGACCCTTTCGCCCACCTGGAAGGAATTTACTTTTTTCCCGGTAGCTTCAATGCTGCCCGCAAAGTCAGTCCCCAGGATAACTTTATTTGGTTTGATCAGACCGGTAAAGAACCTCATTATAAATGGTTTTGCCCGGAGCATAGCACAATCTGTTCGATTAACCGTTGCCGCATATACCCTGACCAAAATTTCGCTGTCCCCGGGCACTGGTTTTTTTACTTCTGTGAGTTGAAGCACGTCGGGTGACCCATATTTAGTGTAAATACTTGCTTTCATCTTACAAATCGTTATCAACAGGACGCATAATGTGCGTATGTGTTACATCCATATTGAAAAGAATTGGGCAGGAGCTGCGACTGGAGCTGTTCGCTATCAAAACCCTTCGGGTATTCCGCATCGCCCTGTGGTGACAGTTTGAAACATATACAGGTGCTTGCGTTCATATAAGCCGGTCATGATGCTGGCCCGGCTGGCGGCGCAGATGGGTGTGCTTACAAATGCATTTTTAAACCATGTGCCTTCTTTCGCCAGTTTATCCATCTCCGGCGTACGGATAATGGTATTGCCGGAATAACCAAGCGCATCCCAGCGTTGGTCATCGGTAAGGATAAAAATGATATTTGGTTGGGTGTTTTGGGCGACTAATATCCGCGCAAGTCCGACTAAGAAAAGGAATAAGACAGTTCTTTTGTTCATTTGTATTACAGGATTACCTCCATGGGATAGTTCAACCTGCTGGAGGGCATTTTGCTTAGTTAGGTAATTTCGGGCAAATAGGGAGACCCTTTAAAGGTATAAATTTTGTTTGTTATGGTTGTATACTAATGTTCATCCGGCTATTTGATCTTTAAGGATTTCAGGACGCTTTTGGCGGCATAAAAACCGCACATTCCATGCACCCCCCCGCCGGGAGGTGATGAAGCCGAACAAATAAAAACATCCGGATTGGGCGTACTGTATGGGTCAAAACGCGCTACGGGTCGGGCAAACAACTGGAAAATATCCGTGGCACCTCCCGATATGGCACCTCCTACATAATTAGGATTATAGCGATAAAGCTCGGTTGTCGTCATGGTGTGCCTTGCCAGAATAATATCATGGAATCCCGGTGCAAACCGCTCAATTTGGTTTTCAATACGTAGTCTCATATCCACATTGGATCCGCTGGGGACATGGCAATAGGCCCAGGCAGTATGTTTTCCTTCTGGTGCCCTCGTTTTGTCGAACAGACTTTGCTGGCACAGGATCACAAAAGGTTTTTCGCTGTGCCTGCCTTCCCATGCTTCTTTTTCGCTCTTTGCAATATCTCGTAAACTACCACCTATATGGACTGTTGAGGCCTTTAAACACTGAGGATCACGCCAGGGTATTGGGGCATCCAGTGCATAATCGATCTTAAAAACGCCTGGTCCGAAGCGGTACTTTTTCAATCTTTTCAAATATGATTGGGGCAATTTATCCTTTGCAATAGTTGCCAATTGTACCGTGTCCGTGTCAAAAATATACTTCTTTGCCTCTGGCAATTGCCTGTAATCGTTAATTTTGGAAGAAAGCATAAATTCACCTCCCAAACTCTTAAAATAACCTGCCAACGACCTTGCAATATTATGGGAACCGCCCTTGGGAACCGGCCAATTTTCAACATGGGCGGTGACTAAAAAAAGCAAACCGATCGCGGTCGTAAAAAATTTATCAAAAGGCAAAACGCTATGTGCGGCACACCCGGCAAAAAGGGATTTCGCCCTCTCGCCCTTAAAGGCGTGCTTTGCGTAAAACGAAGCCGGTTGAAAGGCTTTTACACCAAACTTCATCATTAAAGATGTGTCCTTCGGAAAGCGGAGGGGTCCCAGGGTATCAGCCAATAAATTTTCTGCCTTTGCCGTAAATGGCGTAATCATTCTCTTATAATTCCCCGCATCAATCCCCAAAGCCTGAGCTGTCTCGTCAATAGATTTTGATAAAACGACAGCACCTTGGTTATCCAGGGGATGCGCGACGGATGCTTCGGGAATGAGCCATTCCAAACCAAATTTTTCTAGGGGCAATGTTTTTAAATAGGGTGAGGAATACCCCAGCGGGTGTACGGCCGAGCAAACGTCATGATGAAATCCGGCAAGTGTGAGTTCAGCGGTTCTTGTTCCCCCGCCTATGGTATCAGCACCTTCCATGATCAATACTTTTAACCCTTTTTCAGCCAGAACAATTCCCGCACTAAGCCCGTTTGGCCCGGAACCAACAATCACAATATCGTATTCTTCATTCATCTATAAGCAATAATTGTCCGGAATTCTTGGCATTTGTATACGGAGGCTCTCCTAACGTCTCAAGTGTTCCCATAGCGTCTTCATCTCCTGCGATTTTGGTCATTTTATAAACTTTTTGGTAAGCAGCTTTAATGTTCTCCGAAAAGCGTATAAACTGAGCGTGTCCTATATAAGCATGAAAAAGGTCCGGACGGTTCAACGCCATTTTTATTCCGTAAGTTCAATTCCATCATCAGTTATCTGCTTAACCGTTAAAGGGTTTTCTATCCAATACGCCTCGTTTACGACTGCAGGTGCGTTACGCCCAAAAGTCCTTCCTGCTCCTCTTTGATCCCAGTGAACCAAAATAAAATCCTTTCTCCAATGCCAATAAATAGTGTCATCATACTGACTCATCATACTGACTCATCATACTGCCCGGACCTCCATGTAGAAATAAAATTACGGGTTTTAAAATATCTTCCCCTTTTATGGTTATCCACTGTTCGATATTTCCGATAGGAATATACTTTTCTTCATTTATAGGTGTACCTTGGGCGTTCGTTGTTAAGAACAACATATAGAGAATAAGGCAAACTAAGAACGATAATCGCATTTGGTTCTTAATTAGGTTGATCATAAATCTTACTTCATTACAACGGTTAACTCTTCAATTTGTAACAATCGTGGCTTGTCATTTGGCTGTAGTGATCAAGCATGAGGTCAGCGAGGCATACGGAACCATTTACCAACTTCTGGCATACAAATTTAAAAAAAGAAAATGTTATTTAAATCTATTCTTTTGGGCCACATCTACTTTGCGCAACAAAGATTGGTTAATCAATTTTACTCATATAGGACATTCAAATTTTCCAGGTTAGAAACAGACCAAATGGAACGCTCCAAACTATTCGAAAGGCAAACATTACCTACATTATGATAAGACTATCGTCCTGTTAGGATTAGAATTTTTCTTTGGTTATCTCAAGATCAGACTCTAACTTGCGGATAGCTGTCCATGGACAAAGGGCTGCTGCATAGGAGCGACAATATGAATGTCTATATCTCATCTACATACAAAGACCTGATAGTATATCGGGAAGGAGTGGCAACCGCTCTCCGACAGATCGGCCATAAGGTAATCCACATGGAGGGATATACCGCGGAGGAAAGCCGACCACTTGATAAATGTGTGAAGGATGCCGCCTCAGCGGATCTCTACATCGGCATTTTCGCATGGCGCTATGGTTACATTCCAGAGGCCAATCCAAGCTATACCGACCTACCTCCTGAAGTCATTCCTGGGATAATGTCAATCACCGAAGCGGAGTACCATGCAGCGGAGAATATCCCAAGGCTAATCTTCATATTGGCCGATTCCGTAAAGTGGCTGCCCGCGCTGATGGACGCGCATACGGAGTATGACCATGGTGAGAAGATCAGGGATCTTCGCAAGAGGCTTGGGGAAGCACATACAGTTTCATTTTTTACGTCTCCTGATCAGCTTGTAAGCCAGGTAATAGCCGCGGTAAGACGTCAGGAACTTTCCGCTCAACTGGAATTAAAAAGTTTACAGGAGGTGGATGCCCATAGCTGGATGATGAATCCCGAATCGCAAACCCCGCATGGTTTGTATGATACCACAATGATGGCTATTACCGACCATATCAGGGCATTAGACGAGGAAACCTATATGATAATCGATATAGGAAATGGCAGGAACTGGTGGTCTACGAGACTGTATTTTCTGGCCTCACTGCTTGTGGATCTGAGCGATGTACACTTCCTGGTTTTTGTTGATATGGAAAAACGATTTTTCGGGGCATCCAATGCCCTTGCGGTGCGAGATATAATAGGAAGGCGAATCGGGGCCATTAGGCTTTATGAAGAAGCCCTGGCCGCAGTTAATCCTCTGCCCGACCTGACGAATGAACTCAATCGAAGAGGTAATGAATGGGAAACGGAAATGCGGAGACAAGGTGGGGAGGAGTCCGTTAAAACATGGGTCAGAAAACAAGAACTAAAGCGATTCCTTGGAGCATCCCTCATTCAGCGCGCTGTGAACTGGTCGCCGGATGAGAAGAGCAACGCGAGTGGGATTCTGGAGGTGGTCGACCAGATACTTAAATGGCCTCATGATATGGTCCCTCTCGTCAAAGACCAAAAATTCTACAAGGTAGTAGAGCGCATTGCGCTAACAGAGGAGGTGGCCAAAATTTATGTGAGTGAACGCCTGAAGACTTCTGTTTAGATATCCCCTTTTTTGTAAAGTAAAGTCAATACGACTTAGCCACCTGGTATTGCCAAAGTGGCTTGCAGTTAATTATCATTACAGAGCAGATCTCACTGGATCCACCACCATTGTCAAATTACTCCGGACTTTAGAATTTCTAACTAAACCACTCCTATGGATTGAAAATCCATGCCTGTCCGTCCTATGGCGGAGGTTTGGATACGCAATGAAATTGCCCGCCTGAACGCCAGCCCGACAAGTCATTCTGGCGGGGAACGGGCAGGCTTTGGTTAAATGTTAATAGTTGATATCATACGATTAACGGTTAACCAATAACTATTAACCTGTTCGAAAAAAGTTTTTAGCCCGAACCGTCGGGGGGAAGTCTTGCACTAAAGTGCTTACCTGCCTGCCGCCTTTAGGCGGGGTTTCAACTAACGATTGAGACCAATAAAAACAGGATGCCCACATTATAGCATAACATTTATTGGGAAGGTATTACCTACTGTAATTAGGGGATTCATTGGTAATGGTTACATCGTGCGGATGGCTTTCATTAATACCACTGGCCGTGATCTGTACAAAACGGCCGTCCTCTTTCAAGGCGGCAATATCCTTTGCGCCGCAATACCCCATCCCGGCGCGCAGGCCACCCACAAACTGGTGAATACTCTCAAACAAATCGCCCTTATACGGCACCCTGCCCACTATACCCTCCGGGACCAGTTTTTTAATATCGTCCTCAACATCCTGGAAATAGCGGTCCTTGCTTCCTTCCTTCATTGCCTCCACAGATCCCATGCCCCTGTACGATTTAAATTTCCGGCCTTCATAGATAATGGTTTCACCGGGAGATTCTTTGGTCCCGGCAATCAGGGAACCCAGCATAACACTGTCCGCACCTGCCGCAATGGCTTTAGGAATATCCCCTGTGTAGCGTATGCCGCCATCTGCGATAACAGGCACCCCGCTGCCCTTGATGGCCGCTGATACTTCCAGCACGGCCGAAAACTGCGGGAACCCAACTCCGGCCACTACACGGGTTGTACAGATAGAACCGGGTCCTATACCAACTTTTACGGCATCGGCTCCTGCCTCCACAAGGTATTTGGCAGCGGCTCCTGTAGCAATATTACCCACAACCACCTCTAGCTTGGGAAATTTCTTTTTAACCTCTTTTAAAATGATGACCACGCCCTTCGTATGCCCGTGGGCCGTATCGATAACCACGGCGTCCACACCTGCCTCCACCAGGGCCGTTACCCTATCCACCGCATCGGATGTAACCCCTACCGCCGCTGCAACCCGTAACCTTCCGTATTGATCCTTATTGGCAATTGGTTTTTGGGTTAGTTTCGTAATATCACGGAAAGTTATGAGTCCAACAAGCACATTGTCCCCATTGACCACCGGAAGTTTTTCAATCTTGTTTACCTGAAGAATATCTTCGGCTTCACCAAGGGATGTCCCTTCGGCCACGGTTACCAGGTTTTTAGAGGTCATCACCTCCGCAATGGGACGGTCGTTGTTTTTTTCAAAACGGAGATCCCTGTTGGTGACTATCCCCAATAATTTCTTCTCCCCATCCACTATGGGAATTCCCCCAATACTGTACTCCTTCATATTGGCTTTGGCGTCCCTTACTATTGAATTCAAGGGAAGGGTAACAGGATCCAGGATCATACCGCTTTCCGCCCGTTTTACCTTGCGAACCTTTGCGGCCTGCCGCTCCGGGCTCATATTCTTATGCAATACGCCAATGCCTCCTTCCTGGGCCATTGCGATGGCCATCTGGGATTCTGTGACCGTATCCATAGCGGCGGAAACAATCGGAATATTGATGGTAATGTTCCTGGTGAATTTCGTTTGAATGTTGACCTCCCTGGGAAGAACTTCAGAATAGGCCGGGACCAGGAGTACGTCGTCGTAAGTAAGACCTTCTCCCAGAATCTTGTTAAGGTGGGCTTCCATGGCAATTAAGGATTAATTGCGTGCAAATATACTACTTTTTAAGGCAAGTTGGTATAGCTGTTTTACCACTTACTCCGGGCTTGCCTTTTTTGTCAGCTGATACAATACCAAGAGGGAAGAAAAGACAAAAGTAGCGGTCATTAAGACCCCCGAAAACACCACTATATATTTCATCCAAAGCATGCCAGACCATACAAGGTAAATACCTCCAAAAGTCAGAAGAACGGATAGAAACGGTTCTATGGTTAAAAATAATTTTAAAGTTTTTGAAAGTCGGGTTAGCCATACCAATATCCCAAGGAGAAAGAATATAAAGGACATGGACAGAATATGGGTATGGATAATGGTCAGCATTTCATGCGCACTCTTCCTGAATTTCATAACGGCTGCGTCTTCGTCCTCCTCGTTGCCCAGATAATTTTCCTCTATCCCGCTCGGAACCATGGTCCCTGTCCGATCTACGAATAAAAGCCCGGTATAGAATCCCAGGGAAAGGACCACTACGAAGGCACCGATAAATAATTTGATCTCTTTTGGGAAGGTCTGCAGCAGGCCGTTGTAGTTCATTACAATGCGTTGTTTTCCTGTAGGATGCCAACTGTTTGTAATAAATTATCCATGGATCGGGTCATGGAACGCACCGAGATCGTGGCTCCGGCAATGGCATCAACATTAGTCTCGGGACTTACCCTGTCCTTTCCCGTTTTTCCAAGAAACTGTTTTAGCCACCTGCTACTTCCTATTTCTCCCCCGTATTCCTCCCGGTATACGAGAACTTTGGAATGGATCACTTTAAGGTCCTTATCAAACAAGACCAAATAATCGAATTGCGCAGTTTTACTTGGGGCCTTGTCAACGAATCCATAACCCAGAAGATTAGAGCCCTCTACAACTTTGTACAGGTTCTCCGTGCTAATTTTGGTGGGAAGCTGTTTATTCAATCCCGGAGACACCTCCACTGGCTGCATCTCAAAATCGGTAACCTCAAAGACTTTTTCAACTTCCCGGAGTACCTTTTTCTCAATATTAGTAGGTAGCCCAAAACTAGAAAGGAACAGGGTTATTATTAGTGCTACGACTGAATATTGGGATACCTGGATCATGGTGCAAATGTATTAATTTAGATTAAATCTTAATAAGGAAAAACAGAATTTTTCTTTTCGGACAACATGTTTCCTGAAATCCTTTCGTGCTGACTTAGTACTTTCTCTAATATAATTATGGATTTCCAAGACCGCTACCTCAGTGATTTGAGATATTTCTTCATGCCTTCCGGCCTGGGCCGTCGTGGATAGTATCCATTAAAGTGGCAATACTAGAACCAAACTCCGATCCCAAAATTCAAGCGGTCCTTCACATCACCGCCATCCAACACGTTACTTCGGAACTGGTAATCTCCTTTTACCACCACTCCCGGGGCAATGTGATACGTAAGTCCGGTTGTAACATCAGTTCTGTCATAAGCTTCATTTACCTCCAATGGGCCCTCTGTGCTTGCATGGGTGTTGAACTTCTCATAGCGGGCAAAGGCAAACAACTTTTGTTTTTTATCACTGGGAAGCAGATTGTAAGCCCCTTCCACATACCAGCCTTGCAGGGCACTTCCGAGATCGCTTCCGGTTAGCGCGTTATAGGCCCCGGTGTCCGAAAGGGATGCGTGAATAAACTGCCCCCTGGCCGTGAACCTTTGATAGGCATAACGGGCATCCACTCCTAACATGGCGATGCCAATATCGGCCCCGTCCAATTGTTCCACATTATCTTCCGCCTGTGTTCGGCCGAAGTAAGTTGAAAATCCAAGTCTAAGGCCGGGAATAGCGTAGTAATCCAGTTTTGTGGATAAGGTTGGACTGTCTATGGTCGACTGAATAGCTTTCTGCCTGCCTCCACGAAGGCCGCTGGATCCACTGAGAAAACCGGAAACACCGCCTTCGCCGTCGGTTTCGGTCGACTTAAAGCCGTTGAAGACATACGCCTGATACCCAAGCGAAATACTGTTGAACCTGCCCGTAACTCCTATCCCAAGCTCCCTCCAGGTCGTAGGGACTATCACATTGTCCATTTCCGGGCGTTCCGTGCCGTTGAAGGTCGTAGGTTCATGAAATTCATTTACAATGCCCATGGGCACCAACATGAGTCCGCCCCGGAGGTTTACATTATTTGCCACATTGTAGTTAACAAACGCCTGTTCCACGAAAACTTCCTCCACATGTTCAAATTCAATTTCGGTAACAAACTGCGTTCTTTCATTAAATCTGTAGCCCAGGAGCAGTACCAGACGTTGTACATCTAACTCGCCATTGTCTCCTTCAGGCTGGTTATAAAGCATTTCTCCATACGCACCCAGGGTAACGGCAGAACCATAATTCCCGGACAACAGACGCTGCGCGGCGTTTAATTGTTTTTGGGGATCAAACATGATGGAATCCGTTTTGGTCTGGGCAGCTAATCCCATGGAAAAAAGAAATGCGAAAAGATAAATAATACGCTTCATTGGTTGTTATATTTATTTAGACTGATTATAAATTATTTCGCAGACAAATTTAAAGGTAAAATTTAATCCGCCAAATTTTATTTAAAATAATTCTAAATAAGAAAGAATAATTAGCACTTAATATTCCTGGGAAAGTGCAAGGAGGTGCAGCGCTAATTCTTTATAGGGAGCTAATGATAGGCGAAAAACAAATCGGATGCTTTATTGTAGGCAGCCTCAAAGACCATCCATTTGACATTGGTTTCGGCCTTTACAGAAGTAAAATAGGAAAGCATTTTTTCAGTTGGCATGTTTCCCGTGAGTTCGTCTTTGGCCATGGGGCAGCCCCCAAAGCCTTGCACCGCACCATCGAAACGCCTACACCCCGATTCGTAGGCAGCTGCTATTTTTTCATGCCATTTGTTGGGTGTGGTATGGAGGTGTGCTCCAAACTCAATTTCCGGATATGCCGGGATCAAATTGGTGAACAGATAATCAATAACATCCGGAGTGGACGTTCCCACTGTATCCGACAATGATAAAATTCGAACCCCCATTGAAGCGAGTTTTTCGGTCCACTTCCCTACGATCTCCACATTCCAGGGATCTCCGTAAGGGTTACCAAATCCCATTGAAATATAGGTAACCACTTCCTTATCTTTTATATCCGCAATATTGAGGATCTCCTGAAGTATTTCTACAGATTGGGCTATGGTCTTGTGGGTATTCCGCATTTGAAAGTTCTCCGAAATAGAAAAAGGATAGCCTAAATAATCAATAGCCTCATAAAGGCTGGCATCCTGAGCTCCGCGAATATTGGCCACAATGGCCAGCAACTTGCTTTTAGTTTTCGACAGGTCTATCCGGTTTAGTACTTCCGCCGTATCCGTCATTTGGGGGACAGCCCTTGGGGAAACAAAACTTCCAAAATCGATGGTATCAAATCCGCAACCCAGTAAAGATTGTATGTACTTTACTTTCTCTTCGGTAGGAATGAATGATTTAATGCCCTGCATGGCATCCCGTGGACATTCAATGATTTTTACCTTTTCGGCCATAAATTGGGGTATGCTAACGCGTTAAATTTACCACTATTTATCCGATAATGACGGTTCCGGAACAGCACAAGCAGGTCTAAACCTAATGAAATAAGGCGGCTATTTTTTCGAAAGTATGCAAATACCGCTACTACGGTCGACGATGTATTAAAAACTTATTTAGCAGTGCTGAGCTTCATTTTTATTATCTTGCGGAAACTTTGATTTATGTGCATCTCTAAAAACCTTACTTTGGTTGCCAACTTGTTCTTTTTCCCAGCTACTTCGTTGCCAAAATACTTCCCGATAGCTATCGGGACTAAACTCCGCTTTTGGCGCCTTGTATCCGAAAAAAATTCCTGCGTTATCACTCCAAACAGAGTAATTAGAGGTACCCTTATGAATACCAACAAATTTATAGTGATAGCTTTCCTTACCGTGGCGTCACTAGGTTTTATGCCGATACCTATGGAAGCCAAATCTTCACCTATGGATTCTCAAATAAATTCCGCCTCTGACAGTATTTTAAGACATGTAGTGCTTTTTAAATTCAAGGAAGGCGCCCCGAAGGAAAAAATTACTGAAATAGAAAATGCCTTTGGTGCCCTGCAAAGTAAAATCCCTCAAATACAGTCATACGAATGGGGCCTTAATAATAGCCCGGAGGGTTTGGAAAAAGGTTTTACCCATTGTTTTTTGGTAACCTTTAAAAGTGAGGCCGACAGAGTGGTCTATCTACCACACCCTGACCACCAGGCTTTTGTTAAGCTATTGCAACCTCATTTAGAGGATGTGCTCGTCGTGGATTACTGGACGAAGTGAAAAAGTAAGCAGTAATCAGTAAGCAGGGTGGAGTAAACAGCAATCAACTTATTACAATGTCTTTCTAAGTACGCTCTTTATAGTTCTTTAAAATCGATTTATTTATCTTCTTTACGAGCCCGGGGCCTTCGTAAATGAATCCCGTCCATAACTGAATAAGAACTGCTCCGGCTGATAATTTTTCTAAGGCATCTTCAGGAGAATGGATCCCTCCCACTCCGATTATCGGGAATGCATTCTTACTTTTTTCGGATAAAAACCGGATAACCTCAGTGCTGCGCTTTGTCAAAGGTTTGCCACTAAGACCTCCTTTTTCTTCTACTAAGCTACCTGGCGATTTTAGATCAGGGCGCGCTACGGTAGTATTGGTGGCAATAATCCCATGGATCCGTGTTTTTTCCATGATCCCAATGATGTCGAGCAATTGATCGTTCGTAAGATCAGGGGCTATCTTCAGAAGGATAGGTTTTTCCCGGGTATTTTTTAGGGAAGCCTGGTTGCCGTTTTCCTTTTTCAATTCGTTCAACAACGCTGTCAAGGGCTCTTTCTCCTGTAATTCTCTCAGGCCAGGCGTGTTCGGTGAACTTACATTTACCACAAAATAATCCACATGGTCAAAAAGGGCGTCGAAACAGATCAAATAATCCTTTATCGCCTCGTCATTAGAAGTTGTCTTATTTTTACCAATATTGCCACCGATCAATACCTTGTGTTTTTTCTTTAAGCGTTGTGCCGCAGCTAAGACTCCCTGATTGTTAAACCCCATGCGGTTGATAATCGCCTGGTCCGCTTTTAACCTGAATAATCGCGGCCTTGGATTTCCGGGCTGAACTTTGGGGGTAACAGTGCCTATTTCGATAAAGCCAAATCCAAAATCTGACAGTTGATTGTACATGTGGGCATTCTTGTCGAATCCCGCGGCCAGTCCTACAGGATTTCTGAATTTTAATCCAAAAATCTCGCGTTCAAGACGTTTGTCATTGACCGTATACAGCGATTTCAACAGGCTTGCAAAACCAATTTTTGAAAGAAGGCGAATACATGTAAAGGATAGGTGATGTGCCTTTTCTGCGTCTAAAAGGAAGAAAATAGGTCTGATAAGCGATTTGTACATTGCTTGCGAAAAAATTTTCGCAAAAGTACAAACTTCAGGAGAGTAATTCCTTTTATTATGATGCTATTATAGCTGCAGACTACTCGGGATCTGTGCTGGTCCCCTCAGTGCCGATCGGGGAAAGGGGCTTTCTCAGGGCCTCCGCGCAGAGTTCAATATACCGCTGGTATTGCCTGTCGTTAAAGAGCCCTAGCAGTTGTTGGTCATATTTTGTGGAAATAGCCACCAGTTGGTCCTTTAGATCCTTATATTTTTTGGCGAGGGTTACCAATTCTTCTTGCGTGCCTTGCGGGTGGTTATCAAAAAGTTCTTTGATCCGGTCTTCAATTTCCTTATTCCGACTGTGTAATTCCCCGATCCAGAGATCCATTGTTTTGATCTGCTCGTCGTTTAACTGGAACACCTTGGTTAGTACTTCGGTGTCCTTCCCTCCCATGCCAAGGGTGCAGTCTGGTAATTGAGCGTTTGTACTTCCGCAAACAAAAAATCCGGCTAGCAAAAAATAATAAGCAATGCGATATTTCATTTTAATTGCATAGGTATTGAGGAAAAACAACATGTATATAAACTGAATTTTTGTGTAAAAATTATATTCAGCTGCTTCTTTTCCGGTGTCAAAAAAAAATACCGCCGGAATCCGGCGGCATTTAAATAAAAAACCACGACCCAAGGGTCGGAGAATCTTTAGATAGAAGACCATTATACGAATAATTATTTGATCGTCAGGTTCAGCCTTGCAAACAAAAACCTTCCCCCTATTCCGAACTGCTGAGACCTCCTCGACCAGTCGAAACGTCCCGAGCTGCGATTACCGAACGCCTCCTCGGCCCTGTCCGGATAAATATCGAAGAGGTTATTGGCTCCAATGGTCAGTGTCAGCGCCTCGGTAGCCTTGTAGCCCAGGGATAGATCCGTTACCAACTTTGTGCCAAACACCTGCTGGTTATCTATAACTGTGGTAGCCTCAGTGACTTCCCCGAAATATACATTTCTTAAAAAGACGACAAATTTGTCCGATGTTAAGCTGTTGGACAGGTTGACCTTGGTACGCGGCACCGACTCCTCCAGGTATACCCTGCTGTCTTCCGGAAAGTAGGTGTCTACCAGACCGGCATCCCTTAAAACCTGCGAAGCATTTATATCGCCCACCTTTTGCGTTTTGGAGAACGTACCCGCCAGATCCGATTTCAACCTCCAACTGGAGCCAAATTCTGCATTGTGGGTTATAACGATATCCAATCCCTTAGATTCCGTGTCAATTGCATTGGCAAAAAAGGAAGCCGCCGTAGCATTTGCCTGCCGTAAAAGATTGTCTAATTCAGTACCGGTACCCGGACCTGCAAATTGCCCGGTATATACTACTCTGTCGTTGATCTTTACAAAATAACCATCTACGGTGACGGTAAGATTGGCAGCTGGTATTTTACTTGTCAAACCCAGACTAATACTACTCGAGGTTTCCTCTTTTAATTTTGGAATACCCAATAGCTGTGCGGCCCTGCTATCATTTGCAAAGGTTCCTACTTCCTGCGGATTTCCCTGGTTATCAAAAATGGTTGAAGTTGAGTTAAAATTGATCTGGTGCAGGGATGGAGCTCTAAAGCCGGTGTTGAGCGCCCCGCGAATGTTAAAATTTTCCGAGGCCTTAATACGACTGGCAAGCTTGAAATTAATGGTTGAACCAAAATCACTGTAATTTTCAAATCGGCTTGCGAAACTTACCAAAACCTCCTCTGTGAAGTCGGCCTCAACATCAAAATATCCTGCAACACTGGTACGCCCTCTGGAGAGCTCATTGCTTGGACTAAACCCTGGAAATACCTGAGACCCTCCGGGCCTGGCACTTCCGAAGAAATCCTGAGAAGGGGTTTGAGATGCCAGGGTAATGCGCTGGCCATTGGCGGTGTACTGTGCGTAAGATGCTTCTTCTCCTGCCACGATCTCATAGTTCTCAACCCTGTATTCCGCTCCAAAGGCAACATTGAGGCCTGTCAGCATATCATCAAAAAATTGAGTTACATCCAGATTGGTGGTATTTTGCAGAAATGAAAATCCACCCGCATCAAAGGTAGTGGGAGATGCATTTTGCAAGGACGCGTTAAAGGTATTGCCAATGGTATATAAAAATGAATTCTTCCCATATGTATTGCTAAGATCAACACTCCAGTCACCTATAAGGCCCTTTATCCCAATGGAAACGGATTGATCCTTGATGTTGGAATTTATTTCGGGTAAAAACCCGTTGATGTAGGCTGGCGTAAAGGTTCTGCTTTGGTTGGGCAATCTGTAGAATCCGGCCGAGTTTCCGGTCCTGGAACTAATACCGGCAAAGGAATACAATTCGGTACCCTCATCATCGAGCGGTAATGAAAAATTTGCGAATAATCGCCCGCCGCGCAGAGCGGATTGCCCCACTCGCATATTAAAATCACTTCGTTGCTGTCCCCTGGCGGCCAGTTCAGCGGTGGTATTATCAACAACCAGAATAGGTTGCAGTTCTTCTTTTGTGGTAGCGCCATTTAAATTTATCCCGGCCTCATTAGCATATTGGATAACGTCTGCCACATCATCATCGAGTAGATTAGTAAGGTCATATTCATCAGCATTGGCAAAACGTTCTACAGTGTTGTACAAGTTAAAAACTTCGTCCTCCCATTCTTTCATCCGGCTGTAATCTTCACGTACATCAAAATCTCCCGATAAGGTGAAATATCCTCCATTTTCTCCTAAGGGAAGCCCGTAACTGGCAGCGACATTTGTCGTTTCCCCGTCTGTTCCCCCGGTCTGGTCATTGGCATTTTCGGAAAAATTAGCCCCTGTAGTGACCGTTGCGGTGAGTTCATTAACGGTCTTATTCAAAACTATATTGATAACCCCTGCAATGGCATCGGAGCCGTATTGGGCGGCAGCACCGTCCCTCAGGACCTCAATCCTCTGTATTGCTGCTGCCGGAATGGCATTCAGATCCGTGCCTACGCTACCCCTGCCAAAGGTTCCGTTTACATTTATCAGCGATGACGTATGCCTTCTTTTCCCATTGATCAGTACGAGCACCTGATCCGGCCCAAGTCCCCTGAGCGAAGCGGGATCAATGTGATCCGTACCATCCGAAATCGTCTGGGTGTTGGATGTAAATGAAGGAGCCACATAGTTTAAAATCTGGTTTAAATTTACCTGCGGTGCAACTGTGGCAAGTTCTTTAACGTCTATTACGTCTATCGGCACCGTGCTTTCCGTGGCTGTTCTGTTAGGATTACGGGAGCCAACAATAATCACTTCCGCCAACTCCACTCCGGAAGTTAGCGTTATATTCATTACCGTATTGTTAATGACCACACTTTTTGTTTCATATCCTATATAGGAAACCATTAAAGTATCTCCAAGGGAAGCATCGTCAAAGGAGAAATTACCATCAAAATCTGTTGTAGTACCTACATCGGTACCTTCTTTTACGATAGAAGCCCCGACAAGAGGCGTACCGTCACTATCCGACACGGTTCCTGTAACCTGTGCCTTAATAAATCCGGATACAAGAAGAATAAAGACAAAACATGAGAAGTAGTTCTTGTTCATAAGTGTTTGTTTTTGAGTTAATTAATTTTTAAAAAATAAACAAAATATGTTGTAAAAGTAGGAAAATAAACAAAACCCTTTTATGCCTTTTCTGTAATCCGTGGAAGATGGCAATGTTGTAAATTTGGCCAAACCGGATTTATGCAGCCTATTAAAGACCGATTTATCAACTATGTTATCATAGATACCCAGAGTGATCCGCAATCTGATAGTACCCCAAGCACTGAAAGGCAGTGGGATCTTGCTAACAAACTGGTGGATGAATTGATGCAAATGGGAATGCAGGACGTAACAATCGATGAAAATGCCTATGTCATGGCTACCTTGCCCTCTAATGTCCCTAAAGAAACCCCAACAATTGGTTTTATTTCTCATTTTGATACCACTCCCGATTTTTCGGGGACCAACGTAAGACCACGGGTAATTGAAAATTACAACGGCAAGGATATTATCCTGAACGGAGATCTGGATATTGTGCTTTCCCCCGATTATTTCGAGGATCTGCTCCTGTACAAGGGTCAGACACTTATTGTAACGGACGGTACCACTCTTCTGGGGGCAGATGATAAAGCCGGATTAGCGGAGATCATGACAGCCATGGACTATTTATTGCAGCATCCGGAGATAAAGCACGGTACCATCAGAGTAGGTTTTACTCCGGACGAAGAAATTGGCCGGGGTGCCCGCAAATTTGACGTAAATAAGTTTGGCGCCGCCTGGGCGTATACGGTGGACGGTAGCCGAATTGGGGAATTGGAATACGAAAATTTCAATGCAGCGGGCGCCACGGTAAAAGTGTCAGGCAAAAGTGTTCATCCGGGGCATGCCCAAGGTAAAATGGTGAATGCGATCGGAATAATCAATGAATTCATGGCTCTCCTGCCCAAAAAAGAGGTGCCCCAACTTACTTCAGGCCGTGAAGGCTTTTACCATATCTATCGCATGAAAGGGGAAATTGAAGAAGCAGAACTGGAAATGATCATACGCGATCATGATAAGGATAAATTTGAGATACGGAAACAAAAGCTGGTTGATCTTGCGGCGAAACTAAATAATAAGTATGGCCATTATCTCTCAATTGAAATCAAGGATCAGTATTATAATATGAAGGAAAAGATAGAACCTGTATTTCATATTGTGGAAATTGCCAGGGAGGCAATGGTAGCGCTGGGAATTGAACCTATAATCCAACCCATACGCGGAGGCACTGACGGTTCTCAACTCAGTTATATGGGCCTGCCTTGCCCCAACATCTTTGCCGGCGGCCATAATTTTCACGGAAAATATGAATTCATTCCAGTGGAAAGTATGCAAAAGGCGGTTGAAGTTATCGTAAAAATTTGCGAACTTACTGCAACAAAATACAAGTAACCATGAGCGCAGAAAAAATCGAGGCCTATTTTGCAAAAGAACGGCCCTTTAAGAAAGGAATTGCCATCTTGAGAGAAATCGCCCATAAAATTGAATTGGGGGAAACACTGAAATGGGGATCCCCGGTCTACACAGTGGATGGAAAGAACGTTTTGGGCATCATGGCTTTTAAAAACCATTTTGGTGTATGGTTCTTTAATGGGGTGTTTTTAGAAGATCCGAAAAATGTACTTGAGAATGCGCAAGAAAGTAAAACCAAAGCCATGAGGCATTGGAAATTTACCTCTAATAACAAAATCGACAAAGAGGGTGTCCGCGCCTATATGCTGGAAGCAATAGAAAATCAAAAAAAAGGCCTTGCCTTAAAACCGGAGCGAAATACGAAAGCGGCGGTCATCCCCGAACTTTTAAAGGAGGCACTTTCTGAAGATAACGCCCTTAAGGCAAAATTTAAGGCCCTTTCTCCCGGAAAGCAAAGGGAATATTGTGAGCATATCAGCACTGCCAAACAGGAAAAGACCAAACTTTCCCGAATGGAAAAAATATGTCCTCTGATCCTTGGGGGGGTAGGCTTAAATGATAAGTATAAGAATTGTTGATATAGGTTGGTCTCAGGTTTCGGGGAACGGGGTTAAATTTGAAACGTTTTAAACCAGGAAACATTTAAACAGGCAACTCCCACCCATTGTGATAACTTGCCTCCAAATATTTATTCGCAGCTTCATCGGTAAATTTCCCTTGTTCCTTATCCCAGTATAACCTGTTTCCTGATTTATAGGCTACATTGCCCATATGAGAAACCAAGGCGGTTTCATAGCCCACCTTAATAGGGGCATTTAAACTCTTCGCATCCCTGCTCTTAACCGCCTCAATAAAATTCCGGGTGTGCAGATCCAAACCATTTTCTTGATTTTGTTGTAAAGGAAGGCGTTCCATTCTTGGTATGCCCTCTATACCCCATCCCTGAAATTCATTTTCGGGAATGACCTCCCAGCCATTTCTGTCGAGGACCAGGGTACCGTTGTTTCCGATAAATGCGATCCCGTGGTTGCGTCCATAATTACCGCCGTCTATTCCTGTCGCATGTTCCCATAAAATGGAAAAACCATCATACTCAAAAACGGTCTGAAGGGTATCAGGGGTTTCTGAGGCATCGTTTGGATAAGCAAACTTACCGCCAAGAGCCATTACCGATTTTGGTGTGCCTGCCTTCATCCCGTAAAGCGCATAATCAATTAAATGAACCCCCCAATCGGTCATAAGTCCCCCGGCATAATCCCAGAACCATCGGAAATTAAAATGAAATCTGTTGGGGTTAAAAGGACGCATGGGAGCCGGGCCCAGCCACATGTCATAATCCACCCCTTTCGGGGCATCCGAATCCGGCTTTGGCGGAATTGGTTTCATCCATCCCTGGTAGGCCCATGCCTTGGCCAACCTGATCTCTCCCAACTTCCCGGAATACACAAAATTTATAGCATCCACAAAATGAGGCTGACTCCTCTGCCATTGTCCTATTTGAACCATCCGGTCACTGGCATTTACCGCGCTGCGCATCACATTGCATTCCTGAATGGAATTGGCGATGGGTTTTTCACAATACACATCTTTGCCGGTCCGAATAGCATCTGTCAGCTGAAGGCAATGCCAATGGTCCGGAGTTCCAATCACCACGATATCGATATCCTTATTTTCCAATAATTTGCGATAATCCCCGTATAATTTTGGTTTTTTAATTCCGGCATTCTCCAGTTCCGCCGTCCGCTCCGCCAATACATTTTTATCTATGTCGCATAGTGCAACAACACTCACCTCACTAATTTTAAGAAAAGATAAAAGATCAGAGAATCCCATTCCCTTGCAACCGATCAAACCAAGATTTATCCGGTCATTGGGACCGACTTTTTTTCGAATGGCGGCGAGCAGTTCAATCGGAAATAAAAAAGAAGCCCCTGTTCCCATCAGCGCCAGAGAACTATGTCTTATAAAGTTTCTTCGCGTAGTGTTCATGATTCTGATTTTGAATTATGTCCTCAAGATACTTAATTAAATAAGAATATTGAATGAATACTCAAATCAAAGCGGATCTGGAAAGCCCACAGTTAATTGTTCCTTATCAGTATCAATAAAAAACGCCGGCATGGCCGGCGTTTTTCAAGAGTTAGTTATGGTGTAATACTATTCCTTGGGTTTATTCAATTTTTTGCTCATTTCCATTGAAATTGCAGAACGGTCAAATTTTAACCTGCCTGCCATGGTCTCTATGATACAGGAAAAATCCTTGTCATTAAGATCTACAATTTTACCGTGCAAACCGCTCTTTGTAATGATCTTATCTCCTTTCTTTAATGCCGCTGCAAATTTCTTTTCGTCCTTCTGACGTTTCATTTGCGGCCGTATCATAAAAAAATACGCTACCGCAAAAATCAAAAGCATAGGAAGAAACTGTCCTATATCACCCATAGCAATCCGTGTCTTTAGATTATTGTTTTACCGGTCCAACCGCGGCAGTTGTGGCACCGGCCTTAGGATTTACAAATGCTTTTATCCTCAAAATCTCCTGACCTTTTTCGGTATTGGCGCTAACAGTTATACTTTTTGTTACCTGATTCTGCCCGGAACCGTTGAACTTCACTAATAGCTCTCCCGAGTCGCCAGGAGCTATAGGGGTATTTTTAGGATACTCGGGTACGGTACAACCACATGTACTCGTGGCGTTAGTAATGATTAGGGGGGCATTCCCGGTATTGGTAAATTTAAACGTAGTTTCCTGGGGGGTTCCCTGTTCGATGTTTCCAAAATCGTGTTCCGATTTTTCAAAACTCATTTCAGGAAGGTTTTTTGCTGCCACATCACGCTCGGCGGCAACCTCAACATTGGCCGTATTAATCTTACTTGATGCATTTTCCTTGCAGGAAACGAATGCAATTAGTGAAACCAGACTTAAAGCCGTAACTATTCTTTTCATTTTATTGATTTTTTTATTTCGCTGCAAAATTAAACAATATTTTTTTACAAAAGCCCCCGACCTGTTTTTTTAAGTTTTCCTTCAAGCTTATACTCCCGTACCAATTTGTCTAAAATACCATTGATGAAAATACTGCTTTTTGGTGTAGAATACTCTTTGGCTATTTCCAGATATTCATTAATGGTAA
The DNA here is from genome assembly GCA_041743085.1 of Flavobacteriaceae bacterium. Lineage (GTDB taxonomy): Bacteria > Bacteroidota > Bacteroidia > Flavobacteriales > Flavobacteriaceae > JAFMPW01. Next base: position 208,737 of record JBGTNL010000038.1, read on the forward strand.
CCCGTTCCGGGATCGAAGGAAAATTCAATAATTCGCATATTGCCATTTTCAATAGAATAGCATCAATATCCGCTATCCGGTCCTTATCCCAATTGGGAGTTTTCCCTTCAATTTCTTTCACCAATGCCGTATTGTCAAGGAGGGTTTTGGTAAGCAGTTTTTTGGCGAAATCCAGATCTTCCTTATCCTTAAGTAACCTTGGCAGATAAAATGACGGATGCTGATTTTCCCTTACTTTCTTTAAATGTTTTAAAATAAAGGTGTTGACAAGGGGAATATCGTCTACCCAGGTGAGTTTGTCATCTTCAAAATATTCGTAGATCTTGTCGTTCGGGGCAATAATCTCTTTAAAAAGGTCTATTAGGAGGTTTTTATCTTCCTCATAGGAACTTTTAGGATCAGACATATACTTATCATATAAGGTGCTTTCAACTATTTCCTTATATAAAATTTTTACATACTCTTCATTTAGATACCAGTTGTTTAATTTGCGTTTGGTTAATTCACTACCCAAGATCTCATTATTTGCAATTTGGAGAAGCGGAGCATTCTTCAGGAACTTATCTTGGCGGGGATAGCTGTCGGATGAGGGCGCGACGTATTTTTTAGAAGTTACGTGCTTTTTCGCCATTTGATGAAGTTCCCTTAAAAGGCTCAAGATCACAAGATAGAGGGAATAGGTATTATCTACGCTTACCTTTAAGAATTTCTCCTGTTTCTCCAGCGAATCATCGGCGGATTGTGTTAACGCATAAATACATTGCATTACTTTAACCCGAATATGCCTTCTTGTAAGCATTTTAAAAGAACTATAATTTTGATTGATCTTGTGACAGGGCAAAAATAGCAATCTATTTTTAATTAGCATCTATAATGTGGGAGACCATATCTTATAAGTTCTATAACATTTCCTTTGTCCCCAATCCGCTATCTTTGGCGAACCATTTGTGACACAAAACCATCCTAGCCTACCACCTGCATGAAGGAACTGAAACATCTCAATAAATATTTCCGAAAGTATTGGCTGAAACTCGTTGTTGGTATCATCATCACCATTATTGCCCGTATCTTTCAATTGGTGATGCCTTCCTACGTGAAAAAATCTATTGAAGTGGTAGAGGATTATATGGCCAATACCATAGGGGAACAATCGGCACGGGATTTACTCTTTGAATATATTCTGGTCATTATTGGAGCAGCGTTACTTTCCGGATTTTTTACCTTTTTAATGCGGCAAACGATCATAAATGTATCAAGATATATAGAATTCGATCTGAAGAATGAGATTTTTGATCATTACCAATTTCTCAGTCTTAACTTTTATAAAAAAAACAGAACGGGGGATCTGATGAACAGGATCAGCGAAGATGTGAGCCAGGTCCGTCTCTACGCCGGCCCGGCAATCATGTACGGCATACAAACGTTAACGTTATTTGTTTGCCTTATTCCACTGATGTTTATAAAAGCGCCCACAATCGCATTTTATTCTCTCTTGCCCCTGCCAATTCTTTCGGTATTGATTTACCAGATCAGTAAAGTTATTCACAGACGGAGTACAAAGGTACAGGAATACCTTTCTGCGCTATCTACCTTTGCACAGGAATCATTTTCTGGCGTATCGGTCATAAAGGCCTACAGCCTGGAGCCTCAGATCAATACCGAGGTAAGGGCGCTGGCTTTGGAGGGAAAGGATAAGAGTATGGATCTTGCTAAAGTGGACGCCTGGTTTTTCCCATTGATGATTTTGCTCATTGGGATTAGCAACATTTTTGTGATCTACGTGGGTGGAAGGCAATACATTAGTGGTGAGATAGAATCGGTAGGGACCATTGCAGAATTTATCCTGTACGTAAATATGCTTACCTGGCCGGTCGCCATAGTGGGATGGCTAACTTCGCTTGTACAAAGGGCCGAAGCTTCTCAGAAAAGGATCAACGAATTTTTAGAAGAAAAACCCTCAATTAAAAACCAGGTTACAGAACCAACACCCATCAGGGGTAAAATAACATTCGATCATGTAACTTTTACCTATGAGGACACTCTTATTACAGCTCTCAGGGACATTTCTTTCACGGTCAATGAAGGAGAAACGGTCGCTTTTATTGGCAAAACCGGATCCGGAAAATCCACCATTCTCGATCTAGTTGCGAGATTGTATGATGGAAGTTCAGGGAGCATTTTAATAGACGATACCCCTATTCACCAATTGAATATTAAAAGCCTGCGCTCCGCAATAGGGGCGGTTCCCCAGGATGCTTTTTTGTTTTCCGATACCATCAGAAACAATATCAGGTTCGGAAAGGAAGATGCCTCAGAGGATGAGATCATAACAGTGGCTAAAATGGCTGTCGTACATGAAAATATTATGGGCTTTGCAAATCAGTACGACACCGTTTTGGGAGAACGGGGCATTACCCTGAGTGGGGGACAAAAACAACGGGTGTCCATAGCACGGGCCCTTTTGAAGGATCCTGAGATCTATTTGTTCGATGATTGTTTATCTGCCGTTGATACGGAAACCGAGGAGGCTATTTTGAACAACCTCAAGAAGGCCTCCAGAAATCGTACTACGCTTATCGTAAGCCACAGGGTCTCTTCCGCCAAGAATGCGGATAAGATTATTGTCCTGGAGGACGGAACAATACTGCAGGAAGGCACACACAACATGCTAATTGAACAGGAAGGGTATTACAAAGAACTATATTACAGTCAGCTATCCGAGAAAGAAAACTAGAAAAATTTTGTTTCCTTGGCTTTTTTTTCACACTTTTGACGATAAATTATATTCAAATACTAACTACAATTAGACGGAAATGAGTGAAAAAGATTTAATGGATCAGGAAGAGATCTTCTCCAAAGTTTTAAGGGCCGGGAGAAGAACATATTTTTTCGATGTTCGAAGTACAAAGGCAGAAGACTATTATCTAACCATCACCGAGAGCAAGAAATTCACCCACGATGATGGCTCATTCCACTACAAAAAACACAAAATATACCTTTACAAGGAAGATTTTGAATCTTTCAGGGAAATCATGTCTGAAATGATGGATTACATCATTGATGAAAAAGGTGTGGAGGTGATCTCGGAACGGCATCAATCTGACTTTAAAAAAGAGGAACCCGGCGAGAACGGTCAGCCTAAATCAACGGACAGCTTTACAGACGTGGATTTCGATGATATTTAGAAGCATTCCTATCTTAAAAAAAATGCTAACGGCCTTTGATTTAAAGGGCCGTTTTTTATTTTTATACGTCCGTGAACAGCGTTCGGGGAATTTCTTTTATTAATTCTTTTATTAATAAAGTAAAAAAGACTGATTTGAAAACTACAAAAATGGAGCTTCCAAGGATCAGACACTGGTATACTAAGGGGACGGAGGAGTATCTTGGCACGGATATCATAGTTTAAAAAATTGAATAGGCATCCAAAATAATTCCCGAGGCTTTAAAATAATTCATCTAAACCAATTCCAGAGCATGAAGAAACTTCTAGCAGCAGTATGCATAGTGATTTTTCAGAATATATGGGGCCAGGATTCCCTGGACATAAATTACTATTTACCTCAAAACATTACCTATAATGAGAATATCCCCACTCCTAAAGAAATTATTGGTCATGAGGTAGGAGAATGGCATGTTACCCATGACAAACTCATGTATTATATGCAGGCTTTGGCAAACGCAAGTGACCGGATAACCATCGAAACAAGAGGCGATACGTTTGAGGGGAGGCCTGTTTTATTGTTAACCGTAACCTCTCCTGAAAATCATGCGAATCTTGAAAAGATCCGCACGGATCACCTTTCATTATCGGAAAGCGCCGGTAATGATCTCCATATAGAGGATATGCCCATAGTAGTGTATCAGGGATTTTCCATTCACGGCAATGAACCCAGCGGTGCCAACGCCGGCCTGGCATATGCCTATTACCTTGCAGCGGCTGAGGGGCCAGAAATTGAAGGGCTTTTGGACAATATGATTATCCTTATGGATCCTTCCTTTAATCCTGATGGCCTGCAGCGTTTTGCGTATTGGGCAAACACCAATAAAAGCATTCAATTAAATTCCGATAATAACGAAAGGGAATATCATGAAGTTTGGCCGAGGGGCAGAACAAATCACTATTGGTTTGATATGAACCGAGACTGGCTTCCTGTGCAACTTCCTGAAAGCAGGGCCCGTATAAAGACCTTTCACAAATGGTTGCCAAATATCCTGACGGACCATCATGAAATGGGGACTAATTCTACTTTCTTTTTTCAGCCCGGAGAACCGACCAGGGTGCATCCCCTTACTCCCAAATTGAACCAGGAACTGACAACCGAGATAGGTACATATCATGCAAAAGCGTTAGACAAGATTGGCTCTCTTTACTATTCTGAAGAAAATTATGACGACTATTTTTATGGCAAAGGGTCTACCTTCCCGGACGTCAATGGCAGTATCGGGATATTGTTTGAGCAGGGCAGTTCCCGGGGCCACATCCAGGAAAGTGAAAATGGCACCCTTACCTTTCCTTTCACTATTCGCAACCAGTTTACCGCCGCACTATCCACTATTGAAGCAGCGAACGGCATGAGGGCAAAAATCCTCGACTATCAAAGGGATTTTTTCGTTAATACGCGGAACGAAGCTTCAAACAGCAAAAAAAAAGCCATTGTTTTTGGAGATAGCAAGGATGCAGCAAAAGCCTGGCATCTTGCCGAGATCCTTCAAAGGCATAAGATCAAATTTCATGAGCTGAAAAATGATGCTACCATAGAAGGCAAGAAATATACCAAAGGCCATAGCTATGTTGTTCCTATGGATCAAAAGAATCACCGACTCGTTCAGGCCATGTTTGAAAAGCGGACCACCTTTACAGACAGTCTTTTCTATGACATCTCGGCATGGACCTTCCCCCTGGCCTTTAATGTGGACTATAAAGAACTTTCATCGCTGACAGATGCGGGCGATGAAATTACAGACCTGAAACCCCTGCAGGGAATCCTGAGTGTACAAAGCAATTATGCCTATTTGTTTGAATGGAATGAATACTACAGTCCCCGGGCCCTGAATCAAATAGTCAACAAAGGTTTAAGGGCGAAGGTAGCTAAATTACCTTTTTCACTGGAGGGGGTGAGCTACGACTACGGGACCATAATGATCCCGGTTCAAAATCAGACGTTGGGTTCGGATGCCCTTTACCAATTTTTACAGGAAGTAGCCCGTGAAAATTATCTCATTATTAATGGGGTGAATACAGGACTCACAAAAGGTATCGACCTTGGCAGTAATGATTTCGATCCCTTGAAAAAGCAGAAGGTGGCAATACTGGTGGGCGATGGTGTGCGCTCCTATGATGCAGGGGAGATCTGGCATCTGTTCGACACGCGCTATCACATGAAGCTCACAAAAATAGATGGCAACTATTTTAATACTGCCGATTTAAGCGAATACACGGATATCATTCTTCCGAGTTTTGAAAATGATGCACTGGATAAAAAGGGAGCGGAAAAATTAACGGAATGGGTAAAAGAGGGAGGGACTCTGATAGGCTACCGGACCGCCGCAAATTGGTTCGACAAAAACGAATTGATGAAATTAAAATTCAGGAAAGATACTCTGGTGGCTAAAAATATCAGTTTTGAGGAACGCGGCAATTTTTCAGGGGCCCAGGTTACAGGAGGCGCTATTTTTGAGGCCAAACTAGACAGGTCGCACCCCATCAATTTCGGATATAAAAATGATCGGATCTCGCTTTTTAGAAACAGCAATATCTATATAGAACCGGATAAAAACAGCTACAATAATCCCATCCAGTATACAAGTGATCCCCTACAGAGCGGGTATATATCCGAAGAAAACCTGGAGTTCATCAAAAACAGTGTGCCATTTGTTGTGAAACAAATGGGCAAAGGTAGAGTTATCCTCTTTACGGACAATACGAATTTCAGGGCTTTTTGGTATGGTACCAATAAACTCCTGATGAACGCCATTTTTTTTGGGCAAATGATGTAATAAATTTTTGTTTCACGCAGGCATGCGGAAAGACAAAAGTTGGTTTTGCCACTAAAGGGAACCTCTAAAAACTCTGTTTGTAATGATAACGCAGGAATTTTTTTCGGATACAAGACACCAAAAGCGGAGTTTAGTCCCGATAGCTATCGGGAAATATTTTGGTAACGAAGTAGTTGGGAAAAAGAACAAATTGGCAACCAAAGTAGGGTTTTTAGAGATGCCCTAAATAGCCTACCTCAACTTTACATACATCAAATTAAAGAGAAATAATCCCATAGCAAGCATCCCGGCAGTCGCAAAATTATGGAGATGACTGACCAGAATTAAAAGAAGGGCATAAAAAACCGGAAAGAATATAACGGAAAAAAGGAAACGGTAGGTACTCATGAATTCTATTTCCGGAACCTTTCTTTTAATAATCCCTCTCCAAATAAGCAAGACCGGAAAATTCAGGATGTTGAAGATGATGTCCCAAAAACGAAAATACCGTGATGGGTTAGAAACCTCAGCTGTTTTCAGATCCCCGAACGAAAGATCTCCTACGAGTGCATTTACTTTCCCTGGCTCCAGGTAATTGACCTTCATGCTATCCAATCTTTTTATTATAAATTCATACTGTTCTTCATTTTCAATATGTGTTGTCAAGAGCCTTATCTGCTCTGCCACCTTCTCCCTGATCTTCATGGAAGTTAATCTATGGTCTTTCGATTCGAATAAATTCCTCAGTTTCATATCCCTCCCAAAGTTGAAGGCCACGCTATCGGGAAAACCCGCTGCATTCACATAATTGATCCCGACAGGCACCAACCTGACGTCAAGGTCGGGATATTTCTCCAGAGTATTGAACAGAATGCGGGTAAAGCCCTTGCTTAATGGCCGAACGCGGCGTTTTATATTGTGGTTGGCTTCCGGGAAGATGAGAATAACTTCCTTATTGTAGAGCAGCCGGGAACAGGTATCAAATATCCCCAGATTTTTACTCAAAGAATCCCTTCCATCCCGAATTCTATAAATAGGCAGCATCCGTAATAAATTAAAAAATGATTTTACCACTCTGTTGGTGAACACATCGGACCTGGTTAGAAAATAGGGAGACCTTTTACTGTAGGCGGCAATGAGAAGTGCATCCATCAGGGCGTTGTGATGGTTAGGCAATAAAAGTAGTGGCTTGTTTGGAGGCAATTGATGCAAGCCTTTCATCATTACTCTTTTATAATAACAAAAACATGCGAACCTTGCGGCCCTTTTGATCAAAAAGTACGATATCTTTTTCAAACCAATTCTTTCTTTTTTATTGGTTTATATCCCCAGAACGCTGCAAGCAGCAAACCGGAAACCAAATGCCATATTCCCCAAAATGCAGCCAGTAGGGCCATACCACCAAGGCCATCGAAAAATGCAAATATGAGCAAGAGGCCCAGACCCGAATTTTGAATTCCTGTTTCAATAGCCACGGTTCTGGAATCTTTTTGAGTTAATCCTAAAACTTTTGCGAATGAAAAGCCCGTTGCTATTGCGAACAAATTATGCAGGGCCACTATCCAAAAAACATATGGGATGTAATCTGCAAAAATTGCACGATTGTTGTAAAGTGCCAGAAAAACCAGGGCTATGAAAAAAAACAAGGAACCCAGTTTAAAAATTTTTGATAGCTTCCCGGCCAAAACCGGTTTTCTGTAATTAACCCACATCCCAAGAACCAAAGGAATTGCCAGTAAAAGTGATACCAATTTTATCATTTCAACGACCGGTATAGCAACCTCCTGTAGAATCGCTGAGGTAGGATCATACATTGCCCCCCAAAATTGCAAATTGAATGGGGTCATTAAAACGGCCAATAAGGTGGCAATTGCCGTGAGGCTTACGGATAGGGCCGTATTGGCTTTTGCCAGATGCGAGATAAAATTGGAGACGTTTCCCCCCGGGCAGGCAGCAACCATGAACATGCCCATGGCAAAACTGGGCAGCGGTTCTATGATCCACACCAATAAAAAGGTAATAAAAGGCAACAATACAAACTGACTAAGCACTCCGGTAATTATTGTTCTGGGATTTCGTAACAGATATTTAAAATCGGCCATCGAAATTTCCAGGGCAATTCCGAACATAACCAGGGCCAATGACAAGTTTAGAATCCACAGGGTTTGGGTATCGAAATTGATACGAACGTTATCTATAACAGTTTCCAACAGCTATCAAAAAAATTAATGCTTCGGGCACCTTTGTTCAAGTTATAATTAGTTACATCTTGCCCGTAAACCCTTCCGAAGATAAGGCATTCGCTCCTAAAACCGATCATCTGCTTTTTTAGAAAATTTCATAGGGGCCCGGATTTACTTGTCTAAAAGTTCTTCTCTTTGGGATCTCCCGGAGGTAAATATTTTTTGAACCGCTCCTAAGCCAACAACTTGATATGCGGATTTTTTTCCTCCTTTTAATATGCTGCACGCTACTTGTCCCGGCAAAGTAATATCGTTACTGGCTCTGTTTATGAACGCAGTTTCAGTTTGTCTACCATTTCCTGCGGAATATTGCCTGAATATACTCCGTAAGCATCCAGAAGCAATCCTTTCTCTCCGCCGGTGGTTTCAATCACATATAGAATAGAGTTGTCATCGGGATTGGACATTCCTTCAAATCTATAGTGCTTAACAACTTTTAAGTCAGTGGCCGAATGCATAATTTTCTTCGATTTATTTTCTATCCCGACCGCACAAAGATTGAAATCTTCCGTATACCCTTTTCTTTGAAGATCGCTTATCGCCTGCGATAAAGTCTCATAAGAATTTTCCATTCCTTCCCCAATTTATACACAATAAATTAGGGATTCTTTCATCAAAAAACAAGCATTGCTTTTAATTTTGCCGTTTTCTTCGTATTTTAAGATCAAAAAAATGAGCAACCCTCAAAATCCCTTTGGACTTCATACTGTGACACCATACCTTATCGTTTCAGACGTTAAAAAACTTATTGCCTTTTCGGAAGCGGTATTCAGTGCGACCCTCAGAGGTGATCTCTACTACAGACAGGACAAATCCGTGCAGCACGCCGAAATGCAGATTGGTGATTCTATTATCATGATGGGAGAGCCTACAGCTGACATGATGCCCATGTCAACTGGTCTCTACGTATATGTTGAAGACTGCGATAAGGTTTACGCGCATGCCATTGGAAATGGGGCGACCCCTGTTTCAAAACCCTCGGTTTATCCCCATGGTGACAGGTACGGAGGCATTAAGGATTTTGCCGGAAATATATGGTGGGTTGTAACTCATGTCGGTAAAACAGAAAAATAAGATGGCAAGAACACCAAGTAATATGCTGGCCCTGGGAACTACAGCTCCCGAATTCAGTCTCATGGATTCCATTACTCAGAAAATCATAAACCTTCGGGAGATCAAAGGAGAATACGGTACAGTGGTTGTGTTTATATGCAATCATTGCCCTTTTGTAAAACATGTAAACAAAGAGTTGGTAAGAATAGCAAAGGATTATAAACCCAAAGGAATCAGTTTCGTTGCCATATCAAGCAACGATATTGAAAATTACCCTCAGGATGCCCCTCACCTCATGAAGGAAACCGCGGCGAAGGAAGGGTACCCTTTCCCTTATTTGTACGATGAAACGCAAGAAGTTGCCAGATCATATAATGCGGCCTGCACTCCTGATTCTTATCTTTTCGATCCGGATCTGAAGCTGGTATACAGGGGACAGTTTGACGATTCCCGACCGGGAAATGGTCTCCCCGTGACCGGCTTCGATCTGAGAAATGCACTGGAAGCTTTATTAAATGATGGGGAAATAAACCCCGATCAGAAGCCAAGTATAGGTTGCAACATAAAGTGGAAATCTTCATGAAAATCGACAGGGACAAAGCTTTGGCAGCTTTAACTGATAATGGACTTCTCAATAAAACGTTTTTTGAACACGGAACGCTGGCCGTAGAGATCTATAGACCGGAAGGAAAAGACAGGCAACGACCCCATTCGAGGGATGAAGTGTATATTATTATTAGCGGTACCGGCAAATTTATAAATGGTGATAACCAGTGCTCCTTTGCACCCGGGGATTTTCTCTTTGTTCCCGCAGGAGTGAAGCATAAATTTGTAAATTTCAGTAATGACTTTTCCACCTGGGTACTATTCTATGGTCCTGAAGGTGGTGAGCATCCCTAATTTTCCGTGAAATTGAAGCAGCAATTGAGCTTTATAGCCGTTACTTCCGCAAATAGTTCCATTTATCGGAATACTGGTACTACATCGTATAATCAACATTATACCTATTTATGGGAGGATGATGACACTACTCCCTATTTGGAGACAAGCTTTAGTCGGGAAGTGCTTAAAAAAGAGCTTGATGACAGTAATATTGCCCATTTTATTATTAGCAAGGCCGACGGTCCCGTTGGGATCATTAAACTGGTAAAGGATAGCGGGGTGGCGGCATATTCGGAGAAAGAAGCGCTACTATTAGAGAAAATCTATATTTTAAGATCGTATGCGGGAAAGGGGTTTGGAGGCCAATGCTTACATTTTGTGGAAGAATACGCCAGGAATTTACAGAAGCGGATATTGTGGTTATGTGCGATGAAAAATGGAAGGGCGCTTCGATTCTATACCGGGCATGGTTATGAAATAGTTAACGAAAGAAATCATTGGTCCGACAGGGTACTAAAAGAACACAGAGCTATGATTATCCTTATAAAAAATTTATGAGTTCGCTGATCGTGAAAAAATTAGACTTTAAAAACTTTATCCGGGATCAGGTTTAACTAATCTACCAGTGCGGGCTTCCTTGCAAAGTGCGAAATGCTTTTTACCGGGCCTCTATTAAAAGCAAAGAAATTTGATTTGGTTCCGATTGTCATCGGGATAGGAATTTGGAATTTGGAATTTGGAATTTGGAATTTAAAACACTACCCACATTTAAATTTCGGCCCAAACCAAATTTTAAAAGCCAAACACCTGCCCGTTGCACCCGACCCTTGGTTACGGCCTTCTGTCGATCGTAAAGGGTAGCCACCCCTCCCGCTTCAGTAGGCTCTTAATATGGGCGAAATGATGATTGCCGTGCCAGGCATATTTTCCTATATTTTCCGCCAATATGCTTTCTGAGTCGTCATCGGGATGTACAAAAGTTCGTTGCAGTTCTTCACCTGAGAGTCCGCGTAGGAGATAAACTAATTTTCCATGAACCGCCTTGAGATGGTTCAAAGATAGTTCTATGGGAGCTGTCCGGGCGTCCAATAGCTGTGCCCATGCCTTTTCGTCATAAGGTTTTATCAATGGCCTATCCTCGGTCAGGGCCCATTTAAAGCGAACATAGCTGTTGTGATGGCTGTCTGCAACATGGTGCACTACCTGCCTTACCGTCCACCCGTCTGGCCTGTAAGGCGTCGCTAACTGTTCCTCGCTCAGATCTTTAACAAGATCATCCATATTAACCGGTAGCGCTTCCAATTCAGCAATCCAGTCCGCGATCATGATGTCCGTGATCTCTGTTGGTGTCACGAAATGCCCTATTGGATAACGCAGATTTTCTAAAGTACTTGCTTTCATACTTCAAAAATAACAAAGTTCAGGTGATTTATGAATCATATTTTAATCACTAATGTCCGGTTAAAGATGTAAGACCGCTGCGCTACAAAAGATAAGACGTAAGACTTGATCGTGACCAACCGAAATCATATAGTTGATTTCAGGTGCTTGTTGGCAATGTATGAAAAGCAACCCCTTGGATAACAAATATAATGGGAACGCCCAATATACTTACGGTTAAAAAGTTTTACCGGCCAACAATAATTTTAATACTCTTTTAACCTTATAGCCTATGCCATTTAATTTTAATCTACTAAATTTATGGGAATAACAATTTAACAACCTAAAAAAATACAAATGGCAACAATTAGACTGGGCGATACCGCCCCGAATTTCACTGCTGAGAGTTCTGAGGGAACTATAAATTTTTATGATTATCTAGGCGATAGCTGGGGAATTTTATTTTCCCATCCGGCCGATTTCACACCGGTATGTACAACAGAGCTTGGTGCAGCCGCTAAATTCAAGCCCGAATTTGACAAACGAAATGTTAAGATGCTCGCTTTGAGCGTTGATCCTGCAGATTCTCATACCGAATGGATAAAGGACATCAACGAGACACAGCAAACCCAGGTGAATTTTCCTCTTATTGCCGACGATGACAGAAAGGTATCGGATCTTTACGATATGATACACCCTAATGCCAATGACACCATGACAGTACGCTCTGTGTACATCATAGCCCCGGATAGAACGGTTAAACTTATCCTCACTTACCCTGCTTCTACAGGTCGTAATTTTCACGAACTACTACGGGTGATCGACTCCCTGCAACTTACGGCCTATCACAAGGTGGCCACTCCGGCAAATTGGGAAAACGGACAGGATGTTGTTGTAAGTCCGTCTATTCCGACAGAGGAAGCAAAAGAAATTTTTACCAAAGGTGTGGAGGAAATCAAACCCTATCTGAGGATGACACCAGATCCTACAGCATAAAATAGCGTAAAGAACAGTATATATCAATGGTTGGGCGCCATTCCATACCAGCTGTTTACAAAAAGTTTACTATCAAATATTAATGGAGAAAAAGGGCTGAATTTAATTAATAAACCTTACTTTTGCTCTTTATTAATTTTTAATTTTTATTATGAGTAAAGGAACAGTAAAATTCTTCAATGATTCCAAAGGATATGGATTCATTACAGAAGAAGGTTCAGAAGAAGATCACTTTGTACACATTTCCGGCTTAATTGACGAGGTACGAGAAGGTGACGTTGTAGAATTTGAACTACAACAAGGAAAAAAAGGATTGAACGCCGTAAATGTGAAAGTAGTAGACTAGGTACGCAACGATTTAATTTTTTTTAGATAAACCCTGACATGCATGTCAGGGTTTTCTATTTTTTACGCAACCAATTCATCTTTTATCCTCTTAGTAATAACAATAACCCTTCCACACCGCGATAAGATTGATTATTATGACCACTTTTTTTGGTATCCTTATACTTTTATTGCTTGTAAACATTCTGATCTGGTTTCTAAGTGATAATCGGACCGACAATCCGTGAAAACAACTTTCTTACCCTTGTTTATGTGAAGTGGAAAAGTTGTTGTGAGACACAGGCAATATTCCTGAAATTTCATAGGAAACCCCGCAGCAAGCTGCAAGGAATTCTTTTCGATCAATGTTCAATACTTTTATTGAACAGCTGCCAGGGCATTCAGGTTGCCCCAGCCATAACTACCGCTCCTATTAGGGTACAGATCTGCTGTTGCAATCATTTTATTTAGGATTTGAGTACGGCTATATCCCGGGTTTTTTGCCCAGACCAGGGCGGCGATACCGGCCGCACTTGCCGTAGCAACGGAAGAACCACCTACATAATCATCCTTACCGCTGTAGTAACTCAATACTGGAACATGATTGTTGCTGCCATACCGCTCCATAATAATTGTAAAATCTATTTTACTACCCTTGTGGCAGGTATCGCATTCATCGTAGCCCGATCCCTCTTCAACTCCTGTGACCGCTACAGTCTCGCTCATGTTCCCGGGAAACGTTACTCCCACAAAATTGGTAAAAGTTGTGGAGGTACCCCCCGCCGCAAAGATCAGATTCCCACGGGAATAAGCATCTCTTATGGCGTCCTTGATTCTGTTTATGGAAAAAATATACCCCATACTGAGGGAGATGATCTTCACATCGTTTCTCCGTCCCAACTCCGAAATAGCCCTGGCCACTCCCCGCTGCTCATGGTATCCTTCCAGTAAAACATTGGCGGCTGCTCTATAACTTACGAGGTTGGCATTGTAGGCAACACCTACAGGGCGGGTCATATTGTTACGCGGGGCAACAGCGGCAGACGCCATACTTGTCCCATGCCCGCATTTGTCATCCGGGCCATCGGTTCTCCTCGACCACGGCCAGAACGAATCAACATAAACCCCATACTTCTCTACGGTACGGCCGGAAGAATACCCATTATTATAGTTTCCATTTAAGAGCGATTGATTTGGGGAGAGACCTGTATCTATAATCCCAATGGTGACACCGCTACCTGTACTATAGGTCCAGGCATCATTAATTTTGTGCAACGGAAAATTCCATGGCATAAGCGCATTGGGAGCTATACTGATATAGTCTGTGCTGCTTAGAACTTCACTGTCAAAACCGCAGCCGGAACTGGAAAAAGACGACTTTGCTACCTCTTTATCCTGCTGAAAAAAACGGTAGCCCCCCGGCTCCAGATATCTCACTTGGGGATCTTTTCGCAATTGACGTACAGTTTCCAACTTCAGAACTTTTACATCCATCACGGTAAGGTACTCATCCTCAAATACCAACAGATCTTCCGGTTTCTGGGTTTCGGATTTTATATCAACCTCCAGGCCTCTGACTAATTGTAAAAGGGTTTCCTTGGATGTAAGCTGTTGTTCCGATTTTTTGTTTGAAATGTCGTTCTTATCCTCCCCATACCCAATGGTAAGAATGTTGTCCCCAAGTTGAAGCGCACTCCAGAGCATATGATCTGAAACTTCATCCCAACTAAAGTCGCCCATTTCCTCGAGCCGTTGTTCTATGTGTTGATTGATCTCCTCCCGACTTAGGGGATCCTGCAGAGAATGAATTTCAGAAGCCGGTTCTTCAAGAACAAGGGATTCAAGATTTTCATTGGTGCAGGAAAAAGTCCAAAGCAGGGTAAGGCATAGCATGCCATGTAACACTCTTTTCATATGGTTGGTTTTAAGTTATGCTCTCTGAAGATACCGATTTCCCGGATAACTTAAAAGCACCCTATTACAAATTGCTATGAATAGTGTATGATTGGCCAGATTTGGAGTATGAAAGAGTTATCGTTGTGTAAAGATGTGAGGCAGAGGGTTTGGTTTTATTTAATACAATCTTACCTTGCAACGCGCTGTCCGCTTACAAGTTCTTATCACTTAAAATGCGTTGCCGGTTACCTATAACTTTTTATGTTAGGGGGATTGCGGCTTTTGGCACGCATACGAATAAGGCAGGTTTGTTCCAGTAGCAGGGTGAGTTTGGCCCGGCAGGCTGGCGGGAGGTAAAAAATCTAAGCTTGAACTGTCGTTGGTACGCAGTAATTGGGATAAAGGGGAGCGATTTTGCGTTTGAACTTAATTCACATCCATGAGCTCCACGTCAAAGATAAGGGTTGCGTTGGGAGGTATAACGCCTCTAGCTCCAGCGGCCCCGTACCCCAAATGGGATGGAATAATAAACCGTGCCTTATCCCCTACCTGCAACAAACCAATGCCTTCATCCCAACCGGGAATTACCTGGCCAACGCCTAATTTAAAATCAATAGGCTTGTTTCGTTTGTAGGAAGAATCAAAAACCTGACCACTGCTTAAAGAACCCTCATAGTGCACGGACACCGTATCGCCTTTTGCCGCCTTGTCTCCCTTTCCTTCCTGGATGATCTTATAGCGCAGGCCGCTCTCGGTTTCATCAAAGCCAGCCGCTACTTTGTCCAATTCTGCCGCCGCTTGCTTCTTTTCATCGGCCAGACTTTTATCACGGTTACCTTTGAAAGATTGAAAGGCCTTCAGCGCATCCCAGTTTTTAGCGTCCTCGCCTACTCTGACTATGTCCACGGACGTAAGTTCGTCTCCCTGAGTTATGGTGTCAACTACCTCCTGCCCCTCCTGTACATGTCCAAAAACCGTATGTTTATTATCCAGCCAGGGGGTTGCAACGTGCGTAATAAAGAATTGGCTTCCATTGGTGCCAGGCCCTGAATTGGCCATGGACAGTATTCCCGGGCCTGAATGTGCAAGTTCAGGGTGGAATTCATCGTCAAACTTGTATCCGGGATCTCCGGTTCCGGTGCCTTGAGGGCAACCTCCCTGTATCATAAAATCCGGGATAACTCTGTGAAATTTGAGTCCGTCGTAATAAGGCTCTCCTTCAGATTTGCTGCTATTTTCTTGTTTTCCTTCAGCTAAAGCCACAAAATTCCCTACTGTTACCGGCGTTTTTTTATGAGTTAATTTTGCCAGAATTTCTCCTTTGGAGGTCTTGAACTTTGCGTAGATTCCATCTTCCATTCTTCTCAATTTAAATGAATGGCAAAGATAGGGAAATTTGGCAGGTTTCAGATGAATTCAGAATTTGGAATGTGGAATTTTAAGTTATCCCTTTGCCTTCTCCGTGGGGACAATTCCGTATTTATCGACTAAATATACCAAACTTGTCATAGTGGCGGCTCCCAGTTCCAGTTCACGCTTATTCACATGTTCAAACGTATCGTTTTCAGCATGGTGGTGAACAAAATAGCGCTGGGAATCTGGTCGCAAACCGGCTAACACCATATCGTCCTCTTTGAGCGGCTCAATATCGGCACCACTACCTCCTTTGGTAAAGGAATGGATCAAATAGGGTTCAAAAAGCGGTTTCCAGCTCATTACCTTTTCCAGGTTTTCGTCCGAGCATTCGAAAGAAAAACCACGGGGAGTAAAGCCACCTGCATCACTTTCCAGGGCCATTATATGTCTTTCCTGTTTAGCTTTAGCAATTTCCGCGTACTCCGTGCCCCCCCGTAAACCGTTTTCCTCATTCATAAACAAGACTACGCGAATGGTTCGTTTGGGGGTATATCCGGAAACTCTCAGCAACCGGAGCACCTCCATGCTCTGAACGCATCCTGCGCCATCGTCATGGGCACCATCGCCCAAATCCCACGAATCCAGATGCCCTCCTACCAAAATAATCTCATTTGGATTAGTGGAACCCTTGATCTCTCCTATCACATTGAAGGATTTTACGTCTTCCAGTTGTTTGCAATTTTGTTTAAAATAGAATTTTATGCCCGGATTCAGCTTTAGAGTGGTACTCAACAGTTCCGCACCGTTCGTACTAATGGCCGCAGCGGGAATTCTCTCCCCCACCGGCAGATCACCATAACTCATTGCACCGGTATGGGGATAATCATCCAGCCTCAGAGTCATAGAGCGTACGATTACCCCGACCGCCCCGTATTTTGAGGCTTCGGCCGCCCCGGAATATCGCTGATCCACACAGCCGGAATACGATTCAAAAGTGCTTATGAGCGTAGGATCCATAGGCCGGTTATAAAACACGATCTTACCTTGTATCCTCTCTCTCCCCAAACTTTTTAGTTGCTCAATACCCTCCACTTCTATGACATTGGCTTTAAGCCCACCCAGGGGCGTCCCTACAGATCCGCCTAGGGCACAGATGGGAACATTACTGGTTATTCCGGGAGTTGTTTCCAGATAAGCAAATTCCGGCGTCCCGCGAACCCATTTCGGCACCATGACGGGTTGTAGCCATACCCTGTCCAACCCCAGGGAATCAAGTTGTTTTTTAGTATACTCAACGGCCTGTTGCGCCTGAACGGAACCCGAAAGTCTGCCCCCGATCTGATTAGACAAATAATTAAGCCAATCGTACGCTTTCCCTTCGGTAAGGGAAGCAGTGTATATTTCCCTTAATTGCTGCTCATCGGTAGTCTGACCATAACCATATACAGACAAGACCACGAACAGTATGCAAAGTTTTTTCATTCCTTCTCTTTTTCGAGTTGTGACCTATAGATTTCAATATTTGCCTTTATTTCATCGTCCATTTCCGGTTCCTTAATATCATCATACTTTTGAAGCTCCTGGAATAAAATGGAAGCCACGATGACCCTGGCCGCTTCTTTATTATCCGCGGGAATTACATACCAGGGAGCATGCGGTTTTGAAGTTGTGTTGATCGCTTCTTCATAGCATTCCTGGTAAACATACCAAAGTTTACGCTCCTTAAGGTCCCCGGGTGAAAACTTCCAATTCTTATCCTTAAGACGCAGTCTTCTCAATAAACGTCGCCGTTGTTCCTCTTTGGACAAGTGCAGAAAAAACTTGAACACAATAGTTCCGTTCTGTGCAATATGCCGTTCAAAATTGTTAATCTGTTCAAAGCGTTTGTCCCAGAATTCCTGATTAATATGGTTTACATCATTAATGCCCGGAATATTTTCTCCAAGGATGAACTCCGGATGAACTCTGGTCACCAGAACGTTCTCGTAATGGGTGCGATTAAAGACCCCGAATTTTCCTTTGGCCGGCAAGGCTATATAATGTCGCCCAATGTAATCATGATCACGTTCAAGTTCCGTTGGCACTTTGAAGCTAAATACTTCCACTCCACTGGCATTGCAATCTTTAAAGACTTCCCGGATGAGGCTGTCTTTCCCCGAGGTATCCATTCCCTGAAGGCAAATGAGTACCGCATATTTACCATGGGCATATAGCGTATTCTGAAAATCACCCAGATCTTTCCTGATATCCCTTAAAGCATCCTTTAATTCTTCCTCAGAGCTACCCAGATCCTCTTTTGTAGTGTACTTACCAAGTTTCTGGCCGTTTTGCGCCTTGTAGGAACTGCTTTTTACCTGCTTCATGGGTTGAATATAAAATAATTTGTCGGTGAATGACAATCCTGATATTAAAAAATGTCCTTTTATCTCATCAAATTTGCGGTTTAACCCAAAAAATGGCGTTGTCTGGCCTTTAATCGAAAAAATAGGGAATAGCGAAAGCTCCGCCTTATCTTTACATTACCAAATTTTACCTATATAAGGCCGTGCGCTATGAAGATACATTACCTTCTTTTGTATATTTTCTCCTTTTGTCCCTTGTCTTCTTTTGATGGCAAAAAGGCCTGCGACTATGCAGGTTCCAACATAGGCTATGTAAAAACCCAGACTCAAATAGCATTGAATACCAAGGATATTAATATTTCAAGATTTCATACGTACAAGGCGCTGAACGCCATTGAAAAATCCAAAAACCAATTGGGGGATTGCGGGTGTGAAGCCGCACTAAAGAGTATCTACAAAGGATTAGATAACCTGAAATTAGCTACGAGGGTTGCTTCCCTGGACGGCACAAAAATTTTGCTGAAAAGAGCTCTGGAAAATACTATGGCGAGCCTTGATGAACTGGAAGAACACCACACCTTACATAATAGTGAATATGCAAACGACCTGCTGTCTTTAAACACCATGGGGACGGAGAAGGACAAATTGGGAATAAAACAACCTCAGGGTAAAAAATTAGAGGAAAAAATTGACCGCTCTTTGATAAATTTCCAAAATTCCCTGGAAAAAGTAGTGGTCTCGGTCGAATGTAAGGAGGCACATGCTTTTGCGAGTAAGATCTTTATGCACTGCGAACAGGAGTTATTGAAACCGGGCCTCACGCAAGCAAAGAAATACTACAATTTAAGGACTAAAGAGATCACGGCTAAGGCGTTGCTGCGTTTGGATAGATGCGCCAAGTAATACTGCTAGGCACCGGGTTAAAGTGGCAGTAGACAGTTAGCTTACATATGTGCCGACCTATTACTGCTTACTGAGCCTATTTGCTTGCAAATAGCTTGACGTCCTCCTCGGTGATTTCGTCACCTCCAAGAATGATAAGGCGTTCCACTACGTTTCTTAGCTCACGAATATTACCTGTCCAGTCATATCCCTTAAGCAGCGTGATCGCCTTACCAGAAAATTCCTTTTGAGTGTTCCCTTGCTCCAAAGCAATTTTTTTTGCAAAATGATCTATCAATATTGGAATGTCATCCCTTCGGTCCGCTAAAGACGGAACTTTGATCAGAATAACGGCAAGTCGGTGATACAAGTCCTCACGGAATTTACCTTCTGTGATCTCTTTATTCAAATCCTTATTCGTAGCTGCCACTACGCGGACATCTACCTTGATATCGTTATCAGTACCCACACGTGAGATCTTATTCTCCTGAAGCGCCCGCAAGACCTTAGCCTGGGCCGAAAGGCTCATATCCCCAACTTCATCGAGAAAGATAGTACCCTTATTGGCAGCTTCAAACTTTCCCGCCCTATCCCGAACGGCAGAGGTAAAAGCTCCCTTAACGTGACCAAAAAGTTCGCTTTCTATGAGTTCCGAGGGGATGGCGGCACAGTTGACTTCGATGAAGGGTGCCCCGCTTCTTTCACTTTTTTCATGTATCCAGTGCGCAACCAGTTCCTTTCCGGTTCCGTTAGAGCCTGTTATGAGCACCCGGGCATCTGTAGGCGCCACTTTATCTATCATTTCTTTTATATTGGCTATCTCCTTGCTTTCGCCAACCATTTCATAATTCTTACTTACTCTTTTCTTCAGGATCGTGTTTTCAACTACCAGTTCCTTCCTGTCCAAGGCGTTGCGAACGGTTGTAAGCAGGCGATTTAGATCCGGTGGCTTGGAAATATAGTCGAAAGCTCCCAACCGCATTGTGTTAACGGCTGTATCCAGATCCCCGTGGCCGGAAATCATGATGAATGGCACCTCGGGCTTAGCCTTTCGAGCGGCTTGAAGCACCTCTACCCCGTCCATTTTTGGCATCTTAATATCACAAAGGGCCAGATCATACTCATTCTTTTTTATCATTTCCAGACCTTTCGCACCATCTTCGGCTTCATCTACGGTATACGAATCGTTTTCTTCAGTGAGTATTTTCACCAAAACCCTTCTGATTGCCGATTCATCTTCTATGACTAGTATTCTTGACATGTTCTTTTTTTTAAATTCCTATTCTAAAACCAGTCCTGAAATACAGGCTTGGCCCATCGTTCAAGGTGAATATTTTATCTCTATTTTCATCTCTGAGCAACCCATCTTGCAGTAAGGTATGTCCAAGAGTTGCATAAACCGATATGTCCTTTGTAAATTTATATTGATATCCTAATGTTGCCAAGACCGCAGTTGATGAAATGGCTGTTGCGGCCGCATCGTCCATAAGTACAATAGCATCCTGGATATTTACATAGTACCCGTCGAGTATGATCTCAAATTGAAAAAAATGCTGCTTTTTGGTGTAGAACTTCAAACCACTCTTTGGAACGCCCAAAACATAGCTCCATTTGGGATGAAATCTATTCTCGTAATATAAAACCGGCAACGGAACACGCACGGAAGACGAGGAATTGTATAAGAGGCCCAGAACCAGCCTGGATGGTTTTTCAACATCCTTTCTATCTCTGTACACTCCGGCTGCAAGATTAAGGTTTAGATCTTTAACATTTAATTCCGTCGTACTTGTGGAGGACCATCTGGGAGTGGCTACACCCACAAACTTCCATTCGGTATTCCATTTTAAGACATAAGCCAAATTAAGGTCTACCACAGAAAATTTGTCCAGATCATTCGGATTGAAACCAAATTCATTTTGAATCTTATAGTTATAACTATTGATCTCCCCTCCCAGTACAAGGTAATCTTCATCCCTGACCTTAACGGGAATATTTACAACTACTTTAATACGGGATGTCCTGATTTCCTTCATATTTTGGGGCATCACCATATATTCCAGTCTTAAAATATCCGGGGTTTGTGAAAAGCAGCTGGAAGCCGGTAATACCAATATGAACAACCACCCCGCAAGTTGTTTTGTACTAAGAACCATTCGAGTCATCTGACTTATCTACCCCGATATGTTGAAACGGCCGGTGCTGGTACAAATGCACATCCCTTTGCGGGAAGGGGATAGTTACATTATTTTCCCGGAATTGGGCATCGATCATATATCGGATGGCGCTTTTTATTTTCGGATCTGAAAAACTGTCCGTAATATAGAAATTTACCGAAAACATTAATGCGGAATCTCCGAAATCCTCAAAGAGCACAAATGGTTTTGGTGATTTCAATATGCTCTTATGGCTTTCAATACATTCAAGAAGAATTTCCGTTACCAAATTAACATCGCTTCCATAGGCCACGCCTAACCTTATCGATTCTCTGGTGGTGTTATGATTCTGTGTATAATTATAGATACTGTCCGTAAGGAAAATATGGTTGGGAATAACAATGACTTTATCATCTCTCGTGACAGCTCTGGTAGTCCGTAAACGTATTTCAAAAACGCGACCCACTTTTCCATCCACTTCAATAATATCTCCTACATGCAGGGATTGGTCCGTGATCATCATAATCCCCGAGATGATATCCTGGAACAAATACTGAAGCGCAAATCCAAGTCCGACAAACAGAGCGGCAGAAGCCGTTAACAATACAGTGAGATTAACACCGGAAGAGTGTAGTACCGTTACTACTATCAATATGTACAGGAGGTACTTTAAAAACCCGAATATACTTACAAACTTGTTCTGATCTTGCTCGGGCAATTTCCCGGTGACCAGCCTGTGTATCAATTTCAAAAGAAAGGTGGCAATAATGAGCGCAATTATCACAGTAAGCAGGGTTCCCACAGTAATACCTATGGTATCGCTCTCAAAAATGTCGTAGGACAAAAATTCCTTTATGGATCTGAGGATATTTTGAAGTTTCTCCATACTAATATCGTAACCATTTGAACAATTCCTTATAGGTAGGTTTCTTACCATACATTAAAATTCCCACCCTGTATATTTTGGCAGCAAGCCAAACTATCCCCATAAAGGTAATGATCAAAAGGGCAATAGAGGTGATTAATTCCCAAACGGGAACTCCCCCCTCCCCAACGCCTCCGGGAAGCCTCATCAGCATAACGATCGGGGATGTTAGGGGAAACAGTGAAAATCCAACGGCAATAGGGCCGTGAGGATTGCTGAAGACAGAAAAGAATCCGACGTAGATGGCCAACATAAGGGGTAAAATGATAGGGAATATAAATTGCTGTGTATCCGTCTCATTGTCAACGGCCGCCCCAATTGCCGCATATATGGAACTGTATATAAGATAACCCAGTATAAAATAGATGAGAAAGAAGAAAATAAGCATAAGCCATGGAATCTCATACAGTTCTTCCGCATACAACTGCATGGTCTCGGTAGTGGACGGGCCAGTAGAAAACTGAGACACCGCTTCGGAGGGCAGTGTTGCCGTTTCACTAAGTCCGGCAGGATCTATGCCCAAAGTGTAAACTACAACAAAAAGTAGGATTGATGCGGAAATTATCCAAATAGCAAACTGTGTGATCCCCGCCAGGGACGTACCAATGATCTTACCAAGCATCAATTGAAACGGTTTTACCGAGGAGATGATAACTTCAATAATCCTGCTCGTTTTTTCCTCTATTACGCTTCTCATTACAAAACCCCCATAAATAATTATGAACATCATGATCAAATACCCAAAACCGCCTCCTATTATTGCCTTTATCTCATTTATTCCCTTTAAATTCTCCTCCCCTGCGAAAGTGGCTGTGTGTATTTCAAAGGGGTTGTCTATTTCTGCATATTCCTTCGATGAAACTCCCAGGTCTATCAACTTCCTTTGCCTAAGACGTTCCTGGAATATGTCCTGCACCCTGTCTAGGACTATAGTGTTGGGCGCCTCCCTGGTATATAAAAATGCACTATTCGCAACCTCCTCCAGTTCATCCCTATTGGGGATATACAGCAAGGCGTAGTATCCCAGGCTTGCCGTGGAATCTTTTGCCTCTTCCAAAGTAATATCCCTAAAATTAACGTAGGAGGTGCTTTCTGTTGTAATAAAATCCGTAGAGAAATAATCACTCTCATTCAATACCGAGATGATCCTTTTTTCGCCGTCATTGATCTTGGTAAGATATGCGATCAGGACGATCATTCCAACCATAAGTATTGGACTCAAAAAGGTCATGACAACGAACGTCTTGTTCCTCACTTTGGCCAAATACTCCCTTTTTATGATAAGTCCTAATTTATTCATGAACTTCTTTCCTTTGAATGGTTTGGATAAAAATGTCATTTGCTGATGGAATGGTTTCCACAAAACTATGTACACTTGCCCTGGCCGATACATGGGTTAAAAACTCCCGGGTATCGTCTGACGGCAACTGCACCAGAAAGTCTAACTGTTGTTCCCGATTGTCATACGTAGAATTGGATATTTGGAAGTGATTTGACAATTCGTTTAACAAGCGATCCCCATTTTCAACTTCAAGGGCAACTTTAAAAATGTTGTTCTTATATTCCCTTTTGATCTCGGAAAGCTTCCCATCCAGGATTTTCTCGGAATTGTGTAAAAGGGCTATATATTCACAAATTTCTTCAACACTTTCCATTCTATGGGTTGAAAAAATTATGGAGGTACCCTGGTGCTTTAAGTTAATGATCTCTTCCTTTATGAGGTTGGCATTGATGGGGTCAAAACCGCTAAATGGCTCGTCAAAGATCAAAAGCTTTGGTTGGTGCAAGACGGTCACAATAAATTGTATTTTCTGCGCCATCCCCTTGGATAATTCCTGAATTTTCTTGTTCCACCAGTCCCCGATTTCCAACCTTTCGAACCAAAATTTAAGCCGTTCTTTGGCATCATTTTTAGTCAACCCTTTCAGTTGTGCCAAATAAAGTGCTTGCTCCCCTACCTTCATGCTTTTGTAAAGCCCTCTCTCTTCAGGTAAATATCCGATCATGGCAATATGGTGGGGCTGAAGGATCTCCCCGTCAAAATAAACCTGTCCGGTATCGGGATAGGTTATCTGATTGATAATTCGGATAAGTGTGGTCTTCCCTGCACCATTCGGGCCTAACAGACCATAAATACTGTTTTTAGGGATTTCCAGGGATACTTTGTTCAGTGCTGTGTGGTTCCCGAATTGTTTGGTAACCTCCTTAGCGACCAAAATAGAATTCATGCAGGCATTTTCGGCAAAGATATAGAAATGCCCCAAAAGAGGTTTGAGTAATTGCTATTTTGTATTTATATTATTTCAAGGGGTGCCTATGGACGTTAAAAGACCTCCCGATTAGTGGCGTTTGCTATGTGACTGTTATACCGGAGGCCCCGCCGGCAGTAGGGGTAATTCAGTAGGGCCGGGACTATAGTGCCGGAGACCCCTCCGCAAGGTCGGGGTTAATTCGGCCAATTATTTCCGGCTGCGCTGCGCTGGCCGCAAACAAGGCCTCATTAAAACAAAACCCATCCTTAATTTCTTAAGGATGGGAAAAAAATTGCTATGAAAAAGAAAATTAATATTGGTTGCCCAATATTAATTCAAATATACGTTTTTTATTTAAAAGGCAAATTTTAATCGAAAAGAATTCCTCGCAGCTTGCTGCGGAAATGTCATTCCCGCAAAAGCGGGAATCTAAATGACAGAATTTCGTTAGGAGAACATATCCTTTACCTTTTCAAAAAAGGATTTGTCCGATTTTTCAGGTTTTGGCTCAAAATTCTCATTATGTTGCATCTTTTCAAAAAATTCGCGCTGCTCCTTATTCAATTCTTTTGGAGTCCAAACATTCACGTGAACTAGCAAGTCGCCGGTGCCATATCCATTTATACTCGAAATACCTTTGCCTCTTAACCGCAATATCTTACCGGATTGGATTCCCGGCTCCAATTTAATACGGACTTTCCCGGTTACGGCATCAATTTCTCTTGAGGTGCCAAGCACAGCCTCTGAAATACTGATATAAAGATCATAATGAAGGTTGTCGCCCTCTCGCTTCAAAGTGGCATGTTCCTTGGTTTCTATGGCCACCAGTAAATCTCCAGGGATCCCATTCCCGGGAGCCTCATTTCCTTTGCCAGACACTTTTAATTGCATCCCCTCCTCTACTCCGGCGGGTATCTTGATCGCAACGGTTTCTTCTGAAATCTTTAACCCCTGGTTGTCCGCCTCGGCAGGGCGTTTATCCAATGTCTGACCACTTCCTCCGCAAGTGGTGCAAGTTGTAGCGGTTTGCATTCTCCCGAGAATGGTATTCGTGATTTTAGTCACCTGCCCGACCCCATGGCAAGTTGTACATGTTTTGTAGGTAACCCCGGGCGCCTGAACCTTCCTTTTTACTTTAACTTTCTTTTCTACTCCGTTGGCTACTTCTTCTAAAGAAAGTTGTACGCGAATCCTAAGGTTACTTCCCTTGATCCTTCGTTGACCACCGCCACCAAAACCACTAAAACCACTGAATCCGCCACCAAAAGCACTTCCAAAAATATCTCCAAACTGACTGAAGATATCCTCCATATTCATTCCGCCACCAAATCCGCCTCCTTCAAAGGCGGCGTGGCCAAACTGATCATACCGGGCTCTTTTATCAGGATCACTCAACACCTCATAGGCCTCTGCGGCCTTTTTGAAAAGCTCCTCCGCTTTCGCATCTCCCGGGTTTTTATCCGGGTGATATTCTATGGCCTTCTTACGGTAGGCTTTTTTTATTTCCCCCGCCGAGGCCTTCTTGTCAATGCCCAATATTTCATAATAATCCTGCTTCATCCTTAAAATTTAGTTTCCCACGACCACCTTCGGGTGACGAACAATCCTTTCGCCGAGCGTAAATCCCTTCTCGACAACATCAACAACCTTTCCTTTAAGTTTTTTACTGGGGGCAGGTATTTGGGTAATGGCATCATGAACTTCAGCATCGAATGCATCACCTTCTTTAACTTCTATTTCCTCCAGACCTTTAGATTTGAGGGTTTCTCTTAGCTTGCTGTTTATCAGGGCAACCCCCTTAAACATTTCCTGATCCTCGGATTTGGAAATTTCCTTAAGTGCACGGTCAAAGTCATCCAAAACCGGTAAAAGAGAGCGCATTATATCCTGACCGGCAGTTTTAAAAAGATCTATACGTTCTTTTGTGGTTCTCTTCTTAAAATTTTCAAACTCTGCAAAAAGCCTGAGAAATCTATCCTTTTCCCTGGCCAAATCATCTTTTAATTTTTCTTCCTCGGAAAGTTCCTCCTCAGAAATTTCATGTTCATAATTATCGTCTTCCTCTTCGTTGTTTTGAAATTCGATATCTGCTTGGTCTTCTGAAATGATACCTTCTATATCTTCGGCCTTATTTTTCTTACTCATATAGTCCTACCTTTAAAATACTCGGAATTAGGATGGCAAAAGTACTGCCATTTCTTTAAAAATGTCAAAATGTCACAAAAAAACATCCCGTAGTGGCGGGATGCTGTTATTTTCAATATCCTTCCTTACAACTATGCTTAGGTATATTCTTTATTTAGGACATTATCGCCTGTGTGCCTTTTATTGTAGGGAACGTAAATATTTTGAAGGGCTGAACTAATATTCCTGTAATGAAAATCGAATCCCTCTTCTTCTATTTTCTTACTGCTAACACGCTGACTCGCAAATAATAGATGCGACATCTCCCCGAGTACAAGTCTCATCATAAATTTCGGAATATTCGGTAATATCAGGGGTTTGCCTAAAACCTCGGCAATTTCCTTTACCAGCTTACAATTGGTTACCGGATTCGGGGCAACACCATTGAAGACACCTTGCAGATCTTCTTCAATAACGAATAAAAAGATTCTGGCCAAATCTTGTATATGTATCCAGGATTGCCATTGTTCGCCGGAACCGAAAGCAGCTCCAACATAATTTTTTATGGGTTTAGCCATCTCGGGTAAAGCTCCTCCGTCTGGTGAGAGCACAAGCCCAATTCTGACTTTGACTACCCTACATTCCAACTTTTTAAAATTATCGACTTCCTTCTCCCAAGCCCACGTTACCTCTCCCAAAAAACTCTTATCTGTGTCCGGTTCCTTTTCTTCATAATAAGCTGAAAGAGAACTGGGGTATATTCCGATGGCGGAGGCCGATACAAAGGAATTAATTTTTGTTGGCCCTATGGTTTCCAGAGCCCGATATAACGTTTTTAAACTGTTAATTCTGCTGGATAGAATTTTTTTCTTAAAGGCCTTGGTCCATCTTTTAGAAATACTGGCGCCGGCCAGATTAACGATGGCAGATACCTCGTCAAAGCACTCCAGAGGTATTTCCTCGGTGTCCGGATCCCAATAAAATCCGCTGTACCCTTCTTCTTTCCTGGTCTTTTCCTTACTCGTGGTCAAATAATTTACAGCAATGCCCTTAGAACGGCATAGTCGTACTAATTCTCTCCCCACCAATCCAGTAGCCCCTGTGATCAAGATCTTCATACTGCTTTTTTTGTAAAGATATTGGTTTTAGGCCGGGATGGTCCAAGGTTTAATTTAGGTTTAACATTAGAAAACGCGCTCCGCAAAAGCTAGAAATAGTACTGATTACTACGGTAATTAGTTCAAAACATCTTAATTGCGCGAAGCATCTCTCGCTTCCCGGTAGGACCTGGCAGTCTTTCTACTTTGAAACCTACGGTAAGCATAGCCCTACGCACGCTTCCTTTGGCGGAATACGTAACTAAAACCCCGTTCAACCTCAGGGCGCGAAACATTTTACCCATAATAAATTCAGTCCATAATTCAGGTTGAACCCTCGGCCCAAAGGCATCAAAATAAATAAGATCATAACAATTTTCCTCATCAATCTTTTTGAAATCCAATTTGCGCTTTGTTAGGGTAAAGTAATCTGAAATTAGGTAAGGCTGCTCCCACGAACAGGAATGCATTTTTTGAAAGTTTTCCTCCTGATCTAAAATATTGAGTTTCCGGGTAAAATTTAACTGTTCTATTTCGTTTGCCGAAACTGGAAATGCCTCAACACCGGTGTATTCCACCCGAAGTTTTCTTCTATGGGCCTCCAAAAGTGTGACCAATGCGTTCAATCCCGTGCCAAAGCCTATCTCCAGAACAGCGATGGAGGCTTTTTTAAAAGTTGAAAATCCGGGATTTATAAATACATGATAGGCCTCCTGAATAGCTCCATACCTGGAATGATAGTGTTCATCCCAGTCTACCACGTAGATGGTCTTTGAACCATCTGAAGTTGTTATGATCTCTCTTTTCAAATCAGTGTGCTATCAATACACCATCCGCTTCAAAACCATAGGTTTTCTTTTTGTCCTTTATGCTCGCAATTATTTCCGTTGCATGTCCGGCATCCTCTGCAACATGTTGTTGCTCTTCAACACTCATCTCCTCTACAAAAGCGATTCCATTTACAATAACTTCTTTTCCGGTAATATCCAGGGGGACGAAAAAACCGTAGTCCTTGAATTTAACGAGGGTTTCCTTCCCGTCTTGCAGTTGCACTTTCATCCAGCAACCTTTTGCCTGGCACACCTCTGTTACCGTACCGCTGAATTTCGTGCTGAGTGTGTCTTCTTCCTTAAGTCTATTATAAATACCTGCCATTTCGGAGGCATTCTTAGCACCGGCAGCGTCCATTTCTTTACCTATTGCCGCATATTCGCTTAAAATATCGTTATTTTCAGATGGCACGGCCTGTTTTTCCTGTTGCTTGCAAGCCGTGATCACTATTAATAGCACAAGTAAAACGTTAAAAGCTTTCATATTTGACAATAATTGCGTTTTAGCTGCAAAACTGATGAATTTTGGCCAAAAAAAGAAGTGTTTTTCCATCTATAATTGTTTATTTTTATTCCTGAAAACCGAGATATAAATGGATACAACAGTTAATAACCTGATCATTGAAAGGGCGAAGACCTCCAAAATTGAGCAGGTAGATTTTGATAATCTGGCATTCGGAAAAGTTTTTACGGACCATATGCTTGTATGTGATTTTAGGAACGGTTCCTGGGAAACGCCTAAAATTGTTCCTTACCAACCCATTATCCTGGAACCTTCAGCCAAGATCTTTCACTACGGGCAATCTATTTTTGAAGGTATGAAAGCATATAAAGATGTTGAGGATTCTGTTTGGCTCTTCAGACCTTTAGACAATCAGAAACGTCTTAACATATCTGCGAAAAGAATGGCCATTCCCGAACTACCTGAAGAGTTTTTCATGGAAGGCCTGAAGGTCCTATTGCGGATAGATAAACAATGGATCCCCAAAACTAAAGGTAGTTCCCTATACATAAGACCTTTTATTTTTGCTTCCGGAAAGGGATTCCATGCCTCCCCGGCCGATGAATATAAATTTGTCATTGCATGTGCCCCATCCGGTGCCTATTTTGCGGGTAAGGTAAAGGTATTGATAGAGGAAAGATATTCCAGGGCCGCCAATGGAGGCGTAGGGTTTGCCAAGGCAGGCGGCAACTATGCGGGCCAGTTTTATCCTACCCAGCTGGCCTCCGAAAAAGGATACAATCAGGTGATCTGGACAGACGACAACAATCATGAATACATAGAGGAAGCCGGGGCAATGAATATTTTTATCCGGATTAATGACACACTTATAACAGGCCCAACAAGCGACAGGATTTTGGATGGTATTACCCGTAAGAGCATCTTGGAAATTGCCAAAGACGAGGGGATAACTACCGAAGTGCGAAAAATAACCGTCAGCGAAGTAGTTGCTGCTGCAAAGAACGGGAGCCTTAAAGAAATGTTTGGTGCAGGCACTGCGGCTGTGGTATCACCCATCGCTACTTTTGGATACAGGAAAGTAGATTACGACTTACCTGATTTGGAAAACAGCTATGCCGCCCTGCTTAAAAGGCGAATAACGGACATCCAATACAACCGGTCCGAAGATCCCTTCGGCTGGCGCTATAAGGTAGTGTAGAAAATATATATCTTAAATTTCGGTCAACGGCTCTCTGAGCTACCGGTCCAAAATAGCTCTGATATCCGGTTTAAAATAGGAAGGTCCCTTTAGTACTTTCCCGTCATGTCGGTAAATGGGTTTTCCGTCCCCGCCCAATTTGCTCATATTACTGCGCTGGATCTCGTCAAAGACCTCTTCTATTTTGTATTGCATTCCGTGCTCCAGAATAGTCCCGCAAAGAATATAAAGCATATCTCCAAGGGCATCTGCCACCTCCACAACATCATTACGCTGAGCCGCATCAAAGTACTCTTTGTTCTCTTCCTCCATGAGATTAAAACGCAACTTATTTTTATGCTCCCCCGGATCCGCTTTGGGGATCTCTTTAACACCGAGTCCAAATGCATGGTGAAACTCCGCTACCGCCGCAATTTTACTTTTCATTTTGTTTGGATTTTTAAATTAGCTTTGCGCAAAAGTAACCATTGAAGTGATTTAAACTTTTTGAATTAAAGCGAAAATTGATGGCTTTATGCCCAGTTGAAGGCTTTTTTGAGCTGCATAGTAGGGCTACGGAGCAAGAAAAAGACAAAATATGGGCGTAAAACGGCAATTTTTTAGCCAATTTGTAAGATTTTAAATAACTTCATTATGTTCAGCTCAGGACAACTTCTGTTTGCGGTGTTTTTTATCCTCGTTTTCACAATCGTTATTACAATTACCTATAAAAAGGATAAAAAGCTGCATAAACGCAATTATAAAGGTGTTAAATGGATTGGTTTATTCTTCATTATATTCGTAATGATCTTGTTTATTATTAAATATGTCCTCAAAAATTGACGTGAAAACATGAATAAAAAATTTCTTGAAACCGACTATCCTCAAGGCAGAGCCATAGAGGTATTTCGCCGGTTTCATTTTGGCCTTGGGTCCAAAAACCGAAATTTTGTATTTTGCCCCGCCCGGAATTGCGAAAAGGCAATTCCGACCTC
>JBGTNL010000039.1:0-90485 GCA_041743085.1 Flavobacteriaceae bacterium
GAAAGGCTAGATAAATGTACTTAATAACAAAATTTTATTGGTTTTTTAATGTATAGTTTGAGTCATTAATTGTGTAGTTGGTAGGTAACTGCCATTAAGTTTTACTGTGTGATTTCGATAGCCTTGTACGAGTACATTTAAGCGGCCGTTTATCTGAACTATTTCCGATTTCAATGTCCATTGATCTTAAAAAGTTTAAATTGCCGTACTAAATTAGTAGTTGCTATTTTTACGTTTATTTAAACTTTCGAACTATGATTTTCGGATACGCAAGGGTGAGCACCTCGGACCAGTCGCTGAACCTTCAGATCGATGCCCTTCTCCAGGAAGGAATCGAGAGGAAGAACATCCACACGGACAAAATCTCGAGTACGGCCAAGGAAAGAAAAAGCCTTAACAGACTTTGGGACTTCGCAAGGGAGGGAGACACCATCGTGGTATGGAAACTGGACCGGTTGGCGCGGAGCCTTATCCATTTCACCAAACTGATAAACGAACTCGAGGAGAAGGGCGTCAAGTTCAAGAGCATTACCGAACCCTTCATCGACACCACCAAGGAATCCTCCCACTCCAGGTTCTTGGTCAACATGTTCGCCGCACTGGCACAATTGGAACGCGATATCATCGTGGAACGCACCAAGGCCGGGCTGGAGTCCGCACGAATCCGGGGCAGGGTATTAGGAGCTCCGAAGGGCCTGAGCAAAAAGAACAAACAAAAAGCGGTACTTTGCGAGGAGTATTTCCAGGAGGGTGAAATGACCGTAACCGAAATTTGCGATCGGTTGGGGATTTCAAGGGGCTACCTATTACAAGTATTTAAGAATAAGGGGGCTTCAAGGAAAATTGAGACCTTACGGGAACAAAAAATGATCTCAACAACGTATCCCGGATGAGCAATTAAATTTTCTATTGCAACAATTTTATTGTATTTTAGCAGCAAATATATTGTTATGGCGGTTTTAAAAAGTAGTAACGTAAGGGCCGGAAACGGCAAAATGAAATGGAGCATCATTGTAGACCGGGATAAATTTGCTTGGTCCACAAGCATGGACAGAGTACAAATTATCAGGAAAGGACTGCCTTATGAATCGATCGAGGTCATAAGCAAGAAGGCGGACTTTTCCATAAAAGAGGTGTTGCGCTCACTTGGCCTTCCCCAGACTACATACAATAAAAAAAAGAAGGACAATGATCTGCTCAGCGGAAGGGACAGTGAGGTAATCCTGTTCCTTTCGGAATTGCTGGATTTCGGTCTGGAAGTTTTCGACAACGAGAAGGAAAAGTTCCAGCGTTGGCTGAAAAAGCCGAATATTTCATTGGGGGGTGCCACTCCGGAAAGCCTGTTCGATTCGCTAACGGGGATCCAAGAAGTGAAAAACACGCTCAACAGGCTTGAATACGGAAACCTGGCCTAATGCGGATCTACAGGATAGAGAGAAAAAAGCATCTTGAAACCACCTTAAAGGGAATCGGGGCGGCCCTGACCGATGGCTATCGTTGGAACAGCCTTAACACTTATTTGGTGTACACGGCGGATTCGCGGGCACTTGCGACCCTGGAGATATCCGTTCACCTGGACCTGAGCGAGGACCTTCCCAACGACCGTTATTATGTAGAGATCGATGTTCCCGATGAAGTGGGAATCCTGGAACTGAAAATAGGGGAGCTTCCGAAAAATTGGGACGCCAAGCCGCCGATTACCGATACACAATATATCGGGGACGATTTCGTCAGGGAGAACAGTGCGGCAGTTCTTAAGGTTCCAAGTAGCATAGTTCCCCCGGAATTCAACTACCTGATCAATCCGAACCACCCCGAGGCAAAAAAAATTTCCGTTATCTCGACCGAACCGCTCAAATTCGACAAAAGGCTCAAATCCACGAGCTGAACGGTTCAATAAAATAGTTGCTCAACCCAGGTAAAACAGAAGCTGAAGCAAACGAAAATTCAATTATCGAAGATGGGACTATTGAACAAACTAATGGGGAACGCCTGCAGGGTATCCCCGGAAAAACTGAACGAAAAGTATGGCCGTTTACTGGTGGACAGCGAACAGATCGAACTGGGATTTACCCTTTTCAGGGATGTCTTTATGTTTACCGATAAACGATTGATATTGGTCGACATTCAGGGACTTACCGGCAGTAAAATAGAATACAGATCACTGACATACAAGAACATTTCCCGGTTCTCGCTTGAAACCTCGGGGACTTTTGACCTGGATGCGGAACTGAAAATTTGGATATCCAGCGAAGATACACCGAGCGTGAGCAAAAAATTCAATAAAAGCATCGATGTTTACGAGGTTCAAAAATATTTGGCGAACAATGTGATGTAGTTGATAGTAAAGTTCAAAAAAACGAAGAATTAAACGGATTTAAGAAAGCATTTTGATATTGCAATCATGGGCATCCTATTAAAAACCTACTATGGACCTTTACTCCCACGAAATTTTTAACTTTAGAAAATAGTAAACGTAAGTCCTTCAGAACCTATGCCAACACCGATTCTTAAATACAGACTTTTCCTTTCATCCCCAAGCGACTTATTAGATGATCGCGCCTCGATTGAAGAAGTGATATCAGAACTAAATTTAACTTTTGGACATGATAACAATTTGATTCTAGAGTTAATCAAATGGGAGACGCACTCTGGGCCTGCAATTTCTGATAAAAGCGTACAAAAGATTATCACAGATGATGTGGGTGATAATTACGACCTTTTCATAGGTTTATTGTGGAAAAAAATTTGGAACACCTACAGATCAATTTGATTCCGGAACTGAAGAAGAATTTATTTCCGCTTATCAGAAGTATTTAAATAAACCATCCTCTTTGCAGATACTATTTTATTTTAAAGACGCACCGATTTTACCTTCCGAAATAGATACAACTCAATTAAAAAGAGTTCAGGATTTTAAAAGAGATATAGGGGAATTTAAAAACGTTCTTTACTGGGAATACCAAGATACTGAACAACTGGGTTCTTTTCTTAGAATTCATATCCGTAAAAGAATTAATGATTTGATAAGAATAAAAGATGTGTCAGTCATTAAACTAAATTCACCCGACGACGAAACATCTTTCCATGGCATTGAAGAAGAACTTGGTATAATTGACTATCAAGAAATGGTAGAGGATTATCTTGCAGACACAACTCAGGCACTTCTTCGCATATCTGACTCAACCACATCCGTTGGGGAGCAGATTGTGAGAAAAGCATCCGAAATTAATGCACTTAGTCTTGGAGGAAATAGACCGAGTCGAAAAGAAATTCGAGATATACTCGTGCGAACAGGTAAAATCATGGAAAATTATTCGAACAGAATTAAACCAGAGATACCTATTTATCAAGAAAGTTTTAAAAAAGGAATTGATGCCATCTCTAAATTAATCGATATTTCAAAATCAGATTTGAATCCAGACGAAACGGAAATTATTGAGATGAAAAGCTCACTTGCTGAAATGACCAATAGTATAGCACACTCCATTGCTAGTATGACAGGATTTTTAGAAACGGTTCGTCAGCTACCACGACTTTCGAAGGAATTGAACAAGGCCAAATTAGATATGGGTGAAACATTAGAAAATTTGCTTCACAATTTGACCATAAGCCAAACCATCGCTCAGGAGTTGTCAGATAGCCTTAAATAAAATTAAAAAATTTTATATTTAGTAATTTTAATCTCTAAAGTTCAAATAAAGGATAACTTCAAGATGTAACTTCAAAGATTTTACCGATATTTGAAATCAAATAAGTTCATTTAATAAACAAGTGCGATCTGGTGTGTTATATGGTGAACACTTCAAAAATTGGTGGTATAACTTTTTGAATATCAAATAGATAAATCTAAAGTATTGATCCTATAGGGATCACCACAATGAAAAATCAACTCGGAATACCCATCCGGTATGATCTTTTCCCTATGAACGATATGCTCTCCCTGGCTATCGACCAGCCAGAAACTTTTTACAATATCGCTGAGAGCGGGGCAGGCTTCCTGTTGTTTATATATCAAAATTATGATGGTTGAAGTGCGCAAATACCTGTTTTGGCTACAAATATAGGATGGAATTCGAAAAACACTGTGAAGTCACGTCCCGGCGTGCAAGGCGGTACCCCATAATTCTACTTTGCATCAAACTGTCTTTTTACCGGAAAAGAAAATCTATTTCAGCCTGAAGAATTACGTTTTAAAGATTCCATATCTATAAAGTTCATTGTACTCTTTCAACTTCATCAGCGATTTTTCCGTTTTCACGAACAATCATTTTTATGATTTCGTTTTCAGCATTTTGGATGGCCCCATATAACACCCCCTTATTATATAACGGAAAAACCCGCATACTGCCTTTAACCAATTGCCGAAGCGGTTTCTTGCCTGAATTTGAGCAAATATTCTGTTCCAATGCCTTAATAAACAACTGTTTTGTTGTACTGAGGCCTCCCTCATCGTGATAAAACTCAAGATCCTCACTGATAATTGGTTCCAGACCTGATATTTTACATTTATTGAAACCACTTTCAAAGGGAAGGGAATCCATTCTATGTATGGTTTTATAAAGTTCCGATGAACTTTCTACCTGTGAGGTTGATTTTTGGTATGGCAACAGGCAGATTGTAAATAGAACAAGGGTCTTACAATGGTACTTTACTTTCATTTTTTATGGTTCAAGATGAAGTATTCTAAAGAGAACGCGCTTTTCCCGTTGTTACAGCCAACAGAACACGTTCAATCGAATAAACCCATTTCCTTCTATGCCTTTTGGCAAGCTCAGGACCTTGTATAACCTACATTGGCATTCGCGAGGGCAGGCAGCCTCTGAACAACTTGCTCGTCTCGGACGGATTATAGAACGATTAAAGGAATTCCCCGCAATAGCAGATGGACCTAATGAAGTTAAAGGAGCCTGCGAACGCAAATTACCACCTGTGGCCAAAGCATGATTACCGGGAGGTAACATGCTGTCGGGCATAACGCGAAGGCAGGATGCCAAATTGGTCACTAAAGCATTTGGTAAAATAAGAGGGATCCTTAAAGCCGGTTTGGCGCGCTACCCTGGCAATGGGTCCAAAACGCCGGTAGAGTAATTGCAATGCCCTGCGCAGCCTGAATTCCCTTACGAACCGGCCAGGGGATTTCCCGGTCAGCCTTTTTATTTTGCGATTAAATTGTGAAGGGCTTTGGCCCAGTTGGCGACCCAGTGCCGCTACAGAAATCTGAGAATCGCCCAGGTGTTCTTCGCAAAGCGCCAGGAACCGCCCCAAAAGCGTTTCTTCCTCTATCTTAAGCACCCTGACCAGGTCTTTGTCGATCCGCGCATTCCGGTTTTCCTCCTCGTACAACAGCTTAACATCGGTGCTGATCACGAGTTCTTCCTTCACAAATTCGCACATCCTCCTTACCCGGGCTTTGGTTTCTTCCCGGGAAATAGCATCTTCAACGGCGGCAAGGGAACAAATACCTATGTGCAATTTTCTGTTCGTTGCATCGAAGCTGGGCGTAATGTACTTAAAATTGGCATGTACCTTATAGGCACACAGCACGGCATTTGTCACCGATTTAAAGGTGACCAGATACGAATTGTTATCCTGTTGAAGAATCGCTCCCTGGTAGGCATTCAGGGAGTTCAGGACGCTGTTGTGGAATTTTTGGGCAAAGATGCTGAACTGCCGGGCTTCAAGTCGGTGCAGAAAACTACTTGTTTCGAGCATCATAATGGCCCGGAAACCGGATGGAATAATTGTTTGAGCAGCCAATATTTTCGAATTAAACAGGTAAATCAAACTTTTTCAGTAAGTTACATCATTTGAAACAATAAGTAATGTCCGAAAGGGGAACCCATACAACTTTTTACTAACAACATAGCAACATGCTGTTAATAACCCGTAATACATCAAACAAAAAAGTAAAGAATTGAAGTTATCCATGAATTGGATAAAAAGGTATTCGATAGAATAACATCAATGACAGCATTTCAATTCTTTGAACCGTTCTCCGGCCTATCGCAAAAGAGAGGTCTGGCGGAGGGGATTGAACACGGCATTTATATCTCTTTCCACCCGAAGGAGGAAAAGCAGTTCAGTTCTGTAAAGACCGCCTGCTATAAATACTTCTGAAGGCGCTTCTTAAAAAAGGCCGCGCTATCCGTGATACTCTGCATGGAATTCACTGCATAATTACCGCCCTGTTCCAGGAAATAGTTCTGCAGGCCCGATTGGTCCAGCTCCTGCAGCATATTATCATAGTCTATGGAGCCGTTACCCAACTCGGTGTAATCCCTGCTCACTTTATCCATATCCTTGATGTGCCACATTACAAAACGTTCCGGCTGCCTGGCGATGAGTTCTGCCGGACTTCTTTTAGAGGAATGCATCACCCAGTAGAGGTCGAGCTGCAATTTTACCAGCCCCGGATCTGTTTCCCGCATAATGAGCTCGTAGCCCTGTTCCCCACCGTGATCCGTAAATTCAAAGTCGTGGTTGTGATAGGCAAAGCCCAGGCCTGCCTTGTTCACCTGCCCACCAATGACATTGAGCTTTTCAGAAAGGATTTTGAAGTTTTCAATGCTCCTTAATTCCGGGGCCAGCCAGGGCCAGGTAATGTATTTCTGGTCTAAGGCCCGGGCACCCCCGATACACTTATCCACATAGCGTTCCAGCGCCACCGCAGGTTTTTTAAAATAGGGTGAAAAGCCATAATGGCCACTGGAGGCGGTAAGCCCCTGACCGTCCAGGATCTTTTTAAACTCAGCCGCCTTAAACCCGTAATAGCTTCCTTTCTCCTCATCATAGCCGTAGATCTCCAGGTCTTCAAATCCCAGGGACCGTACCTTTTTTAAACTCCCGATGGGATCCTGTGCCATGGCATCCCGTATGGTAAAGAGTTGTAGCCCCATTTTATAATTGCCTGCACTGCTCATAGCGAATGTGGGTAACGGCAGTACTGCTGCTGAGAGCAACATACCGGATTGTCGCATAAATTTTCTTCGGGAAATGTCAGAGCTCATCTTAAATGCTTAAAGTTCCTAAATATAGCCAAATTCATAACAGCTTGCCAACAATAGGTTCATCCGGGGACGAACTACCAACCCCAAAAGTTGATCCCTAAATTACCCCCCAGTACCATAAGAAAATAAGGAGCCCCGCAACACCTGCCCAGGAGAGCGTCCAGACCGCCTTGGTTGCCCCTGTGTTTGCTTTCGACCATATTATTTTACCAAAAAAAGCGCATAAAATAAGGGCAAGTACTTCAGGAGCCGGGAACGCTTTTTTTCCTGCAGGCCAAAATGTGTATTGTCATGACTGTTCCGAAATTAATAGCAAAGGCATTGAATTTTTCATGGCTGCCGTTATTTTATGTTTACAATGCGAGAAAAAAATCAAAACCGGGATTAATAGCATAGGTCAGGACTTTTCTCTACCGGGCGTTCCTCATTCATAAGTTGTCTTCAACCCGGTCCGGGCATATCTTACGTTTCAAAGAATTTTAAGAAACCACCCTTCAATTTCAAGTTAATTGTTAGGTAATGAGCTTTCCTGTCGGAAAGCGGGTATTACCTGATATGTTCCGCAAAAATTTGCAAAGGCGAACGAAGAGAAGAATCTTGTTAATGACTGGTAAAAAAGCAGGCGTTCGCATCCGGGATTTTTGTGCCTTAAGCATTAAACTATTTGGTTGGATATGTAGTTTAAAGATACGCTTTAATCCCTTCAAATTCTACAGAAATGTATGGATGGCCGACTATAATGTACCGTCGGCAGAGACGTCCCTTTGGACGCAACCTCTGAGAGATCCAAAAAAGTGTTTTAAAGCTCAAAAAAACCTTGAATGCCCGTTTCAACATTTGAATTACCGCAACTTAAAACTGGCAGACCGGTGTTTGCAGAGGTAAAATTGCAATCTGTACAACAAATCCTACCAATAATACAATTTTATAGGACTCCAGGTACATGATGTGCTACATTTAGATACCAGTTGGCCTATCCGGTAATATTTCGTTCCTCCACCCAGTTTAAGATTAATTCGTTTTTTCGTGCAGCTGCCCACTCGCACATTTAAAAGAGAAAGACACAGCACGCTTGGCGCCCCCTTAACGGGGCCCGACACAACAAATAGGCACCCCTGTGACGCAGCATTTCGGGCCAGAAAACATCGGCAATAGCACAGGTATGGCCAGACATATTAATAAAAAGTAAAATGATTGAATTAGCCCCCTCAATTTGTAAGATCAGCTTTTACTCAAACATTCACCTTAAACTATCTTAATTCTATGAAACCAAAATATTTTTCAGAAAATGCCTACACCATTTACCCTGCCGCCCTTCTGCCCCAAATATCCTCATTCTATACCGTGGAAACCCCTGAAACCCGATTTGAATGGAACGCCTTTCAATTGTTTTACCAAGGAAAACAACACTTGTTTCACGAGGAGTACGGCCTGGCAATGGACAGTTTTAAAGAATTGTCCCATTTGATCCTGAAAACAGTACACCCCAAACTTCCTGTGAATCCTAACCTAAACCGCTTTTCAGATCTGCCCCGGCTGATCGAACTCTTAGATCCTATGCTGGCGCGTACCGCGGAGATCCTGAAAGATACGCCCGTAGAAAGGTATAATTTTCCTTCCACCATAGTCAATAAAACTACGGAACTGGCGCCGGATTTGGCCAAGAAAATCGATAAGGTTACCGGAGCAGGGTTGTCCATTACTTCACATCATGGCAAAGTTACCGACCTGGTAGACCGGGCGGTACTGGCTGCTGAAAATAATGACTGGAAGGCCTCCATGGATAATTTTAACGAAGCACTAGATGCCACCCCAGTGGACGATGTCCCGCTGCGGGCGTCCATTCTCCACGATATGGCCCTAACCAGTGAAAAGAACAACAAGAAAACCGAGGCCATAGAATTTGCCGAAAAGAGTGTAGGATTGTTTAATACCTCAAGAAATAGGGAAAAGCAGGTAAAGGCGCTCAATATGCTCAGTGGACTGTTTTCAAGGAACGATATGCCCGACAAGGCGAAGGATAATTTGGACAAAGCCAATGACCTGATTAAAGTCCATAACCTTCACCAGGTTAATACGGGAGCAGTGTCCAGGGCTATCTCTCCGAATATTTCAAACAATCTTTCCAGGATAGGTGCGGTTTCCGTAAACCCGGGAACATTAGCTACCCCGGCCCCCGCTACAACCATGGTTAGTGCTGCGGTCCTTGCAACCCCTGTTTTAAGGGAAACCCCGGAGGCGCCAGCCTTCATTTCAGGAGAATTTCTGAAGTCGCAGCCCGCCACGGTGCAAAAGCAGCTTATGATCAGCGGGGAAACCGAAACCGCTTCAATAGCCCTGAACGGCAACCTGCTTACAGGTATGAAAAAATACTACACCGATCTGTCAAAATCGGCAGATTTGGGTCTCGTTAACGCATTTAAATATACCCCTCTGCAGATGGTGGCCTATTTGCCCCATATGTATTTTTATCTGTTGCCGATGGCGATGGCGGATTGTGAGATAGGAATGGGAAAACTCTCAGCCGCAACCCAGCGGATAGAAGATGTCCTCGTATACCCTTATTTGAATGAAGATATCGAGGTAGTCAGTATCTGGATCAAACTAGCCGATTGCTATCTTGATCTTGGCGACGAGTTCTATAAA
This sequence comes from Flavobacteriaceae bacterium, assembly GCA_041743085.1. Classification (GTDB taxonomy): domain Bacteria; phylum Bacteroidota; class Bacteroidia; order Flavobacteriales; family Flavobacteriaceae; genus JAFMPW01. The sequence continues at coordinate 9,657 of JBGTNL010000039.1, forward strand.
AATGCAAAAGACAATGTGGGTGCCTACAGTTCGGCTAAAAACAGCTATGAAAAAATTGTAAAAACAGATAATAGTATTGATCCCAATTCACCGTTGTATAAGGATGCGAAGTTCAGTAAGATCAAAAAACGCGTTCAGGACGTACTTGCAGGTCCTGCTGCCTTTATAACTGCCGGAGGGGTAACCACACTTAATGAAAATCCAACCATCCTTTGGCGGATACGGCAGGCGGAAACTATGTTATTCCAGATTTCCTCGAAATTGAATTTCTTTGGTTTTGATAAAGATTATGTACCCCCGTTCAGCTTTCAATATCTGCAGGATACAGCCCGCTACTTTGCGCAACACGCCTCCCAGATGGAACAAAAATATATTCAGTACAAAAGCACTGCCGAAAATGAAGAATTGCGTTACGACCAGGTTGCTCAACAGGTGGAACTGGCCCAGCAAAGTGTTATTCTGGAAAAAAGAGGGGTGGCCGAAGCCCAGGCTGGTATAGACGTGGCAGGGGCAAACAGGGATTACGCGGAAACCCGTAGAAAAAATGCGGTGGATTCCAAAAACGAATTCAGCGAGGTACGCTGGGAATTGTTGGAAATTGCCGTGGCGGAGGCATGGGCAAGCGCCTCGAGCGTAGATCGCGATGATCAGGTAAAGCTTACCTGGAATGGCCATTACTACAATTCCAGTAAGAAAAGGAGGAATGTAGTATTAAAGGAGTTGGCAGATCAAAGAACACGGATTACGCATGATCTTCAGGCCAATAAACTAGATGATGAAATAGCCTCCGCGAATGCGTACAAGGAAGTAGCGAATGCCCAACTGGAACAAGCCAAGACAAGGAAGGCTGTCGCTGAAAAACGGGTGGAGATTGCCGAACTGCAACAGAAGCATGCCGAGGAAAATAAAGAATTTCTGGATTTAAAAGAATTCGGCGCAGGTATGTGGTACGCTATTGCCAAAAAAACGAAACGCCTGGTCACCCGTTATCTTGATCAGGCTACGGAAATAGCTTTTCTTATGGAGCGGGCGTACAATGCCGAAACAGAACGCGGACTGGGTGTAATACGTTATAACTATGCCCCATCTTATAGCGGATTTTTGGTCGGCGCTGACCAGCTGACCAGTGATATCGACTATTTTACCTTCGACTATATCACCAATATCAGATCCAGGAAGGCTCCCGTCAAGAAGACCATAAGCCTGGGAGATCTGGCGCCAAATGCGTTTGAAATGTTGCTGAGCAAGGGTAAATGCCAGTTTGAGACCACGCTGGCAGATTTTGACCGGGAGTTCCCCGGAATGTACCTGTGTAAGATTAAAAATTTAGAACTGATGTTCGTTGGTATTACCAGGGCTGTTTCCGTTGCGGGATCCCTGCGGAATGTAGGCGTATCCAAATTCAGGAAATCCAATGGAAATGAGATCTCACAGTTGTATCCCGCAGATGTAATGCCGCTTTCACAATACGATATCCGGCAAGATGCCCTGGCGTTCAGGTTCGATCCTAAAGATCTTAAATTGTTCGAGAACAGTGGGTTGGAAACCATTTGGGAACTTCAACTTCACCGGCATGCAAATGATTTTGACTTCCGCGAGATCCTGGATATTCATTTGATCGTCTATTATGACGGCTTCCACAATACTACGCTAGAATCAAATATCATAGCAGCTCTTCCCACATCGGGAAGCGCCTCAAGAGCCTTTTCCATGCAGCTTAATTTTCCTGACGAACTGTATTATCTGCGAACCAATGGTGAGGGCATTATGGATTTTGATACGGGAATGTTCCCCTACAATCAGATCGATCTGAAGCGAAATCAGACCAGTTTGAAAACACTTGGAGAAAAGGATGCCATCAAAGGCCTGAAGTTGGAGGTGCATTCAGAGGCAATGAACAAAACTGTAAAAGTTACTACAGATAATGAAGGCAAAGTGCCTGCAGCAGACTTCAATACCTTAAAAAATGGTTCAATGATAGATAAATGGACCCTCACGGTTCCCAAGGCGGATAATCCGCAATTGGTCAATGACGATCAACTGGATCTCTCGGGAATATCGGATATCATTTTCCTTAGTGATTATAATTTTATCTATAGAGTTTAAAATTCCAAATCAAAAGTTTAAAAGATGGGAGCGCAAAATGCAAAAACCTCCCCTCCGTCCGGGACAGGAAATGTACCGGGCTTCGGGGAGTCCTTTAACATCAATCTTAATACCGGGCAAGGGGTTTATTCCTATAAAATTGCCTTACCGGCTGGTGTAGCCAAGCACACCCCATCGCTTACTTTAGAATATTCCTCATCTCATCAATATAGTAATTATGGCTGGGGCTGGGATATAGGAATAAGAAATATAAGTCGAAAACTCGATTCCGGGACAGGAACTGTCAAAGATGTCTACATGGATAGCGGGCAGGAGATAGTGGCCATGGCAGACGGCACCTTTCGCAACAGGTTTGAAGCACAACACAACCGTTATGACCGGGAAGGCGATGGATGGATCATCGGTGAACGGAATGGGGTAAAACACATAATGGGTACAAAAGTCGACGCACGTCTGCAACATCCACAGCATGCCGACAGGACTTTCAAGTGGTTGGTGGAAAAAACTATCGATACCTGTGGAAATGAAATCCATTATACCTATCTGATGGATGAACATTCGCATTATCTCAATACTGTTGACTATGCCATTTATAGAATAAAATTTCATTATGAGCCGCGCCCGGACATCCGGACTAACGGGCGGATGGGCTTTTTAACCCACCGCAAAAATCGCTGTAAAAGCATTGAGTTGCAGGTGGAACTTAATAATGTATTCACTACACAGAAAACCTGGACCTTCCAATATGCCGAAGAGCCGGTATCCGGAGTGTCCATATTAGAAGCCATTCTGCTAAAGGCGCATGGCGAGGCCGCGGATGGCAGCGAGGACATCCTTATGCCGCCGGTATCCTTTCACTATCAGGCATACGACCCGATGGACCACAATTTCGATTTTGTCAAAACCGAAGGGCAGACCCCTCCCCCGCTATCTGAGGACGAAGCCTCTTTGATTAATATGGCCAACAGCCCTTTGCCCGGAATCTTATATAACCAGAATGGACGTCAGCTCTATTGGGAGAATGACGGCGACGGTAAATGGCGCACTGCCAGGCCAGTGGAAAAGGTTCCCTTTGTAGCTAGTTTTGCCAGTAACGGAGCCGTTTTCGGAGACATGAATGCTTCCGGAAACGCCGATATGTTGGTTCTGGGACCCAATGCCCTTAACGGGTATTATGAAAACGAAGGAGCTGTGCGATGGGGGAATTTTGTAGCTTACCCCAGGAACACAAGGACATTTCCATCCCCGCAACAATCCACTCGCTTTGTAGATATCGATGGAAACGGTGTGGTCGATGCCATTAAGTCAACCGGGCGGGCCTTCCATATCCTAAAAAACCAAAAGAAAAAAGGTTGGGATGCTCCCGCGGTAATCGGGAAGTCTGCGGCCGATATCGCCCAGGTAAATTTTGAAGATCTTCACTATCATATGGCAGACATGACGGGGGATGGTCTCATGGATATTGTAAAAGTAGGATCCGGAAGAATTGATTATTGGCCCAGCCTGGGAGATGGTAAGTACGGCGATAAACAGACCATGTTCAATTCCCCAAGGCTTCCCGGGCTTAGCAAACATCTGGAAAGATGTTTTCTAACGGATTGCAACGGCTCCGGCTGTGCGGATCTGGTTTTTTACGACGGAAGCGCCTTCACGGTATGTTATAATAAAAACGGAAGGAGCTTTACCGACCCTTTTATATTTGATTTTCTTCCGGCACCCCTTGATGGTCCTATGCAGGCCATCGATTTTTACGGGACCGGAAAAACAGGGATCCTCTATAATACCAGATCGGCTTCCGGCCTTGAATATGCCTATGTCACTTTTGGCAGTACCCAGACTGGATTTAATATGGTGAAAGTGCTTAACGGATTTGGTTTGGAATCGGAAATTGAATACAAACCTGCCATTGAATATTACAAACAGGACAGGGTGAAGGGAAGAAAATGGAAAACACATTTCCCCTTTCCTCTAAAAGTAGTGTCCAAAATGAAGGAGACCGATGTTGTCACCGGACTGGTAAATGAAAACACCATTATTTACCACGATGCACATTTTAATACTGATTTAAGGCAGTTTCAAGGTTTCGCCGAGGTGGAGAAGATTGAGAAAGGCGATGACAGCTGCCCGGATAAAAAACTGGTGTATCATTATTTGATGGGACAGGAGTATGCTCCCGGTAACGGGGCCAGTCATGCCGCCCTTAACGGTAAGCTGAAAACGATAGAAACTTTTGCCCTGGATGGCACCGCCCTGGAAAGTGTTCCGTATACTACAGAGGCTTCCAAATACAGGATTGCCTTAAGCGAGGCAGCCGCTGACGGCCGGGAAAGGGTCAGCGTTTTCCTGGAAACCTATACGCAGACCCATCTTGAACGCGGTAATGACCGGCGAGTGGAAGAAAAGAAATACCAGTACGATGCTTTTGGCAATATGGCAGTAGAATCCATAAAAGCCTTTGGAACTGAAGCTGGTGAGGCGGTTCCCGAGATCTCTTCGGAGATACGGTACGAATATGCCATCAATAAAGAAAAATGGATACTGGACCGTGTTTCCGTGGTCTCGGTAACGGACAGCACGGGCAATGTAACAGGAGAAACCCGTAAATATTACGATGGTCCGGATTTCAAAGGATTGGATCCGGGCAAAGTTGAGAAAGGCCTGGAAGTTCGTGAGGCACGGTTTGTTATGCATAAAACCCCGTTTAAGGACCATTACGGGAATATGGATCTTAACGAACTCGGTTATTATGAGGCAAAAGATAATAAGGGGAAGGATGCCATCTTTATGGATTTCAAATTGAGCGGATTCAATGAGAGGGGCTTGCGAACAGGGGAAAAAGATGCCATGGGCAGTACGGTGGAAATTCAATTCGACGAAACCGGCCTTTTCCGTGAGAAGTATAAAAGCACCTTGGGGGAGAATCTGTATGAAACCGATAAGAAAACCGCAAATATTACAAAGATTACCGGCCCGGACGGATCAGTGTTGCGCATGAGCTATGATGCCATGGGCAGATTACGGGACGTATTTTCGCCGGATAATGACTCCGCCGTTCCCTCCAGAAGTTACATTTTTAACAGCAATCAGCTGCCACTTAGGCGAACCACCAGGTTTTACGAGGAGGAAGATCTCAATAAATTTTCAAAAGTGATTACCTATTTTGACGGGGCCTCCAAGGAGATCCAGAACCGCATACAGTGCGAGAACGGGCAATTCACGGTTTCCGAATATAAGATCATGAATCCTCTTGGAAAGCCCAAAACCGAATTTCAACCCTATTTTTCAACATCTGAAGACTTTGAAATTCCGGATACGGCCACACATCCGCATCAGACCTTTGCCTATGATGTTATGGCACGTCCCGTGCACACGGTCAATTTCTTCGGGGGCATTTCAACAGCGGTCTACCACGTTTTCAGTCTGATCACAAGCGACCCCATAGACAACGAAACCAATCCGGAATTCATAGCACAAGGGTTGACGAATACTCCTAAAATAGAACGCTTCAACGTGCTGCGAGACAGAACTGAAACCGTCCTTAAACTGGAAAATGATAAGGAAACGGTGCTGCGATATGAAGTCAATAAGTGGGGGCAACTGGAATCTGTATCAGATGACAAGGGCATTGTTGCCAGCTATGTATATGATCATCAGGGAAACCGATTGGTAGTAGACCACAGGGAAGCAGGAGTTCGAAAAGTTTGGTATAATGCCCTAAAGCAACCTGTAAAGGGTGAGGATGCCAATGGAAACGAAATTTCTGCGGAATATGACAATCTAAACAGGATTACCTCCCTATTTGCCAATGGGTCTGAAGTAGAGACCTATACCTATGATACTTCGGCACAAAATGCTATTGGGCGTTTGGCCCGGGTTGGTTATGAAAAGGGGAGCCAATCCTTTATTTACGACACCAACGGACAGATCATTGAAAAGACCTATAATTTTGTAGACCGGCCCAACCCCCTTGTTATGAAATATAGATACGACCGTATTGGGCGGAGGTCGGGCGTGGAACATGACGATGGCACCATCTTAAACCATGTATTTACGCCAAACGGTTGGGTACGCAGCATTCCCGGCATCGTTAAATCCATTGATTATGATCCCATGGGAAATCCGCTGGAAATTACCTATGAAAACGATGTCATTACAAAATATACCTTCTTTGATGGCGGCCGCAAGATAAAAACACAGCGAACTGTAAATAAGAACAACCAGGTCCTGGAAGACCTGCGGTACGAATACCTGTCTAACGGAAGTTTGCTGCGCTTTTTGGACAAAACAGGCAACCAAACCATAACACATAGTTATAAATACAATGCCCTGAATGAACTGGCTGAATATAATACCGAACAAAACGGGGCCCTGGAAAATCATAAGTATGAATATGAAGATCACCTGAACCTTCGCTCCATGGGGGATAACGGTCTTACCCTATTCAGGGAACATATAACCAAACCGGCACACATCTCTAAAATAAAAGATAAGAATGGTACCGAGACTGTTCTCAACTATGACAGGAATGGCAATCTCTTAAACCTTCCAGGAAGGGCATTCACCTACGATTACAAAAATGCCATAAACAGGTTGGACAGGGATGACGGCCTGGTAGCGGAGTACTTTTACAACCACCTTCAGGACAGGATACAAAAAACGGTGACAAACGGTGGCTTAACAAGTACTACTTTTTTCCTGGGAAACGCCGCTGAATACAAGAATTCTCAGAAAGTATTTTTCGTATATCTCGGCAATATACGGGTGGCAATGATACAAAACGGGGTGAAAAGTTGGGTTCACTCCAATTATTTAGGCAATACCAACTTCTACACGGATCAGGCAGGTACTAAGATATCGTCAATCTCTTACAAGCCTTTCGGCAACATTGCAAATTCAAACAATAACCCCCCTACCCATACCTTTGGCACCCATCCGTACGATGAAGAGTCTAATCTTTACTATGCTAAAAAAAGATATTATGCGCCGGAAATAGGTTGTTTTATGTCTGCAGACCCGGTTGCAGTGTTTATGCCAAAAAGGGTTATTGGCAGCATAAAGGCCTTTCAGTGCTACGCCTATACCGGCAATGACCCCGGCAATAATGTAGATCTGACAGGGCTATCTTTCTGGAGCGTATTCGGTGCCGTTGTCGGGGCCATCGTTGGCATTGCCCTGGTAGTCTTTGCGGGACCCCTGGCGGCCCTGATTATAGGTATTGGCATTATAACGTTGTCCTATATCCTGGCTACCAACAACGTTAATAATGATTTTGGGGAATTTATGCGTGGTTTTATGATCGGTTTTAATGCCGGGATGAATGCTGCCATTGGTACTATACTCTTCGGCCCTGTCATAGGCATTGCTTTGGGGGTGATCAATTTTCTGGCAGCCTTTGACAGTATTGCCCAGAATGAGGTCTATAAAGGTATTTTAGGCTGGGCCAGCTGGTTTATGCCAATGTCCTGGGTGGTTACCGGTCTGGGACTGCTTTTCTTTGTAGTCAATCTAATAGTGGCAGGGGTAACATTTCAGCAGGTAGACAGAGTTAGAATTGACTCCATAAGTGTGAACTGGCAAACCGGAATGATTGTCATGGAAGGTGGATTAATTACCAATACCGGCGGAGGGTTCAACATGGGTAACTTTTCTTTTGTTGGTCCGGGTCATACAGGCATCGTTGATCACGAATTGGGACACGGCCTTAACCTGGGGGCTTATGGATGGGTGTTTCATTTTGTGGGCGCCATAGACGAAAATGCGGTACAAACTAATCCCGAAGACGCCTACTCCGAACATCTGGCAGAAAGTAATATGGCTACGTCACGAACCCCCCCACCTTCTCCCTCATTAGACATGTGGACATGATATGAATGATCAGGAAAATAAATCTGAAGTATGCATATCGCCTTTCAAAAAAGGATCTCCACAGGAGATTGGTAAAAGATTACGCAACCCATACCCTAAATTCTTCCGAATCCCTGTTAACCTTAATCCCCAAAGCCAGACTAATAAACAAAGCACAGTATAAAATTTCATTATGAAGACACTAAAAGTGAATTATGACCAGCGAAGCCTGTACTATAGCTTGGATAACGGATGGCTGATGCAACGAAAATTTAACTACCGCGGTTCTTTCTGGATACACCTAAGCAGGAAATATCTGAGCCCTTACACCAGCCTTGGAGGCTGAAGGACTATTGCCGGATTTAAAAGAGTGCATGAATGACAGTGCATTCCGATAACCGGGCTTCCCGAAAATGTTGTATCGTGTTTTACGCCCATAATTCATATCTTTCTTACGAAACCATAAGCCCTTCGGAATGCCGGAACCGGGATTACACATTGCCAATTTCTTTTTTTACCTCTTTCATACGCTGTTGATCCTTTTCAATTTGTTTGGATGGTTACATCCCCGTACACGGAAACTAAACCTCATTACATTACTGGTGACTTTTGGTTCCTGGGGAGTGCTTGGCCTTTGGTCTGGCTGGGGGTATTGCTTTTTAACGGACTGGCATTATGACGTGTTGAGGGAACTGGGAGAAGATGACATGCCCGCCAGCTATATTGCCTTTCTTGTTCTAAAGAGCACCGGCTGGCTGCCCGAAACCGGACTTGTAAATACACTTACCTTTATCCTTGCCATCCTGGCATTGCTATGTTCACTTTGGGTAAACCTGCGCCCGGGGAAATAAGCATCCGATTACTTTAAGGGTATCTCTAAAAATCCTACTTTGGTTGCCAAATTGTTCTTTTTCCCGGCTACTTCGTTGCCAAAATACTTCCCGATAACTATCTGGACTAAACTCCGCTTTTGGCCCCTTGTATCCGAAAAAAATTCCTGCCTTATCATTCCAAACAGAGTTATTAGAGTCGCCCTTAGGAGAAAAGATCAAAGATATTTATTTGGGAAAAAATTAAGAAATAATATCCGTAACTTAATGACATATAATTGGTTATCATGTCCGTTGTTAAAAAGACGATCCTGGCCGCGATCTTCGCAGGCGTTGCCTCCATGGCGTTTAAGTGCGTTGAAAGACGTGACGCACCTGTTGTTAAGCAAACTACCATCCCTGACAGGAAAGAAACACAGCCTTATACCGAAACAACTTCCACATTTACAGAAACTTCGGAAGCTACCCGTAAAACCCTGGTTCAGCATTGCGGACGCTGCCACCAAAGTACCCTGGCATCCCATAAACCAGGGGCAATTGCAGTATTTGACCTCGACCGCAGGGAATTATGGCACGACAAGCTCAATGTGAAAACGCTGGAAGGGCTGGGCCGGCGTATAAAAACCAATTCTTCCATTTCCGAGGAAGAACGTGCCGTTATTGAAGAATTTGTGGCATTGAAACAATCGCAATTGGAATAGACGATTATAGCGACTTTCCGGGGCTTTTTTCCTAACGAAATCCACTTTAAGTTTAAAATTCACCAAGTACCTCAGTGATCTCAGTAAGATCTTTTCCGATGATGTCGGCGGCATCCGCTAGAGGATACACTTGCTTTCCGGGCCTCTGTATAAAGGCCGTTTGCAGTCCGCCACGCTTGGCGCCCAGAATATCCCAGGCATGTGCCGCTAGCATCATGGCCTCTTCGGGAAGGACCTTAAAATGATCTGTGGCATACTTATAGGTCTCCGGATGCGGTTTGTATTTATTTATTTTTTCGACAGAAACCGTCGCGTCAAAAAACCGGGCGATCGCCGCAAATTCCAATTGGGCGGTCATAGCTTGTGTAGAACTATTGGTAAGCACCATCGTGGAAAATCCGGATTCCTTTAATTTTGTGAGCCCGGGGATCACATCCTTATGAGGGGGCAGGTTCCGGATAGTGCCCAAAACAACTTCAATTTGAGAGTCGCTGAGAGACACCCCTAATTGACTCATCAGCATCCTAAACGTAGCTTTACCAATACTTCCAAAGTCCTTATATGATCCGGTAGCGGTCTCCACCAGGGAGTAGTGTAACAGCATCCGGAACCAGATATCAAAAGCATTTTTGTTTTCAAGGACGGCATTAACCTTTTCCTTTAATGGCGTGAGGTCCAGTAAAGTCTCGTTGACATCGAAAATGAGAAGTTTTGGTTTTACTTTCATTGATGACAGGTTTTAAGCACGTCTAATGTACATTATTATCCACCGGCAAAAAATTTATTACGCCTCCCCCCTGGCGGGATAATCATTCTTTACTATATAGTCAATAGCCTTCAGTAAATCATCAAATTCAGGCCTGGCAAACGGCATGCTTTGTACCGAAGCACTGTACAGGGTGCCGTCCGGTTTAATGAGAAACAAACCCGGTTCAATAAAGGTGTCGGGTTCATCTTTTATGCCCTTGGAAACATACAGGCCCCATTCGCGCGCCTTGTCGATCTCAAAACCATACCCCAAGGGAACATCGGATATTTTCCATGAATTATAGGTCTCTTTGGCTTTCTTCTCGGTGTCGGCGCTTATTGCGATGATATTAACACCTCGATCCATAAATTCCGTAATTTTTCCTTGTAGCGTTTGCAATTGTTTTTTACAGACGGGGCAATGTTTCCCACGGTAAAAAATGACAAGTGTAAAGTTTTCCGGACTTTGCTCTTTGAGAGACCATTTTGTTCCGTTAACCAGATCAATTTCTATGTTTGGTGTTTTTTCTTTGGGTTTTAACATTCGTTTCGTTTTTTGTATTTGAATTTTTCTTGCTCCGTAGCCCCGCTATGCAGCTCAAAAAAGCCTTCACCTGGGCACAAAACCATCAATTTTCGCTTCAATTCAAAAAGCTTAAATCACTTCTTTGTCTTTATTCGGAGAAATACGATATTTCTTTTCGTGGAAATAAAAGGCATTTACAGTTCTCCCTGTAACTTTTTCGAATAAAATAGGTGTTCGTTCGATATCAATTCATTAGCCAACACGCAATATTACATCAGCGAGTCAATACACGAAACCCGGGGCGGTTTTCACCGCTGAATTGAATATCTTTGCTGATGTTGCCTTATGAATGCGATAAAGAATCCATTTTTAACCCTCTGTTTCTGCTTCTTTTTCAGCTGTTTAAACGCACAGCTCGTGAATATCGAAGCTAAACGCATGCAAAGCGATTCTGTGCGTTTTGCCTTAAAAAGCGATGTATTATTTGATTATACCGATAACAACAGCGCATACATCTTTCAGATTGGTTCCAACCTGACCACGCAGTTCAAATCTAAAGATTTAAAGAAGATGTATTTTTTTATAGGCAATTATAATCTCATTCGAAGCAGCGGCCAGGATTTTCAAAATTCCTGGTTTTTTCATCTTCGATACAATCAAAAGCTGTCTAACCTCTTACGCCTGGAAGTTTTTCTCCAAAATCAGAATAATAAATTGCTCACTATAACCTCCCGAAATCTTATAGGTGCGGGAGTACGGTTGAAACTGATCTCAGCGGAGGCCACCAAAGTGTATTTTGGGAACGCTTATATGTATGAAATAGAAAAAATAGGAACCACCGGGCAACAATTTTACAACCACAGAAACAGCAGTTATTTGTCCATAACCCATGCTTTTAAGAAAGTAGGGCTGGATCTGACAGGTACAATTTATTTTCAACCCCTGTACCGCGATATAAACAATTATCGCATATTGCAACAACTAAAGGCAGAGTTGCCAATCACGAAAGTGTTAAGCCTCTCTGCCCTCTATAATTACTTTTATAGTAGTTTTTCACCAGCTGAGGACAGCGATCGTTCCTCTAATTTAAGCGTGGGGATAACCTTTACAATCTGAACTGCCAAAACCCCGGTTTATGACCTTAGTTCTTTAACGAGGCCATATCTATAACAAACCGGTATTTAACGTCGGAATCTATCACCCTTTTATAGGCTTTGTTGATATCCTCCATGTTGATCACCTCTATATCGGAAACAATATTGTGTTCCCCACAGAAATCCAGCATTTCCTGGGTCTCTTTTATACCGCCTATGAGCGAACCTGCAATGCGCTTTCTGCCCATAATAATTCCTCCGCCGTGGAAAGGATCTAAGGGTTCCACCGCACCTACAAGCACCATTGTCGCATCTCTTTTCAGCAGACTGATATAGGGGTTCAGGTCATGACCTACCGGAATGGTGTTCAATATAAAATCGAAACTATTGGCATGTTTCTTCATATCCTCCCCATTTTTTGAGATCAGCACCTCATGGGCTCCCAGATCCTTTGCATCTTCCGCTTTGGAGGGCGAAGTGGTTATCATTACTACTTGTGCCCCCAATGCATTGGCAAATTTTACACCCATATGGCCCAGGCCTCCTAATCCGACGATACCAACCTTATCCCCTTCTTTTACATTCCAGTGTCGCAGGGGGGACCAGGTGGTGATTCCGGCGCAGAGAAGCGGGGCCGCGGCTTTTTCATCTATATTTTCAGGAATCCGCAAAACAAACTCCTTGTCCACCACAATGGAAGTGGAGTAACCGCCGTAGGTCTGGTTATCGGAATATTTATCCTTGCTGTTGTAGGTGAAGGTAGCCCCCTTTTCACAGAATTGTTCAAGATCTTCTTGGCACGCATCACAACTATGACAGGAATCTACCAAGCAACCCACACCTACAAGATCACCTTCCTTAAAGTTGGTCACCTTGTCCCCTGTCGCCACGACTCTACCTATAATTTCGTGCCCGGGAACTACCGGATACACAGAATTTTTCCAGTCGTTATTGACCGTATGAATATCACTGTGACAAACACCGCAGTAGGTAATATCTATTTTTACGTCGTTCTCGCCAGGGTCTCTGCGCTCAATGTCCATTTGTTTCAGATCCGCTTTTACTGCCCCGGCTCCAAAGGCCTTTATTTTTGTGCTCATATTCATTATATTTTGAATATTGGATCGAATTAGCTGCGATCCAATTCATTCTTATTTTTAACTAATTATCTTTTAAGTTTTGCCTGAAGTTCTATCTGGGCCTTCAACAATTTAGATACCGGGCAAATTTCTTTTGCCTCGTTTGCGATTTTCCTGAATTCTTTTTCATCAACTTCAGGAACCTCTCCTTCAAGATTAAGAATGATCTTTGTGATCTCACCATCCTTAAAAGTGACTTCTGCCGCCGTGTCGAGATTTGTCGGGGTATAGCCTGCTTCCCCCAAAAGGAAACTTAGTTGCATAGTGTAACAACCGGCATGTGCCGCACCAATCAATTCTTCGGGATTAGTGCCTTTGGCGTCCTCAAATCTAGTTTTAAAGGCATAAGGTGAGTTGTCTAATACCCCGCTTTCCGTACTTATTGTTCCTTTTCCGTCTTTGCCGCCACCTTTCCAGTTGGCTTTTGCATTTCTTGTAAAGTTCATATCTTTAATTTTAAAATTTTAAATTCTGCAGTAATTCTTTTATTGGTTGGGAATTAAGTCCCTTGTCTTTGCCCCATAGTCGCTATACCCCCTTTTTCCCTGGGTATAGAAAGTATCCTTATCCCAGTCGGCCGTGGGCACACCTTCCGTGAAACGTTCAACGAGATCAGGATTTGATATATATAACTTGGCGAAAGACACCAGATCCGCTTCCCCTGCCCCGAGGATTTTATTCGCTTTCTCCAGGTCGAAGCCCTTATTGATCATAAGCGTACCTTTGTATTTAGGCCTGTAGCGTTTTGCAATATGGGGTTCAGCAAACGGCACCTCTGAAACATCGGTGAAAGGCTCCGACAGGTGAATATATGCCAAATCGTACTCCTTATCCAAACGTTCAATAATATAATCAAAAGTGGGAATAGTTTTTCGTACATTGTCATTCCAAAACTTTGATGCAATGAGGGATTGAAACGGGCGCCGATCCTGTGCTGTGGCAGCACTTCTCTTACAGCGTCCAGGACCTCAAAAAAGGACCGGGCACGGTTTTCTATACCCCCCCCGTATTGATCATCTCGTTTGTTACTTGTTCCGTTAAAAAATTGATGGAACAAATAGCCATTTGATGAATGGATCTCAACACCATCGAACCCGGCTTCAACGGCATTTTTGGCAGCCTGTTTAAAATCTTCAATGGTTCTCTTAATGTCTTCGGTGTTCATTTCCTTTGGAGTCACCGTTTCCTTAAAACCTTCCGGGGTATATGATTTTTCATTGGGGTTTATGGCCGATGGCGCCAGCGGCAAATCCCCATTGTGAAAATCGGGATGGGAAATCCTGCCAACATGCCAAAGCTGAATAAAAATTCTTCCTCCGGCCCCGTGGACAGAATCCGTTACCTTCTTCCAGCCGTTTATCTGTTCCTGGGAATGTATACCAACCGTATGGACATAGCCCACGGCCTGCTTTGAAACCTGTGATCCTTCGGTAATAATTAACCCGGCGGTAGCCCGCTGGGCGTAATAGGGAACGTAAAGTTCCTCTGTAGGAGCGCTATCATTGTTCTCTGCCCGACTGCGGGTCATAGGGGCCATTATGACCCTGTTGGGCAATTTCATATCGCCCATGGTATAGGGTCGTAAAACGGCATGTTTTGACATATAATACTATTGTTTTAATGAGATGCATCCAATTATGGGCATACCTTATAAAATAAAAGGTTTTTTAAATATATACTAAGTGTAATTTATTTGGATGAGAGCACCTTGATCTTTTTGATATCAGGAGCCTGGGAAAGCAGTTCATCTGCTTTGCTCATAAGCGCTTTGGCGATCTCCCCATTTAGGTGTGCTTCTCTCCCACTTTCATCTTCAAAAGTGTCGAAGATACCAAAAGTGGTTTCGTCTATCCGGAAACCATACCAGGAAAGCGTTTTGTTTTCTTCCCGCGCCAGGTCAACAGCACCTTTTATAAATTCGGCGACCGTAGCCGCTTTTTCAGGTTTCGCCTTTAGCGTGACCAATAATCCTAGATTTTTCATTTCATTTTAATTTTTAAGTTCTCATCAAAAGGTACGGCAACTAAAGAGGGAATCTCCTTGATGTAGGTTAGTGAAAGCTGTTAAAAAGCGTTAAGGTTTAAGTTCTAGTTGCCTTCTGATCCTGCTGAGGCTCTCGGGTTTAATGCCGAGGTAATTGGCAATGTGATAATTGTTCACCCTCTTTTCAATAGCGGGATAGGTTGCGCAAAAATCCAGATAGCGTTCGGAAGCGGACTTTTCCAGAATTGCCAGGATACGTTCGCGTCCCGCAACAAAGGCTGCAGTAGTTTTAATCCGGAAGAAACGCTCAAACCGGGGGATGCGTCTATAGAGAATTTCCAGAATGTCCCTGTCGATCCCCAATACAACGGAATCCTCAATGGCCTCTACATAAAGTTTAGCGGGCTTTGTATGGAAAAAAGCTTCAAAATCACTGATCCACCAATCCTCAATGGCAAATTGAATAATATGTTCTTCTCCGGTTTCATCCATATAATAGGCCTTGAGGCAACCTTTCAGGACATAATATTCCGTGGTGACGGTATCCCGGGGCCGAATAAGAAATTGCTTCTTTTTCACTTCGGTTTTCCGCAACAGACCAAAGAATTCATTCAGTTGATCGGCCGGGAGTGAAATGACTTTCAAAACATGCTGTTCTAGCTGCTCATACATCAGGCATATAAATTTTAAGTAGCCACTATATTTTGACCGTAAAAATGTACGACAAATCCTTAAAATACAAATCCTCTTTTAAGAGGATTAGTTCACGGAAAAAGTGCATTGTGTGACTTGTACCGATCATTCCCTAAATGATGGAAAGCATGACAGGTCTTACATTTTTACGGCCAAATATTTCTAACGGATGTGGCTTCCTGCATTTACATCAATGGTTGCTCCCGTTGCATGGTCCATAAGGCCGCTGCACATAAGACCTATCAAAGGGGCCAAATCTTGCGGGGAGGTTAAGGAGTTTAGTGCAATTTCATTCAATAGGTGATCTTCACCATAGGTAGCAATAAATGGCTCTGCCATCTGGGTACGGGTAAATCCCGGGGCAAGTACGAAAGCTTTAATATTTTCTTTTCCGAAAGACCTGGCAACGCTTTTGGCCAGTGATGTTAAACCTCCTTTGGAAGCGGCATAGGCCAAATATTCCTCCGTTTCACCCCTGGCAGCCGCCCTGCTGCCTATATAGATAAACCGGCCTTGCCCTTTTTCCCTGAAGTGATCGATGCCCAACTTCGTTAAAAGTCCGGCTGAATTTAAGTTAACATCCAGGGTCATTTTCCAAACTGCCAGCCATTCCTGCGTATTTTCCATTGTGCTATGTGGCAAAAATACCCCCGCATTCAGGATGATCGTATCTATTTTTTCAAAATGACCTTGCGCCTCATCGAAAAGCCTATAAACGGCAGCTTCATTGGCCAAATCGGCCTGAAATATTCTGGAACCGCTGGTATGACCTGCGACCATGCTTTCTGCCGAAGCCCTGTTACTGTTGTAATGTACCGCAAGCCTTGCGCCGTTTGTCATTAGAAAATCTGCCGCCTCCCTGCCTATTCCATCCGATGCGCCGGTAAGCAATATTGTTTCTCCACTCAGATCAAGCTGTATCATCCCATGGTCCCTTATTCATTGGCTCGTAAATAGTCATCGCTCCCATCCAACCAATCTTCACGTATGGGTGTCCAGGCATCAATCTCTTCCACATCCCCGATCATCAGGGCTTCATGAGGCACGTTTGCCGGGATGACCACCACATCGCCGGCGTGCATATCGAAAGTCTCTTCCTTGTCCGCCCCAAACCAAAAGCGGATGGTACCTTCCAGCACCTGAGTCACTTGTTCGTTTATATGGCTGTGCAAGGGCACCAGGAAACCGTCTTTAAATTTCATTTTAGCGATCATTATTTTATCCCCATAAACCAATCTGCGTTCCATTTTTGGGGTGACGTGTTCTGTGGGAACCTGCTCCCAGTTTACTTTTTTGACCATAGTTATTAAATTAAACGGTTTGCCATAGGCGCCTCTGTTTGTAATTCGCACAAACCTTGAGGATAGCTACATTGTCTAGGCAATCGCAAAGCTGACAACCACATAATTTTCGTGATTGGACCCTGATAAATATAGGAATTTCGGGTAAAGAAACCTTTTCGGAAAAAAAATAAAAAAAAGCCTTCCGAACTACCGCCAGGCCAGGGACCTTATAAATAGATTAAATTTCACTAAGGTCCGGTTAAAGAGGTAAGACCTCTGCGCTACACGACATAAGACGTAAGACTTGATCGTAACCAACCGAAATCATATAGTTGATTTCAGGGGCCAAAGGCACATTCATACTTCTTGGCAATGTATGAAAAGCAAGCCCTTGGATAACAATTACAATGGGAACGCCAAATATACTTGCGGTTAAAAAGTTTTACCGGACAACATTTCATAGGAAACCCCGCAACAAGCTGCGAGGAATTCTTTTCGATTAAATTTATTTTTTTACCATAAGTACATCATTGATAACATGAATTACCCCATTGGAGGCTTCCACATTTCCATGCAGAATTTGAGATTTTTTACCCCGGCCATCGCGTATTACAATTTGATCGCCATCCTTCATTGCCGTGAGTTCATCTCCCGAAACTGTCTCAAAGGTATATTTGCCTTTACTATTTTCAATAGCGCTTGCAAGTTTGTCGACGGTAATTTTTCCATTGACCACATGATATTGGAGCAGATTCCTTAACTGTTCTTTATTTTCAGCTTTTAACAAATCTTCCAGGGTTCCTTTTTTTAGCTTGGCAAAAGCATTGTTCGTGGGGGCAAAAACCGTGTAGTTGCCAGGTTCGGAAAGCATTGAAGAAAGGTCAGCCGCCTTAAGCGCGGTCACTAAGGTATCCAGGTTACCGGTAGCCATGGCTTTACCTGCAATGCTGGATGCCATTGCCTCTTTCCGGTCTTTTTCTTTTTTCATCTCGGCTTCCTCCGCAGCACCGGAATCAGCTGCATCCATTTTATCGGCCTCTCTGTCTTTTTTGTCATCTTTACACGCCATAGTAAATACGGCGATACCAATGATTGCAAGCATTGGCAACATACTTTTTCTAAGATTCATTGTGTTTTTATTTATAGTTATCATTGTGTTTTTATTTATGGTTATCTAAACATAAATGTATTCAGAAGAAATCTTTTTCACTAACTATAATCGGAATTTATATACAAGTTCAATTCAAAGACCTGTACTCCATCATGGTTTATATATCTCTGCAGATAGCCCGGGTAATTATGCATTAAAGTTGGCCGATTTAAAATTTTAAATCGTTAGAATTCCCCGATGCTCTGCGTCGGGGTTCCGCTTTTTTTTCGGTGCGTCCTTATTATGAGCCTTTTAGCCTTACGGAATTTTCTTTATTGACGAAATACATCTTCATCATTCCTTTGTTCCGGACATAGATTTCCCCCCTATGCACACAATCAAATGAATTTTTTATTAACCCATAGGTGCTTTCGGAAACATTGATCCGGCCGGGCTCTGACAAGGATTCCATGCGGGAGGCTACATTTACGGTATCGCCCCAGATGTCATAGGCAAATTTCTTGGTCCCCACCACTCCGGCCACAACCGGCCCGGTGTTAATGCCAATCCGAACCTCAAATTGCGCGGCAGAATTGGTATCTCCATTTTTTGAAGCGTTAACGAACTCCTTGATTTCAAAAGCGGCCTGAACCATTTTATGCGCATGATTTTCAGTGGGAAAAGGTAAACCTCCCGCACACATATAGGCGTCCCCGACCGTTTTGATCTTTTCCAGGCCATATTTTTCCATGATCTCATCAAACCGGGAAAAATAGAAGTCTACACTTTCCACCAGTTCTTCCGGGGATAAACTTTCTGAGAAGTGGGTAAACCCCTTAAAATCTGTGAACAAAACCGTGACGGATTCAAATTTTTTCGCCTGTACCCTGCCCTTCTCCTTCAGTTCCATGGCGGTTTCCTCTGGTAAAATATTGAGCAATAAACGTTCTGAACGATCTCTCTCCTTCTGTATAATTTTGTTGGTGCTTTTAATAAATCTGTTCCGTCTGTAAAGTCCAAGTGCCAGCAGCCCGATTAAAAAAAGAGCAATGGCCGTGCCAATGGCAATGATCTGCTGGTTCTTTTTTTCCTGGTTGAGTAGGTCGACCTCAATCTGTTTCCGTGAAATCTCGAAATCGGTTCGTAGATTTGCCATTTGCTGTACGGACGAAATGTTTTTGACGCTATCCTTGTATGTAATATGATCTTTGTAAAAGCGGAAAGACGCCTCAATATCTCCGGTTTTATCATGTAGTTCCGAAAGCTTGAGATTGGCGTCGCTTATCTGGTCTTTAAGACCGTATTGGCGAGCCAGGTCCAGAC
Source organism: Flavobacteriaceae bacterium (assembly GCA_041743085.1). Lineage (GTDB taxonomy): Bacteria > Bacteroidota > Bacteroidia > Flavobacteriales > Flavobacteriaceae > JAFMPW01. The sequence goes on from JBGTNL010000039.1 coordinate 29,016, forward strand.
TCTTCCGGGCATAGGAAAATGCTTTGCTAAAGTCATTCTGTTCCGCATAGATATCGGACATGTAGGTGAGGTAAACGCAAATAGGGTAGTAATCGCCCAGATCGCTCAGCATTTCTATGGCTTTGGTCATATTTTCCTCGGCCGTGCCATGCTCACCCCTCAGGGCGTAGGCCAGTCCAACATTGCCTAGATTATAGGCGATACCCGACTTATTTTTGAGCGCTTTAAAGATCTCTCCGGATTGTTTAAACAGCAGTAGCGCTGTATCTGGCCTGGCAAAATTTAAATTGTATTCATCGCCCAGATTCATGAGCGCCGAGGCATAGCTCAGTGAGTCATTCTCCTTCTTAAGAATGGCAATCGCGTTTTGATAATACAGAATAGTGTTCTTACGATTTCCCATAATGGAATACACATCTGCAATGGAGGCATACAGTAATCCCAGCTCGCGATTTTTATTTTCGTCGGCCGCAATTTTGATCCCCTCAAAATAACTCTTTAGAGCCTCACTTGCATCGCCTTTTAGACGTAGAGCGTTTCCTTTTTGTAAATATGCACCGATCACATAAGAGGTGGAATCCAATTTTACGGCTCTTCGCAGTAGTTCTTCGCTGAATTGCAAGGCCTTATTTGGATCCGGATGATTATAAGCCAGTTCTTTAAGTATTTGTAGCTGATCCTGTTTGGTATAGTCACCCTGTATATATCTCAATTCAAGGCTATCCGCTAATCTTTGGTTTTGACTGAAAGCGAACAAACAGATGGCAAAAAAAAAGCTCAGTGCTAAGCTGGCTTTTCTTATTTGTATATGCTTTTTAGAATTAAGGTTTTCCATTAGAGTAAGCCTATCCATTCAACATATTTACTGCCCTACTTTGATCTTCGGATCAATTTTAAAGGTGCCGTTCTGGCTGTCCACTTTGAAGAGCATGGTGTATTTAAAATCTTCTTTGTTTTTAGTGTTTGATATCGTCTTCCCCTCAACAATATCCCCTTTGCCACTTTGAGGTTTTCCATCGAGTCTATCCTTATTAAAGATCTTCGTCCCTTTTTCGTATTTAATCTTTTTAAGATGCACTAAGTCTTCAGGGTTACTGCTCGAGATACCTTCCCATACCACCAGATCCCCTTCCTGCATGGTAACTGTAAAGTTTTCAAGATCACCATTGGATTCCACGACACCTGTGTTTGGTGATTCTGATCTGAGAGCACAGGATGAGGCTGGATTGTTCCTGTCAAAATTAGCGGTGTCTACAATAAGTGTCACCGTATGTGTTTCCTGCGCATTTAGTACTTCGGCAAAAAAAAGCGTTGCTCCCGCTGTAAGGATGATAAGTGATCTCATGAGTTTCTTATTTTAATATTAATGGTTTGGGTATCCCGAATGGCGGTTCAAGGTAGGTAATTTAACTGATTTAAATTTAGCCCGAGGTCAATTTGTACAAGGCGGGGAATTTATTGTCCGAAAACCTCATTTTTTTTTAGCAGAATGTCAGCGGCAACATAAAAAAGGACGGCAAGCTCCTGATTTTACCCTTTGAAAATCAAATACAAATCTTGAAGAAATGATATAGGATAAATTTCAAAAACAAAAATTAACCATCTATTTACTATCTTTCGCCAGGGACTAGACCATCGCAATGTTGTATTCACTTGTAAAGATTACTACAAATTTTCGGGGCTATAACGAATTAAAATCAACCATGAACCGGGTCTTTCATCCGGATAAAAAAAGCCAATTAAACCATGGATGCTGACGAGTCACAAGAACAGAAACATACAAAAGCTGCAGAGAAAGCAACATCGGATGAACATCTTTCGGAAAGCAGAGGTCATGCCGAAGAACTGGTAGACCACTATTGGGGAAGTATCAATTATGTCTTTGGTCTGGTCAAGGCATCGGAGCTTAAGGCCGGACTCATACTCTCCTTTTACGGGATCATTTTGAATTTTATCTATCAGAATATCGAAATGGTCATTATACAAGCCTCAACGCACTTTTTTCTCTACATACTTTTAGGCTTATGGCTCCTCGCAACAGTCGCCTCCATCTACTACAGTATTCGGTGCTTCATGCCTCGGATTGAGGCTAAATTTGATAAAAATATCTTTTTTTTCGGGGATGTTATTACGAAATATGGGAGTATTAAAGAGTTTTCGAAGATCTTTTATCGTATAAGCCTGAACGAAGAAGAATTGTTTGATCAACTGGGACAGCAGATATTTATAAATTCAAAAATAGCCGCCTCGAAATTCAAGAATGTGAACAGGTCCATACGCCTTTTAGCGGTTGGCTTACTGCTTTTTTTCGTAATTATTGTTTCTCACAGCATAATTACCTTAACCTGAGATTGAATAAGAGTGATGCCAGATTTTTTACTAAAAGGGAAAAAAAACGGATGGAAGCCATTGAATAAGCATTTTTTGAACGTTACAGATCAGATTTTGCAACGCCAAAAATTGAGGATCCTGACGATCCCGATAAGGCTTAACCCGTTAGGCACGGGCAGTCCATTGTTTTATCCGAGTATTTTTTAGTGCATCGCAGCAAAACTATCAGCGGCGATACGTTTTATTATGTCCACTTTCACCAAACTAACTACTCTTCAGAAATGGGTGCCACTGTACCACCGTAACGAATGGATAGCCGGTGGGAACTGTTCACATTAATATTGCTTGTTAAATTGGGATACAATTGCACCAGTACCCGGTAGTTTTCCGTCTTATCCTTTATCTGAAAACGAAGTTCACGGATTTTCGTATTCTCATCGGTCGTGATTTCATAATCCCGGGGAACTCCTTTGAACCGGATTGCCCCCCCATCGCTATTATAACCGCCTCCAAATTGGCGCTCGCCATAATAGGGAAGGTAAGCCGAAACGCTATCTCCCATTACTTTAAAATAATTGGAATTACCGATCAGGCTTATGCGGTTTGCAGTACTCCCGGGAGGTAGAAGGCCTGCATTCGATATACTGGCTACACTGGTCGTTACAAGAGGAGAAGCCCAATCTGAATGTATTTCGAAGGATTTTTGAGCTACCATTTCTTCCAACAGCTTGCTATCCGCCGTAGCATCCGGGGTCTTTGAAGAACTTCCGCAACCCAGAGCCAATCCTATAAAAATCACCAACAGTAAGCCAATACGTAACTTCATGATATTTCCTCTAATATATTCAAGCCTTAAGTTACCAACATTTTACCGATCAAATTTTAAATTTTTCATAAAGTTGTATCCTCGCCATCCCCTTTGCCCAAATTGATGTATTCCTTCTACGGCGCACACATAATCCATTACCTATTGTTAAAAAAAGAATGCACCGACATCTTTTTGAAACCAAAACTTTTGTAGCTTATTCCCGGAAGGCCATCTTTGACAATGAAGTATCTTATTCTTTTAGTAGCTATTTTTTATGCCGTCGGATCCCATTCTCAAAATTGGATAGACAGGACAACTGCCTCTAAAATACACTATGGCATCTCTGCAAAGCTGGCTGTTGAATATCAGGTAAGGCAGGGTCCAAACTTTAAGTTAAGCCTTACTGCCGGGATTGGTGCTGATCTAAATGAAATCAATTTCTTCCCCACTATTCATACCGGTCTTATTATCTTTAACAATAAAGTGATCGGGATTTCGCTAAAGGATCCCTGGGCAAAGATCCGGACACATTTTTTTTACAGCGCGGCGGGAACGATAAAGCTCGACCAAAGAACTTACAGTTTCGACGAGCGCTATGTTCCCTTTTACCATTTTTCGGATTTTAGCGCAAATCCACTGCAAAACCCCTATAAAACATCCTTTTCCATTGGCGCAATATGGCTGAATATGCAGAATAAAATGAGACAGCGGGTCGGATTTTTTAATTTTAATGCCCTGGGAAGGATCCAGATATCCTATTATAATGATGGGGGTCCCATTCTCCGATATGCTGGAGATAAAAGGGACCGATACTACACCGGAGGGCTTTTGGTAAGTTATCACGGCAATGAACAGCATGCCGTGGACTTGATTGAAGTCAGTTATCACAAATTTACGGGGTATGTGCCCCATGCCTTTGATTTGGGTGATGAACTTCAAATGGATTTTTTGGTTTATGCGGACAAGTCGCAGTTCGCATTTAATCACCAAAGATGGAGGTTAACAGTTGCTGGCCTAAGTTCGGGCTTTGCAGGAAGTTTTACGCTCTATGATATAAACAGTATTGATCTGCAGGACTTTCTGCATTTTAATACCAATGTCCCGTACCATCCCGATTACTTTCAGGGCTACCGATTGGGATTTGGGGGCAGATATGAAGGGAATTATATGAGATTACCACGATGAAAAAATTGGCGTATACATGCTGCTATTTAGTAATGATCTGTCTTTTTTCCTGTACAAGTTACTATAAAATTAATCCTTCTTTTTTTCATGATCTGGAGGCGAAGAGATCAGCTGTTAGCCCCGGTTTTCCAATTTCCGATTTTGACATCCTCACCTTCAACATATGCGAGTACTATATAATGAACATAGACGGCACCGAGCGATTTGTGGATTGCCCCCTTAATTTTTTTGAAATTTCTGCAAGGGATAGCATCAAAAAAGTGGAAGAACTGTATCTTTTAAAGCACCGGTTTTCTGAAATGGTGCTTTACATTACCACCTTTTCACACCGGTATATTGGCAAACAGAAAGGTTTTCTAAATGATCCGGAGGCCTATAACAATAAATTTTATTTGAGGGATACGGAGTATATCTACATTGGCAAATACGGTAATTCCGACCATTCGATCATCTTTAAAAAACAAGGCTCGGCGGCCGAAATGATCTGGTACCTTAATGAGGCGCTATCTCACGAACAGGTGAATACCGTTACGGATATTGATTTGGAAACTACGGAGAACGCGGGTAGTAAAGATAAAAGGGTACGGTTGGAAAAGGTGTTTTCCGTGCCGTTTAATTTTGGACCTTCGGCATATACCCTACTCAACACTATTTCTGAGCAGGATACAGTACGGAGGGTTCACCTCATCAGAAATAAAAGCGAAAAGATGGAGATCTTTTTTGAAATGAATGACTCCCTCGGGGGGTATAGATTTCCGGCCAGCAAGGTGCTGTATTATACCGGCGATTGGTAGCGATTCCCAAAAGAATAGGTGTACTTTTCCGCATGAATCGCCTCTGTCAGCTACTTGTTTCAATCTGATCAATTATGGCATTATGAAAGCCCATAACCTACCTACGGCAGGCAGGCGGGCATTAATTTTCAAGTAAATAAAAAATTTCTCGAAAGTTTACCCGCCTCTGGCGGGCGACTATCCCTGCCTGCGGCAGGCAGGCCCGAGGCAAGCCATAGGGGAATTACTTAGATTAAAAAGATTTAAACGTATGAAATAGTACCGCAATTTATAAATATTTGTTGCAATCACCCTCTACTGGGCATCGAAGTAAGTAAATTCTCCATAATTATAAGGGGGTATATTATTAAATATTTTAAAGAATTTTCCACTTTTCCGTCAGGTGTATTTCATCGACAAAACCCCGTATTTTAACGGTTCAACGCTTGTCGTGAGTTGATCATACACTAACTTTAATATACCCTAGGCCATTATCACCCCCCCACTAAAAAATTACTCCATGAAACTATTGAAATCCAAGCGGTGGGTATTTGTGGTTTGTTCATTTTTACTGTTGGGAGCCATCCCTTTTGTAAGTGGGCCGGGACTTTCTGAAGTTCACCCGATAGGCCTTTACCTGAACGGAAAATTTCCCTCGGTTTCTCCCACGGCGGTACCCTATGAAGTTGCCTTCCCAAATCTTACATTCAACTCCCCGCTTACCTTCGCTGCGCACCCTACTCAAAATATAATTGTGCTGGGACAAAGGGACGGACAAATCTATTGGTTCCAAAATCAGGAAGATACTGCTGTTAAAAACTTAATGCTCGATCTGTCCAATGAGGTTGGTGTAGTCTGGGATGGGGGATTTCTCGGCCTCGCACTGCATCCGAAGTTCGGAACAAACGGCGGTAATTATTTCTATGCTTATTATACCACCAAAGATGCCAATGGAAATAACTATCCTGATTTTGTAGGGCCACAAAATTGCAATAACGCACAAAATTGGGGAAACTACCTCATGCTGGTCAGGTATGAGGTAAATGCGGGGACTATGGAAGTTATTCCCAATTCAAAAACCACCTTGATCAAAATCAGAATGTATTCCACCGGCCATAGGGGTGGGGGCCTGCTATTCGGTACAGATGGTTTTCTCTACCTTACCACAGGAGATCAGCAGGCATTCAGCAAGGCCCAGGATATTGTAAATAATCTCGAGGGAGGGGTACTGCGTATTGATGTTGACAAAGATCCCCTTAAGAGCCATGCCCCCCTCAGAACCATTCCCGAAGATATCGGGTTTGTGGATGAAATCAGCGGCATCGAATACTGGATACCCAATGACAACCCTTTTTTAAGTAGCGGAGGTTCCAATTTTGAAGAGTACTTCAGTATGGGCCATCGCAGTCCCCACCGCATGACCATGGATGCTGAAACCGGCAAACTTTACCTCGGGGAACTCGGAGGTAACTTGCACGATGAAATTGATGTAGTCGTAAAAGGTAAAAATTTCGGATGGCCGGTATACGAAGGAAAGGCCAAAGTAGACCGCTGCGGAAACCAGTTATACAATAACATGCCGCATGAAGCACCGCTCGTATCCTTCCCCAGGGCTGATGCCAATTCATTAACCGGAGGTTTTGTTTATCGGGGGACTGATGTTCCCGAATTAGTCGGTAAATATATCTGCGCCGATTACGGTGATGGTGAAGAAATTTGGTCCGTTAATATCGAGACCGGCAGTTATGAATTATTGGGTAGCTTTGAACCTGCGGACATCATTTCTTTTGGAGAGGATCAGGAAGGTGAAATCTATATGCTGAAACTCGGACCGGGGAATTTATTTAAGCTTACCCGGCCTAAATATACTGAAAATACAATTCCCCAATGGCTATCTGAAACAGCTGCTTTTAACAATCTAACAGACCTGACTCCCTCACAGGGTATTATTCCTTATGACCTGATCGAATCTTTCTGGTCAGACGGGGCTGCCAAAAAAAGATGGATGGCAATACCGAACGATGGTAGCTACAATACTCCAGCGGAACAAATTAAATTTTCCGAAAACGAGGCTTGGTTATTTCCCGTTGGTACGGTGCTTATTAAACATTTTGAATTGCCAATAGATGAAAATGACCCCAATCTTACAAAGCGATTGGAAACCCGGTTTTCAGTTAAGGCAGCAAATGGCAAATTTTATTTTGTAACTTACAAGTGGAACGAGGAACAAACGGACGCGTACCTTTTGAGTAGCGGACTCGATGAAGACATTACCATAGTACAACAGACCGGTGGAAATCGACGGCAAAAATGGCATTACCCCTCTGCCGTGGAGTGTGTAAGCTGTCACAACAATACTTCAGGCGGGAGTTTAGGACCAAGGACCAGATACCTTAACAATAGCATTACCTACCAGGAAACCGGTTTAACGGCCAATCAACTGGTAACCCTGAGTAGCCTAGGCATTTTGGACCAATCCATATCCGACACGGATTCCCCTGGATTTCTTACCCATGTTGCTGTAAATAATACGGGGGCATCCCTCGAAAAAAAGGCAAGGTCCTATATGGATCTCAATTGTGCCTATTGCCACCGGCCCGGCACCGGAAATCGTGGGGATTTTGACCTCCGGCTTATTAACAGCCTAGAGGAAACGGGCCTAATAACCGCAGGATTCAACACCTCTCTGGGAATTGACGGAGAAAGTCTGCTATCCCCGGGCGATGCATCCAGGTCTATTCTTTACAATAGGGTTCATAGTGTGGACGCCAATATCATGATGCCACCCCTTGCGAAAAATAGCATTGACGCGATCGGGGCTGCATTGATAGAAGAATGGATAAATCAATTGGATCCCAACCTCACCAGTAAAGTTCCGGAAGGCTTATATGTTCTTAAAAGCAAGGTTAGTGCGAAGGCTATAGAGGTAGCGGGCGCAAGCGAGAACGACGGCGCTAACGTGCATCAATGGGAATATATGGAAACCGCTAACCAACAATTTTATATTGAGGCAGGTAAACCCGGTCATTTTAAGATTAAGGCTTCGCATAGCGGTAAATATCTCGATTTGGAGTCGGGTGGGCTTCAACCGGGTACCAATGTATGGCAATGGACGGGCAACGGAACGGATGCCCAGGAATGGAAGTTCATTTCCATTGGTGGGGGGTATTACAATATTGTCAACAAGCTCAGTGGACTTTATTTGGACTTATATAACGCTTTAAAGGCGGACGGGACTAATATAAAAGTCTGGTCCAATAATGGACTTAATGCCCAGAAATGGAAATTGGAACGCGTCATGGACCCGGTGCAAGAGGTCGCTGAAGGAAAATATTACCTCGAGAACAAAATAAATGGCAAGGTCGTAGAGATCGCAGGTGCCAGCCTTTTGAACAAAGCAAATGTGCAACAATGGGATTACAGGGAAGCTAGCAATCAGCAATTTTATATTGCACCTGGCCAAGCAGGCTACCATACGATAAGAGCCCTGCATAGCGACAAGTTTGTGGATGTTTCGCTCGGGGGAATGGATCCGGGGACCAATGTCTGGCAATGGACCGGCAACGGTAAGGACGCTCAGCAATGGGCATTTGTACCCACCGGGGATGGGTACTATACTATTGTCAGCAAGCTCAACGGCCTGTATTTGGATCTGGCTGCCGTTACGAATACAAATGGCAATAATATTATGGTGTGGACCAACCATGGAGGGGATACGCAAAAATGGAAACTTGTTACCGTGAAAGATCCGGTGCTTGTCCCGGACATAGGGGAAGGACTGTATTCGCTGGAGAACAGGGCCAGCGGCAAGGTCATGGATGTTGCCAACGCCAGTGTAAACAACAGGGCAAATATAAGGCAATGGCAATATCTGGCATCCAGCAATCAACAATTTCATATCATTAAAGGCAAACCGGGTTATCATACTATCAAAGCTTCCCATAGTGACAAATTTATCGATGTGGCCCTTGGAGCGTTGGATCCCGGAACAAATGTCTGGCAATGGACAGGTAATACAACGGATGCACAACAATGGGAATTTGTAGCTGCCGGTGATGGGTATTATTATATTATCAGCAAACTCAACGGATTATTCCTGGACCTGGAGAATGGCGCAGTGGGGAACGGAGGAAATATCCTGGTCTGGACAACCGGCGGGACTTATTCGCAGCAATGGAAATTAAATTCCATTGAACCACCGGTCGCTGAAGTTACCGGGGGCGATTATTACCTGGAAAACAAGGCAAGTGGCAAGGTGGTTGAAATTGCAAATGCCAGCCTTAACAATCGAGCCAATGTAAGGCAATGGGAAAACCGGCAAGCCAGCCATCAGAAATTTCATTTTGCGGCAAGCAAACCCGGCTATTTCACCGTTAAAGCTTTACACAGCAATAAATATGTTGATGTGGAGTTTGCAGGACTGGCGCCCGGAACGAATGTATGGCAATGGCAGGGCAATGGAACGAACGCACAGGAATGGGCATTTGTACCTGCAAATGACGGTTATTATCGTATGGTAAGTAAACTCAACGGTCTGGTCCTGGATCTGGAAGGTGCTCCTACAGACGACGGTGCAAATATCATGGTTACCACGGACAGCGGGGCAGACACCCAGCTATGGAGGTTGTTACCGGTACTTTCTGCCACTGCCTTGAGAACCCGAATTGCACAGCCACAGGAATTACCGGCGGACACGGATTTTCAAATTTCCCCGAATCCCGTAAGATCGGGGCAGCCTCTGATAACGCTGTTTCGGGCATCGCATAGCGGAAAGGCTTCCCTGCAGGTCATTAGCCTCGGTGGTCAGGTGGTTCAGGAGCAGCGAGTTAATGTCAGTTCCGGCGAAAATAAAATCACGGTTTTGACAGATCACCTTCCCGGTGGCATCTATCTTGTCGGGGTCTGGATGGGTAATGAACATTATTTTCAAAGGGTGATCCTATACTAAACAACATTTTTCTAATCGCGGGTAAGGGGTACATTTAGGGGAAATTCTATAAATTTCATGTGTTTTACCTTACGTTTTTTGTAGTAAATTTCCCTGCGCCAAGAGCGCAGGGCGTTTTGCCCGACATTACGCATTGATCACATCTCGAAAAGCTTGAGCTGTTTTATATCATCGACCCTACCTTGATTTTCTATGTACTTCTCGATCACCTTTCTGTCTCCCCTGCCACTGACCGTGGAGATGTAGTAACCGTCTGTCCAAAACTCCCCTCCCCATAGTTCCCTTTTGAGCATTGGCATTTTCCTGAACAGCGTACGCGAGGTTATACTCTTTAGCAGCCGGACGACCTGGCCGCCCGAATACTTCGGCAAGAACATGCACAGAACATGCACATGGTTCTTGTCGAAACCCACCGTGCCCACATCGATGTAGTAACGTTCCTTGAAACCACCGAAAACCTCCAATATCAAAGCCTCGACCACAGGGTCGAACAGGGACTTCCTGTATTTGATCGTCAACTGGATATGATAGTAACATTCCGAAACGTTATGGTGCCAGTGCCAGGTTTCCTCTGTAATTTTGACCATACGCAAAAGTACGGTTTTCGTGCTGCGCACGAAGGCAATTCATCCCTGCGCCAAGAGCGCAGGGTGTTCTTGCCAGTCTTATAATATAACCCTAAACAATCATCAAAAACTGTCCACCTTGCCCCGGAATTACCTGTTCAGTTTAGGCAGGAATTGCCTGTTCACTTTGTCCAGGAATCCCCTGTACAGTTTAATCAGGAATCACCTGTACAGCTTACCCCGAAATATCCAGTTTTACACGCATCAGGCATTACGGCATCTTGAGCAGTAGCTGGAAAAAGGAGAAACTGCCCACCCTTCAAAAGATGCTTTCCGCTACACCAATACATGTTGCCGATGAGAAACCGGCACTGCTTCACGGCAAGTGCCCGAGTTGCAAAAAGGGAAACCTGATTACTGTAATGTCTTTTGGGCAGCGTGGTCCGCCGTACGGATGGAGAGAACTATTGACCGAAAATGAACAAAATAAACGCCCATCCTTATGACCTGCACGTTGCGGGGCAGACAACCTATGCCCAAAAGTCGGGCATTTGACCAAAAAGTCGCCGAACGACCGAACGAAACGACCAAAATCGGGAAGTCTGACAGTTAAAGAAGGGGCAAGAAGTAAACACCGGGTGCTGGATGCTGGCAGATCTGATCAAAAAACACCCAAGAAAAATTACGAAAAGGAACGCTTTCCCCATAGAGAGAAACCGGATCCGTCAACAAGATATTCATCCCTGGCCTATCGGCGGGACGAATACTTAGTTATTGGACGAATACTTAGTTATTGGCAACCGAGTTTTTAGTCATCCATCAAATAATAACTATTAATTATGTAATCATATAATTACTTTATGTCTTATATATTTGCTATTTAGTAATCTATACATTACATTTGTTTCATAAACTTAAAAATATAATATGAAAACAAAACTCCTGTTTCCCAATAAGTTTAAAAGAATTGGATGGATTATATTAGTTCCTTCTGCAATTCTTGGAATATTGATAATGTTTTTTGACTTTAAATTAAAACTTCTTAATGTAAAGGTATTTGCAATTATTTCTGATGAATTTACAAGTCCTGTTTCTTTTTTTAGAATTATTAAAAACAATATTACTGACGAAATTATTGGAATCTTATTTATTATTGGGGCAATTCTGGTGGCATTTTCAAAAGAGAAATACGAAGATGAATTTATTGCCAAAATCCGATTAGAATCACTCGTATGGGCTACATATGTAAGTTATTTCATTCTGATTATTTGCGTTCTATTTGTATATGGGTTTAGTTTCTTTACAGTGATGGTATTTAATATGTTTACAATACTGATTTTCTTTATAATTCGATTCTACTATATGCTTTACAAGTCAAATAAATCTATGAGTTATGAAAAATAGTCTAAAAGTAGAAAGAGCTATTAAAAATATAACTCAAGAAGAATTGGCTAAAGAGATTGGCGTATCCCGACAAGCAATTAATTCAATTGAGCTTAATAAATATGTACCATCAACAGTACTTGCATTGAAACTATCTAGATTCTTTAATAAGCCTGTAAATGAAATTTTTAAACTTGAAGAATCCGACTAATTATTTAAGTTCCATTGTCATTAAACGCTCGTTTTTTAACATGGTTGCCAACGTGTAAGTACCCCTTAATTAGCTACAGTTTAGGTTATACAAATTAGGGTATTTTCTTTTTTGTTCTTTCCGTATTTTTTCAAAAAGTCCTTGGGGTTCAAATTCTCCAAAGCTTCATGAGGTCTTTTCTCATTGTAGTGTTCCATCCATTGTTCGGATAAGATTCTTACCTGGCTTAATGAATCAAATAGGTACGCATTGAGTATTTCCTGACGATAGCTTCTGTTGAATCGTTCGATTAGGCTATTCTGCACCGGTTTCCCCGGCTGTATGTATTTGATCTCAATATTATTTTCCTTGCACCATAACTGGAAGTTGGCCGAAGTAAACTCCGGTCCGTTATCCACCCGGATAGCTTCAGGAGCTCCTCTGAAAGCCACCAGTCTCCCGAATAGTGTTTTAAGAACATCAGGGCAAGTTTGCCCTTAGGGGAAAAGATGCAGGCAGGACCTTTTTGGATTCGTTGAGTCCAAAGGATTTCACCAGATCATCCCAGGGAACAGCCCGGTAGATTTTCCCCAAATCGCTCCTAAGAAAACGATTGTAAAAAATATCAAATTGTTCTGTTTGGGAAGAAAAAGAAAAGGAATGTTGAAAATCGGATATTCTTCGTAATTTGTGCATAATTGGCGATTAAAAAAAACCCGTTTTTCGAGCTTAAGACTCATTTTCGGGGTTTTATTATATCTAAATATACGACTTATTTACCTGATAATCAAATATTTATACTACTTCTGAACGTGCCATAATGGAACTACAAAAACGTGGCATTGAAAAAATGCTTGAAGGGGAGCTTGATGCAATAAAAATCTGCCAGCTGTGAGATCTGAAAAATTGATAATCAGGAAGTCAACCAAAAATGGTCGATATCTACTAGTGTTGTGTTAATCATAAATTGACGGATAAAGTCTTCTGAGTTTTATTCTTGCGTTATCATTGGTGAACTGCCAGTTTATTTTACTGTTCTTGTTGTTTCTACAGGTCTGCCATGCATTTACCTCGGTCTTTACCTTGTCCATGGTGTCAAGGTGTCTGTTGAGGCATTGCCCGTTCAGGACATGCAGTTCTATTTCGGCCATGTTCAGCCAACTACCATGCTTTGGAGTATAGACAAACTCAAATCTGTCCCATAATCGCTTGGCTTCCTGCGGCCCGAAAGTTTCATAAAATGCAGATGCTGCATGTGTTTTAAAATTGTCCATTACCAAAGTTACTTTAATGGCACCGGGATACATTTCATCCGCTATTCTTTTGACAAACCGGGCCCAGTCCTTTTTCGTTTTGGTTTGGGTAACTTCTACCATCCGGGTACCTTTCAAAGGCTCGTTCGCCATAAAAATATTCACGACCCCGTGCCGTATATATTCATAGTCTTCTCTTTTCTCACAACCGGGCCGGACAGGTAACGGTGTTTTGCTTTCGCCGATCAACTGTTTGGGCGACTCATCCATGCAGACCACCGGAAAATATTTATCATACCCCTGTTTATAGACGTCCAACACCTTTTCCATGTTGGCCACGAACTCACTGCTTTCCAAGGGTGGAATTACCCACCCCTTTACCTTCCAGGGCTTAAGTTCATTTTTTTTAAAACATTGCCTACCGTAACATAGGAAATGCTGTCCACGTATTCTAGTTCCACCATTTTGTCCGCCAGCAGGCGCAAGGACCATTTCGCATATCCCACTGGTGGTTCGCTGCAACAGAGTGTTACCAGTTTGGCCTCCACATCGCCATCCACCTTTACATCGTATTTGCGTGTAGTCGGACGGCGTTCCAAAGCGGCCTCAAGACCTTCCTCTATAAACTTCTTTTTCACCCGGTCTATGGTACGCATGCTCACTTTCAAAACCTTGCTGATCTGTTCATTGGTTACCTTTTCGGAATACTCGCCTTCATCACAATTCAGCAATATATATGCTGTCCGGAAAGTTTGGGATCTATGTGAACCTTTATTTATGATCGCTTGTAGTTCTTCCACTTCTGGTTTGGTTAATTTAATAATGTATCTTACCATTGTTTTTTTACGAAGATACAAAATTATATTACGTTATAATACATTTAACTTAACACTAGAAAATGGGGCATAATTTTAAATTAGTTCCTCACAATTTATGAAAAAAAGGTCCAAATTTTGATAAAGTCAAACCCATCCTATTTTTAACCTAAACACTTGATGAGATAGTGTCCTTTTATTATAATTACAAGTTCAAATGAATTTTCCTAGAGATTGTTAGGGGTAATTAACTTTAAGTAGCCCTCCTAATAGTTGAATTCGTTATAAATTTTTTCACAAATCCTCGCCAGTCGAATATCCCTATGGGAAAGTTTATGCCCAATATTAAATGTGCAAAGCCACATTTCTACGCGATTGTATGTATTTTGGATTCTTGGATGATGATTATAAGGTCGAATTCCAAATTCATCTATCTTTTTCATAAAATCGAATGCGTCTTTGTAACTAGGAAATTCATAAATTCTATACAACTCCTCTATTATATCGTTCGGATTTCCGGGAATTTCATGCTCTACAATATTCCATAACTTAAACTCTGTTAAAAAATCCTCTTGTTCTCGCTTAGTTAATCGATCAGGTATTTCATTCACTGGCGTTACAACTGGAGGAAGCGAATTTCTAAATATTTTAGATGAAACAAGTATCTTCTTGATAGAATCGAAGTCAACAATGCGTCCAGTGTTTTTTATAATTAAGGCTTGGAATTTGCATAATGGTTGTAACTCATTATCTAAATGTTTTGGCTTAGGTATTTTGGCACCTCCAACTAAAAGAGGGATTACTAGTAGATCAGGATCTTCATCATTCCTTTGAATTGCTCTTATTATCTCTTTTCTAACCCAATCATGTTTTAAATCGATTCTTCTTTTCCCGCTTTCCTCATCTTGAAGATGCAACCACCCAGGTCCAATTATTATAAGAATTGCTCGTGCTTCGTTTAAAGCAATTTCTAGTGATTCGGGCCAATTATCTCCCAATTCAATAGAAGCTACATCATAAAAGATATTACTTCCTCCATATTCTAACCGCAACGCATCTACGATACGATTTGCTTCATACGCATCAACTCGACGGTAAGAAATGAAAAGTTTTGTCATGAAGAGTCCTATTTTAAGAAGAGAGGAATACTATAATTCGCACTAATGTAAATTTATGAGATTGTTATTAATGTATAAAAAAATCCAAGTTATTCGGTTTTAGGATCAAATTTATCGAAATGTTTTTTGATTCTTTTTAAGTCCCACTTTCTTTTTTTGTCAAGAAACAGATAATTTCGGGATGGATGATGGTGCTGCCGAAAAGTGGATAGCATTCTATGGCAATCGTAAGGGTGAGAAGGTTGTCCCGCACGAAGTAGCCAGATCGGTGTCTTCCAGGCTAAAACGGCTTATGGCTATGAGCAGGAAACTTGTGATACACGGGCCGAATAGATGGCAACCCTCAAGGAGCGGAAAAGCGTATTGGAGAAAGTTAGTTTCCAATTGCGGCATCGCTCAATTTTCTCATAGCACAGGTACCAGTGTGAGGGGAAGGACCAAATTGGGCCGTTTGGCCAATATGGAAGGCAAGACAGTTTTACACTAATGCGCATTGTCAGCTGACAGGTCCAGTACCGAAATTAAGGCCTACTTTGAAATATGGCTGAAATTGGGTAGAAGTAAGATAAGCACAATCGACATCATTACGTACAAATTGGTGGCAAGGGTCTTTGTTGTTGTAATGAGTGGGCCACCTTATATGTACATCATAGTCTATTGCAGCTGATTGATTACCCGTAATATTTAACTTTCTCTACACCAGGGAAAACAATGTTCAATGGGTTTTTATAGTGTAATGGGAGGCTATTGTCCCTATCCTACCTTCAGGCCTTTTCATTTTGCGTTTTGTGCCGTTGCGCTGTACGGGGGCTTTCTTCCATCGACCTTCGGGATCCACCGTCCCACACATCATTTTTTTTGGTTAGCGAAAAAACAACATTAATTCTTGGACAACGGCATACATGAGGTTCACATTGTTAAAAATTCTAGTCCTGGTTCCCTTCGAACCCAAATCGACAATCCCCCTAGATATAATATGTTCGAAAGAATGGGTAAAAAAAGGACACGCAATAGGACACCTTCGATATGAAATTTGTATCGATTTGGCTTGTTTTGGCAGTGTTTTTTAAATCAGAAAACCCTGATAATCAATTGATTATCAGGGTCTAAAAATATTCAGTCGGGGTGGCAGAATGTGAACCTTTCACCCTAATTTCTTAAAAACCAATATGTTATCTCAATTCTTTCAAAATAGGACACCTATTTGGACACGTATCACGGCGTTTTTGTGCTTTCGTATTCTAAATATAAGAAAGGTATATCAAAACGATTTAAATCGATTCAAATTTAATTGATTGGTAGATAGCATAGAAAAGGGTAAGTGACGAGATGGATAGGATTTCGAAAAAGCTACGAGATCATCTAATTACGGATTGATTAACTTTAATTGTAAGCTACCCCCGTTTAGAACTGCTTACTTGTCTAATTTAAAACGAAGATTTCATGATACTCCAGGTTTGAATTTTGCGGATTAGTCGTTTGTAATTTCATTAAGGCTATGAATAAATTCTTTCAATTTATTTGGAAAAATATGCTTTTAATAATCAAAAAATTGTACTTTGATGTCTGAATACTATCTATATAAGGCCTTATCCAACTAAGTAATAATTACTTCCCCCAAAAAACGTGTTTTAAATCCCTTTAGCAATATGTCTTTAAAGGTTGCCGCGTTTAAGCATTTCGAAAATTCCCCATTTTAATAGTGCCCCGGTAATAAACCGATTTTCCCCCAGTAGACAATAGAATAGCAGTATTAGTAATTGCTAAACGACGCTATTTGAACCTTAACAGGCTCAAATTTTTATACCCATTAACTACTTTTCCCATAATGGCTACCACCTGACATATCTTCAACAAACCTTGAAGCAACCAAGAAGAAATTCATATTAACGAGAAAACGCTGTTATCAGGTATTATTTTATATAACCTAATTCTCAAACATAGGAAGAAACTATTAGCAATCTTTCGAAAGGACGTCATGAATTATAATGCTATCAACTTAAAATATCCAATTAAATTTTTAACATATAATTATATGTCTTTAAGTCTTTCTTAATCAAGGACTTTTAGAAAATAATATCCAATCCACATTTATTATGTCAACAAAAATAATTTTTGAAAACAAAACCTTCCTAACTGTAGAAATTTTTCGGATTACCAAAGAGAACAAAGAGCAGCACAATGCCACTCTTTTACCATTCCAATCGTATACCCAACAAACCTCTGTTGATCATAAGTGGGTAGTTCGGGATAAACACAGTAAGGAAATGGTGAGTGAGACTGCTGGCCAGAAAGACCCACAAATCTTCACGGTATCAACAGAGCAAATCAGGTCGAAAAACTCAACTAATACTATTGGAGTACTTTTTAAAAATAACACAATTTATAAGGCAGATGTTTATTGGGTGGATTATGAGGGAAAGGAGGTCAGGTATGGACAACTTGAACCCGGACAATCTTATCTTCAATCAACTTTTTCGACCCACCCCTGGAGAATCAGAGAACCACAATCCAAGGCCGAGTTAGGGCTATTCATACCGTCTGATGAAGTTCAGCAAACCTATGATATAGAATTCAAATCGACCATGGGAGAGAAGAAGACAATTATGAACTTTGTCAACAAAAGTAACCTAGAACTGAACCTGGATTGGGTTGATTATTCCGGGAAAAGAATAAACTATGGAAAAATCAAGCCCTACTCTACTTTCACACAGAGCACTTACGCCACGCACCCATGGATACTGGCTGATCAGTACAGTGGTCGAATAGTAAATATTTCAACATCCTGCAGCACTAATCAACAAGTGAGTTTTCTGAATAAATCTTTATATTCTTTCGACAAAACAAAGGCAGTAACTGTAGAATTTATAAATGAAACCCCAATGGCTGTGACTGTCTATTGGGTAGATCATCTCGGAAAAAATAAAAAGTATGCAAGCCTTCGTCCAGGAGATACTTATAATCAATCGACTTTTGCTCAACATCCCTGGCAAATACGGGAATCGAACTCAGGCAAAATAATCGATGTCTTTATCCCTAATACTACTGTCAAACAAACACATGTGATCAAGGTAGCCAGTATAGAGAGCAAAATGGCAACTAGTATTAAGTTTATAAACAAAAGCAACCTTGAATTAGCAATAGAATGGATGGATTTTAAAGGAGAGCCACGATTTTATAAAGTACTGAATCGTGGTGAGTCCTATAACCAGCAAACCTTTGCTACGCATCCCTGGATTATCCGCGATAGGCATAGCGGTATTGTAGTAGATACCATCAGGGCCACCAATAAGGCACAACGGATGACTTTTAGTGGCAGAAAAATTAAATCCTTAGGTGGTGTCAATCCCACAAATGTCCGTTTTGTAAATGCCATTCCTTATGAAATTGATCTTTACTGGATTAATTACAAAGGCAAAGAGAAATTTTACAAAAGCTTAAAAACCGGAGAAGCATATACCCAGGGTACTTTTGCGACACATCCCTGGAGAGCAAAACTCAAAGGAAATCAAAAAGAGGTTGACCTCTTTATACCGAACGGAAAACCAAATCAGGAATGTCATTTCGCCCTTAAATCTTATAAAGGTAAGGAAGTAACAAGTACTTCATTTTACAATCATACCAATCTTCCTATTGATGCCTTCTGGGTAGATGATAAAAAGAAAAAGCACTTTTTTAGCAAAATTGCACCAAAGGACACCTTTAATCAAAAATCTTATGAAGGCAGTAAATGGTATTTCGAAGATCAATACAGTGATCTTGAAATCGCAACAATAGCTATTGGAAAAGATAAACAATATAAGATTACAGGTAATGGTTTGAAGTCCTCAGGAACTAATGATTCCGTTCATGTGAATTTTCATAACGGAAGTCCATTTACACTGGATATTTACTGGATCAACTTTGAAGGGGAAGAAGTCAAATATAACACCCTGGCTCCTGGCACATCTTATAATCAGCAAACCTATGCTCAACATGCCTGGATAGCTCGTGACTATTTCTCCGGTAAAACGGTGTGCCTGTTTATCCCGAATAAAACACATGATCAACAAGCTAACTTCGTTTTAAAATCATGGAATAGCAGGAAAGCCACTACGATTTCATTTCAAAATGATACCATGCTCACCACGGATATTTATTGGTTGGATTATCAGGGCAAAGAACAGCATTATAAAACACTAAAGCCGGGCGGGTCTTTTTCATTAAAAACTTACCTGACTCATCCTTGGATTGTAAAAGATCAACAAAGTAAGCAAATAATTGAAACAACTTTCGGTCAGCAGGAAAAACATAAAGTTGTTATTAATGACCGGGATTTAATATCAAAAGAAAGTGTAAAGGCGGTCAATCTTACCTTTGAAAACCATCTCCCCTTTACCGTTGATATTTACTGGCTGGATTATAAAGGCATAGAAAAACTTGTCAGGACCTTACGATCTGGCGAGGGATTTACAGAACAAACTTATGTTACCCACACCTGGAGGGTCCGAGACCATCAATCACAGGATGAAATAATGCTCTATCTGCCCAATCTAAACTCAAATCAAAAACTTGACATAAACCTTAGCTCTATCCACAGTGAAGTTCCGACAGAGATAGAATTTATTAATTATTCTCCACTTAAAGTAGATCTTTGTTGGTTCGATTATGAGGGTAAAGAAGTGAAGTATGCTACTGTGGATCCAAGAGAATCCTACATCCAGCAAACCTATATGACCCACCCCTGGATCGTCAAGGATCATCATAGCCAGGAAGCAATTGGCTTCACGGTAGCAACACGAAATCATCAATTATTTGAAATCAGTGGAAGCACTTTTCGTTCCCTTCGAGGTGATAAAAAGGTTAATTTATCCATGCAAAACGGTACTGGATATGTTGTTGATGTATATTGGATAGATTATGGGGGAAAGGAAGTGAAGTATGGCTCCCTCACTCAGGGCCATAATTTCAGTGTGAGTACTTTTACATCTCATCCTTGGCGAATCAGAGAACAATCTTCACAGGCAGAAATAGACTTCTTTATTACAGGACCTGCCGGCAATCAATCTTATACCATTAAGAACCATCTCATTAGAGCCACCCCCCGTACCGACGGGAAACTTTGGTCAGGTGAAGTCGCGCTTTATGAACACAATGAATACCAAGGCCGGGTATGGATTGTTCATGATGATTTACCTGATTTCACTAAAATCTTTCAATTAAATGACCAGATCTCCTCGGTACGACTGGGCCCAGGTACAGCTGCCACCATTTTTACTGATGTCGGTTTTAAAGGTACAAATGATGTATTTCACATGGACACACCGGGTTTAACCAGTACGGATGTGGGAGACAATAGTATCTCATCAGTCCAAATCAATACCATAGCCATTGAGGCGGTATCAGGTATTAGCAGCACCTCCAGGCTTAGCCAGGATTTCCATATGGTAAATGGTGAGGCTATTCCTTTTAATGTCTATCGTAGCATTATCTCTTTTCCTCCAATGGTATCCCAAGTTGATATTTGGGCCACGGAAGAGTTGATCTTTACGGCAGAAGATCAAACTTATACTGTTGATCCGGTCAAACCCACCAGGCTGAATATAGATGTAACCGGAAAATTGGTTCTCCTGATAAATCCGGATAAGCTGGGTAATGCCGCTTTAATGATACGAACCAACACAATGGGCAAACGCGAACGATTCTTTGTTTTCCCCGATGCAGATGTCAATACCAAACTTGCAACGATGGATAGCGGGACCCTGTGGAATAACAAAACCAAATTGGGTATCGATTCTAAATTTTCAAAAGCAGATGTCGATAATGTACAAACAGCCCTGCAAAACCTTAGTCGAACCATTCCTGCTGTTCACAATAAAGGATCTCAAGGGCAAACCAAGGATCTCTACATAGTGTCGGAGACCATGGATTATAATGCCTGGGAACTGAACCTTGGTGCAGACGACCGAAGTGGTGATGCTATATTCCGACCGGTCGACCCCCAAACATTAAAGCAAATTAACGATAAAGCGGTGATGATCGATGACAAACTTGGGCAGGGGTTTCTCGGCTCCATAACAGGTGGCGCGACATCATTTATTGTAGAAACGGTTTCCAGAGGTGCCAAAGAAGGGGTGAAAGTTGGTGGTCAGATTATTGAAGATACTGGTCAGGTGGTTGTAGATACAGGCAATGCGGTCATAAAACAGACGGTCAATGCGGGTAACGCAATTGCAGAAACGGGAAAAACCGCCTGGAATAAAACGGAGGACATGGCAGAAGAGATCATCAAAGAAACAGGTGAAACTTTTGATGACATTGGTGACGCTGTAACTGACGCTGTCGGCGAGGTAGTTGATTTTGCTGAGGATTTAGGTGAAGGAATTGCGGAGATCGGGGAAACGGTTATTAGAGCTACGATTCAGATCGGGGAAGAGTTTGTACAAATCATCATCGATACAGTGGAAAAGATTGGGGAATTTACGATGGTCGTGATCGAAGCCATAGGCTCAGCCTGGGACAAGTTTGTAGAATTCTTAAAGGATGTTTTCTTCTGGACAGATATTCTGGAAACACATGATTATATCCTTAAAGGCCTTAATAATTCAATCGATGGCCTTCAAGATCTAATGGAATTATTGAAAAAAGAGATCCAAAGCCATCTTAAATATGCTAAAAATGAGGTTGTCAGAAGCATAGATGCTATGATTGAAGAAATGGGCAATTCTGATGCGGCCAGTGGTGTTGAGGCAGATGTAAATGAATTGGGTGAAGCAATGGACAAACTCAATTGGATTATTTCCAAAGTTTTTGGTGGTTTTGGTAAATTTTCTTCCTTATTAGAAAATGATGATAACCCTAGATCTGTAGATCCATTAATTCAAGAAGCAATTGACAAAATCGCTCCGGATAAAATGAAGAAGCTCCATGATTTGACCGATTCTTTTGTGGTAGAATTAGAAAAAGTGCTTACTGAAGATAGTTCGGTTATTCTAAATTCTTTTATTGACAGTTTTGAATATTTGTTTGCTGCATTGAAAGATCCTCATAATGTTAAGGATTATCTCGTCAGCGCATTGCTTTCACTGGCCAAAGCAATTGCTTTGGTTGGATTTAATATTCTTGATTTTGTAATTATTATGCTTTTCGATCTCATCATCTTGGCGATTGAACTATTCCAGCTTGTTATTAACAAGAACCTGAATATTCCTTTCATATCAGGTTTGTACACGTTTATTACGGCAGGCCGTGATCTTACGCCATTGAGTTTGATGTCCTTAATCATTGCTATCCCGACCACCATTTTGAGCAAAATTATGTTCGGTGGCAAACCGTTTAACAAGACCCTCGCCATGGCTCAAGGTTATAATGTTATGACTTCAAAAGAAGCACAGGCTATGGCACAAGGATATGCTTGCGTTCATATAATACTTGGAGTTATTGACACCATTTCTGATTTTAATACTGCGAGGCCAATACTAAAGGTTTCTCCCAACGATATGGTAGAAATAATAAATGGCGAAGTACATAACCTTCCTTCTGCTCAGGGTCCGGGCAGTCTACGTTCAATGAGTAAAATGGAAATTGTCTTAAGCCTGTTCACAAATGGACTCACATTGGCAGGCCAATTATTAGGCCCTCCTACAGTTATGGTCAATGAACATTCAGGTTTAGATATAAGCCAGGGTTTAAAAGCCAAAAAATCATCTACCATTTATTGGTCTCATGTAATTTGGATATATCAGTGGGGTTATTTGGGGATTGGTTTATTAGATTTTATCTCTACCTACCGTCAATGGGACTTGGGTTATTTTATTCCTACCTTTACGACCATATATGGTGGCGTTCACTTAGGATTAATGGCTCGTTTAGTCCATGCAGATTCAGAGGAAACAAAGGAAAAAACAAACAAACCTGGAATTGAGAGTCATGAACATCGTCGGCGAGGAACATCATGGTTATTTGATACCTTCCCACCTTTTGGTAAGATAGGATCTATTCGCGAATTAAATGAAAAGGCTAAATATATACCTTTAGCAGTAAATTCAGCACTCAATGTAGTTGGTCACTATGGAGAAGCTATTGCTTATTTGGACCGCGCAATAGATAAAGATGTTTAACAGTTCTTTTTTACAAAATACAAGCTGGTGAATTGGGCCATTGAAACTTTAAATATCCCACAGCTGTGGCAAAAGGGCTTACAAGGAGAAGGTATTCGGGTCGGACACCTGGATAGTGGCATCGATGGAAGGCATATGGCATTCCGCAAGGCACTAAAAGGGTTCAGGTATTTTGACAGGAATGGTTTCCCCATTCCCAAACGAATTCCAATGGATGAAAATGGGCATGGCACACATACCGCAGGCATTATTTGTAGCACTTCTCAGGGGGCCTGGATGGGTGGTGTGGCACCAAAAGCCAGTCTGTTCAGTGCTGCAGTCATTGAAGAGGGGAGTACCCTGGTCAGACTGATCAATGCTTTACAATGGATGATAGAAAATAAGGTCCGCTTGGTCAATATTTCGGTTGGTGTACTTGGATGGAATCCTATTCTACGCCCGATGATCCGTGAATTATGGAGACACGACATTCTACCTATAGGTGTCATCGGAAATGACGGGGTCGGTCAATTTCGAGCTCCCGGTTGTTATCCCGAAGTTTTTTGTGTAGGAGCTATTGACCAGAATGGCATAGTACCCAAATTTTCCGGAAGTTTAAATGAGGGTTTGACTTGCTTAAAACCCGATGTTTTGGCCCCCGGAGTAGCGATCACTTCTGTTCAATCAGGTGATGAGTATGACGATTTTTCAGGAACTTCAAGTGCTGCTGCCTACTGTAGCGGGGTTGCTGCTTTACTTTTTCAGTCCTGCCCCGGCGCCTCTGCCCGTCAGGTAGCATTTGCTTTGGAAGAAACCGCTCAAAAAATGCCAGAACAACAAGCTCATCGAAGCAGGCTCGGATGTATTCAGCCGATGGCAGCATTAGACTATCTTCAGACACATCTTGAAGATCAATGCTCATTTTGGCCAGACCAACCTGATCAGAATCTTGAAGAACTTCCATATCACGATCCTGCTATCGAAAAAGCTTTAAAATGGGTAGATGATGATTTTTATCTGGAGGTAATCTTTTACAGTGCGCTGAATGCAAATTACTCCATAACTGAAATCATAGACAATATCGCTATTCAACTAAAAGAACAACCTCGAAGAGTACGGTATCTGCATCGTGTGGGCATCGGTTTTGTCCTGGCTTCAAAACGTTTCATTATTTCATTAAAACAGGATAGGCGTGTTGAGATGATTAGCCATGCGGTCGGAAAGGTGCCTGAATGGAGCTACCAACTTGGGTAATATTAAATTGGCAAACTGTTGATAGTTATCCTTTCCTGTGAGTCGAATCAGACCACGACCTCAATATTTCCAGCCATCTCCACTTGCTTCGTTCCCATTGCCCATTCTATCGGCGTACACCCGGTTCGCGATTTTTTCCGGTTGAGGGCGTAGGCTTCGGCCATTTGCATAGTCTTGAAATACTTGCTAAAAACACTTCGTAAGCCTTGTGCCGAATAGTTGAGATTTTCTTGTGAATAGTTAAGGCCCCCACTTTCATGGGCCAATTGCGCGAGAAAATGTGCCTTGCGAAGCGGGGTATCGATACCGAAATTGGGTAAAATGGTGTCGATAAGCGATATATACGCTACCGCCTTTGCCCAGTTCATATTGGAGATGGTGATTTTCATTTGTTCTGTTGAAATCATGGCTTTTGTTTTAAGGGTTATAAATAAGATGAGCTAAACGTTTCAGTATTATGGGGTTGCTATTTTCTGACTAAAAAGCTGGTCACGCTTCCCTTATTTTTCTACTTCATCATCAATAAAATCAACACCCAGGCCTAACAGGTCTTGGTTTGTAAGCGTATAAATATGTTTTAGTGTACTTAACCAATCGATGATGCCCTTCGGGGTAAGCCATAGCTTCGCCGTTCCATCTTCGGAAGCGGTCACGATGGTTTTCCCGTCCGGTGAGAATACGGCGCTTCTAACAGCGTCACTGTGCCCGGTCAGGTCGGCCATCAGCTGCCCGGTTGCCACATCCCAAAGCTTCGCCGTTTTATCCCGTGAGGCGGTCAAGATGGTTTTCCCGTCAGGCGAGAACACGGCGCTTCCTACATCGTCTACATGCCCGGTCAGGTCGGTCAACATGGTTCCCGTTTCGGCATCCCATAGCTTCGCCGTTCTATCCCCCGAAGCGGTCAGGATGGTTTTCCCGTCCGGGGAGAATACCGCACTGTTAAAACCGGATTTATGGTAGCTGCCGGGCAATTCGCGCAACTGTTGCCCGGTTTTCGCATCCCATAGATTCGCCGTTTCATACCATGAGGCGGTCAAGATGGTTTTCCCGTCAGGCGAGAATACGGCGCTTTTAACGTCGCCAAATTGGCCGGTCAGGTCGGCCAACGTGATTCCCGTTTCGGCGTCCCACAGCTTTACCATTCGTTCGCCGGAGACGGTCACGATGGTTTTCCCGTCCGGGGAGAATACCGCGATGCTAACTTCGCGCTCGAGCCTTGTCAGGTCGCTCATCAGCTTCCCGGTCTCCGCGTTCCATAGCTTCGCAGTTTGATCTGCCGAAGCGGTCACAATGGTTTTCCCGTCCGGGGAGAATACCGCGCTGTTGACAGAGCCTTCATGGCCCGTGAGGTCGGCCAAACTATTACCCGTTTCGGCGTCCCACAGCTTCGGTGTAAAATCCCCCGAGACAGTCAAGATGGTTTTCCCGTTAGGTGAAAATACAGCGCTGTAAACTTGGCCCTCGTGCACGTTCAGGTCGGCCAAGTGCTTTCCGGCTTCCAAGTCCCATATTTTCGCCACTGAATATCCTGAGACTGTCAAAATCTTTTTTCCGTCCGGTGAGAATACGGCGCTACTAACATCGCCACTGTGCCCGGTCAGGTCGGCCAGCAGCTGCCCGGTCAGGTCGGCCAAGTGCTTTCCGGCTTCCAAGTCCCATAGCTTCGCCGTTCTATCTTCGGAAGTGGTTACGATGGTTTTCCCATCCGGTGAGAATACGGCGCTGAAAACTTCGCCCCCGTGCCCGATCAGGTCGGCCAACATGGTTCCCGTTTCTGCGTCCCACAGCTTCGCCGTTCTATCCTCGGAGGCGGTCACAATGGTTTTCCCGTCCGGGGAGAATACGGCGCTGTTGACATAGCCTTTATGGCCCGTGAGGTCGGCCGACATGGTTCCCGTTTCGGCATTCCATAGCTTCGCCGTTCTATCGTTCGAAGCGGTCAGGATGGTTTTCCCGTCCGGGGAGAATACCGCGCTGTTGACATAGTATTCATGGCCCGTGAGGTCGGCCGACATGTTGCCCGTTTCGGCGTCCCACAGCTTCACCGTTTCTCCGTGGACGGTCAGGATGGTTTTCCCGTCCGGGGAGAATACCGCGCTGCTAACGTAGCCCCAAGGGCCGTTCAGGTGGGACGACATGTTTCCCGTTTCGGCGTCCCACAGCTTCGCCGTTTGTTGGCCGGTGACGGTGACGATGGTTTTCCCGTCCGGGGAGAATGCCGCGCTGTGAACTGTGACCCCGTTCCCGATCCAGTTCTTTAAAAGCTTCCCCGTTTGCGCGTCCCATAGCTTCGTCGTTCCATCCTTGGAAGCAGTCACAATGGTTTTCCCGTCCGGGGAGAATACCGCGCTGTTGACATAGTCTTCATGGCCGGTGAGGTCGGCCAACCTATTACCCGTTTCGGCGTCCCACAGCTTCGGTGTAAAATCCCATGAGGCAGTTAATATGGTTTTCCCATTAGGTGAAAATACAGCGCTGTAAACTTTGCCCTCGTGCACGTTCAGGTCGGCCAACATGGTTTCCGTTTCGGCGTCCCATATTTTCGCCCCCCAATACCCTGAGACGGTCACGATAGTTTTCCCGTCCGGGGAGAATAAGGCGCTGGTAACAGCGCTTTCATGCACAAGATTGCTTTTGTAAAAAAGTATTTTGTCGCGTATGGGATCATAGAATCCTTTGCATACCATCTTTTGAATCGCAGGGGGAGGCGCAGGGGTAGGAAATTTTTGCCATGCCATTGCGGCAAGCCGAATAGCAAACGTTGGATCTTTGTCCAGTTGTTCCGTTGCCAAGGCAGCAAGTGTCAGACTTTGCGACTTTTGGGTTTGTACCTCTGCCGACAATTGAGCTCTTTTGGCATTAGCTTCTTGCTGTTCCGCTTCTTTTTGTTGCTCAACTGCTATTTCTTTTTGATTTTCAGCAATCTGTTTTTGTTTTTCTGCTTCAATGGTTTTAGCGTCTGCTCTTACTTTTTCAATTATTGCTTCCTCTGTTTTAATATCTGCTATTTCTTTTTGATTTTTTGCTTCAATTGCACCAATTACAGCAAAGACCGAAGCAACAATTGCTCCGATACTAATTATAGAGATTACGCCTGCAAAAATTCTTGTACGTCTTAATTGCTTTTTTTGCCTTTGTAGCCTTTCACTTTCATCCGATTTAATTTTCGCTTCACTTACTTTTACTCTTTTTTGTAAAGAATCCGGGTAAGCCAGGTATTGCTCAAATGGCCGTAAGTAATCAATATCGTCCTGCGTGAACAACCCCTGCTTTTCTTGAATTACATTATAAACATCATCTGCCTTTTCCCGCATCCTCATTTCTTCGGTCAAGTTTTGCCCCACCACGAGGGCCAGCACATCATGGCTAATTTCATACTGTGTTTCATCACCTGCCCTTATCGTACGTATTATACGACGCTGCTCCAATTCTTTTAGTAGGTCAGCAATTGGTTTCTTGCACACCACCTTTTTATGTTCCATGTCAGCTTTAAGGCCCGCTTCGCTCAGCTGCAGTTTGGTAAACTTTTCGGAAATCATTGCGGCGAGCAATTCCAATGGCACTCCCTTACCAAAAACAGCTTCCAGTTCAGTAATTTGTTTTTTCAAAAAGACTCCCAGTATCCCCCCCAGATTGTCCTCTTCTTTTATCAGCGCTTTACTTAATACCGGCAGCCGTTCCTTTTTTTTGATGGTATGCGCACGTTCCCACAGTTCGCCCAAAAACACTTGCACATGTGCCAATTCAATTTCTTTTTTCTTATCAGGTAGTTTGGATAAGATGGTTTCTGTTAGCTTTCGGCTGTCCTCCACTTTAAAAAAGGCCCGATACCTTGGGGCTTCAAGAATATGAGAGATGACCTCTTCCACATTTTTCCGGCCCATCTTTTCCACTCGAAACCGATGCTGAAAAACACTCGGGCACAAAACTTCAAACTCTGACAGGTGACCAATAAATTCTTCCCTCATAACCAACATGATGCGGCAGGGCACTTTATTGTGAATGAGGGCATTAAGCCCTTTAAAAAAATCTTTTTTTTCTTCGTCATTACCTGATATCAGCAATTCCTCGAACTGATCAAACAAGAGGTAAATGGGTTGGAATCGCTCTTTAAACAATTTGTCGACCGCTTCCCCAAAACCGATTTCGGGATCTATAGGTAATTTACTGACCGGGTCAATATCAATCTTTATTTTAAGGAAATCATTGATACCCGCGAATATGGAAGCATTGATATTGGCCCCTTTACGTATGGTAAGGGCAAACCAATCTGCATCCGAAAACCGGTTGCGTAATCCGCACTCCACCAAACTGGTTTTACCCGAACCTGAAGGCCCGTATACCATGAGGTGTTTTACCCCGCTCAAGGCATTGTAAAGGTCTGTAGTTTCCTGTTCCCGACCAAAGAAAACATCGGAGTCGCCCTTCTGATAAGAGTCCAAGAACTTAAAAGGAGATCGAACCTGGCTCATGCTCGTTTAATTTTAAAAGGATCAACGATTTCTTCGAGCTGCTCGAACAGATCATCAAGACTCGAAAGCTCTGTATTGATAGACTTCACATGTAGTGAAGGGTATATTGTGATAGTTGTCCTTTTTTCCAAAGCCAGTTCCTTATTATACGGTACATAACTATATTGTCTTTCAGATCTTTCATATCCCGTATAATAAAATATCTCAGGGGTCTGTTTGCTGTTTTCATCGGCGTAAACACTTTTGTCTATCAGTAGCGGAGAAAGTGAGAGGTACGAATTTCTGTCCTGAATATTTTGTAAGCAGGCGGCCAATACATTTCCGTTGAATAACAACACACTTTTGCTGTACGTAAATGAACCCTTGACCTCAATGGACTTTGTTCTATCCGCTATCCTTCCTTCGTTGTACATACTGTGAAGTTCGCCATACCGATGCAGGTAAGTTTCGTCGGCGCCTAATCGGTAATTAAGATTGATATCTTTTATCGATACAAGCCTGTAATTTGCCAAGAAAGACACGTTCTTTAGCCAATACACCAATGCCGTAAGGTATTCTTCCAATAAGACCGGAAGGTTATCGTCTCCGGGAATTGCCCCGGTTAGTAAATTCCTGCGTTGGGCATCCAAGTAATTGGCTGTGCCAAACAAGTCAGATTCGGTATCTGTAAGTTCATCAACAAATTTGCCTATTTCCATTACGAAACCGTTATCCCCAATAAGGTCTGTTGTGGTAAGCAAAAGACTGGAGTAATCAAAATGAATATAGTCATCCTCTCCCATCTGTATGAAATCTGATATGATGCCCAATTTTGATTTCTTTTCCAGTTGCATTACCTGTGCCATTTGTATATAGCACAAATAGCGAAGTGAAGCCTGATAGGCTTCTGCCATAAAAGATAGGCGGCGCAGGGTCAGTTCCTGCCCCGGAGGACTGCACATTTTTTGCAGAAAGACCTGTATCAGCCAATCGTAATTCTGGAAAATTCCCATGGGATCATCCCCCACGGGTATGCCATGTTTAAGTAAGGCCTTTCCCAATCCTTTTATCCATTGGTCACCTTCTCCAATTAGGCTATCCAATAAAGAAGTGGGCAAGGTCCTGTCGCGTCCGGCCTGCCCCATCAAAAAACCAAAATTCGCATTGGTGATATTGCCGATGCTATAGACCGCATTGGCGGATTGGATAGAATTAACTGCCATCTGTTCCATAAAAGCCTGTAAGGCATCGAGCTTTTTCTCGATCTTCTTTGTCTGCCCGTTGACGTTGACAGTGATCGAACTTTCGGTGACCCCCTGGATGATAATATTTTCATCGCCCTTTACTGTGCTGGTATTTGTGATCTCGTCGCCGATGTTTACATCCCCTCCCGCCGAGACAGTGCCCGTCACAATATTTTTTGAATTAAAATAATGGGTAACGGCGTCTTTTGTCATTTCTTGAACTTCTTGTTGCAACATAATGATGCCTTTATCCTCCAATAGGTCCAATTGCTTGCGAAACTGGTATTTCAGATCACCAATGTCGTCATAACGGGTATAAAAATGGCCGATATCGGAGATGCGTTTTTTGAAAGCTGACAATTCGAGGGCCGCAGGGTCGTTCGAATCGGGTTCTGGGGCTCCTGTCCTGAAGTAGGTGTAAATGAGCGGACTGCCGGTCTTTTGAAATTGCTTCAGGGCCGTATCAAATTCCTCTTGGGTATATTTTCCGGCTTTAGTAAAAAACAGACAAATGACGATCTGTGAATTTTGTATGGCCTTATTATAATCATCCTGCTTGCTCGTCAGGGATACAGAATCCTGAAAATATTCCCATTGAACAACTTCCAGGAAAACGTCTTTTTTTTGTAGTCGCTTATTTTCTTCGTTAATGAAGATATCGAATTGATCCCGATCTTCTTTAAGTTCGGAAGAAGAGGCTATAAATATTTTAATGGTCTTCATTTAAAAAATTGAAATTCGTAACATAGAAGTCATTTCAAAAAACAATTTATACCCGTGTTAATGTCCCTTTTTTGTTCCGGATTTTCTAGAAACCCATTCAAGGGTCCTTCATTATTTTTAAGTCATCCGGTGTTAGTCGACCGCTTGTAATTCTTGCAGGGTTTTCGACAAAAAGTCTTTACCGAATACCGGGTCCAGTTCGATTAGCGATGATTCCCGACCTAAAGTATAGTTAATGTGGTCTGTATTTGGTGGCGCATAGCATAAGATCAGGTCCGTCAACACATTGTATGCCCCCTTGGTCTTCGCCTCTCCCAACGTATTCAAGTCGCCATAGGTTCCTGCAGCAAAAGAGGTACAATCCACTACTTCATTCCTGTTATTTATATAACTTTTCCCTGCAATAACCTGACAACCGTCCGACCAATTGCTGATACCAAATCCGGACCAGTGAATATTAATGGTGTAATTTGTCTCCAACCCCCTTTCTATATCGGCACTGTCCATTGCCATAGTTGTATCGGACCTGTCATTACGCACGACCAATACGCCATATTTATAAGGCTTAAAAGCACGGTAAATAAGATATCTTCCTTTTTCATCTTTGCTTAATCTGTGCCATCCAAAGCGATATTTATGTTGCCCTTCTACTAAGAAAGGCTTATCAAGTTTCCCCTTGACTCTGGGGTCTGTAGATCCCCAAAATTTAAAGACCATCCCATTGATCAACAAAATAAAAATATCGTCTAATTCATCAACCAAATGTCGGTTTTGATTTTCCTTTGTTATACCAATGAGGTGAATTTCCTCTTTTGGATTATCCTGTGTACTAAATGCCCAATCATCCAACTTTTTGGTATCCGAATTGCGGGTGTATGATTCTACCTTTGACAAGATAAGTGATGCATTTAACTGCTGCTTATAGTGCTCACGGGCCCTTTTCAATAATGAGATCCATTTCTGGTATTCGTCGGATACTTGGCTAGGCCCGGTGGCCGTCCAGCCCCTGCCCCAATCGCAGATCTCGGCCGGACCCCATTGTTCATTAATATACTTCCAGGTGATGGGCCCCACTCTACCATCGGGAACCATACCGGCTTCTCCCTTGACCGTACGTACATATTCTTGGAACAGTCTGGTGGCAGCTTGGGTAACGTATCCGAAAACGCCATCGACCGTGGCCCTGGGCATGAATCCCGCCCGCTTCAGAAATTGCTGTAATTTTATAACTTCATTCCCTTCTTTTTCCTTAAAACTTTTCCATTCCGTTCTACTGTCATCACGTAATTGGAGTGAATCCTTAAGAATAGTACCGAATTTACCGTCTTCATTACCGTGGTAATATTTTAGAAAGTCTTTAGGGTCTGAAGGTTTTTTGCCGACATCGCAGCTACCTAATGTGATTGTGTTCATATTGAGATTCTTAAAGAGGAACTAAGATTTAGATAAATTATTGATATTAAAGTAGTTAAGGTACGATAAAAAAAGTTCTTTTTGTGAGATTAACTAACAGTTTTTGTGGGCTCTCCCTTAGTAGCACTGAGTATTTTTTAAATCTTCTCTAATTTCTGTTTTAAGATTGAAATCTTTCAGATTTAAGCTATGGTACCTATGTCTTTGCCAGAAGCTTTTCCCAAAGCAAAAAATAGATTTAGGGGTCAACATTATGAATCTCAAATTGTGACACACATGTCAATTGGTCGATTAATTTATGACCATCAAGCCATAAATTGAAATAAAAAAATGGCGTATTGCGGAAAAACATATTGGTTCGACTCGATGTTACCCGATGAACCTATTTCAAGAGTACCCAGTTGATAGTGGGTTAAGAAAACTGAAAGTATTATTGACCGATTTGTTGACTTTTTAGGAGGATTTTATGGTCAAAAGGACTTTTTCGAAAAAGTTATAAAAATTAAACCCTGACAATCAGTTGATTGTCAGGGTTTTGTATTATCTTAGTCGGGATGGCAGCGTTGTATTATACTGAACACCACCCTAATCCAGCCTATTGCATTTTTAAAAATCCAAAAAGGACACCTATTTGGACACAGAAAAGCGGCGTTTTTGCTTTCTGGTTATCAAATTTATGTAAATACAACCATTTTGTATAGTAGGTGGATAAGCTGGGCAAACTGGGCCACTTGGGAGGGATGCAATTGAGCAGGGTTATGGAAAGAATTACCACCGAATACCAAATGTTCCCTGAGCAGACAATGGTGGATAATGGAAGCGCATTTAGCAGCAAGGTTGTTTTGCTACTCAATGAAGTATATTTCTTTGACGAGTGCTTGTTTGCATAAAAACTGTGATCCCAAAGTCCAAAGCCTCTTAGCTGTGAGCTACATGGAGGCATCATAATTAATCCCCTGCCGTTAATCGCTCCAGCAGTTCACTGATCTCCTGCCCTTCTGCCGCCTTGAAGAAAG
Source organism: Flavobacteriaceae bacterium (assembly GCA_041743085.1). Classification (GTDB taxonomy): domain Bacteria; phylum Bacteroidota; class Bacteroidia; order Flavobacteriales; family Flavobacteriaceae; genus JAFMPW01. Next base: position 62,565 of record JBGTNL010000039.1, read on the forward strand.
ATTCATCAAGGAGTGTATATCGCACTTCTTCATTCGTTGAAGAAGCCCAGATAAGGTCAGTAAAGACAGAATACGCCCCTTTGTGCTGAAATTCCTTGTCGCGATAACTGCCTAAATCCGAATAAGATAAGGCCGTACGGCGGCGGTAATCAATAACTTTGTCATAAGCGTTGATATAGGCCCCGCCGGCAATTACCTGTGCCCCTACAGACCAATTGGTAGAACCAACCCCAGACCAGTGCATGTTAATGGTAGTGTTGGCGTGAACGCCCGCTTGTATGTCGACCTCAGACAAGCCGTTTATCCCATCGATGGAGCGGAAAGTAAGTACCCCTGGGGTGCCCAGTTTGGGTTTCAAGGCCTGGTAGGTTTTTTCCCTGCTTTCAATCTTGTGCCAGCTCTTATCATAAATATGCTGGCCGTTTGCCAGAAAGGCAGGATCTGGCCTGGACGCCATTCCGGGATTGGGATCTGTAGAGCCGTAGAATTTATACACCAAGCCATTAATTAAGAGTACGTAAACATCGTCGGCGGCCGTACGGTCATCCTGAGCATCAACATTCCTCCGTATCCCGATGATATGCACATGATCTTTACTGAAGTCCCATTCACTAAGTTTAAGCGTGGCCGAGGAATCCTTAAAAGACTCAACCATTTGAATTGACAGCGGTGGTTTGCCCAACAACTCCCCTTTGATCCGCTCAAGGCGTTGGAGCCACAAAAGATACTCATCAGTAGGGTTGTCCAGGGAGTGTCCTGCCCAGGCCGGCGGAAGGGTATCCATTTCGTGCCGTAGCATGTGGTACCTGGTGGTTAACCCAAAGGCACCATCCGGTACCCCGACACTAATACGGCCACCTCCTTCCTCTGTACGCATATATTCATACCAGAGTCTGGCCGCCGCGTTGGTACGGTAACCAAATACGCCCCGGATACGGGGTTTTACCAAGAAGCCCTGCCTTATGAGGAAATCCTGGAACTTACCTACCCCCTCCCCTTCAATTTTTTCGAGCGGAAACCAGCGGCCATCGCTATTGAATTCTTTAATTCGAGTTAGGATGCCAACATTGTGGATCTCCTTGAAAAATGTCGCCGTATCTATCGCCGCCCACAGGGCTTCATCTACTTTGCCGAGCTGTAAAGGGATGCCACGATCAAACAAGGCGATTTGGGAAGTGGTTTTATTACTGGCAATGCTAAGCTCCGCAGCTATTTCAGATTGCAACTGCTTGTACAAGCCCGCGGAATCCGATGCATTCTCAAGGCTGCGTATTACACCTTCAGTGGCGGAGGAATACTCATCCCGCAGCTTGCGCTCGTCCAGGGTGGTTATGGCAATCCCGGCCGCTTGCATCTCACGCTCGGTGGCAACTTTCAGGTTTTCATCGGCCTGCTGCTTCTGTTCCCTCGCATTCAGGAACAACAGGAACATACCAATTCCAACCAGGACCAAGAAGGTCATGCTTCCCAAGACCAGGGCGTTGCGACGGGCATGTAGTTTTTTCGCATGTGCAATGCTCAGTTGGATGATTTCCCTCTCTTCGCGATCGAGTTGGCTTTCATAACGGTCAAACCAATTGGAGGCCTCAGACAAAATGGCACCTGTAAGCAAAGTGCTGTTGTCTTTTTCCTTGTATTGCCATTCTTCTACGGCACTGTGCAACCGTCGGCGCCACAACAGAAATTCCCGGTCCTCATCCAGCCAGTCCCTGAGCCGCTTCCAGGACTTGAAAATGGTCTCGTGGGCTACTTCTAAGGTCTCCTCTCCGTTTTCGCCTCCCCGAGAAACCAACAACCGGCCATCGACGAGGCGTTTTAATATCCCCTGGACCGCGTCGGGCATGTCTTCCCGACGAGCCACCTCACGCGTATAATTGCCCTCCTCATTTACACGTGCCATAAAGAGGAAAGCTTTTCTCAATAACATTTCCTGCTGTGCATCCAAAGGCGGATTACTCAGTACGTTCTCCGCTGCCTTGGCTAGGGCTCCCTGCAAACCACCCAGCAGATCCCGATATTCCCGGTACTCCAGAAGGCCGTCATCGGAGAACTTATCATACAATTCCCGCAGCGTAAAAGCCAGCAAAGGCAGGGCGTCATCCGTACCCGCATCTTCAATAAGCGCCCGCAGCAATTTCGGTTCTATGCGGATGCCGGCTAAAGTGGCCGGTTTTTCTATGATATCGGTCAGTGCGGCCGATTCAAGCGAACCTACCAGGATTCGACCGAAGTCCAACCCCTGGAGGACAGGGTGTTGCTGGAAAGCCCCCAAGAAATCGGAACGCATGGTCCCCAGGACAATCAACTTATTGTTGCCGGCATCCAGGAGCTGTCGGAGGAATTTTAGAAAGAGTGTACCGGGATGTCCTGTAGGCCGTCCCAAGAGTTCTTCAAACTGGTCTATTACGATCAGGATACTAGCCTGTTCGCGACCGGAGGCTTCCAACAGCCCGGAAAGCCATTCGGTATCCAGGCCTGGAAAGGCTTCGGTATCCTCCATTTGCTTACCTGTGGCCAGCGCCGTACGCCAAGTCTGTAATTTTCGTAAACCCGATAATAAGAATGTTCGCGCAGCGTGTTCGGAAGCAATGGAATTGTTCTGTAAAAGCGATTCAAGCGATTGGATGGCCGAATGTAATTCTTCCAGTACCGTATCGGGCATACCATCCGCAGGAGGCGCTTCTCCGGATTCAGGTTCAATATTTTCGGGTTGATTTTGGGGGACATCTACCTGATTCGTAAACAAATTGTACAATGAACCGGCACTCCTCTTCTTTTTTGTATAGGCATCGTATGCTGCAGACAGTACTCTGGACAACGCCATAAAAGGGTGCTCTCCCGGCTGGAAGGGATCTACCACAAGCCAGCGCTCCGGATCGCGCTTCAGGATGGGCAGTATCCCGGCGCGGATTAAGGACGACTTTCCACTGCCCGAGGCCCCCAAGGTCATGACCAGACCGATGTCCCTGTAGCGGTGTTTGGTGTTGAGTACGTCCAGTCCTTCGCCAATTTCGGCATCCCTGCCGAAGAAGATGGCCGCATCGGCTTCCTGGAAGGCCAGAAGACCCGGATAGGGCGGTCGGCTTCCGTCCCAATCGTAAGGATCTTCAGCATCTATCCCTGCAACCTCAAGCCCGCGATGTAACCATTCAAACCCCTTTTCATTGCCCAGTTTTAAAAAATCGACCACCTGGGAATCCAGCAATATAGAATCGATCTGGCATTCTTTTACTTTAATGGGAAAGATGTGCTTGCCCAGGGATCGGGCCTGGGTGATTTCGGCAAAGCACCATTTGGAGTTCATCAGGTGTTCGGAACACACGACGATAACGGCTCTGCAGAGGCGCAATTCTTGGTAGAGCTTCTGCTCCCAGTTATAGCCTGCGGCAATCCCGGATGCTTCATCAAAATCCAGAAAAACGGAACGATGACCTAATTCTGACAACCAATTGATGAGCTTTTCACAGAATTCATTATCCTTGCTGGAATGACTTATGAAGATCGCACTCATTTTTAACTTGATTGTTTGTTATTAGTTGGGAACAAATTTTCAAAAGTACACTGCCGAAAAGAGAAGTTAAGCTAGTTTGATTTTCGATAAATACCGCATATAAATTCTCTAGCTTGTTTTGTTTCCAGTGGTTGATATGGTCGAGGGTATTTTTACCAGCTATCCCATCCGGTGTGCCGATAGAGATATCACCTTCAATAGAAAACACATATTCTTGAAATAATCGTGTTGCCGACTGGGTGCCATACCCAAATATACCGCTCAGATCCGAGTTAGGGAAGAATCCATTCTCCTTTAAGAACATTTGAAGGTTTAGCACTTCCTTGCCGCCCACTTCGCTAAAGTCTCTCTATTTAAAGTTGGCCTCATCTCTATATTGCAATTTATTCTTCAGGGAAGGTGCCATATCTCGATGAAAGTTGTTAAAAAACTCCGTTTTGTTGCTAGGGGCTTTGCCGCTATCGACACTGCCCAATCGAAGTGTTGCCATAACCTTATAATTTTATTTGAGCATATAAGATAAAAGTTTTTTCGCAATGATGCGGTGGAGTAATGAGTGTTAATTTCAATTAGCACATTTAATGAGATTAACTTACGCCTATTTTCCAAACACAATATACGGATTCTAATCCGGGTTCCCCGACAACCGAAATGTTATAGCGATTTGTTTACTGGACTTATCCAAGAGTAACATAAAAACAGGACACCAAATAGGACACCTTCATTATGAAATTTGTACTGATTTGGCACGTTTTGGCATGATTTTATAAAACAGAAAACCCTGTAAATCAATGGATTACAGGGTTTTAAAAACATTCAGTCGGGGTGGCAGGAAGGTATCCTGTTCCCATAAATATTTAAATATCAAATTATTACGCTGTTAATCTTTTTAGTGATTCACCGAATCGTACACTAAAACCAAAAAGAAACATCTTAAAACAATATGTATTATATATTGCATTTCAAATATACCATTTAGTGACGAATGATCAGAAATAAAGTTTTCCTCCAGGAAAGAATATTTATTGTTTTGCCGGGCAATCCTAATTTTTAGGAAATTCATCTTTTTTTGAATTGTATGTTACCCGAATAACTCAAGAAATGGTCAATGAATTAATTGTGTGGATAATTAGAATTTGTAATTTTGCTATCAATACTCAAATTATGCTTGTGGTTCTTTGCGTTTTGCCCTGTAAAATCAATTTTTTGTATTCAAAATTCATTAGTAAGTTAAGAATACATTTGTTTTCGCAAAAGTTACCTTTTTAAGAAGTGAATGAAGAAAAAAGCTTTGGTTCCATAAAACGATGCTAATGACTTTTTACTATGTGTTTTTGTTGACACCAATGCCCGCACCATACTATAACCGATTTTGTTCTGTCTAATGTGTACTTATAATATCCCCTAGTGGAAACCTTTTACCTTAGGCCTCGTTCTCTTACGGTTTATTCTTCACGTAATTTTTTGAATACGCAAAGAGGGTGAATAAAAGGGATAATGTGTACATGGTAGATAAAATTATACCATAAACTTTAATCTAAACACCTTAATTTATCAATAAAAATATCTTTGTAGACAATATCCTTAACATCGAAAAAAGAATCTGTACCCTCTAATCTAATTATTGATATTGGAGACCTTTTTAGCCTTGCTTTATCTGATGGAGTAAGTCGTGCAAAAAGTCTGTATGTACCGCAGTCAATATCGCCTCTGTGATAGAATTCTAATATATCATTATTTTCCAATTTGACCTTTACAACAGATTTATTTGTTTCATACGAACTTGTACAGCCTAAATCGATAAAATGCTCAAAAACAACATATTCGTTGTTTCCAATTTTTCTTAATTGAATACACATTCCAACGAATCCTTCTCCAGGGTCGTTATCAACGCAATAGCTTTCTGTATATGTTTTTAAAACGCCATCAAATTCATCTATGTTATTTTGGCTATACTGACAAATGGTTTTATATTCCTCAATTTTTTGTTTACGATTTTCAACTTTCCTTAACTTGATTAAGCTGTCTCTCTTCCTTTTAGTTTCTTCGTTGGCTAGCTTTTCAGATTTTTTGATCTCCTCTACAGTTTGAGTAATTAAATTTTCAATAACAGGATTTGGTTCAATAAAGAAAGTACTAATGGCACAGTCATTACAGTCTTTGAAATCAATTAAATATCTTCCTGTGTTTCTTAAAACACCTTTAATTCTGATGGAATCACCGGCCATAATATTATAGACTCTTTTGGCGTCATAGTCTTTACCATCATATATAAATGGCTTGCCTCGGACTAAAGCCACTAAAGGCTCATCTAGATCATATGAGTTCTGGCAATAAGAAACCATACTGATTAGAAGAATTACTAATGAGGATAATCTTTCTATCATATTCTTCGAAAAAGATTTAAGCTATTCCCAAGATAGGAATATTCTAATAGTAAGGTATTGAGTAAAACCGTAATAAGGTTTTTAAACGTTGTATTGGATACCACCAACCTAAAAAATCCACACCAATTCGATAATCCGTACAATTGGGTTAGAAGCCTGGGATGTTAACCTTAACACGAATAATCCTTTTCTTATGACAATTATTTGATTAACACATATCACATGAACTCAAGCCTTAAAATTACTACTTTAACAAAAGCGAGCGAAACGATGTTTCGCGCTGCAAGCCCCAAAACTTACTAAAACTAATCTATTTGCGAGGCAATAAGAATGGAAATCTGCTTGTTTACAGTAAATTTTTGCCTTATTTGGGGGCCTGCCGGGCCTTTTACAGTAAATAGAAATTCGGAAGGATTGATAATGTTCTGATACAGAACATTATAACCTCGTAACATGGCGCAGCCGTGTTACCCTCTTGCTCTTCCGATTTTTTTTACTTTAATTCTGTAGATTTCGTCAATTCAAAATAAGGGTTACCCGTATCAGCAAAAGCCAAGCTGCGCCCTAATTCGATTTTACTTAACGCTTATCTGCCCGAACGCTATAAAATCGAATCAGGAACCATGCGCAAAGTTTAAGGGTAAGATTTTGGGACTTTCGCTTTGGTGCTTCTTTTTTGCTTCGTAATGTGCCATTAAATGCTCCATATCTTCGCCGACCTTCTTCTGCAGCACCCTGGCATAAATTTGGGTGGTGGATAGTTTTGTATGCCCCAGAAGCTTTGAAACGGTCTCTATGGGAACGCCATTGGACAATGTCACTGTAGTAGCAAAGGTATGACGGGCTACATGGAAGGTGATATTCTTGTGGATGCCACATGCTTTTGCAATGTACTTTAAGTATTTGTTGGTCTTTTGGTTGCTATACACCGGTAGTAATTTCCCGTCAATTTCTTTTTTCTTTTCATTGGCATACTTCTCCAGGATCTCCCTGGCTTTTGGAAGAAGTGGGATTTTAACGGATTCATTGGTTTTGGCCCTCTTTGTATATATCCAGGGATTTCCCTTTATGTCCGGTAAAAGCTGTCTGGTGGAAAGTTCCTTTAAATCGATATAAGACAAGCCTGTGTAGCAGGCGAAAAGAAAAATATCCTTTACCCTCTCATGACCATTTGCTGCAAAGGTTGTATCCTCAATCAAATCCAGTTCCCGTTCTGTTAAATAGCTTCGCTCGTTCTTCTCAAACTTCAATTTGAACTTTCTGAAAGGATCCTTTTCCAGCCATTCGAGTTTCACGGCCAGATTGACCATTTTACGAAGTCGTTCCAGGTGTTTCATGGTTCCGTTAGTGGTGCATGTCTTCCTTTTTTTCTTCGGCCTAAAATTTCGAATATATTGCTCAAAATCTACTATAAACCTGTAATTCAGTTGTTTAAGATAAATATCAGGTTGCGCGGTAGTTTCCCCGATGAACCTAAGCACGTATTTTTCGGTAGTAAAATAGTTTTTCATCGTACCTGGACTAAGTATTTTTAGCATTTTAACATTATGATATTCAATTAGTTGCCTCAAAGTCTTATGCTGTTCGTCCTCTCCCAAATAGCGTGACTTGACTGCCTGTGAAGTGATGAAGATGTGATCCTGGACCAATTGTTTGTGCGCTTCCAGTATTTGCCCGTAAACCTCGTCCAGATAGGCGTTAAGCTGCTTTATGGGATAGGTATTACCTCGAGCTCTACCTTTGGAGGCATCCCAATCGTTCACCGGAACATACCGTTTTAAACTGATTTCCGTACGTTTTCCGTTGACCGTTATCCTTGCATAGATGGCAAGTTTAGACTGGTCCCTTCTGTTGTTCCGTGTGAAGAAAATTACTGCTAATGTACTGTCACTGCGCATTTTGTATGTCTTTTAGTTGAACAATTATCCTTTGCAAATACGGATACAAATTGTCCTAAAAGCTCTTTAAAGTTACTACAAAATGTGTACTAAACAGTTCACCGAATCGTACACCAATCAGGTGGTTTTAAATGATATCAGATGAATTCATAAAAAATGAAAAACACTGAAAATCATACGATTAACAGTGTTTTGATATTCACTAATTAGTGGTTCGTCGGGGTGGCAGAATGTGAACCTTTCACCCTAATTTCTTAAAAACCAATATGTTATCTCAATTCTTTCAAAATAGGACACCTATTTGGACACGTATCACGGCGTTTTGGTGCTTTCGTAACCTAAATATAGTACAAGGTTACCAAAATGATGTAAATCGATTCAATTGTTATTAAATTAAGTTTAAGTTTTTGGCATATTTTTATTAAGGCAAGTAGTGTTTTCCTAAAATGTTTCCCAGGACTAAAATTTTTTCAATTAACTATTGTATAATGAAAGACTATTAAAATATCTTCCACATCTTCTGGTTGAAAACTGTTTGCTTTCTTTATTTGAATCCTCCAGGAATTTCTTGGATCTTCCGTTTTATTATGTTTAAAATCAAGCTCAAACAAATTTTTTATATTCTTGTCTGGATGGACTATGAATTTGTTAAAATCGCTATCCTCAAAGTCTTTTTGGTCATCAAGCTTGAAAGCCATCTCTGTTTCAACTTTACTAGTTTTTAAATAAATTGTTACATTTTTTTCACTTAAGATGTTTTTTACCTTGGTTGATTCCAGCTTCCTTCCTCTAATAAAATAAGGAAAATGCTGCTCCTCTATTTTCAATAGCGCTTTATTATCCTCGCTATGAATCAATTGATGCCACTCATTTGAGAATTCATGCCTAAGACTGAACATACGCTGTAAACCGGCCCCATCTTTTGCAAGTTCGTCCAGCCATTTGTTAATCGTATTGGTCACATTTTCGTTTGCCAATTGTCTTAAAGCATCCCCTCCCTCAAAGGCGGTATAGTTAAAATGGATGATCACATCGGCAATGGTATCATAATTAAACTGCCGGAAATCACCTGGTAGTTCCATACGCCAGGAACTGATGGCCCCTGCCCCCTCAAAGGGCAATAAGCGTTCATCCCGGAAATTAAACTCGAACATACCACTGTCGTTTTGGCCGCTGCTGGTGGCGATGGACTGGATGCCAATTGGATTTTGGGTAAAATTAGGATCCTCCAATCCGGCATATTTATATTCGCCCTGCGCATTGGCGGTTTTACGCACCCGACTCTTCAGCAGAGTAAGTTTGGCATTCACATTGGTATAGGGACCTGTAATACAGGGGATGGAAACGGTGACCGATCTAATCCGTCGCATGTACTGCCCGGGAAAATCCATATCAAATAGCAGTTCGGGAATATCAAATTCGCATTTACCTTTTTCCCGAAATTCCAGCAAGGCCAAAGGTTTGAGCATGATCAGGGAAATATGGCGGGTCAATTCATAACGCCGCCGGTTTTGGTCCAGATAGGCCGATTCCAGGCGTTTCAGGGCATGGTATAGCTTTTCCCCAGACAATAATCCCTTCTTCAGGTTGTCCCAGTAGCCGAATTGGATAAAATCGGATTTATCCATGCCCAATTCAAACCGGTAGGCCCGCTCCGCTTTTTTGGCCAGGTCATAGGCAAGCTGATAGGTTTGAAAGAAGATCCCCGAAACCTGCCCCTGCATCCAACTGTAGAGTTCCCTATTGGTATATTTGGATTTCATATAGGATTCCACGGAACTGGCATTTTCGATCTGCTTTTCGTGGTTGGCCAGTTCATTTTCGGCCATGCTTTGCCGTATTTCCGCTGCCGCGATCTGTTTGTCGATCTGTTGCAATTCCTTGCTTGCTAGTTTTTCCTGTAGTTTCCAGTCGTCCCAACGGCGGTCATACCCCGCTTTGATACTCGCCATATTTGCATCATAGGTAAAATTATTTGACAAGTAACTAAAACCTCCACCAATTGCTTGCAAATGATGACCAATATGAGTGCCACCATAAACAGTTACGCCATGACCTCCATTTCCGGAACTGCCTGATTCAAAATTAGGAAAACCAAATGCTAGAGAAGAACTAATTTGTGCAAGTTGGGCAAATTTCTGAAGCATCTGTGCGACCTTTAACCGAGCAAGTTGCTCCACTTCCCCATCACTTACCTTTTCAATATTAGCATAATAGTTAAACCGCTCTTCAGTAATGGCCTTGGATTTATGAATGCCGTCCAGGGTTGTTTTCGCTTCTTTTATCTGTTGTTTTTTGATTTCTTTAATCGCTTTTAAAAGGCTTGTTTCCTGTCCGGCCCATACGAGCGCCAGCTCTTCCGCATCCTTTTTCTCAAGGACGGACAACAGGGTCGCACCCAACGATTTTACATCCTGGCAGAGTTCCAGAGACTTTTGCAGCATGTAGCTAAAGCGGTAATGCGGTAACGGAGCATAGAGATCATTCAGGGCGCTGCTGATATCGATACCTGCTGCAGCGGCCTTTACCAACAAGGCCGGATCAATTGGCGGTTCGAAGAGTGGCAATTGCCGGGTTACCCCTTCAATGTTCATACAATGGCGGATCTTGAACAAACGGTCGGCAATAGTTTCCCAGTATTCCAGCAACTTTTCATTTTTAGGGATACAGAAATACAGGCTGTTGCCCATGGATAACAATATGGATTTCTTTTCAGAATCCGTTGGTACTTTAGTTGTTTTGGCAACAATGTTCTCCAGATTGACAAGGGGATTGGATAATGGATCATTACTAATTGAATCCAGTTGACTGTACGTTTTAATAGGCAAGGCAACGGGTCGGGAGACTTTTTGTGGTTTTGTATCTAAAATTTCGGCAGCCAAGATATAGTATTGTGTAGCCTCGTTCAGCGATTCTATGGTGTCCCTGCTGAATAGCTGATCGCCCCAGGCAATTAAAGTATCCAAATATTTCATGACCACCGTTTTCTGATAGGCAGCGAGTCGGCTACGGGCGATAAGGTGTGGATTAAAGGGATTGTCCTGCCATTGGTCAATTAATTCCACTAGTTCCTGTTTTTTCTTTTTTAATAGGGGATCATCCTTTGAAGGTGAACCGGGATCATCTACATGCAGCAATCCCATAATTTCCAATAAGGATTCTTTGGCTTCCATATTGTTAAAAAAAGGCAGCAACTTCCAGTACCGTGCCTCAGGATTGGTTTTAGCAATTGGAAAAGTTTTTTCGAGCCCTGTGAAGTCCGCTTTTGGGTCGAAAATAAAATGAAACCATTTTAATGCTTCATCATATCGCTGGTTTTTAGAAAGCCTGTCGGCAATTAGCAAGGGGATATGGAAGAACAACTCCCAATTATAATTCGAATATGCACTATCTGATTTAAAATCAACATCTTCTATAGGATAAGGAGTAGCTACATTTTCATTTACTGGTTTGTAATGGTAAACGAATAGAAGCTCTAGTACCTTCTTACTTTTATCGGTATAGTCGATTATTGCACCTTTTGCTTCTTGCGGAAGTATCCCCTGCACTTTACGATTTAACAAACCACTAATTCCATCTTGATTTAAACGTTTAATAAATTCGCAGACATAGGGATGATAAAAGGTATCGAAGAAAAATTTCTTTAGTTTTAATTCTTGTTCTATTTCTTTCACGTTAGTAATAACGGTCCCATCAGGTAATTTAATGATTTCCGATACCCAGGTTTTATAGGTGGTTACTTCTTCTTTGAACTCTACAAAAAATGTTTTGGTTTGATCTTGGTAGAAAAAGACATTAGGAAATACAAATAAATCATGCGGTAAATATTCAAATTTTGATGGTTTTTCCGTAAGTACAGACGTGGAATTGAATTGCAATGGTTTATCTCCTGACCGCATCTCCATAAAATAATTATCAGAGTCTATAGGCCCAAAAATTTTATTCGGTTTCTCATTCGACTCATTCTCTTCAGAGTATACATTATTCTTGCAATTCTCGAAAATGAATTTGCCTATAGTTCTATTGTCTTCAATACTCTTTTCAATATCTTCCAGAATAAAAGATTCACCATTTTTGCTCGATGTACTAAACCCTGTATAAGGATTTTGAGCATCTATATATCGTTGTGACAGTACAAATCCTTTAACAATTTTTTTAGGGTATCTTTTAACTATACTTATTCTAATTGAATTGTTTGGCTCCATTTCGAGAAGCATCAAGTGTTCTGATGGCTTTGGTAAATATTTCCAATATTCGATATCTTGTCTATAATAGACATCAGATTCTGCTTTTGAGTTCTTTGATGGAGTTATTATGTCATATTCATCATTTGCCCGAAAATTTCTCGGGTTTTCTTTATTATCGCTTCCAGAAATGATTGTTTCATTGGATAATTTTTTTGGTGACCAAGTGTTATTCTCATATTCACTCCAGGCCAGTTTTATTTCCCAGTCTTCAGTATTTTCTCCTCCCCATTCTTCACCTTGCATTTTATTAAAAATCGCCCAAAATAGGTACAGTCTGTAGTTCCATACCACCGGTATTAAATGGTCCCCTTCTATATCCAGATCCATTTTTTCCCAGGGGGTCCAGGTGGTTTCTTCCCGGCGGCGATAATAGTAGATATAGGGCTCCATATGGGTCCTGCCAAAAACATGGATCGTTTCTGTATCCAAATCATGATACATCCCCACCAGGTTCAATTGCGCTACTTCATCCAGTTTATACAAGTAGTTTACAAAGGCATCCTCTACCGTTTCATCCGTAATCTCGTTTTGCAGCAACTCGGTTTCCAGTTCTTTAAAGAAGGGGGTTTTATAATCCCGTAATTCCGGCTCTATCCAATTTTCGGGATAAAGGAATACCTTGCGGTTCGCTTCCCAAACGCGGTAGTTTTTACGCCATTTCCATTCATGCCGGGCATCTTCGCTCAGGACAATCCCTTTCTCCAGACCCATCATGGCCCTTTGTACAAATAGCTGGATGGTACTGATTGCCTGCTTGATCCTGGAGGTCGTCATACAGGGATCCATTTCCACATCGATCAGGTAATACCTGTAAAGGTCATTCGTATCAAAAGCATTGGCGGCATTTTTCACGGTGGGCGACTGACAGGTCAGATAAGCGACCATGGCTGCCAACTGCTGCTTACGGAGTTTGTCCTTTATGGGTCTGGCCACGCCCAGCCATGCCTGATTGTCATATTTGGCATTCAGGGCCTTCTTAAAGTTCATCGCCTTGAGAGCGTCTATCTGCGGAATGAGCCACTCATTGATGTTTTGTGCCGACAACCCAATTTGGTTTGTTGCTTCCATAGCATGGATAAGACGCAACAACATCCCCGGCTCCTGGACCATGTTGGCAGGAGATAATTTCCAGAGTGTGTTTGTGAGATAATCGTAGTCCCTTTCGTCCCAGTCTGTTTGTTTTAATAAGAGCTCATTAAAATGCGTTACCATTGAAGTTAGCAAACTGAGCTGCTTAAGTGCCTCCGGCCAGGTAAAGTCCTGAAGCTTCCAAACTTTTTTTAAACGCATCCATTCCATCAGGGTTTGCCAATCTTTCCAGGTAACATCCTTGGGTATTGATATTTTTGTCAGGGGAAGCTTGTTAAGGTCCAGTACTTTTTTCCCCATTAAGAAGCGGAGCTCTTCTGTTGTGATGCCAAACGCACTGAGGATCAGTCCTGCTTTTTGCAGTAACCTATGGCCTTCTTTCAATTTCACATAGTCCAGGGGAAACAATTGATTGGCGGGAACCACTGTTTTGGGTAAGGTTCCGCTGCTCCAGAGCCATTTTATGTGTCCGAGGTCAGAAGATATGGAATATTCGATTTTAATCTTATAAAACTGGCCTGTCTTAAGTTCTAATGGTACGGCACTTGCCTGTTCATTGAGGCTGGCAGGTTTACTAATCAACTCAACACCATTTACCCACAAAGTGGCTTTCCCGGTTCCTTCCAGATAAAAGGTATAGTCACCATCAACATTGGGAACCAGATTGCCTTCCCATCGTACACTATAGGTTGAAGGATCACTAATTAAACTATCTGGACCCTTGTCACCCCAGTTAAAATCAATGATCTCATCATTTCGCTTTAGCTTTGCATTCGTAAAGGTAGCAACCTCAAAGTATTCAGCCTGTAAACCAACTTTTGCCAGATCTATCCAATCTTCGATAATCGGTTTCTGGTTATCAACCCTTGAAGTTAAAACCTCCTCCAGCAAATACTTTGTAACATCCAGGCCTAATTTTAAATGGGAGGCAAGCTTTTCACTGATAAAATTGCTGCCCAGCACTTTTTTTACATGTGGAAGCAATCCCTGAAGCAGATATTCCATTCGCATAACTTTTTCCCCGGCCAATTGCAACGGCTTTTTATTTTCATCATAGGCCACCAAAAGTTGTGTGGTCGCTTCATTTACATCCAAAAATGTAAGGTAGTCTTTGATCAGTTTTTCCCTTTCGGTCTTGGTATCGGTGTCATCCTTAAGGGTAGCAGGCATATCCAGTAATTTAAGCACGTCTGCCACCACTTTTTCCGGAAAAAGCAGTTGGAGGTTTCGGCTCAGTACATCAAGGTTCGGCTGAATAGTTTCCTGGTTTTCGGTATTAATTTTCAATAAGCCCTGCCGTATTTCCCAGTGGAAGCGGGACACTTCTTCAGGAGTGGATTCAAAGGTTTCGGGGAAATGATTTCTTAATACGTAATCCAGGGCCTCCATTTTAAAACCGGCAGCTTTTATTCCCTTTACAATTTGCATAAACTGCAGTGTAGCGTGAGTATTGCTAAGGTCAAAAGGATTCAATCCTGTTAACTCCTCCATTGCTATACAATCTACTATGGAAACATTTAACGCGCGTGCAAAAGATACTACCCGGAAAATGCCGGACAAGTTTTCGATAGTGAGTTCATCCGTGATCGAATAAGCGGTTCTGATCAACTGTAAGGCAGGCTCATCTATAGAATAGGCTGCCATGATACTGGTGGCGGCAGTGCTAAACGTCCCCTGAATATTTTTGCCCAGGCTTAAGTCCTTAAAGCCTGGTTCATCTGGATTTTCGACGGACTTGTTCAAAAACAATTTTTCAAAATGTGTGTTAGGTCCGCCTGGAAATTTTATATAATCTATGTTAGACCACCAACTTAAAATTTCAATTACCGGTACCTTCAATTCGGTATGCAATCGTTGTACATGGTACAGGAAGAGAAATTCTTTATTCGTTGGTGTGGGGTCTACCTCTGTAGCCGGTGTCGCCCCCGTACTTTTGATTACCATAAGGGCTTTGCCCAATTCGTAAATCGGCCAACCCAGTTTCCGCCACAGACGAATGAATTTAGCTATCCGCACCAGCACATCCGCCGTAAGACCTTCCAATTTCATTTTTACAAGGTCACAGGTATCCTGATCGTTCTTGTCTTCAGAGATGATTTTCAAGAATTTTCCCGATTGGATCCAGGGCAGTACAACCAATTCCTTTAATTGTTGGTAGTTAAGGCCGCTGCGATGTAGAAATACAGGTACAACTGATAACACTTCTATCCAGGTGCCGTTAACGGGTTTTGATTGTAGCAATGGATTTACCAGCTTGTTATTTTGCTCCTGCAAGCCCCATAAATTCCATCCGTCAGCGCTATTGCCCAAAATGGATTTTTCAGTTTCGGTAAGATCCAGATATTCCAGGGCCAATGCTACATTTTGTAGTAGGTTTACCTCATCCGCATTTGAAAATGCTTCGGAAACCTCGAATTTTGTAAGGCCCAAATATTCCAGATAATATTTTATTTCAGCATGCCACAGATCAAAAGGCAGCGAAAAAGGAAAAATGGATTCTTTCAATAATTCATAGGCATTCTTGTTTAGGTGTTCAGGCTGTACTCCAAGGTCTTCCTGTTTGCCGCTGGTTTGAGGGCTGGGGTAAATCGTATAAATATTGGACAAAAGATTTCTCCTAACGCTATATAGCCATGCTCCGTCGGAGATGTACCAATTCTTGATAGGAAGTATTTTTTTATTCAGTACGTCTGCCTCTATGGCCAATTTTTCAGACAAGGGAAATCCATTATCTGAAAAATGTTTCAATACTTCTATTGGAATTTTCGTAAAATCATTGGAATTAAGTGCCTTGTCAAAACCATCTATTTCCGCAAATGTAAAATACTGGGGCGCTATGGCATTTTCCAATACTTCATTGACCAGATCCACATAGGGCAACACCGCATTCGTATTGGCGCATGACAGTTCAATTTCCGCCAGGTCCGGGCGGCGGGACAGCAACAAATTTTTGGCTGAGATATTCTGTTTCTCCAAAAATTCGAGCAGGTCTACCATATAGGCAGCCGGACTATAGACAGATCGGCAGTGTTCGCACTCGCACAGGTTAAAGGAACCGAACATTTCGGTCCAGTTGGAAACGTCTTCCGAAATGCTTTCCGGAAGTTCAGGGCTGGGAAATACGGGACCATAACTGGCAGGGGTTTTTGATGGATCACCTGGGCCATAATCTTTCCATTTCATGTACATAAGCAAGGTAGCTGACACTACATTTTCTGCATTGGCAACTATTTCGGCCATCTTTTCTTTCGAAATTACCTCCGCGAAAGCTTCATTCAGATTTGCTTTACCTTTTTTGACAATGGCCCGGGCGGAATCGATACCGGCATGCATAAAGTGCTGCATTTCTTCATATCTTGGCGTTAGCTTATACAGCCGCTGCATACTCTTTAATCGGGTAATGAGTGCAGGTTTGTCCTGTACACTCGCCAGCCGGCCATCCTGTTTCAGGTACCGTTCCAGGTACACCTTGTCGAACTCAAAGTCGGGATTGATATTTAGGAAGGTAAGCAGGTCGTCCTTTTCAGGAAAGGAATCCTGGCTCACCTTATGGGTAAGCCGGGCCATGGGAAAGACATTTTCTACCAGACTGAAGAGTGCCGTGGCGTAGTTGCTCTTTTTTTCCGCTTCGTCCGTTCCTGCAATATGGGGAGGGTATCCCACGGTAGTTCCGCCCACTTTATCTTCCAGTATTTTTTCCCAGTCCGCTTTTTCCAGAGTTACCAGATCGCCCATCGTTTGATACTTCGTTAGGTTGTCCGCCTGCCGCAACCATTTGATCAATGGCAGATGAGATTGGGTAAGCAAATTTAGTTTCAGTGTAAACTGAATTTCCTCCACAAGTCCGACTTCCGTAAATTCGGGATGCTCGCCCAGGTTTTTCCAAAAATCTTCCGTGGTCCCTTCCCTGGAAAGCCAAAGGCCAAGCAGTGTTTTTTGTTGTTCGGTCCTGGGGAGGCTGATATTGAACAATCCACTCAACGAATAATCGGTTTTGATCTCCGGGGCCCTCAACAGGTGATCCACGGCCAGCTCCTTTAAGCGGACCATTGTTTCATCCAGCCTGTCATGAAAGGAAAAAGGGATTATATTGGCTTCGGTGGCCTGCTCGAGGGCTTCACGCAAATTGGCCAGCGGCTGTGCCAGTAGTTCCGGGAGTTCCATCGGCAATTCCTTCCGACTTAGGGCATAAAAAGCCTCCGGTGGCACATCTGCTTCCCGCATATTCTGGTAAGCCCTGGCCAAAGCCGTAATTTTTTCCTGTTCTCCTCCGCTTTTGCAGACGAGGTATTCTACCTGTTCAGGTGTTAATTCCGCCATCTCCGTACCATCCAGATACGGTGTAAGCGAACGGAGTATGCGTTCGAATTCCGAAGGTCCGCGGTAGGTTTCTGTTTCCAGTTGAAAGTTGACTTCCTGCCGTGAAGGTGCTTTACAGTATAGTGATGAAGTGGCGAGGACCTCCGCATTGGTATCCAGCACTTTTACCAACAGATCTGCCTGGGTTTTACCCTGGGGCAACATTTCTTTTGGAATGTATGCAATGGTATACGACCCGGTTTCATCGGTGTTTTCCTCCCCCAATAGCAGTTCTTCCTGCAGGTTGCGGTCCCATGCCTGAACCAAAAGCTTTTCCAGGGGCTCGCCCTGGCTTGTATTGACCCTGCCCTGTACCAGATTGGGAATTGGTTCTTCCGGCTGTTCAGTTAATGATACCTCAAGATCCAATGTGATGCTTCGGGTTCTCGGACTCCACAATACCTTTTTGGAATAACTGTCCAACAGGCGGTCCCCGCGAAGTATTTTAAATATCACCTCAGGTAAGGCGTCTATGGGATGATCCCTGAAATAGGCATCGTCCAGGGAAATGGCATAATTGCCCGTTGCATCAGTATTGGCTTCCCCCAATAAAACAGGGCGCCGGATATCCCAATTCCAGGCCTCCACCCGAACCCCGGGGACCGGAAGTTGTGACTCTTTTGAAACGATGCGGCCGGAGATGTTGAAAGTTGCCATGATGATTCGATTTAGATAGTTATGTAATTAAGTTGCAGTTTTCAATGCTTTTCCGGATCACCTGTCCAACATGTACGATTGCCGGGTAATAACTGCTCTTAATAAATTATGGTTAACAGGGGGTGTTTTTGGTTTTGTCTTTGGTTGTAGCTTTCATGATTTTTGATTTTTAGGGTTATGTTTTATTTTGTGTTCTTACTCGGACTTGCCACTAGTCACAGACCTGTCTACCGACAGGCAGGCTAGCGGGAGCGGGGGTTAAATGAGCGTTGACGAGTCATACTTGCAACCAATTAGTCGGGTGTCAGCCACCACCCCAACTTCCAACCTAAAGTTTGACGGTACGGTATTACTTTCTTTCCGCCCTCAACATACCAATCTTGAGAGGTAAATGTTAGTTCTAAGAAGGGAATCACATCCTGCGCTATTAAGGAGGATGGAGAATAATCCTCTCCAAGTACTGTTTGTGAGGCAAGTTCCACTCCCTTGTCGCCCACTTGGCTTAAAGAGTATCCAGCTGAGTAAGCACGCCCCAATGGTCCCAAAAATCCTACTGTAGAAGCCGATATATCATATAATGCTTGTCCTCTTTGCTCATCATTCATAGATGCTGAAAATGACCAGGCACTAAGGCCAATACCTAATACATTGAATGCAGCCCCGGCATTTTTAAGCTCTCCAACGGCTGTGTTTGGAGCAGGGAACTTACTTTGGCTACTCCAACGAGCAATCCACTCGAACTTGCCGAGGTAGTAAGCAATATGGCTCTTACCGCCCAAAAAGACATTATTCTTGCCAAATTGGCTTGGGTTGAGCGAACCCCAATATGCCATGTCAGCACCCTCCAGAAAACCAGTTAAAGCGGCATTGTAAAAGTTTATTCCTAGAGGAAGGACAAGTGGGACTGGTGGAATGGAGAATGGGTCTGACTGTTCCCTGTGTTCGAGTGTATCCTCAATTTTTCCAATGCTTTGTTTAACCTGAATACGACTTAAGCCCTGATCTATTCCAGCGAGACCTTCATTTGTGACTGTGGATGCGTTCAGTAACAAAACATTGCCTCCATTCCTAGCCATTCGTTCCTCGAAAGATTCTCGCTGACCGCCAAATAGATCGTGAAAAATAAACGGATTGTCACCGACATATGAGAATAAGTTATCGCCATCCTCAGTCCCGAGTGGATCAGCATTCAACCACCTCCCCAACCACGACAGATAATACCGGGCACTATGGTATTCCAGGCCCGTTTCTTCATCACGTTCCATCCCCGTATAGCGGTAGCGTTTGGCGGCCGCTTTTATACTGGTATTCATGGACTGGTAGGATGTTGTTCCGTAGGGGTGGTATTCCTCGTAGCTGATGACTTGGGCGGTGACATCCAATTCTAAAACTGCCGAGCCCAGGTGGTTGTGGAGCTGGTAGCGCACAAACCTCTTCCCGACCCCCTCCCAAAGAGGGGGAGTTGTATTCGTATTTTGTTTTACTGTTTCAATCATTACAAAACGGTGGCCTTCGTCCAGCAGGCTTAGGGTTTCCCGTTCAAAGTCTAAGGTATTTGCCTGGTAAGTTCTATAGGTTTCATAGCCGGCTATGTAGATTCGCTCATCTTTCCTCGTAGGTATGGCCCCGACAGATGAACTGTTTTCGGTTATTTTTCGGATACGCTGGCCTTGTCCGTCGTATTGGTACCAGGTAGTTTCCGGGATACCGTTGCCCGCATTTACTTTTTGCCGGATGGTCTTGACCAGTTCTTCCTTAAAATTCCAGCCCATTTCATCCAGATGCGGCATGATGGTAATAAAGCCGTGTTGCGGATTATGCGGGTACTCATAGGTTTGGTTGCCGATTTTTGTGGATAGTAAGCGGTTGTTAGCGGTCTCATATTTATAAATGCGTGTCCAATCGTTGTCCGTCGCCTTGTGTGCCATTTGTGTAATGTTCCCGACCTCATCATAACCGTACTTTTGCATGTAATTCCGCACGGTCATAGGGTCGCCGGGTTGGTGCTGTTGCATAAAAGGGGCATCGTTCCAGTTGTCTTTATGGTCAAAGGTCAGGGTCGCATTGTTTTCCCTGCCGGTAGCATCCCGTAATCGATATAGCGCATCATAGCTGTATTCGCTTATAGGTTCGATCATCGCATTGGCAAAAAAACTGATGGGGATGGCCTTGTCCTCAAGGTGGGTGATGTTGCCTACGGGGTCAAAGGTGTAATACAGATCCTGAAGCACTTCAATGTTCTGTCGAAAGGTTTCCTGGCGGATGAGACGGAAGGTTAGGGTGTCATAATGAAATTTGGTAGTAACATTATTGCCGTAAATGATCTTACTACGTTGTCCCTTCTCGTTGTAATCGATGTCTTTTATGTACGTGGTGGTCAAAGCTGGGTTACTATGGGATACCGTTTCTTCGTTCAGCAATCCTGCTTCGTTATAGGAGGGTGTAATGACACTGCCGTCCGGGGTAATTTGTTTGGTGATCCTGCCCAGGGCATCGGTTTCGGTAGTAACAATAAAGGCTTCGTTTTCCAGATCGGTTAGCAGATTGGTATCCGCCCAGTGGGCCACTTCTTTGTAATTACTAAATAGTCTTCTTGTTGTGGCCAGCGGTTGGCCTTTAAAATCGTATTCCGGGGATTCCAATAACCCACCCGTATCGTAGTGTTTGATGACCTGCCCTCTCAGATTTTTAGCTTCGGGATTGGTATCTGCTTCCCCATAAAATAAGCGGTCGAATATATGGTTCAAAGGTGTTCCATCCCCTCCAAGCACTTTACTTTGGGTCGGCCGATGCAGTTGGTCATAAAAATACTGAAACTCATGGTCGCGTTCATCCCATGTCCGGAGGGGGTTGCCCAGGATATTCACCAGGAGCCAGCTTTGCCCGGCATCCATACTGTTCTGATAGACCAGATTGCCCAACATATCGTATTTGTATTGCATGACAGTATTCCCCTTATGCCCATTTTCAGGTAACTCACGGGCATCGGTCACCGTTCGCAGGTTGCCTTCCGTATCCAGCTTTATTTTGGTTTTGTAAAATTCATCGGCATCGGTTTCCAGGTTTTTATTATGTTCAATGGATAAAACAGGTCTGCCCAGGGTATCGAAGTGAAGCACATTGGGCGTGTTGGCATGCTTAGATGCTTTTTCGGCTGCTTTTTTTTCCCTGTCGTTTAGGGGTAAGGCCATTCTTTTGGAATACCATGCACTCTCTAAAACGGTATCGTTGGCATCATAGGCTTTTTGTTTCCAGGAATCGAATTCCACCATTGAAAAAGTGCCATCGGGCATTTCGGTTTTTATCAACCGACCCAGGGCATCATAGTATAGGAAGGGGGTTACCCCCGTTTCCACCAATTCTTTCAGATCTTCGTAATAGGGACTTACTGAAAAATAGGGTTCGTATTGTTTTACGGCATTGCCCTTGTTGTTCAGGATCGTCCTGCCGTTCCCGATCCAACGTAGCCGTTTTGAGGTATCCGTTTCCACAATAGTATAAGTGTCATCAGGATGTACTTGAACCTCTTTTGCTAAGCCGGGTTCGGCCTGTGCTTTTTTCATCACCACAGTGCCCAGGCCGTTTGAATATTCAAAACTGAGTTGTATTGGGGAATCATTATTTTTTTGGAAATTTTCTTCCCGGACAATGGAGGCTTCTACTGCAGGCTTACCGGTATTGAGAAATACATCAAAATCATATATAAATCGGGCGGTGGCATGTTTCAACAGCTCTTTTCCCTGTGTGGTGAGTTGAACTGAATCGTCAGTATTAAAAAAAGAATCGATGGAAGCTGCTTCCGCGGCCGAGGTGTATTCAGTAAAACCTGACAGGTCATCTGCTTCACTGCCTTTACCCAGAACCGCCATGGCCTTTACCAAACCCAATTCATCGGCTAGAACTTCGGAAAGGTTATTATTGATATCCCGCATCCGCTGCGGGGAAAGTGTACGGAAGTTGAACAGATCTACCCTGGATCTGTTGTTCAGTTCATCCTCGGTCTCGTCGATAAAAAGATAATACTCCTTGTAATAGCCCACTTTGGTTATGGAACCATAAGGGTCGGTATAAGAAATAGGCACATAAAATCGCTTTTGGGCATCGGCAACCGTTTCCGGTCCGGTAATAAATTGGGTAGTGCCCGAACGGATCCACCAATTGCTGTCGCCTTCGCTATGCGTAAACTTGCCTTCGGTGAGCAAAGCATCAGTAACTCTTGTGCCATAAATATCCGAAACCAATTCCGGCGTATAGGCCAACTGGTAACTTTCATAGGGCAGTGCCAGGGAATCCAACTGATGCAACGGCAAAGCTTTTTTTAGTTCGTTATTGTAATAGGTACTGCGAAAATGCTCGATCAAGCGTTTCTGGGAACTGCCGGCGGAAGGACTTGTATCGATGTCGTGATAAGCGACTTCGGTTGCCGAGGTCAAAATAGTATCAAAGTCCTTTATCCCATAAAACGAAGCTGTTTTGGGGACTCCTTTTAATTCATAGGTTTTTACTTCGGAAGGCAATCGCAACCGATACACATGGTCGAACATGACATCATTGGTAAATTGGTTTTGGGTGTATAGAATTACTGTCTTGCGTTGCGCGTCCTGTGTTACAGGAGGCAGTATGGTTTCGGCCACAACGTTTGCCTCCTTCCTTGGATATACCACAGCGGCCGATTCCAACACATTGCCGTATTCATCCAGTTTGATATTGAGATTATGGGCTATTCTGGGATCTTCCGGGTTCCTGTCATAGCTATAGGTAATCGCCTCGCTTTCTTTTACCACATAAACCGCGTGTTTGTTTCTCCCTTTGGGTTGCAGCAATTCTATGACACAATTATGGGTTCCTACCGAATAAGGGAGGCCCTGTTTTATCAATTCGGCATCGGAGGGGTTTTCCAAAGGTGCATCCTGCGCAAAAATTTCCGAGCGGAGGGCCATGCCCTTACAGGCCCGCAGTGCTTCCCGCCATTCCTGTGTACCAAGCTGTTCAATAAGGTCAGTAGAGATCCCCGGTGCGGGAATAATTTGTGCATCGGGCAAGGGCTCATCCGGATGCGTTACGTTTTTTACTTTGGTATACCAGTATTCATGGGCAAATTGATTCAGGATTTTATCCTTTTGAAGAAAAGCGCCGGTATGGAACCATGTTTTGGAGATCACGGGTTCCTGGTGAAGCTCCCGATCAACAATATTAGTAGCATTCCCTTTTTCCCAATGTTCAAAATGTTCGGTATCGGTCTGTTCCACCATACCAAATCCCCTGAATTCCCTTTCGGGGTGGTCGTAATAACCATGATGGTATTTATAGGAACTCACAAAACGCCAGCCTGTAATCTTATCCAGGGTTACCGTTTCCGAAATACAGTGGACAGGAAAATGCAGCTTGGTGACCCAGGGGTTGCCCTCCAATTTATCCTCCAGATAAAAGGTGGTGGAGGGTTTGTAGGTCAGTGACACTTCCTTGCCCAGATTATTTTTATAACCGATCATAATATGTGGTTTGGTACTGCCCATGAGATCGATATACCGCAGCGGGGAGCCTGCATCTTTGGATAAGCCACTCGACCATACAATACAGGCGACCCCGTTGCCCAAAAGGTCGGCCACCGTAATTCTAGTCTGTTTATGAACATCAGGGAATGCCTTAATTTCAAATGGATTCGGGCTAAAACGATTCCCCGATAAATTCATCCAGCAACTGAATGTGTTCTTGCCGAGATAAATAATATCCGTGGTCCCTGAACCATCTATATCTGCCAATCGCAAATAGGAAGGATCGAAGGATTCCGGATGATCGAACACCGGTGCATCGTCCATCGTAACCTTGGCCCCGAAATTGCCATAGCCCAGGTTCGGCCAATAGCATATTTCGCCATTGCGAATCCGAACAATATCCGTCATCCCATCGCCCGACATATCGGCCAGGAAAATGCTTTGCGCGGCATCCGCGAAAACTACTTGCGGTCCGGCTTCTTCATCAGAAGATTGCAGCGTTTTATGTGATTCGGAAAAACCATTTCGTCCTTGGGATCCGTACCAGGTAAAGACCGCCTCTTCGGTAATCAGGATCTCTGCCTGGCCGTCCCCGTTCAAATCGAGCATTCGGGTATTGGCATCCCCAAAATCAATATTGGGAAGGGTTTTAAAATTTTTAAACGACTGCCATTCATTCTTGTCATCCAGTTCAAAATATCCTCTGGGTTCCGTGCTGAAACTGACCAGTTGTTTGCCGCCGTCCGCATCCAGATCAGCCAGTTGAAGTCGATTGCCCAGGCCGGCGAATGAGGGCTTGGGCGAGACCAGTCGGGCCAGGGCAAAATTTCCCTTCCCCAGGTTGTGTTTATAGTACCAGCCATTGGTCTGCTCCGTAAGAATTCCCGATAAGCCTTCGTTAAAGAGGTCGGTAAATTGATAGTTTTGTTCATCCAATCCGGCAGGCGCATGTACCAAATCTTCTGATGAGATCGTTTTTACAACTGTATTCCAATGATGTTTTTGGTATGTGAACTCCACTGGTGGCATTTTTTTGTTGGTATAGGAGCCATCGGTTTTTTTGATGTAACCCTGGACAGTAAGGGTTTTTAAGAAGGTAAAATCCTTTTCAGAAGTGGTATCATATTCAAAATTTGTTGATTTCACCAGGGCAGATCCGCCGGGCAATTCCTCAAAAAAATGAAACAGCAGTACCCGCTTGCACAATCGGGTTGTCCTGATCTCAAAGCCCGGTTTATAATCGGAAAAGGCATCCGGCCTGTACTCCCAATCCCTTATTTTGGCAATGGGTACTTCGGTGTCATATTCCCCATAATCCAAGACCGTTTGAAACATATAATCGGTTTCTGCCGGGAATGCCGTTCCAAAATTAGCATAGGGTTTTTTATTGCCGTACAAAACCTTTTCTAAGTACAAGTTAGTGTAGGTGATTTTTCCGTTTTGAAAACGATTTCGATTGTGTGGGAGCGAAGCATTAAACCCCTTGCTATCCTCTTTTTTATAAAGGTAGTGCGAGCAGTTTCCCTTGTCATCAAACACAAATTCGGGCAACCATTCGAATATTTTTCTGTTGTCCCCGGGGTCTGCTATTACAGCATTGCTTGTCCAGCCGAAAAGTGTGGTCACATTGTCCCTTGTAAGGATGCGCCATTTTATTCGCCCGGAAGTTTTTTCGGTCCACCGTTCAATGCGGGCAAAAAGTCCTTCTACGCGGGGCTTATAAAATCGGATGATGTGGTTGCCATCTGGCGAATCTATTCCATGGATGACATACTCCCCATTGGTATCTTTTGAAAAACTGCCATTCAATTCTTTTTTGAATTCCGGCACCAGATCTTCCGCTTCGGAAAAAAGAAAGGTGTCCGAATCCATACCATCATGATATTGTGGAAGGCCCTTGTCCGTCTTACGTTTGATGGAGCCCAGACTTAAACTCCATCCCAGACCGAAGCTGCCATTTCCTGCTCCCGAATTATAGGAAAGGGAAAGTGCGGGGGAAGCGCCCCGTGCAGGGGAAAATGGAAGGGGAATAGAAAAGGATGCTGTACCATTTACCGAGTTGACAGCAAATTTCTCGTCAATACCTTTTATGGCCCCACCACCTTTGGGTAAGGAAATGGAGGGCACTTCAATAGCATTGGATTTGGTTTTGCCACCATCCGTTTTTAAGAATTGTGAAGATGGGTTCCCCTTGGCTTGTCCGTCCACCCGTTTCAATTTGAATTAAATTGAATAAAAGCAAAATGGGGGGAAGCTACATTTGTGCTTAAAACTGATCTGACTTGCTTTTATTAGAGCATTCAGTAGGGATAGTTTATAAACTATCTGTAGTCAATTACAGCCAGACTTTTATCGGTTTGAATACTCGGGGAATATCCGACCTGCCCGCAAATTAAAAAGTAAGAAAAGAAAGGTGCGCGTTTCTTACTTCACTTACATAAATATACGATAATACAGAAATGATTTTCTTAAAAATTAAAAGAATCATACGCTTTCTTGTTAAAATTGACACCAATTGTATGTCTTAAACAATAATTCTTCAAGGTTCTCATCCCTTTTCCCCGACAACCCAAATGTTAATACTATTTGTTTATAGGACTTTACCAAGCATAACATAAAAAGAAGACACGCAATAGGACACCTTCATTATAAGATTTAGACTGATTTCGCTCGTTTTGGAAGTGTTTCTGAAAACAGAAAACCCTGATAATCAATTGATTATCAGGGTTTTAAAAACATTCAGTCGGGGTGGCAGGATATGAATCCAATCACATAACCTATTTGAAATCAATATTTTATCTCAAATTTTTCAAAATAGGACACTTGTTAGGACATCCTCAACAGCATTTTGGTGCTTTCGTGTGATAAATATAGTAAAGGAATGTAAAATGGATTTAAATGAGTTTAATAATTATTAATTGTATCTATCAATATATCTTATAGTAACTACGAGCCTTAAATACGCGTGCTGTAACAGCCATTCCTTCATTTTTTGAAAGGCATCCACCACTCAGGATGTTTTCTTGCTCGAATATGGTGTGACAACCCCGCAGATGTTACCCGAAAAACTTCTGAATTGTTCATTGGTATTCATTTGGACTGGTGAGCAGGCTTCTAGTTATTGTATAAACAATAGAAAGAGTGTCCGTTTTTGACATCTTGCTGTCCGTTGCAGGGTTAAAAGCCTGGGTACATTTGTATTCTAAAACATCGACAATGGAAAAAAATATCGCTATTCTAATGGCAGATTTATCGGGTTACACTGCCCTCACTGAAATACATGGTGCGATGTCGGCGGCCAATTTAATTGATAAATATATTAGTATCGCCCAAAGTTGCCTGGTCGGGGACAGTAAACTGCATCAACGCACAGGAGATGAACTAATGTTCGTTTCTGAATATCCAGATTTTTTACTTGCTACAGCCCTTAAATTAGAAGCCAATACCATAACAGAAGAGAATTTTCTTCAGGTACATGGGGGATTGCATTATG
Organism: Flavobacteriaceae bacterium; assembly: GCA_041743085.1. Taxonomy (GTDB): domain Bacteria; phylum Bacteroidota; class Bacteroidia; order Flavobacteriales; family Flavobacteriaceae; genus JAFMPW01. The sequence continues at coordinate 89,701 of JBGTNL010000039.1, forward strand.
GTAGAGTTTTGGAGAGGGCCGATAATTATTTTGGATCTACTATAAATCTGGTGTCCAGAATTGCCGCTCAAGCTGTAGCAGGCACCTTTTGGTGTTCCGATGATTTTGTAAATTCATTAGCGGATAAATCGATCTGTGCATTTAGATCCAAAGGCAGACATCTTTTTAAAAACATCAATGGCCCAAGAGAAATTTTTGAAATTGATATGGAAAGAACGAAGACCAATTATATCGATCCGGTTTGTCGCATGCTAATAGTAAACCCCCAAAATGCGATTCATCATCCAAATGAAGATGAACTTTATTTTTGCTCTTCACAATGCCTTGAAGAATATCATTCCAATAAGTGTTTTGCTCAATCTGTAGAAAAATATGAATTCGTTTGAAATAAGTAAATTTTGTAATTAAATCTAACAAATAAATACGCTACTATGAATGCAATAATTATTGGAATTTCTTCGGGAATTATAATCATTTTACTGTTTGGTATAATGAAGCATCTGGACAAAAAAATAATTTATGGTCTTATCCTTTCAGGAATTGGATTCCTTTATGTTGGTTTTACCTGGACAGATCTTCAAACGTTAATTCTGACTGCAGTTCAGGCTATTTTCTTTTTGTTTTTTGCCTATTATGGAGTTAAAAAGAACCTGTACATTCTGGCAACCGGTTATTTTCTGCATGGAAGCTGGGACATACTTTACAAGTTAATGCCAGGTCCGGATTTAATTCCACCGCATTATGACCTGTTCTGCTTATCTATAGATTTTACTATTGGTATTTAT
>JBGTNL010000040.1:0-51200 GCA_041743085.1 Flavobacteriaceae bacterium
ATGGCTCTGCCTCGGGGTTTCCGAATCTACCTCCCCTCTTGCATCCGACGAACGAAGAGAGAGGAATGCACAAGGTCGGAATTGCCTTTTCGCAATTCCGGGCGGGGCAAAATACAAAATTTCGGTTTTTGGCTCCAAGGCCAAAATGAAACCGGCGAAATACCTCTATGGCTCTGCCTTGAGGATAGTCGCCCGCCAGAGGCGGGTAAACTTTCAAGAAATTTTTTATTAATACCGTAAATCAAGAAAAATTTGCTTTTTATAAAGAATAGCTTACCAACTATACAATTTCGTGTGGAGTGTTGGTATATACCGGTTACATTTATATTCAACCCTACCAATAAATGAACAGCCTGGCAGAAATAGAGGAAATCTTCTATCCACAATTAAAACATGAGACCCCTTTCCTGATAAAAATTTCGGAAATCCTCAGGACGGGTGAACGCTCTAAGAATCTAATGGTGGTTCTTTATCTCATTGAGAAAGATCAGTTCCTTTTCTGTAGCGATTCCTTTAGGAATATTGTAGGAAATGATAGTGTCAGGATGATTCGGGAAGGGTGGGATTTGTGGTTTTCCATTATCGATGAGGGCGAGTCGTCCGGGATACGGGATAGTCTTACCAGTTTTTTTACGGTGCCCTATATTTTCAAACCTCTTTCCCTGAGATATCATATCACGGATTTTTATGGAACTAAAAGATGCCTTCAACATGAAATACGCATTTATAAATTGGAAAAGTGTGCATTGGCGGCAAATTACCTTATTGATATTTCCGATAAAGAAAGGATAGAACATTGTTTTGCAAGGAACCCGGATATAAGTCAAATAAACGTTTTAAAAAAGGGAACCTGTTGCATATCGTCAAGGGAAAAGGAGGTCCTGCAGCTCATAGGGGAAGGGTACTCTTCAAAACAAATTGCGGATATACTTTACATTAGCAACCACACCGCTATATCGCACCGCAAAAACCTGATAGAAAAATTTCAGGTAAAAAACACAGCGCAACTCATTAAAAAAGCGTCGAAGGTCATGGAGCTTTAATCCAAGTAATTCCCCTATGGCTCTGCCTTGAGGATAGTCGCCCGCCAGAGGCGGGTAAACTTTCAAGAAATTTTTTATTAGAACCTCCCAATTTTTAAAATCCCCATTTTTAGGGATTGTATATGAGGGTATTTCTTTGAATCTTGTATATGATTTGAGGCTAATATCCATAAGTACCTATTGTAGCCATTTCCCCCAGCACTTTTTTCATTTTATCGGAGGCATTATGATCAGTAAGGCATTGTCTTTTATTGAAGATCAAACCAATTTATATCTGCAGGGCTTATCGGGGCCAAATACGGAGAAGTACGCGGTACTTGGAAATATAGCTAAGATTGTTGAAGGCGGCGAAGCTAATGAAGGTGAGGACAGCTCCGGTGTGATCATTACCCTGGTCAATATTGAAGAAGACCGGATTTCAAAAAACCCCAACGGGATTTACAGACAAGTGGATAAGGTAATTAAAAGCAACCCTAAAATACTGCTTAACCTTTATGTATTGTTTTCATCTACCCTGGCATACACTGTCGCTTTAAGTAGGATTTCCAACGTCATACAATGTTTTCAAAGCAATAATTTTTTTACCACGGCCAGCTTTCCCTCCCTCGATCCCAAAATTGAAAAGTTACACCTTGAGTTGTATACCATGAATTTTGAGCAGGTCAACCATTTGTGGAGTACCCTGGGTGGAAAATATTTGCCCTCTGTTTTATACAAAATGAAATTAGTGACCATTGCAGATGAGGCTAACCAGTCCGAGGGTAGTTTAATTACCGAAATCCAGATGAAGAAGAACGTGATCGCCGGCGTTTTAAAGTAACGCCAAAACAACTGCAGGAATGAAATACACTCCCTTGTTTACCATAGAATTGGAACACGATTATTTTTCCGTGACCAAACCTCAATTCCTCCATATTGTGCCTACAACGGCAACGGAAGAAGTATTGCGGGGCGCAGGGCTGATCGCTAAATTTTTTCAGAACAAGCTATATGTACTTGTCCGGCATTTGGATGATGCCGCACCCCTTTTGGAACTGTCCAATGATTTTAAGCTCCAATTTTTTCTTGATGTGGCAGGTTATGATTTTTCGAAAATCACCAATTATACCTCAAATGATCCCTACAATACCAAACTCTATTTCAGCAACGCAAATTCCATTTTGGATGGAAATGACAAGACTGTGGATAATGTCTTGTACCTCAATGAAAAATTACCACAGTTTGCGGCGGCAAATGCCTATAAGTATAATGACTTGGTGCGAAGCGGCTCGGATATCGCCTATGAATGTCTTGTAAAAGTCGATGCCAATACGGGAAACCTGAACAATTCCTCCCAATTCAGGAAGTTGGAAAAGGTAAGTTATGTCTCTGGGGCTTCGGGCATCTTATTTACGGGACCTGAAAAAATAATGGCCTTGGATGTACCATCGCCCAATATGGACATCGTTTACTTTCAGTATGATCCTACAACACAACAATTTGATAAGGAGGTAAAGCATACGAATATTGGACCCGTAGAAAACCCTACAAATATGGATTTAAACAGCGTCCTCCTGAGTTTTTACGATGAGGACGGGGCGCCCTTAGCCGAAGGCGTATATAAGGTGACCCTGAATGCCCAAGAGGAATACGTTTACTTTAGACTGGAAAACGATTGGCAACCCTGCTTGGGACTGATCACCATCCATAATGATTCCCTGGCAACAGAAGACAAGTACCGCTTCTTAAAAGAGGACGGCACATTCTACAAGGTACCCCCGGCCAACACGGAAATTGAAACCCGCAATTATAAAATCCGGTTTGCACCCGCCCAGTACCTTTTAAAATACGTGTGCAAGACCAATAAGGTAACCAACATTACCGATGATGACGCCACTATTGAATTTGACAATCTGGGCGGCAACGTGTTCCAGAGCAAACTGCCCGTACGGATGAACGAACAGGCCATTGATACCATCTTGGTTGCGTATGATGGCTCTGATACCATATCGAAAACGAAAATTCCCGGGTATCGGGATCTATCCATTTTGGAGGGTGAAAACAACTATATCGTAAGCGAAACTTTTTTGAATCTATAAATAATTAAAATCACATATTATGGCCACAGTTTTTAAAACACCGGGTGTCTACATTGAGGAAATACCGAAACTACCACCTTCCGTAGCGCAAGTAGAAACGGCAATTCCCGCCTTTGTCGGCTACACGGAAAAAGCAGAAAAGCGGGGAGAATCCCTGTTGATGAAACCCACCCGCATTTCTTCATTGTTGGAGTTTAGGGAGTATTACGGTGGTGATCATACCATTGATGACATAGATGTTGAAGTGGACGAGAACAATAATTTTGCCGTGTTGAGCGTAAGCATTGCCAATACCGAGCGCTATTTGCTATATGATAGCTTACGTTTATTCTTTGATAACGGTGGAGGCGATTGTTATATCGTATCCGTCGGATTGTATGGGACTGTTCCGGATTATGGCGATGAAAATGATGCGACCAAACCTGGACTTAGAACTGGTGTCAAGGCCTTGGAAAAGTACGATGAACCGACCATCATCCTCTTCCCGGATGCTATTAATGTGGAAGATGACAATACCAATGACGACCCAGGCTTCTACAGCCTGCAGCAAATGGCCTTGGAACAATGTGCCAAGCTCCAAGACCGTGTGGGCCTGTTCGATCTTAAGGAAAACATTGCCGGCGATCTGGACGATGCCATTTCCAATTACAGAAACAACATTGGAATAAACAACCTAAAATATGGTGGGGCGTATACACCTTATATCGTGGCTACATATCCGCGGGAAATAGATTTGGGAACTTTTCAAGGGTCAATTAAAGACTCGGGAGGAGCACTAATCACATTAAAGTCTTTATCTTCTGATAGTGAACATCTTGCCCTGATAGACAGTCATGAATTGGCATCAAAAGATGCTACAACGGTTTCAGACTATGTTACGGAAATCAAAAGAGCGAATGAAGGTACTGGAGCATTTGACGACAGCGTCGCCGAAAGTGACATGCCTGCATCCTTAAAAGAAAAGTTTTTGATATACAAGCGGGCAGTGGATAAGGAAACCACATCTGGTCCTGCCAAAACAGCGTTAAAAGCTTTGTTTAAATTTTGCAGGGAAACCATCACAGGTTTTCAGGGTATGGCAGGTAAATTGGATGCTGGAACAAGCCAAATTCTTAAAGATGTGGATACCTATGCAAAATCGCTCAGTATGTGGAACGGTGGTACAAGAAAGATTATTGGCATTGATAAAAATGCCGAAGTGATGGCGTTAAACGATTTGGCAAACGAGGCCGCCGTAGAAGCCGAATATTCGCCAGCCCCAAACCCCGAATGGTTAGGAGATGCCGATAATAGCGGAGCCAACGATACTATATCTGACATAGTTGCAGTACCCGCCGGAACCTACAATGCCAGTACCAATGCCGATAGAGCTAAGCAAGTTGCCAACGCAATGCTAACTGAATATGAAAAACTCATTGCATATGCCGATGCCATTTCTAGTGCCGCTAATAGCTATAAAAAAGCGGCGCAAGATGCTCTATATGAAAAGCATCCCGTTATCGGCAATATCGTTAAGCATATCACCAAAGACATCAATACCTTGCCGCCCAGCGGTGCAATTGCAGGCATTTATGCCAAAGTGGACAATACCAGGGGCGTTTGGAAAGCCCCGGCCAACGTAAGCGTAAATTCGGTGAGCGAGCCTTCCGTGATGATCAGTCACGAGGAACAGGCGAACATCAATGTCGATGCCGTGGCCGGAAAATCAATCAACGCCCTGAGAAGTTTTACAGGCAAGGGCATCTTGGTATGGGGCGCAAGAACCTTGGCCGGTAATGATAACGAGTGGCGATACATAAGTGTTCGACGCTTCTTTAATATGGTGGAGGAAAGCTGTAAAAAGTCTACCGAACCCTTTGTGTTTGAAAACAATGACGCCAAAACCTGGATCAAAGTGCAGACCATGATCGAGAATTTCCTAAGCAATCTCTGGCGACAAGGCGCCCTACAAGGAGCCAAGCCCGAGCACGCCTTTTATGTCGCGGTGGGTTTGGGCAAAACCATGACTTCCGTAGATATTTTGGAAGGCAGAATGATCGTCGAGATCGGAATGGCCGTAGTGCGGCCCGCCGAATTCATCATCCTTCAGTTCTCCCATAAACTGGCAGAATCTTAAATCACTTTTGATGCTACCAAATATAAATTAAATCATAAATAAAAGAAATAATTATGGCAACGTATCCATTAGCAAAATTTCACTTCTCGGTCGACTGGGGAGGAGAAAATATAAAATTCACGGAAGTCACCGGTTTGGACCGGCAGGTAGAACCTATCGAATATAGGGAGGGGAGCAGTCCGGAGTACCACAAGATAAAAATGCCGGGCATGCACAAATTTAGTAACGTAACACTAAAGCGGGGCACCTTTTCCGGCAATCTAGAATTCTACAACTGGATGAAAACCATCAGCCTTACCACCGTTGAACGTAGGGATATTACGATCAGTTTGTTGAACGAAGAGCATGAACCGGTCATGACTTGGGGCATTAAAAACGCCTTCCCAATTAAAGTACAGGCGAGCGACCTAAAGGCCGATGGCAACGAAGTGGCCATAGAAACCCTGGAACTGGCCCACGAAGGTTTGAAAATTATGGAATAGGATTAATTACCGTTTAAATACAGATCGTGGCTAAAGTTGATGAACACAGGGCCGGAGGGTATTATCCCCCGGTGGGCTTTCATTTCAGGGTAGAGGTTATCGGTATAGGTAACGACAACGATGTACGCTTCCAAAGTGTTAGCGGCCTTAATATGGAGTTGGAGGCTGAGAACATTAAGGAAGGAGGTCTAAATCTCTTTGAACACAAACTTCCCGGTAGAAGCAAATTCTCCGATCTCACCCTAAAAAGGGGGCTGCTATTGGACTCCGATCTTATAAAGTGGATCAAAAAAGCCCTGTATGATAGGGAGTTTGAGCCCGCCGATATGAACATCAGCCTTTTGAACAACGAACATGACCCTCTTTTAACCTGGCAGGTATTCAAAGCCTGGCCCAGAAAATGGAATGTTAGTGATCTCAATGCCTCGGAAAATTCCGTTATGGTGGAAACCCTGGAAATAGCGTACAATTATTTTAAAGTCCAAAAAGGATAATATGCCTCTAGAAATCGACAAATTATATGTGAACGTATCCGTAAATCAGGCAAAATCTGAAGGCGGCGAGGGAAGCAGCACACCCGCTTCCGAAAGGGATGCGGGCAAAAAACCGGATCCGGACAAAGTGGTTAAAGAAGCGATAGAACAGGTACTAAAAATTATGGAGGATAAAAAGGAAAGATAATGGCTTTAGGAAAACTGGAAAAATTAAAGATCATTGCGTTCAAAAATGCGGACTACTCCGATTCCCCGGACGAGCAACAGACCTATACCGCCATGCTCAACCCGGAGACCTATATCTTGGATTACAAGGTGGAATACCAAGATGGGCAGGGCCAGGGAACGAGCAGTGCACAACAGCGTTTTACGGTTGCAAAACCTGGGGAATGGTCGGGCGAAATTTTGTTGGACAGTTCGGGCATCATCGATGGCAACCCAAGGGAATCGATAGAGGATGACGTTACCGAGCTTCGCGACCTTCTCTTAAAATATGAAGGCGACATTCATGAGCCGAAGCACTTTCAGGTACTATGGGGTAGTTTGTTATTTAAGGGAAGATGTACCGGATTGAACATCAACTTCAAACTATTTAATCCTGATGGCAAACCCATACGGGCCGTATGTAAAGTGACTTTTACGGGCAGTGTAGAGGATAATCTAAGAACCGCCGAGGAAAGAAGGGAATCCCCGGATATGACCCATTACCGCATGATAAAGGCCGGGGATACCCTGCCTATGCTCTGTTATAGCATTTATGGCAACTCCGGATACTATCTGCAAGTGGCCCTAGTGAACAAGCTTTCAAGCTTTAGAAGGCTGGAGCCAGGTACCGAGATTTTTTTTCCGCCCATCGAGAAAAACACACCCGTGGCATGAGCGAAACCAACACCATACCAAGCACAGCGCCTAAGTCGGTTTCCACCTTCACCGTACTGATCGATGGCAATAAAATGTCGGAACAGTTCAAGGTGTTGAGTATTGTCGTCCAAAAGGAAATCAACCGCATTACCAAGGCAACGTTATTATTTCAAGACGGGTCCGCGGCAGAGCAGGGGTTTCCTTCCAGCAATAGCGAAGAGCTAATTCCCGGAAAACAAATCGAAATCCAGGCCGGGTATCAAAATAATGAAGAAACCATCTTTACGGGCATTACGGTAAAGCACAGTATAAAAGTAAGAAAAAGTGCCTCTGTACTCGTTGTAGAGTGCCGTCATGAGGCCATTAAGCTGACCACAAAATTGAAGAACAATTATTTTCACGAAATGAACGATTCCGATATTGCCGATCAGCTGTGCCGGGAGAACGGACTCACCTTGGACAGTGATTCCACCCAGTTCACCCACAAGGAAATCGTACAGTTCAATTGTACCGACTGGGACTTTATGGTTTGCCGGGCGGAAGAGAATGGGTATTGGGTAACCACCGAGGAAGGGACAAAAGTAGTTTTCAAGGCACCTGATTTTTCCCAAGAACCGATATTGACCCTAGCATACGGGGCCACTATCAAAGAATTGGATGCCGAAATCGATGCCCGGCATCAATACGAGGCCTTAAAATCGATCAGTTGGAACCCTGCGGATCAAGAGGCGATCAGTAGCGAGGCACAAGACCCTTCGGTACCTGCGGCCGGAAACTTGGCGGCCACCGATCTGGCAGGGGCCACCGACAATTCGGAATTGGAACTAAGGCACACGGCACTATCTGAAACAGAACTTCAAATTTGGGTGAACGGTGCCCTGCAAAAGCAAAGACTGGCCAAAATAAGGGGCAGTCTCAAAATAGATGGTATTCACACCCCATTGCCGGGTCAGTTGTGCGAATTACAAAATGTAGGGGAGCGCTTCGAGGGCAAAGTAATGGTCACAGGGGTACGGCATCAGATCGAAAAGGGGAATTGGGAAACTTTTATCCAATTCGGGGAATCGCCAGAACGCTTTGCGGAGAAATTTGAATTGGAACAACCCCTGGCTTCGGCTCTTCTACCGGCGGTTCGGGGATTACAGATCGGTATTGTAACCAATTTGGAAGATCCGGAGGGCGGGGAGCGGATTCAGGTAAGATTGCCCTTGGTCCATGATAGTGATGAAGGTGCCTGGATGCGACTCTGTTCCATGGATGCCGGTGAGAATAGAGGTTGGGTGTTTCGTCCGGAAGTAGGGGATGAGGTAATCGCGGGCTTCCTAAATTCGGATCCCCGCTTTGGTGTTATCCTGGGTAAGGTACATAGTAGCAAAAATACGGCACCCTTTGAGGCGGCCAATGATAATCATGAGAAGGGATTTAAGTCAAGGGAAGGACTAACACTTTTGTTCGATGATGATAAAAAGGTTGTCACATTGGAAACGCCTGGGGGGCATACCGTGGTCATGGATGACGATGACACCAGCATCACTTTGGAAGACAGTAACGGTAACAAGATTGTGATGAACAGGGACGGGATCGAAATCAAAAGCATTAAGGATATTAAAATTGATGCATCGGTAAATCTAAAGATAGATGCCGGAACAAATGCGGAGATCAGTGGAGGTGCTAGCGCAAAACTCGAAGGAAGTGCCAGTGCCGAACTTTCATCGGGGGGAGCGACAACAGTAAAAGGAAGTATACTACAATTAAATTAATACTATGGGAGCACCGGCAGCGCGTATCGGGGATTTTCACGTATGCCCTATGGTAACGGCCACAGTACCCCATGTAGGAGGTCCAATAATTTTGGGCAGCGGCACGGTAATGATTGCAGGGACGCCAGCCGCAAGGGTGGGGGATATGTGTACGTGTGTTGGCCCCCCGGATACCATCATTGCAGGTTCTACAACCGTAATGATCGGAGGGGTGCCCGCGGCCCGGATGGGAGATCCAACGGCCCATGGGGGTACCATAGTGGCAGGGGCGCCCACGGTTTTAATTGGATAAAAGGAAAAAAATGGATAACGCAAAAGACTTTATTGGCGTAGGCTGGAGTTTTCCTCCAACCTTTATCAGGGAGACCGGGCAATTGGAAACCACCAGATTGTATGATGATATCCAAAGGAGCTTGGAGATTTTGTTGACCACTAGGCCGGGAGAACGGGTGATGCAACCCAAATATGGCTGCCATATGGAACCTTTATTGTTCGAGTCCCTGGATACCGGTACCAAAACTTTGATTAAGGAACGGATCAGAACGGCCATCCTCTACTTTGAACCCAGAATTGAAGCCAAAAAAATAACCTTGGACGATGCCAGGCAAAATGAGGGAATCTTGTTAGTCTCAGTGGAATATATCGTTAGTTCCACCAACAGCAGATTCAATTTTGTATTCCCCTTCTATAGTGAAGAGGCCACCGAAATGGATATACTGACCACCAACCACCCATTAGCAGGATAAAATGAGTGACTGTTCTGAAAATAGGAATCCGCTAGTTCGCAACGGCACAAGCCAGGGCCAAAGGTTCTTGGCCAAACTCAGCCCAAGCTCGGTAGAAATTTTGGATAAATCTACCGAGGACTGGATGGTATGGGCGGGACAATTTTCGGACCATATTAACTATACCGCTTTAAACAATGCCGCCGTAGGTACAATGAAACCCTTCTTTACTTCAGATATAAGTGTACAATTGGCGTTGGCCGCAAGCTATCCACCGGAAATGCTATCACGGTACATCCGGGAAGTATTGTTGTACATTGAAACGGGGGATACCGGACTTAAACAGCGGTACACCCAATTATTCGATATCATCTTTTCCTACTTTCTTAGTGTAGACCAACTGCTCCGTTTGACCAAGGCCGATACCGAATACAATGCCATTCTTATAAATCATATCAAGGCCAAACTGGTGCCTTTGGCAGACAGGGCCTTTAGCTATTACAAGTCCTCCCTAGTGGGGACCGCTGCCCAACGATTGGTAGTGGCAAGTTCACCCTTGGAGCTCCATATTTTTTACGAACCTGTTATGGGCCATCGGCAAGCCATTGATTTTGGTCTGCCCCACCTTTCCAATTTCTGGTATCCCAAAGATCCCGATTTTAATACCTACTATCTTGGTATACCCGGGGATACGACTATTTTTGGTGGCCTTACAAGCTTCCAAGCAAAAATAAAATATATAATCCAACATAATTTCTTTACCAGTATCCTGGATGAGATCACGGCTTCGGCCACCTTTATCGGTAAACTGGCGGAAAAATACCTGGCCAACTATTTAAGTGATTGGCCCGATCATCGACCCAATTACGCCCTCTACCTTACCTGGCTCCAATTATTGGAAGCCACCAAAACCCATTTGAATGGCTTGACAGGGCGACACCTGGATTTTTACTACGAAAAGGTTTTGCAATTAAAGGCCTTGGCGCAATCTGCGGACAAGGCGTACTTGGTACTGGAATTGAATAGAATAACGGCATCGTATGCGATAAAGGATAATACCGTATTCATGGGCCCAAAGGATGGGGCTGGGAACATCATCCTATATGGAAGCACTAGGGAAACGGTTTTGAACAAGGCCAAAATAAAGCACCTGTCCTCCTTATACTATGGCGATGCCGAGGACAACATTGGTACCCAAATAAATGAGGGAAGATTATTTGCCGCGCCCATAGGCAATAGTGCCGATGGCTTGGGGGAAAAGTTGACGGACGAGGTCATCGCTTGGCATCCCTTTCATATCAAGGAATATGTAAATGCGGAATTGGCGAACATCCATATGCCCAAAGCCGAAATCGGTTTTGCCGTAGCTTCCCATTATTTAAGGCTCAACGAAGGTTTAAGGACGATTACGCTTGAGATTTCCATCTCCAATACCGTAAAATTCAATGCATTCGGCTATCAGGCTTTTGTGACCACTGAAAAGGAGTGGCTGGGCATAGATGACAAAAATCTCACCCTCACCAAAACCGGTACTGGAAATGTGACCAAACTGACCTTTGTATTCACCGTCCCTGCAGATCAAGACCCGGTTGTGGCCTATAACCAAGAAGTGCATTTGGGCAGGCTGACCGCTACAGAACCCGTTTTGAAAATTGTACCGGAACATTTCGATACCCAAGCTTTTATTTATGATACTCTGAGCAATGCAAATATTTCCGAAGTAAACCTGTCCGTTAAGGTTGGGGAAGTAAACGGAACCTACAACGCCGATGGTATAAAGAATTTGGAATTGCACAGCGATAGGAGCCGGTTAGACCCTTCCAAACCCATTCAACCCTGGGGCCCGGAACCCAAATTTGAGGATTCGTTTATTGTTGGGAGCGAGGAGGTATTTTACAAAGAGAATGCTAAAATACAGTTGAATTTCGAATGGAATGATGACTCGGGAAAAACGGAACCCAGTATTGGCTTTGGATTCAGTAAAGCCTCCGATTCTGGATCGACAGGGCTTGCTCTGGCCCTCGGCATTACTGAAAAAGAGGTGGAGATTGTTTCCCTTCCCACGGCAGACATCCTAACGCTAAGCAATAACAAATGGGAGTCCCTTGAAGCATATCAGGATGTTAAGATATTCAAGACAGTCCAATTTCCAAAACCCAATTTTATCCAAAAAGTAGCCCTGGAAATTGACCTTTCCTCAAAAAATGAGACCTTATTCTATGCTAAGAATGACGTCTGGGAGGGATATCGGACAAATACAAATAAGGGGTTCATAAAAGTTAAGCTCAACGATGACTTTGGTCATGACAACTACTATAGAGAACTTCTGATCTTTGCCAAAGACAAAAATGATGACACCCCTCCCGTATATCCCTATCAACCCACCTTGCTATCCTTTAGTCTTAGTTATGAGGCAGCATGTTCATCTTCTCTGACAACTGTGGTTGATTTTGTAGATAGACCCCTAGAATTTTACCATAGCGGCCCCTTTGGGGAAAGCGAGCGGCATAAAGCATTGCAAAACGGCAATATCAAATTGCTCAACAGGCTGATAAGCACAACTGGAGGCGTTTACAAGGCGCAGGGTAGTCTATTCATAGGTTTGGAAAATCTTTTGCCAGAAGACACGCAGGCCATTTTATTCCAGCTGCAGGAAGGTAGCGAGGATCCTCTGTTGGAAAAACCGGAAGATCATTTAAAATGGGAATACCTCGCGACCAATGGTGTTTGGAAAACATTCGATGAGGAGGGCGTGGGCGATAACACCAGTGGTTTGATCGAGTCCGGAATTATCAACTTCATTATCCCCAAAGATGCAAGTCTAACCCATACCGCCTTTGAAAGCAATCTTATTTGGATCCGCTGCTCCGTAAAAGAGGCACCGGATGCCGTTTGTAAGATCATCGGTATTTATCCAAATACCATTGAAGTGACGCGGATAATTCCCGAAGAGACTGAATATGAGACCATGATGGCTCCAGCCGGGGAGATAAAGAAACTCCTGGTGCCTGAAGCCAAGGTCAAAAAAATTGAACAGCCCTTCACAAGTTTTGATGGCACGCCAAAGGAGGGTGACGAATCCTTTTATCTAAGGGCTTCCGAGCGGTTGCGCCACAAGAACAGGGCCATTACCATCTGGGATTTTGAACGCTTGGTGCTACAGGCTTTTCCCGAAATCTATAAGGTGAGGTGCCTTAATCATACCCAAATAGGGGGTTCCCTGAGTGAGGGCGATTTGGTGTACAACGAGGTAGCCCCCGGCCATGTTTCGGTCATCACGATTCCGAATCTGGCCCATAGAAACGATATTGATCCGTTAAAGCCCTACACCAAGAAAAGTACCCTTAAAAACATTGAAGAATTTCTAAAGGAGAGGTCTTCCTGCCAAGTAACCATACATACGGCACAGCCCGATTTTGAAGAGGTAAAGGTAAAATGCACCATTACCCTGAGGAACGAATTTTCGGATACTACATATTATAAGGAAGTCATTCAAAACGACCTTGTGAATTTCTTGAGTCCTTGGGTGTTTACTTCGGATACAGATCTCAATTTTGGCGGTCGTATCCATCAATCTGTCTTGATCGATTTTATAGAGGAACTGCCCTACGTGGATTTTCTAACGGATTTTGAACTTATCCATATCAAATCATCTGGTGAAATTACCAAGGTTGATGAAGCCATTGCTTCCACGGCAAGGTCTATTTTGGTGTCTGTCCCGGCCATCGAACACGATCTGACCGTGATCCTGAAAGTGCCCGAAACCATTCCTGAGATAGCATGTAACGATGAATGAACACATTACCATATTAAAGCATCCGGGTTTCCAGGAAAGTGAGGATTATATCGCACTTCGTAAAAGGGGAATAGACCTGATCGAAAAATTGGGCAGTACTTATTGGACGGATTATAACATTCATGACCCGGGTATTACCTTCTTGGAATTGCTCTGCTTTGCGCAAACGGAGGTAGGTTTTAAGCTGGGTTTCTCCATTGAGGATCTATTGGCCTATGAAACCAACCAAGTGGTGAAATGGGACGATCAATGCTTCTATACCGCACGCGAGATATTGACCGTCAACCCGTTTACCGATAACGACTGGCGTAAAATTGTCATTGATCAGGTAGGTATCGCCAATGCCTGGTTGCAATGCTCACCTTGCTCCTGCCATCCGAAATTTTATGCGGATTGTAAGAAAAGTGAATTGACCTATACCGAAACGGAACACCCTATAACCATCAAAGGTTTTTGGGATGCCCTGTTGGAGTTGGAAGTGGATTCCCAATATGGGGACCTTAATGGAGGTAAGATATTTCATCAATTTTCCTTTGATTCCAATAAACACAGAGCCACTTCCGAAATTAGATTTGCCCCATGGCATAAAACACAGACCGATACGGCTTTGCTGAACGTTATACGGGCCGATGAAATCCTGACTCTTGAATTGACCAACTATTATTTGGATGTGGCCGACGATGTATTCTATAAAGCCCTGAGGAATCCAATGCGGGTTGATGTAGATTACAAGGTGACCACTTCGGATGGTGTGGAAAATATAAGCCTCATTGAATTGCCGGTAAAGATTTGGTTCAAATCGGAAGAGGGCAGGGGACTCATAACCAAGACCGACATCCATAAAATCTTTCAGGATATCAATGAAACCGGGCCTTTTAGCCAATACCTCTATCAACTTAAAAAAGCGGATGAAGCTGTGGATAAGGCAACGGAAACCCTTCATGCCCATAGAAACCTAGCGGAGGATTATTGTAAGATAACAACGGTTCCCATTGTTGATGTGGGGTTATGTGCCGATATCGAAATGGCTTCCGATGCGGATATCGAAGCCGTATTGGGCGAGGCCTACTATCTGATCATGGAATATTTGAATCCCGTAGTAAAGTTTTACACTTTGAGTGAATTGATTTCAGATGGAAAATACACCGAGGAGATATTTCAGGGACCCAAACTGGACCATGGCTTTATTCTGGATGGGGAATTGGACGATTCGGATTTGCGAACAACGATATATACGTCCGATATCATCAATATTCTAATGGACGTGGCAGGTATTGTCGCCGTAAAAAATATTGTCCTTACCCGATATGACGACGCCGGAAATTTGGTGGAATCCCAACCCTGGGAATTGAAAATTGAGTATGGGCATCAACCACGGCTTTATATCCATGCGTCCAAGGTTTTGGTTTTCAAGGATGATCTGCCCTTCTTGCCCCATCAAGACGAATTGCACGATACGCTACAGATGTGGCGGGGCATTCGTCAGCAAAACAAGGTGGTGCAAACGGACAACGATTTAGGGGTACCAGAGGGCGAGTATATCGATTTTAATGGCCATTATCCTATGCAATATGGGCTGCCGGAAACCTATGGGGTAGGTCCCCTTGGCCTAAAAGTGCCTTCCTCTGTGGCTCGAAAGGCACAGGCCAAGCAATTAAAAGCCTACCTCTTGTTATTTGAGCATGTACTGTCCGTGTTCCTAAAACAGTTGGACCGATTTAAGGATATTTTGTCCATTAACCCCACTATTTCAAAAAGTTATTTTGCAGCCCTGTTCAGCGATGAAGAGTTGAAGGGTGTCTCTGAGCTATATGTGGCTATTGATGATACTAGATTCCACGATCTATTGGAAAATAGGAGCCAGTTTCTGGACCGGAGAAATGGATTTTTGGACCATCTATTGGCGAGGTTTGCCGAGTCGTTCAGCGATTATGCCTTAATGCTTTATCAAGCCTATGGCTCGGAGGACAGGGCAGAGGAAGAACTCATCTTTGATAAGATCAACTTTCTGGAAAAATTCCCCGTAGTCTCCGCCAACCGGGCAAAAGCCATTAATTACAAAGCTGAAACCAAGGTCTGTCATCCTGACAATGTTTCGGGATTGAACGAACGTATTAACGTGGTTTTGGGCTTAAACGGGGCGCATTCATTTATCGCCTACGAGGTGATAAAGAATATCAATAAAAAGTGGGACGGGAACTGGTACCTGCACAATGACAAGGATGAAACTATTTTGGTAGGTGCTGGTGCGACCGATGTAGACCAGGAGTATGATCTAAGAAATCAGCTAAAGGATGTGGTTGATATAGCCATTACCCAACTAGGGTTAAAAACGCATCTGAAAGTTGTTCCCGAAGGTGCAGAATTTGCTATACAATTGGAGAACATGGATGGGGATGTGATTGCCGGTGGCCCCGGCACATTCGCTTTGGCGACCGAGGCCGATGACCAAAAGGACCTGATCGAAGCCTTTATTGATAAAATCATTCTGAGCGAAAAAGTCTATGTAGTGGAACATATTTTGCTGCGACCCCGAAATCTTCCCTCGATCACCATTCCGGACGGCGACCCCTTCCTGCCCATTTGTATTGAAAAGGATTGTCAGTTGTGTGGCGAGGAAGATCCGTACTCCTTCCGGATAACGGTGGTTCTAAACGGCGAAGAGGGCGTATCCAACAGTGGCATTGCCTTTAGAAGGTTCGCCGAAAAAACAATTCGCCTGGAGACCCCTGCACATTTGGGCGTAAAAATTTGTTGGGTTTCGGAAGAACAACTAGGGGAGTTTGAAACCGCCTATTGTAGTTGGTTGACGGAACTGGCAAAGGCCGAGCCCGATAAGCTCACCTTGCATAATAGACTGAAGGATTTATTGGAAATATTTAAAAACTTAAAAAGTGTTTACCCTCAGGCCACCTTACATGATTGTGTAGATGGGGATGATGAAAACAGGGTTCGGTTAAATAACACCATCATTTAAAAATCAATATTATGGCACAACTTATTAAACATGATCGGTATCCAAAATTTGTAGCTGATCAGGTGCTTACAGAGAAAAGCCTCAATCAGATGTTTGGCTATTTGGAGGAGCAACAACGCCTCAGCAGAACCACTTTAATTGGGATAGGCATCCTATGTGGTATGGAGGTTAGCGTAAATGCCGCTAGGACAGCTTTGACCATATCGCAGGGTGTCGGGGTAACTTCCAAGGGGTATCTCGTGCCTTTTCCTGAAACCACCTACACTTTTTACAATGACGAATTTTCGGCCGAGCAGGAATTTATGTACGCACCTTTTATAGATCAAGTAACACAGCAACAAAAATTTCCTTTGTATCTGATGCATAATAATGGGGCAGCGGAGATTAAAAAGCCGATTACCGCCGCTTTTTTGGAGGATAAGGCCGTAGTTATTTTTGTCGAACTGCTCAAGGTCGATAATAAAAATTGCGATCCCGATTCTTGCGATGATAAAGGGTGTACGGTAGAAGTTACCCATAGGCCTTTATTGGTTTCCCTTGACGACTTGGACGAATTGATATTTGACGGTAATGACCAAGGCCCGTTTTTAAATGAACCCACTTGTATTGAATGGCCGGAGATACGCATGCCAAGATACAATGTACCCGCTACCTTCCTGCTAAGTTCCCAGGCGGTACTAAAGAACTTTCTGGATGTGTTGACCAGCGATTTTATGCTCAACATAGAGAATACCCTGAGCGCCGCCTATAGTTCCTTTGGTTATTACATACAGGACGAATTTCCCAACAACCCTTTCCCCGGGCTAAAAAATTCCTTCTCCTTTCTTTACAATGGTAGTATTGGCATTGAACAACTGCTGTTTGTACAGTACTATTATGATTTTTTCTCGGACTTGATCCTGGCCTATGAGGAGTTGCGGAAAATGTGCAACGAATGCCTAACTCTTTGTTGTCCCAATGAAGATCTCTTTCCACGCCACCTGATATTGGGGAACGCCATTCCCGCTGCGGATGGGTTTAGGCACCATTGGATCGCGTCACCTGCCTTTGCATGTGATTGCTGTTCCGAAGGCCGCATCAAATTCCTGTTGAAAAAGATCGTTTTATTGATTCGAAAACTGGATCTGCCCAAAAATATTTTCGCAAACGACACAAGAAAGTTAAATGTAAGGATTACACCCAGTCGCTATGGCAATACACCCCTTTCGGAAAAGGCCATTCCGTACTATTACAATATTGTAAATCCGCCGAATGAACTGTACGATAATTGGAACTTCAAGAAAACTAAACTCAACAAGGGGAATACCAATTTGTCCTACGATGCCGAGAAGTACAATAGCAACCCATATATCAAGGACCCTTTGGGCTATGATATTGAACCCTATAATTTTATGCGCATAGAAGGCCATTTGGGCCTGAACTGGAAAAATGCCTTGGCCGGGATAAATAAGATCAAGTATGAAAAGCGTCTGCCTATTGACGTGGTGGCGCTAAATGGGGATATATTTGAACTTATTAGAAGTCTTCTTACGGATGCCAATAGTCTGGCAGATATCATTACGGGAAATAAGGATATTGCAAGTGAATTGTGGTGTTATTTTGCGGATATCGAATCCCAATACGATGCGCATGCGGCCGAATTGAGATGTACCCTGTTAAAGGTCATGGCGTATTTCTACAATTTAAAGGTAATCGGTAATGATGGACAACTTACCCCAACACAAAAACTCCCCGAATCGGATATGGTCCGCAAGGCTTTTCCAAACTATAGGACTTTTAAAAATTCGTATGGTGAGCAATTCGATGACCTTTATGCCAAGGTAAAAAACCAACCATACATTACTCCACAGGCATTTTTTGACTTGGGCACAAATAATCAAGATTCATTGCTCAGCCCCATTTATCTGATGTATTATTTGGAAAAAATCCATGAGGCGTTGCCCGATGGCCTGGTGAAGCTTCAAATCAACGTGCTTACCCAAAGATTGGAAGACGCCTCCCTAGTTGCGGCCATAATGCTGGCGGTTTTGGATAACCTGCCCGAATTTAAACTGCCTGCCATGTGGGAAGAAAGCCTGGATGCGGTTATCCGGCTCTGTAAAGCGGAGGTCTTTAATGTGCTCTACCGGAATTTCCTGATCAATTATGTGCTTTTTATAGCCAACCAGTCTTTTGCCTGGTATGCCTTTAAAAATCCCGGCGTGCAGCACAAGGCGGGGGTTACCACGGGGGGTACCTTTATCTTGGTATACAACGATAAACGGGAAATACGGGAGGTGACCAGGGCCATGACCGGAACGGTAAGGGCCGTTACCGGGGCACCTTTGCCAGGAGTGAATGTTATAGAAAAGGGAACAACAAATGGTACAATTACCAATTTCACGGGCAATTATTCGATCACGGTGACCAACCCGAATGCCATATTAGTAGCATCTGTTGTGGGCCATGTAACCAAGGAAGTGTCCACCACAGGTCTTAACAAGGTAGATATTATCTTAACGAACCTGGCTGCCGGAACGGAGTTTTCCGGTGCGGCCCCGCCCAAGGCCGGGAATCCCCTGGACGGTGTTAGAGCTACCAAAGCTACCAGGGCTGCGGGTAATCCCATTATGGATTTAAGGTATAGTGAGGCTTCCATAAAGGCCACTGTATTAAGGGATATTTTCGACTTGGTGGACGGTCAAAGAAGCGATAAGAGCTTATCGGATGAAGCCTTGTCCGAATTGGTCAATCAATTTCCGGATGGCACCGTGATTGCCGATTTCTTTGTGCCCAATATGTGCAAAGCGGCATGCATGCCCATGAATTTCATCGTCATGGGGGACAAGGATACCGATCCGGGCGAAACGGATATCCGACTGGACATTAAGCCCAGGGAGTTCTGTGAAGATGATCAGAATAACTATGATATACGTGTGGCGCCTGAAGGAGGTGTTTTAAAGGTAGATAATACAGTCATTAATAGTCCCATCTTTAAACCTGGGTCCCTTGCTGTGGGCAATGAGCCTTTGAAGGAGGCTATTATCACCTATGAAATAAACAGTGATGTCAGGAACATCCGGGTTAGGGTGTATAAAAAACCAGTAGTCGGTATCGGCATAGCCTCCATCGATCATGTAAACCATGTGGTTGAATTTAAAAATGAGACCACCTTTGCGGACCGGTATGCTTGGAATTTTGGAAACGGGCAATTTTCTGACAAACAAGATCCGGGACCTATTGGTTTTGGTAACGCCCAAACGGCCATAATTACCTTAAAGGCATTCAACGGTCCTTGTGAGAATGAATCCCAACCCCTAACGGTTTCTTTTGAAGATCAACCCGATGATGGCAGGACATGTACCCCCATAGATGAGCTTGGCGAGAAATTCAAATTCTTGGATGAAATCAGTTCAGCGGAATTTAAAGAGGCCCTACAGGAATATCCGCTATTAAAGCTCATATTCATTGAAAAGTTTGGTGATATTGTTGGTTTGCCCCAGGAAGAGCAGTGTAAATTATTGCTAACGGAAATAAAGGTATCCACTATTCAGAGGATTATCAGGGTGCTAAACACCATGGTAAGGTCCAATAAGGAGCTTAGCCGATCGGCACTCCTGTTGTATGAGGTTCTATTGAAATTGGCTCTTTTCTATTCCTGCTGTCAGGATGGGGATGTAAACGATGCCGGAACAAATATGGAAACTACCCTCAAAATCATGGTAGGGCATATTGAATCCTGGCAAGAGCAAATTGAATTTACCGATGAGGAAAAGAGCATACTCGAAAGTATGTTGGTAGCGGTACAAAAGGAACTGGATAAAACTACGGAAGAAACACCCGAGAAAAACGTGTATATCGATTTTCTTAAAATGTTGGTTGAAGCACTTTCCAAATTGTTGTGAGAATGGCCGACAGCACCAAAAATAGGATCCATGATGCAACACTCGATTTCGGGTTTCAAACACTTCGTAGCGAAGCGCTGCGGGGAAATGAATTGGTAGATTGGGCAAAGGTCCATATTCTGGAGGCCATTGATCAACATGCCGTTAGCCTAACCGAAGCCCAAACGATAGTTCAGATCCCGGAGCTAAAGATTGCCCTTCAGTTGGAAGTCGGGAGCGACTTTTTTAAAGAGCGTGAGGCTTGGAGCGAGGCCATTAGTGGGCAAATTCAAATGGCCCTTAAAAAGGCCATATCCGAAAATAAAACCGCAAAAATTTCCATGCGGCACTACAAGGCCAATTCCATATTGGAATATATTAAAAGCGGGCAGGTAGTGCGTTATGCGAACGACGAGGATTGGAAAGCGGATAGCAACGCCTTTTTAGAGGAACTGTTGGACAATTCGGCGCTGCGATCGGAGTGGCTAAGGGCCATCCGGTCTAAAGACGGGTTTCTGCGATTTTATACCTTGAAAGATATCCCTGCCCTAATCGTTTTTATAGAAAAATGGACAGGGGAAAAAAGGATTTCTGAGCGTTTGGCCGCTGTTTTAAAATTGATGGGATACAACCCAAAGTATTTTACACCCATCCGACAAATCGAATTGTACTATACGATTTTTCTCTTGCTTCCCACAACCGAAATGTCCCTGAACCCGACGCTTCAAAAAATCATCCTAAAGGCACTGCTATCGGACAGGGTGGTCCTGGCCTCCTTGACCTTACCAAAGGAAATTGAACGGGAAATTACGGCTTTGGGTTTTGATGACCTTCTGCAAAGGGATGTAGACACTGCCAAGGGGGAAGAAGAGACGCCAAAAGAAGACCTGCCGGAGGTTTTGGATGCAGGAGCGTATGTAGGGCAGGCCGGTCTGGTGCTGCTGGCTAGCTTTCTTCCGGCATTCCTGAAAAATGCGGGATATCTGGACAAAAAGGGCAAACTGTTAAAACAGCTCCAAGTACCTATACTCCTGCATTATATGGCAACCGGGGAAACCACGGCACCCGAGTGGAAATTGACCCTGCCTAAAGTATTGGCGGGACTACGGCCCGGACAGCATTGCCGTACCGGGTTAAATCCCACCAAAAAACTGGATACACAAATAGATGAATTATTGACCGCTGTAATTGAGCATTGGGCGGCTTTAAAAAATACAAGTCCGGAAGGTCTTAGGACTACTTTCTTAACCCGGGAAGGGGCGTTAAAATTCAGAAATGGATTTTACTATCTCTATATCAATGAGCAAACGGTGGACATTCTGCTCTCCTACGTTTCCTGGAACTATATGACCCTGAAATTGGATTGGATGCAGCATGTTTTACTGGTAGAATGGAATAAAACCTAGCATTTGTTTTCTACTGCGGATAAAACGGTTAAACCCTCCGTAAGCGTACAGCGCAAAACGGAACAGGCTTTTTTTGCACCACAAAAAGAGCAGGGCACCGTTACACCCGAATCACCCTTTTTTCAACCTGTTATGCAGCCCAAACTACGGGTAAACCGGCCCAACGATACCTACGAGCAAGAGGCCGATCTGGTAGCGGACAGGGTGGTGAATATGCCCGATCCGCAATTGGCTGCTACACAAAGTGCCCCCCCCGAAGTACAACGACAGGAAGAAGAAAAGGAAGAGAAGGAGACCCGGCAAACGGCATCTCTCGCCGTACAGCGAATGACGGATGATGAACAGGAAGAATCCCCTTCCATACAAACAAAACAAATTGCCTTTATCCAAAGGGATAATACAGATGTACATGCCGCTTCCGGGGAGGAAGAGGAAGAAACGGTACAGACCTATGCCCACCAGCGGTCGCCTTCCATGTATCGCTCCGATGTGATACAGTTGGGCGGCCGCGGTCCCCCCGCCGTGGCGGGCGTGCAATTCCAGAGCCAATTGCACAATTCGACTTCCGGTGGCCGGCCCATGTCCGGGCCCGTCGGAAATTTTATGGCGTCCCGCTTTGGGGCCGATTTCAGTATGGTAAAAATACATGCCGATACGAGCGCTCAGCAGATGAGTAAGCAGGTAAATGCACATGCCTTTACCTACGGAAACCATATCTATTTCAATAGCGGAAAATACGATCCCGACTCCAAATCGGGACAGACACTCCTTGCCCATGAGCTGACCCATACCATTCAGCAGGGGGCCAGCCCCGTACAGTCCAATGTACAGCGAAAACACGCTTTCACCGCCGTACAGAAAAAGTCCATTCTTCAAAGACAGATAGCGCCCCAATTAACGGCGGCCGTAGAACTCGCACAGGCCGAACAGGGCAAGGTCATCGCAAACAAGGAAGGTGCCGACGGCTATCGCTATGGTTGGGAACGTCTGCTGGAATACTTCGAGACCACCTTTGGAAAGGACAAAATTGTGACCCGGCCCACAGGGGAAAAGAATATTGTTCCCAAAGAAAACATTAAAAAGAAATCCGAGTTTGAAGGCAATGTTATCCTGGACGATGGTAAGGTAGGTACCGGTAAGCGGGATGCCATGCCCAGTTGGTGCGGCATCTTTGCCTTTTGGGCGTTGAACAAAGCGGGTATCCCCATGCCGAAATGGAAATTGGGAGAGGCATTTATACCTCCCGAAGCGGCCTATCCGCCGGGCCATACCCCAAAACCAGGTGATATAGCCTACAAGGAATTACGCTCACATTACGGGTTGGTAGTGGGTATGGAAGGCACCAACCGGGTAAAAAGCGTCAATGGCAATACAGCCGGTGATGATAACCTGGGCGGGGAAATCCAGGAACAGACCCACGACCTTAGCAATTGGCACGCGTTCTTCAATCCGTTGGTAGCCAAAACGGGGAACCTGAGGGATCCCGAACATGGTGATGAAGATACCAAGCCTAAAACCTTTAAGGAACTGCGCAAACTGAAATATGATGTCAGTAGAAAAGCGGAGAACGAAAATGAGGAGGAAGAACTCCAAACCAAAGCGGAGGGAGGCCAGAAGGGAGAGGAAGAGGAAATGCTGCAGGCAAGATCCGAAGGACTGGGGAAAGAAGGGGAGGAAGAAACCCTCCAAAGATCGGAGATAGGAAATGCTGGTGGCTTTGCCTCCAATGGCGTGGAGTATGAAGCCGATGACACCCCTGCAGCGATACAGACCAAGGCCAATTCCACTGTAGGGGCTCAAGTAAGGAACAAATCGCCGGGTGCCATGATCCAGGGCGGATGGCTCGGGGACGCCTGGAACTCGGTTAGCGGTCTGGCTTCCGATATCGCGGATCTTGTCGAGGAAGGCTTGGATGCGGCCAAAAATTGGCTGTTGGACAAGGTGCGGGACTTCGTTAAGGAAATTCCGGGCTACACCCTCTTGAGCTATATTTTGGGCTATGACCCTATTACGGGCAAAGGGGTGGATAAAACCCCGCTTACCCTATTGGATGCCGTACTCGACATTATTCCGATAGGGGGTACCATGGTGAAATGGGTGTTGGATTATTTTGAGGCCACCAACCCCGTTGCCAATTGGTTGTTCGATTCCGTGAAGCGGTTTAGCGATCTCATTTCCAGTGTGGAATCCAGATTTGAGAATTTCTGGAACGGATTGAGTATTAGTGACGTTGGGGATCCGGAGGGCGTCATGGGTGATGTGGCCAATCTTTTCCAGGGCATCGTAACGGATATTGTTTCTTTTGTGGGCGAGGTAGGCGGTGAATTCCTCACCATTGTGACGGACCTTGCCATTAAGGTGCTGGCCACCTTTGTCAAGGAATACTTTCCCGATGCCTATGATCTGTTAACGGTACTATTAGGTGAGGATCCCGTTACCAAGGAGCCTGTGGACCGTAATGGCACCAATATCCTGAATGCAGGCCTCAAAGTACTCGGTGAAAGGGGCACCCAGATCAAGAAGCAGATGATGGATAACGGCATTTTCGAGAAATGTGCCGGATGGATCGACAGGAGCATTGGGCTTATATTGGACTTGATCTCTGATGTGGGCAACATCTTCGATGTGTTGTGGGGCGCCATCTCCTTTGAATCGCTCTTCCATCCCATCGAGACCTTTACCAATATTGCCCAGGCCTTTACCACGCCTATCGGCCGCATCGTATCCTTTATTACGGATGCCATGATCGAACTGCTGGCCATTCTCAGGGAGGCGCTGCTCGGGGCCTTGAGCGATTTCGCAAAAGGGACAAGGGGCTATTTCCTGGTGACCGTACTTATTGGCAAAGATCCGTTTACCGGGGATAGGGTGCTGCGGAATACCGAAAATATCATCCATGGCTTCTTTAGTTTGATGGACGGAGGCGAAGAGCAGTTCCAACAAATGAAGGAAAGTGGGGCCATTGACCGGATGACACAAAAGATCAGCAAGGCCGTAGCCCAACTGAACTTTAGTTGGGAATACGTAGTGGGCTTGTTCACCGCGCTTTGGGAATCTTTGGATTGGACCGATTTCCTGATCCCGGGGGCGGTATTCATTAAAATCCTTAAAACCTTTGGAGACCCTATTCTTCGATTGATCAACTTTATCACTGTAATCGTTAAGATCGCCATAGAGATCCTGATGGTGGTGATGAACTTCCCCATTGATACCGTTAATAATATCATTGCCCGGGTCATGGAAGCCTTCGGCAATATCAAGCGCGATCCGATCGGTTTCCTGAAGAATATTCTCCGGGCCATCAAACAGGGCTTTGTACAGTTCTTTCAAAATATCCTCAAGCATCTGTTGAGCGGATTGGCCAATTGGCTCTTTGGTTCCCTGGGCGATTTGGGTATTAAGATGCCACCGGATCTTAGCTTCAAGAGCATTTTAAACCTGATACTCGAGATTCTCGGCATAAGTGTAGAGCGGATCATGGAGCGGGTATGGTTGAAATTGACCGAACAGATCGGAGCCGAAAAAGTTGCAAAGATCAAAGGGGCCATAGATAAATTAACCGGAATTTGGAGCTTTGTCAAGGATGTGATCGAAAGGGGCCCGATCGCCATTTGGGAATATGTACAGGAGAAACTAAGCGACCTTTGGAATATCGTGATCGATGCGGCCAAGAACTGGATCATGACCAAGATAATCACCGAGGTTACGGTCAAATTACTGAGTTTCTTGGATCCCACGGGAATTATGGCGGTCATCAATAGTGTTATTGCCATTTATAAGGCCATTCAATCCTTTATAGAGCAATTGCGCGCCATGCTGGAAATCTTTAACTCCTTTGTAAATGGGGTAGCTGAGATAGCCTCGGGCAACATACAGGCAGCCGCCGCTTTCTTGGAAGGGGCCATGGCCAAGGGCATTCCTGTATTGATAGGTTTCTTGGCCAACCAGGTGGGCTTGGGCGGAATAGGCAGAAAAATTGCCGAGGTCATCGGCAAGGTCCGTGAGAAAATAACGGAAGGCATCGATTGGCTGGTGGAAAAAGCCTTGAAAATTGGGCGGCCTATTATCGATGGAGTAATACGGGCTATTGAGTTTGGGGAAGGTGTTGTGGAACGGGGTCGGGAGGCGGTTCGTAATACGGTTAGTGATCCCAGGAGAAGAGGTGATCAACAAGAAAATCAAGAATCCGATGGTAATGGAGATGTAAAGATAATCGCCAAAAGGAGAGTGCTTCAGAGCCTTGGGGAAGATGCGACAGAGCAAGAGGCCAGAAATGTGGCTTCTCAAGTACTGACCGAACTTACACCTGAAGGACTTCATAATCTTCAGATAAATCCTGTGCCAAATTCAGAAGGCGAATTTTATGTGGATGCTGTTGCCAGTCCGTTGACTCACTTACTGAAGCTAAGACCAAAAATAACTGGAACACGGCCTGCAGTTACTTTGGCGGTAAGACTGACTCTCGATCCTGAACAATCTTTTCAGATTGCGACAGAAAATCGTGAACTTATGCCAGGATTTGTAAGACCATATGTGGTGGAAGGTCAAGCTGGCGTTGAAAGAGGAACCTTAGAAACAAGGGAGTTTCCATCAAGGCATCCACAAAGTGGAACTTTTAGTTTCGGTAGTATTCCAACAGGAGGTCGAGTTTCGCGTGGTTCGGGTGGTGCAATATTGATCCCGAGTACGCCTTCAAACGTAGTTGAAATGTTAACTTGGAGCAATGGTGGCATTCGAACAAATGTCTGCCACAATGATAGTCACGCTGAGCATCAATTCTTAAATTGGTTTAATTCTCAATCAGATAGTTTTAAAGCCGGTATTAAACGTGCGGATTTAAGACTTCAAACGGTTAGTCCGTGTTCTTTCTGTGTCCCTGATTTAATTAGAATAGTTAATGATCCCGACATAGGATCCGATGCTATTTTTAATATTTCTTGGTCTAGGGTGTTCGAATCAAATGGTGTTTGCGCCGAATTAGACACAACGACAGAATCCCTAAACAATCTCAGGGGAGCAGGATGGAATATTTCAGGGCCTATGCCTACTGGAGATACGACGACTTCGGAAGAATTAACAGTGGAACAGATACGGAATGGATAGATTTAGGAGGCAAAAAAGAATTTAATTTAGAAAGAATCATGAAACATAAATCATTTCAACCCAGACGGAGGGTAAAAAAACAAAAACCCTCCCAAAAGAAATCCCAAAACGAGAATTTCTTTGAGGCCCAGATACAGCGCAAATGTGAAAAATGCGAGGAGGACAAAGGAGTGCAAAAAAAATCCGAAGGGCAGTCCGCTACCAGTACCAAAAGCTTTTTCGGGCATTATATGAACAGCATCAACGGTAAGGGCAGTGCCCTGTCCCGGCCCGATCGGACTTTTTTTGAGGGTAAGTTGGGCGACAATTTTGGCGATGTAAAACTACATGCCGATACAGAGGCGGCAAAAGCAGCCAAGGACATCGGGGCAAAGGCCTTTACGTGGCAAAACCATATTGTGGTCAACAGGGCCTACTATGATGAAGGCAGTGTAGAGGGGAAACAATTACTCGCCCATGAATTAAAACACGTACAGCAACAAAGGAACGGGAAACATATCATCCAAATGATGCCCGAAGAGGAAACCGCTGCCCCTAATCAAGAAGAGGGGGTACATGAAGGACCAACAACCGATCTGGCTGCCCTTGAAAAAGAAGCGGAACAGGAAGAGGAAAAAGTGATGATCCCTGAAAGCATAGCCGATTTCCAAACTTTTGGCACCCCATTTACCGAGACCGCTTTTGCCAATTCAGTTACTTTTAGGGGACAGACCGACGCCACCTTTGATGGGGGGGTAGGATCTACCCGGAATTTAAGCCGGACAGCATCCGAGGAATGTACCAGCTGTACCGAGAACGATTGTTTTCATTACACCGGGAAGTTGGTGATCAACTATAGCGTTTCTACCAACATCACCTTGCCCGATGTCCCACCAGGGCTGAGCGAATGCCAGCACCAAAGGGTGCGGGATGCGATCGATAATACGTTGGCGCCCCACGAGGATCAACATGTCACCGCCTTTGACCAGTACAATGGCACGGTCACCCTGCCCATAGATTATACGGGCTGCAGTGCGGGCATCAATGACTATGTGCAGCAGCTGCACGATGCCGATGCGGCTACCCGACGGGCAGCTGCGGAGGCCGCCAGTGCCGCCCTGGATCCCTTCCATGTGAGTGTGGATATGGACTGTGAGGACGAACCGGCGGCGGCTGCGCCCCCATCCGCACCCGGTTCCGGGTCCCGACCAGTATCATAACCCACTAACGCTTTTTTAGGTACTGAATTTGTAGTATCTTATACATTGAATGTATTCCCCAAATAACATGTAACGAAGAACAGTCCAATTTTAAGCCAGTGTTATGCAAGGAGTTAAAAGTAGTATGAAAGTCGTATCCAAACTTCAGGATGCGTTTACCGAATGTGCCGATTCCCTGGGGGAAAGCATGGTCGCCAGGATCAGTGCCCATATGGGGAGTACCCCATTCGATCTAAAAATTTACGAGACCGAAACGTTCACCCTGGCCCTGGATAAAATTTTACAACTGAAGGAACCCTTTTCCTTTGCCGAAAAAGTAGTGCTGTTCCTGGCGCTAGTCCCCTATATCCGCCCCGGCTTTTTGGAGGATGTTATGATGCAGGCCCTGCCGCAGGGGGGCGAATTTATCGCTTTTGGGGGCGTAAAGGCGCAGCAACACCGGGGTATTTTGCCCACCGGGGAAACCGCCATTTTTCTACTCGCAGGCATGGATATCCCCGAGCGCTTGAAGTATCAAAAAATGTTTAACAGTGATGGCCTATTCGCCACCCACGCCTTGCTGCAGGTGGATACCGTACCCAATGGGGAGCCGAATATGAGCGGGCGCCTCATGCCGGACGAGGACTGGTTGGAAAAGATACTGCTCGGGAAAGAGTCGGCCCCGGTTTACAGCGCGGAATTCCCGGCGCGAAAAATAAGTACGGCTATGGAGTGGGAAGATCTTGTACTTCACCCTCAAACAGCTGAAAATATTAACGACATACAGCTTTGGGTATCTTACCACCAAAAAGTTTTGGAGGATCCAACTTTTGGGAGAAGAATTAAGCCAGGCTACCGGGTACTTTTTTATGGTAAGGCCGGCACGGGAAAAACCTTAACGGCGTCATTGTTAGGAAAGAAGTTTGGAATTCCCGTGTATCGTATAGATCTGTCGCAGGTGGTTTCCAAATACATAGGGGAAACCGAAAAACATATTGAAATGGTGTTTACACGGGCGGAACGCAAAAACTGGATCTTATTTTTTGACGAGGCGGATGCCCTGTTCGGAAAACGGACCAGTGTACAGAGTTCAAACGACAAATTCGCCAACCAGGAAGTATCCTATCTCCTACAGCGAATTGAAGATTTTGAGGGCTTATTGATCCTTGCCTCAAATTTTAAAAATAATATAGACGATGCCTTTTTACGTCGCTTCCACAATATCATCCATTTCCCAATGCCAAGCGCTACGGAACGCTACAAATTATGGACACAAAGCATTCCGGAGAGCATGTTGCCACATACGGATATCGATTGGCGGATGATTGCGGACACCTATGATATCACAGGTGCGGAAATAGTTAATGTAATGTACTATGCATCCTTAAAATGCTATTCCAGAAAAGACAGTATACTACAGGCTGGGGATATCTACGAGGGGATTAAAAAAGAACTCAAAAAGCAGGATAAAAGCTTTTCTTATTAACTGTTGATTGTGCTGTTACGGAATCCTTTTTTGACGGAATCTTTAAGGAAACCCCCTGGTAAGGATTCGACCTTTATCGGTAAAAAAACCAAATAATAAACGTCTAACAAGGCAACGGGATTTGAAGGACTAAGCAGGGTCCGGACCTTTGCCCTATTTCTTTTTCTGTTTGTGGTCTTGTTTATCAATCTCGGTCAGCCAAAGACTTTTAACAATCCGCACAACATACCTCGGGTACCTTGGTCAGGGGGGAGGTCCTCAGGATACGGTGATTCCCTAACTCATCGCTAAGAGGCCGGGATCTATGAGCCAAAGGCGGAACGCTGGAATCACCTCTTGGGCCGAATTTTTTTCCGTACTCGGCAATGAATGTTTTTTTACCGTTATCATCCATAAGGTTGAGCGCCGCGATAGCTACGTTGGGTTTTTCGAGCGAGGAAATATGATCGAATATGTTTCGTATTTGGGGCAGGGTTTCTACTACAATGACGCTGAGGGGAGCATCCTGCGGCAAGCCACACTCTGCAAGCAGCCTCGCGACATCCCTGTTGCTCCATATGGTGGTGCCGTATTTTGTGGAGCTCTTATTTTTCCTCCCAAAATCGATTAATTTCAGCAGATTTCCACTTTCGACTATTACCGCCTCACTCTTTAAGGTTTTTGAGGTAATATGTGTTAACTGCTTTATCTGTTCCTCTGAGTACCTCTTAAAAATATTCTCCTTCTTTTTTGTTTCTACCTGTACCCGCCAGTCCAATGGCCTGTCATCCAAAAGAATATTTCTGTAGTCCAGGTTGTCCGCCTGTTTTACCTGCGCATATAGCAGTGCCCATAATTCGGTTCTAGGCGGGCTTGCAGTGACATTTTTACCGTCATGTACTGCAACGGCGTAAGGTGCAGTAACCCACAATTTATCCTCGTCCCTATTGGGCATGCAGGTAAGTGCCGGTGCCGGATGCTGGATGCCGTTGGATTTTAATCTTCGTCCAAAACGCCCCTGAGCGGTAGTCCATACTTTTACAGGTTCTCCGTCCGCAGTTTCTGGAGGACGTTCAAAGTGGCCCAATCTGAATTCATAGGTAAAAAAGCCGAACATTTCATCGCTGTTGGCATGCAATCCGGGTGGCAGTGGCAAGATATAATGTACATCGCTACTGGTACTCTTGACCATAGGCTGCATGGCATTGAGACCGGCCAGGTCATTTGAGGACGCCGGGGATATTACCCGTATCTGTTCGGGATCAATAGGTAATGGGGGTTCTTCCGGTGCCACAAACAATGAGGGGTGGTTGTTACTGATCAATTGATCCGGAGCATTGGTTAATACCCTTGCAAAATAGGTATCCTGGGTATCCGCAACCGCTTCCTCAAATTCTACCCATAAAAACCGCTTTCTGGATTCCGATGTAGCGTATTTTTCATCTCGGACATAGGGCGAAAGTGCCATGCCAGCCGATACGATTTTAGGAACCTGTGCCGGGGGTGTTGTAATCGGAAGCGTCATGGCCAATTGTTCAGGATCGTCTTTTTGGGCTGCGTGATCAACCTTAAATTGAGATTCGAGTACGTAACTCACATCTATGGTATCCGGAAACACGGGATCTGCGCCCTGTGGTTCTTTTTTTGGTTCAACAGCGTCTATAAAGATGATCCTGGTGGAGTTGCGCTGTGGCCCATCAAGCGCTTCAAAGGAGGCGGTACGTATCATCTTGATGCGTCCTATTTCCGCATTTTCCTCCAGGGGTGCAGGGTCATGGGTAAAGCCACGGGTCCGTTTAACAATAAAGGCATCGGTTTCCATCGCGTCCCACATCCAGTCCCGGTCTATTTCGACACAAAGACAGCATAACCAGTGGTTCATCAGATCACTTTTTGAAGCGAAGGTAATGGAAGAGCCATCCGGGGCCAGGGTATGCCGTATTCTGCTGGAACAGCCGAAAACTGCGCGGCTGCCCTTAGGCGCATTTAACGTCAAACCGGTACTTTCCAGATCCAACTGGTCTGCCAGTTGTTGCACATTATTAACAGTGGTGTTATTTTGCCTTCCGAAAAGTAAGGTGTCGAGTCTTCCGTCAAATGTTGCCTGAACATCCGGCTGCATAAAAATACCCTGCAATTGCGGTACTCCCGGAGTCTGGACCAATAAATCAGTCTCGTCTTCAGAAGGTTTGTACAGTTGTAGCGTAAAGGCTTCACCATAGCGCACGTCCAAATTTTTATCGGCGGCATTGACCACTCCGTAATAAGCCAGGGTTTCATTCTCCGTGGCCTTCTCCTCGCATATGGCCCGAATGGTAAGTCGAGCTGTTCTGGCTGTGGGCAGTACCAATTGAGGTAGGTTGTCAATATCATCGGTTAATCCCAGATCCTGGACAAGGTTAAGCTCATTTCCAATATTCAAAACCTTATCTGGCCCCTGTATGTCTACATATTCGATCGGAATCTTCAGGGCGGCTTCATAGTTATCTTCATTTCCGGCGATATCCGGAAATGCCCTGCGTGTGGTATAGAGATGAACATAATCTTCTCTGCCGTTCACACTGTTTAGTTTATCCAATTTTAGGGTTTCGAGCTCTACCACAATTTCCACCTCATTTACATCGGGATCAGCAATTCCTAAGCCTACGCGGTGTTCCGCATGATCAAGATCGGGTTCGAGGCCGAGATTCGACTGGTTGACAAGGCGCTGGACCGGGTTTGAATATTTATCGGTGTAGACGACCGCGGGGAAGCCTAACTTTGGCCTCCTGATATTCAATTCGTTGAGTTCTGAGGGGCCATCCGTACTTAAAATAGGATGTTTGTCTAGTTCATTATCGGTTTTTAAAGCGGCAATTTCCTGGATTCTCGGTTGTATGGGAGCTATATAGCGTTTGAAGGTGCAGTTCGCAATGTCTGAAGAAGTTTCGTTTATAGGATCCTGGCCAATATCCGGGGAACCTCCGCTGATATCCTGCAGTCGAACCCGGAATTGGTAGCTGCGGCCATAACGCAACTCGGCACTTATAGGTGCGGGAGAATACATTTTGTTCAATTGATTCTGGGCTCCTCCCTTCTTAACTCCGGTTCCCGTAGTCCTCTGATTGCCGTTCTCGTCAAGTATAGGATTTCCATCCTTATCGAAAACCGGCACGTTTGGTTCCTCATCCCTGACCTCGGGATGCGAATTTTGGTAAATGGCTGCTGCATCTTCATTTGGCAAAACCATGCTGTGCCCGTTCCAGTTAGCGAAGTACATAGGCAGCCAATAAGTTTGCTGTTGCCCGGTGACCTGCTCTGTTCCGTCGAGTTGCAGCGGGTACACCTGATATGGCAATTCCCCTTCATAATCCCCGAGTTCAATCGCGTCCCCAGGATTATTAGGATCTCTGGCAAGGGTGAGCGGTTGCTTACTGCTTACAAGGTTAAGGGAATCCCAGGGATTTTCCGGATCGCCGGCATCTGCCTGTTCTCTGACATCTATATTATATCCCAATACCCCCAGTGGCGCATCCAGACGTTTTGTAGCGTTAGATACAGAAGGATCTATCATCAACTGCCGCATATACCAGATCAACAGTTGCTCGTCATTCCAGCCGCAGTGGATCCCCGTTTCTTTTGTAGGGTATGAGCCATCGGCTTCTTCTACCATTGGGTCGCGATGGGGGGGTTGATGGCAATGCACAATTTTGGCAAAACCGTCATCAAATTCTGCGGTTTCCTGAAACAGTTCATCATAATTTCCGTCATGTGTAGTTATTACCGGATAAAGGATGGGGGCAAATACCTGTCTCGGTTCCCCAGGGATCAGGGCAGGGATACGGGCGGCATAATTTTTAATAAAGCCGGGTTCTTCCCCGTGTTGGAGACTATAACTACTGCCGGCAGCTAAATCGATATAGAGATAACCGCCGTCTGGAAAACTAGTTGCATCAATGGGCAGGGAAGTCGTATAAATGAAACCGGCTTCTCTGGCTAACAACGGCTGCCGCAAAATGTGGGCAAAAACTTTTCCCCAACTGACAATATCCGAACTACGCTTAAAACCATGGTGGTACTTAGCCGCTTTTACCGCACAGTGATAACTGTCATCAGTTACCGCATTTTTGGTTCGTGGGGTAGTAAAATTGGTGGCATTCCGGTAGGTTTTTGGTAAATATTTGCTTACCGATACCCCTCGTGGCCGGGCCTCCTCAAATTGCCTTTCCTTCGGAATTGCGTCGAGGTTGGCGTTGGAATTCTCCATGGTCGGTTGAAAAATTTCAAGGTGATTAGCCATGGCCTCAAAAATTTCACGTGGATTACCCGGAGCGACCGTGCTTAAGGGAATACCCTCAGCGGGTAGTTTTGGCTGGGGTAGGGGGTTTGTGCCAAACCCCTGAAGTAACTGAGCGTTAAAAGAAAATTCGGCATCCGCAAAAGCAATGGTAGAATCCGTTATGGGAGGGTCCCCAGGCTGCGGCGGAGCGCCGTTGATGATGATTGGATTGAGAGGATTGTGGTCCCGGGGGAGTACTACGATATTGACTTGTAATGTGTTTCCATCAAAAAATTGAGGAAAGGTCATTATGGATAATCTCTGATTCGGATTCATGGCGAATGCTTTTATGCGATCTGGCGCTGTTCTGACCAGGATTCGGTGAAACTTATATTGATAATAAAGGCGATGCTGATGTCCAAACCAAAAGTGACCTGACATTCCAGATCCGTTCTGGAGCCTTCACCAATTGCTTTCTTGGTATAGGTGCCTTTGGCCTCAATACGGATCGTAATTGATACAATACCGCCTAATATCTCGGCATGTCCTTCAAAAAGCAGGAAGGCAGATACCTCAATAATTCCCTCGGCAATAAAGATCTCTGCCCCAACAACAAAGAGCACACTTACGTTTCCTGCCACCGGAAGCCCTATGACAATCTGAGCACCAAAGCCAAATTTCATACGCAATGAAGGACCGATTTTAGTGTCGGCGGCAATGTCCACGTTTGCCTGGCCAATAGCATAAATGGTGGCGGCCGAAATAGAAACACACATTACGGATAAACGGGCATAGAAACCAAGGGAACCTCCCGCGCTCGGGAGCAGTTCATTGGCATCTGTGGTGATCTTCAGGGCTGCATTAAAGTATGCTTTGAGCGTTAAACCGCACTCCAGCTTAAAGGGAGTATTCGGATCATTATAGATGGCGTCGGGTACGGGAAATCTCAGTACCGGGATTTCCTTGGAAGCTTCAAACTTGTATTCCCAACTACCCGCTTTATTGCTCATCGCAAGTTTTAATCCTTTTCCGATGGCGTCACCGTAATTTCCACTCTGCAAACTCTGTAAGATTTCCAACAGATCTACCAGTGGTTGGAGTTCCGGTGAAAATTTCAACTCCGGCTCAGGATAACTGGCTTCCTCCCCGTTTTTCGAATCCCAGTTCCCCCGGATGGTCATCAGGCGCTCTATTCCGGCCAGATCCATGACCAGACCTATATTGTTCATTTTGCTTTTCCAACTCTTGGCTACGGAATCAATATCAAATTCCAATGAACCTTTTTCTTCTACAGAACCGTCATCGTCGGTCTTTGCATATTCAATGTACAATTTAAAATTGTCGTCTATATTGATCAACTCAAAGGAGGTGGGTAAATCAAAAGCCTCTACGGGGTCATGGATCATTTTTAAACCCTGTTGTTTTACATTGTCAATGGTATCCTGAATATCCATCAGTTCAAAAACATTGTTCCCTAAATCCTGTAGACTACTCGTAGGAAATTTAATGGCGTTGCCCTTCTTCATAAGAACGGCCTCACCTACCGTGGCCTGGGTAAAGTCTTCGGCCTCCCCTATATTGGGAAAGATCCCCTTGGAGTTCACAATACGGAAGGCATCAACGAAGAGTGGCGGGGTTTTGCTCAAAAGTTTTTTCTCACCTTTTTTAAAGGAGGGGGTTAGAAATAGTGCCTTTTGCGTATCCGTACTTTGTAAAAAACCGTAGTTCAAAGTTGTGGCTACAGGCTGCCGAAGTAACTCCGTGGGCTCGGCAATACGAGTAAGGACGCCGCCTGGAGGGGCCTCTACTTTTACCGTATCATTGTCCTTTACGATTTTACCTTGTCTGATAACAGGGATGCTGAGGTTAGTGGGAACCGGGCTTACATCACCGGTGCTTCGTTCATGTTTTACCATGCTCCAGCTACCGTCTTTAGGCAATAAGACATTGCCTCTGCTTGCAACAGAAAATATGGGATCGGAACCGTTTGCAGCAAAGGAATTACTGAAATCGAAACGGCTGAGACGCATTTTTTGAGTACTTTCAACAAGGTTTGCTTCGCAGTCTATTGATCCTCCAATGGTGCCCTGACGTGCGACCAAGGACTGCAGGATGGCGGTGCTGATAGGTTGTCCCTTAGGCGCGATCTGTACAAAACCAAGGATGCGTTTGGAAGGTACTACCTCCTTCTCCCCATCCGATGTTTTCTTTTTCACCGCACCGGATGTAATCCCTTCAAGGTCAATATCCGCATCGAAATACACCGGGCGAAGAAAAACGTTGAGAGTCAGGGGCAATCCGGGATTGGGAACTTCGGCACCATCCTCATTCACATAGGTTTCACCATTCGCAATTTCCATCGTGGTGTCGAGCGGCTCAATTTCTCCGGTTTCTATAATGTTATTCACATTATATAATGCCCTTACCAAACCGGGATGTATTTCATATTCTGCCATTCGTTCATAAGCAGGTCTTGGTACCGGATCTGTTTCTTTTGTAACGAAATAACGAAGATCAAATTTACCGTCACTTTCTGCTTTCCAACCGGAATCAACCCTGTACACATAACCGCTTCCCACACGAAATATAGTAATGGTCCTAACCACTTTTATGCCCCAGGGGTATACCACACTTTTCACCTGAATAACCTCATGGCTGCAACGCCCTACAAAGACATCAAATTTACTCTGACTGGTTTGGGCGAGGGCCGCTTTGGAATTAAGCCAATTACTGAAAATGCTTGCCCCATAGCCACTCATATCCATCCTGGTTACCGGAACTCCCCGATTTTTTAATAAGTTAAAGGGGCCGGGCGGAGGATTGAAGAATTCCTCATTAAAGATCCGGGTTACGCTATCCCCCAGAGTACTGGTTCCGTTAGGATTCCCTAATAAATTCAATACGTTATTTACCTGCACGGTGGTACCCATAAACATATTGCCGTCACCTTCGTTAAGTGGCATACCGGCATCCAATCTCAGTTGTAGGCCACCTTTGATATTATCTTCGAAAAGGATCTCATCACTTTTCAGGTCACCACCGTTCCTGGCTGTGAGGCCGGCACCGTACTGCTGCTCCAGGGAAGCCACCGCTTTCATCCCGAATGGCAAGGTGAAAAAGGAAAAAGCTATAAATTCGGTATCCTCCGCACGCTTTTTGACTAAAAAATCAGTTAAGGGAAGGGGTGCCAAAGCAACCTGTTCTTCACTGTTGTTCAGAATATGAGAAGGTCCCCCATCTCCCGGATAGTAGTTAAAACCCCAATCAGGATCTCCGGGAATGGGACCATCTGGCGGGGGTGCATGAGGCGTCAGGTTAAACAACGGTTCCCAGGAGACCTGAGGTACAGTAAAAGCCTTTACATTGGCTCCCTGGCTAACAACATCCAACCCATCTACCTGAACAGGAAAGAAGTTTGAGATACTCTGCCCCGTAATAGGATCTATATCGGTGGTTACCCTGAAATCCCTTCTGTTGAGGAGATCAAAACTAACACCGAAAAGGTCCGCATTGGTGCTGACATCCAAAAGGGCGAATAAATCCCTTCTGTAGCGCGAAGTTTCCTTCTCCCACTGCGCTCCGTAATCCGGTAATTCCGGAAGGTCCGGATTAGTGACGGCACTCAGGGCAGCACTTGGCGCAGCCACATTGCTGTTACCGCGGCTCACAGCCGCGGTATTTGCCGTGCTTAGCACGGTATTGCGAAAACTAAGGTTCTCCAGTTGGGAAAAACGCGTTATGTTTTCCGCAACAAGCATGGGCTTCCGATCATCAATAGTTATGGAATCTGCCGGTGCCGGAGTTACGGGGCCTTCATCTTCCTCTGGCTGTTCTTCAACAGGGCCTTCTAGGGAAATATTAGCAAAGGGATTATTCAAGGGGGCAAAATGAAAAGATACCTCCACCACGTCATTGTCCGTATCATCTGTGGGCATATCCCAGGCAATTCTGGCAACCAGCCAGGCTGTAAACTGTTGGGAGGATACAGATGCCGCCCCGGCTATCCCTTCATTCGGATCCTTTATTTGTCTGCGTAATATGCCTAGATTGGCGGCATAAGGATCAGGAAGTGTAGGAATATAAGCCAGCAGGCCAAAGGTGAGGAACAAAAACCCTTTCTCCACTTTTTTGTAATCACCTGCGAGCGAACCAAATAAAAGGCATCCATTGGGCTGTGTTACTTTAAACAAGGCATTGGTAAGGGCAAAGGCCATTCGTTCCGGGATAAACGGGTCTTCATTGGAAATCTGGGCATCGTCCATAAAGAGATTATTATCCAGAAGATAGATCAGCTTATCATTTTTACCGACACCAATAAGTAACAGGGAATTTAAGGAACGCACCGCAGGGGGTTCTCCGTTTACCCGTACAGGTCTGTCTATCTGAAAATCAGCATTGGCAAAGGTCATCAATAACTCGTTCCCATTGGCATTACTGGCGTAATGAAAGGGTGTTTTATCAGAAAAACTTAGCGTTACTTTTGAGCCAAAAGCATTTTGTTCATCTTGCCACAACGCCAACTTCTGACTTGCATGAAGATTCCCTGCCACCAGGTCGATGAGAAATATCTGCCCGGGACTCACAATAAAACCGGGGGCATTCAGGGCCAGTCCACCGCCATTTACACCTTGCCAGGTATCCGAAAGGCCTTCTTTACATTGCACAAAAATTTGTCCGATTCCCTCTGCAGCCAAGGGTTGTGCTATATCTATGGCCGCCGTCGGCAGCAACCAGCCGCTTCGGTCAATAGGAGCCTGCGCCTTTAAAGTGTTGAAATCCGAAGCATTGTGAAGTACAGTAAGTTGTTGGTCCGAGGGGGTAAAAGGGAAAAAGATCCGTTGCAATGTCGTATCATAGGAAGTCTGTTGACTTTCCTTCCAGGCGAAGGTCATTTTCTGCCCGTATAAGGCGCAATTGGCAAGGCCCACCATATCAATACTACGGCCGTTTCCGGAAAAATGAAATTCCAGTTTGTCGGGTAGGCGCAAAACCAATTCCCGGGCATCTTTGCCATAGGGACTTGTATCATCGGCGTCTTTTACCTGCTGCTGTTCTAAATCTAATTGGACCGTAATTGTGGTGGAGGCCGTTACGGTTAACTTTTTACTTATGGTTTTGGGCTGCGTGCTAAGCGTAATCCTACCACCTTTGATGGTGAGACCTGTATAGTTACCCGGGGGGACATTTGGGGCAAGGAATTTGGATAGGATCCAAATACTGCCCTTGGTAAGATTGTAAGTTTTGGAAGGCCTTAAGACAAGCATTCCGCCACCTCCATCACTCAGGATCGGTCCCTGCTTTACTTTAAACAATAAAACTGGATTAGCTTCGCCCTCCATATACAGGGTGACCAGCTTTTCAATGGGAAAGAAATCGTACCAGAATTGCCTGCCGTCTTTATTTTTGAAAGGACCAATGGAGTGATCTACCTTAGCCCCAACGGCCCAATCTGCTATTGAATTAAGCAATAGATGTTCCCGAATGGGTGCCTCCCTTCGAAAGACCTTATACTGGATCTTGTCAGCTTCCCCCGGTCTGTTTTTGACCATGGAGGCTATCACCTTTTTCCGAGTCCCGGCAATCCTGTCCTCAAAAAAAAGGTCGGATGTTTCAAAAGTAAATTCCTGCTTTATGGAGGCCCGGTTCTTAGTTCCCAGAGACGCCCGGGACAACGATTTACCCAGGCGTTGAAATTTTTTCTTTGATTCTTCCGAATCTATGACCAGGTGGCCTACAAGTTTATTCAGGGTGTCATGGAGCTGTGGTGTTTTCATCCTCTGTTGTTTTTGGTTCAGA
Source organism: Flavobacteriaceae bacterium (assembly GCA_041743085.1). GTDB lineage: Bacteria > Bacteroidota > Bacteroidia > Flavobacteriales > Flavobacteriaceae > JAFMPW01. Next base: position 39,402 of record JBGTNL010000040.1, read on the forward strand.
CACCTGGCACCTAAAGAACCAGGGATGTCAGCAGAACATAATCATCATTCCGATCGAGGAGGAACTTCAATTTCTAAAAGTACTCGAACTAAGTAGGTATTGCAATCCCCATTTTTCGGGATTTTGACCCTTTATGATTTGTGAGCTGTGAAAGAGTGGGAGCGAGACAAAATACTTCACGAAAAGTCAAAATAATACTTTAAAATCTTTTGAAAACAGCAATACATCAAGAAAAGAAAGTTGCTTGCCGCTAATGTGCCCCCGAGTCTGTTCGGGTCAATCTGAAGGGAGTTCCTGTAAGGCGCCATAACATGATTGCAGTTCACAAGTAGTTTGTAAAAGCAATTTTGAAGAGAAAGTCCATAGACGTAGAAATTTACACGGGTGGTACGATTTCATCATCTTTTCTTTGTAAGAAAATAAAGGGATTTTAGTACAAGGCACTACTCAAAATCAAGAATATTATACTATTCATATACTATTCATATACTATTACTATTCATATACTATCAGATACCAACTACACATTTTGATCGTATTGCCTGATGGTTGCTGAGTATATTTAGGTAAATGTCCGAAAGACAAATAAGGTTTTTTGGTGTTCGGAAAACCAGTCATCCTGTTTGAAGGGCATGTGTTTTGGTGGGAACTGGAGAAAAGAGGTCTAGATCCAAATAATTTTCTTAATGACGCATGCAGCGATGTGCTTTATCAAAAATGGACGCGGAAATTTTATCAAGGTGGCGAAGGGGAGTATGCCCCGCTCGAAAAGGCCGCATTAAATTAATGAGGGCATACGAAAAGTACAGCGGTCAATAGCTGAAGTCGGTGCAAGATGCCGGTATTATTGAAAGTAAAAACTTAGAAATACTGGCCATATGAAAAAGCTATTAAAGGTTTTGTAAAAGAGTTGTATTTGCTCCTATTGTTTAATTATTCATAAGATATTCTACAAATATTTTCATACTTTTAAGATTCCTCCCCCGTACAAAAAAGGGTCTTGAATTAATCTAAGTTCCTGAAATATTTTAACCAATTATAACTGTTTTGTCATCCTTTTCCGGAAAAAAATTTGAAAAATATAAGTGATCAGAAGAATACACTGAAATGCCGTACCGAAATGATCTCCTATTAAATAGAACTGTTAATGTATAACTATGCCAACTGACAACAAACCACTTTGGGGAAACCTTGCACTTCGCTATGAAACCAAACAACCACGTAAAATCCTATCCCTGGACGGAGGAGGTATTCGGGGGATCATTACCCTGGAAATTTTGTTGAAACTGGAAAAAGATCTCAAAAAGAGGCTTAAAAAAGGCGACGATTTCCGGCTTTGTGATTTCTTCGATTACGTCGGTGGTACCAGTACAGGTGCCATCATTGCAGCCGGACTTTCAATTGGGATGTCGGTACAGCAGCTATTGGAATTCTATACTAAGCGGGGTAAAGAAATGTTCGACAAAAATTCACTGCTAAAGAAGTGGAAGTCGCTTTATGAATCAGGACCCCTGTTAACTATGTTGCAGCAAACCTTTGGTAAGGATACCAACATGGATATTGCGAATGGGAAGTTTTGTTCGTTGCTGGCCGTTGTAACCATGAACAGGAGTACGGACTCGCCCTGGCCTATTACTAACAATCCGCTCGCCAAATACAATACTAGGGAGAGGAAGGATAATAACCAAAATATAAAACTTTACCAATTGGTCAGGGCAAGTACTGCGGCTCCCGCCTACTTTCCCCCCGAAACCCTGGAATGGGATAAGACAGATCCTTCAAAGACTTTTATCTTTGTAGACGGAGGTGTAACACCTTATAACAATCCGGCATTTTTATTGTACAGGATGGCTACACATCCAGCGTATAAACTTGAATGGGAGAAAGGAGAGGATAATCTGCTCATAGTATCCGTAGGCACAGGGAGTGCTCCCGCCGGGGGAGGGTACCGGAACTTAGGCCATACTTTACTAGAATTACCTTCGAATTTAATGTATGCCATACAGGTGGATCAGGATATCAACTGCCGGACCTTTGGAAGATGTACCCATGGAGACGTTATAGACCGCGAGTTGGGCAATATGATCCCGGCAGATGAAAACACGAACAGGGATTTCATATACGTCCGGTACAATGCAGATCTTAGCAGGGAAGGATTAAAAGCCTTAGGACTGGGACATATCGATGCGGAAAAAGTCAGCCAGATGGACTCGGTAAAGAACATTAAGGATTTGCAATCCGTGGGTAAGAAGGTGGCGTCATCACAGGTAAATTTAGATCATCTTGCCACCTTTGTATAGGTTTAAATATGGAAAAGTTTGATGCTTTTGTCGTTAGGCCGTTCGGCAAAAAGAACGGGGTAAATTTTGATGAGGTTCAGGAGATGCTGATTATTCCGGCCTTAAAAAAAGCCGGGGCCGAAGGCATTACCACTGCAGCCATCCTTAAAGCCGGAAATATCCGTCAGGATATGTTCCAGTTACTATTAACAAGCGATCTTGTAATCGCTGATATTTCTATACATAATGCCAATGTCTTCTATGAATTGGGGATAAGACATGCCCTGAGAGCCCAAAAGACACTTTTGATCCGCAGCCGGAAGGACGAGGTGCCATTTGATTTGAAAACTGATCGCTATTTCGCGTATGACCATGAGGACCCATCGGCTTCACTAGATGGATTGTATCAAAGCATTAGGGCCACCCTCCTTTCAGAAGACTCTGATAGCCCGGTATTTCTTATGTTACCCGCCCTTAAACCCCATGATCCCAAAGAATTTCTGGCCATTCCCAGCGATTATTCGCAGGAGTTTGAGTTGGCGGCCAGAACTGGAAACAAAGGCAAATTGCGATTGCTTGCTTTTGAGGCAGGTTATTTTTCATGGGCTTTACCCGCCTGGAGGACTATCGCTATGGAACAATTTCATGCAGGAAATTTTAAAGATGCCAGAGAGAGTTGGGAAAAGATAAAGAAACGCTCACCTAAAGATATAGAGGCCTATGAAAAATTGGCGACTATTTATCAGCGACTGGCAGAACAGGAGGTGTCAAAAAATCCGGATTTGGGTGATGAGTTATTAGCCCGTTCAGAACAGGCCATTACCTTTTTATTCGACAACTACGCAAATCTTAGCCCCGCATTAAGAGCCGAAGCACACGCTTTGAAGGCGCGGAACGAAAAATGGAGATGGGCGAGGTGCTGGGAAAAAGCAGATGAAAAGGATCTGTCCAAGGCTGCTCTGAAATCGAGCCTGTTAACCAACGCCTATGAAAATTACTTGATTGGGTATGATGAAGATCTCAATGAATTCTATCCGGCTATCAATGCCCTGGCCTTGTTAAAAATCACCTTGGAACTGGCAGCCCGCGAACCGGGGCTCTGGAAATCCAAATACGACAGTGATGGGCAGGCGGCGAAGGCCCTGGAAGTTTACAAAAAGGAATTCGAGGGTATCGCTGTCGTACTTCATAGAACTATTGCCAACAGAACCAAAAAACTTCAAGGCATTGGCCTGGAAGATGTATGGTTAGATCTTACAAAAGCGGAGTTGGCGCTCTTAACAAGAAACAGCCCTGAACGGGTAGCCCGCTTGTATCAAAATGCCCTGGAGGCGGGTTTAAAGAAAAACAAGGATTTTAATATGGCGGCTTCCAGAAGGCAGGTGCTGCTTTATGAAAAACTTGCTATCATGCCTGAAAATGTGGCCTTGGTTTTGGAAGAATACAGTAAGTATCCCGCGAACAGAAAACCACGGGATACATTCGTTATTCTCTTTACAGGGCATATGATCGATGCCCCTGGGCGCGAGCACGCCAGATTCCCTGAGGAGAAGGAAACCCTGGTGAGAGCGAAGATAAAAACCAAGGTAGAAGAGATCTTAGCCCGGATTTTTAAGGGAGTGTCTCCTGCAAAAAGGCATTTAACGAATGTAACAGGCATTGCAGGTGGCGCCTGCGGGGGTGATATCCTCTTTCACGAAGTCTGCGGGGAACTGGAAATAAAGAGGGAGGTATATTTGGCCTTGCCCCATGAAAAATTCGTAGCGAGATCGGTTCGTTTTGCAGGTAATGATTGGGTGGATCGGTTCTATGCGCTCGATAAGGATCCGGGTACCTCTTTCCACATTCTCACAGAATCGGAAGAACTACCAAATTGGCTGCAGGCAGGGCCGGGTGACTATTCTTTTTGGGAACGGAACAACCTTTGGATACTGAATGCCGCCCTGGCACTTGGCGGCAGAAATCTGACACTTTTAGCCCTGTGGGATAGTAAAGAGGGTGATGGGCCAGGGGGTACCGGAAATATGATTAAGGAGGTAGAAAAAAGAGGATCAAAGAGTATTGTCATTAGCCCGGACTAAAGGTTACTCTTTGTGTAGTTTAATTCCAGGTAAGGGTCAGTTGTTGGGATGAAGAATGCTGGTTAAAGAAAGGCCTAATCTAAAAATATACTAATTTCTAAAAACAACACTATGGAACCTAAAGAGTATCTCGAAGAACGCCTGGAAAGCCAGAGAAAATGGTACAGTAAGAAAAGTAGCGTCAATAAATCCTATCATTATTGGTTTAAGGTGTTAAGCATCACCTTTTCCATTTTAATACCTGTAATTTTAGGATTGGAAGAGTATATTTCGCTTACCGGGTGGAGCCGGGCTATAGCAGCTGTGTTAGGTGCAATCGTTGCGGTCTTAACGGCTATTACAGGATTGATGAGATTTGAGGAGAAATGGATTAATTATCGGGGCTGCTCCGAGCGACTAAAGCGGGAGAAGTATCTCTTCCAGGCGGCTACGTCACCCTATGATAAGGCAGACTCGCTAAAAGTGCTCGTTATGAAAGTAGAAAATATTATCAGCAGTGAAAATGCCGAGTGGGGGGATTATATCAGAAATGAGGAGGACAACACCTAAATGGGCCTCATTACCGGAACTATATAGGATCGGAAAGAATAGGATATTAAAATAATTCAGTTGGGACATGAGCTGGTTGGCTTCATAGTTCTTTACGCACAACTTAATTCAAATTGATATGGCTGCAATACTTCAATTAAACAGCACCTTACACCTGGGCATGATCGACGGGGATTCGTTCAATGCATTCCAACAAAACCGCAATCCCTATTTCAAAAAATACCATAGTCGGTTCTGGACAAGTTTTAATAGCAATACCATGCGGCGTATTCAGTTCAGAGGCGAAGGTATTGATGAATGGATAGAGCCTCGAAGTATTCCGGGAAATGATATTAAAAGCCTGCAGGCCTTTTTGCATGACCACGGCTTTATGCCCGGAGCGAGAATTGATGGTGTTTTTGACTATTGGACGTTGTCCTCGGTCCGTCTATTTCAGGAATATGTTCGTACCGTGGAAGAGATAAAGGAAATCGGTATCCCTGACGGCCGGGTAGGCAGCGGAACGCATGACCATATGAGGAGATGGCAGGAAAATAAGCTGTATTGCGAATGGGGCCCTGAACAAGCCGCCGGTCCGGCCAACCCATACCATTGGCCTCATACATCCAAAGAATACGATCTCTGGATGAATTTACTGGGGCAAGTAAAGGCCGGATATCAGGAAGAACTTAAGAATACCACCGACCCTGCTGACAGGCTCGATCTGTATCAGTTGCGGGAAGTGGAGAAATTTCCCCGGAAAACGGATACCTTGAAAATTAATGATTGGTCATTCAACAGAAAGGATATTCATTTGGTTGGGTTGAGGTGCTTTCAGGAGATGGGAAACAGGGAACGTGGAAATGACGATTTGTTTGTTCTGCTCATGAACGGGATGGTCTTTAAATTCTGGGGTTCTACAGATCCTAAACCGGCACATACTTCCAGCGATGGTTTTGAACCGTATCTGGTAGAGGGCCAACACAAATACCGGCTTAGCTGGCATAAAAGAAGCACCGGTTCTGTTCACAAAGTGTATAAGGCCCTGGTGCCTTATGATAAAGGCGTACTGGTGTTTCGCGATTGGAGCCGAACAGATTCCCTAAATGAAGAGGATATCAAGAAAGGTCTTCTTTATAACGAATTCCTGGCGGCGGACAGGGAAAATCCAAATACCACAATCAATATACATTGGACCTTTGACGGCCGCAATAATTGGTCCGCAGGTTGCCAGGTGATCTCCGGCCGCAGTTATATAAATAATAGGGGAGATATTGTTGATTGCACTGATTTTTCCGCACCCAGCTATGCAACAGTCTCGGCAATATCCAAACCCGGGGTGAAGAAAAACAGAGGGGCTTATACCTTTATCTCTGATTTCGTTTTTGCCTATGCCAGACCGGAACAGGATTATGTTTTGTATACGCTGGGAAGGGATGGCGCGCTTGAGGAATTTGCCGAGAAGAAATTAAAAGACCTCCTGGGGACTCAAATCTACATGAACCAGCCTGAAAGGAATATTGGGGGGGAGGCAATAATTCACGACATGGTCAATGTCATGATCAACAGGAAAAAGATGGTTTTGGTATAAACTCGCAAATAAGTACGTCTTCCAGGAATTTCAGGGAATGTACAGAAACCTCCCCGTTTCCCCTGGAAAGGCATGTAGTAGTAGGCCTTTTCCACTACGGAACAATAAACCATGTCCCCAGTCTTACTTTTCAGTTTTGATCGACACGGATTACAGGGGAAGTCCAACAAGTCTGGTAAAGACGATACTAATAATTTTGTTTTTAAAATGTCCTGCCTTTATCTTATTAACTCCTATTTTTACAAGAGATCGCATGGTTAGCAGGTCCTTTTGACTTTTAAGCAACCAGGCCAGTTCGTCTTTATCGATAGCACCTGACACAAAAAGTAAACTCCATTTCTTTAGTTTTTCCTTGGAAGAATCCAGATATTCTTTGAGGTCTGAAACTATTACTTTTGCTTCCTTGCCAAACTCAACAGTGGCTTCAGCAACGATTTCCTCTTTTAATTCTATTAATAATTTTTCGAAATCCATCTTTTCTTTATTACAGGTTATTTATAAATTGGGTCAGTGCATTTTGGCTTTGCTTATCTTTTTTTGTTTCAAAAAGTAACATAAGGTCATATGCTTCTTCAATTTGGGGAATGGCCTCTTCAATAAATGCGGGGCTTAGGGTTTCCTTTTCTTCCCATAATTTAAGGTAACTTCCCACCAGGTGCCCATCACTACTCAGCAACTCCCACATTTTCCCGGTGATCTCATTCTTCTTCTTTCCTTTCTCATAGATTTCCATTTTTTCCAGTTGATTCTGAAGATCAATAACCTCGTCTTCATTTTCAGTAAAGGGTGAATTGCTTTTCTTCATTAGACTTAATGTAGCCAGTTTTGTTTCTATCGTTTCCGTGTAAGTAAAATGGTCATACAGCGATGCACAACTCAAGGCAGTTAGCGTTGCGATTAAAATAATGCAGGTGTTTTTAAGTGTTTTCATAATAGTTGTATTTGAGTATTGATCCTTTATAAGGGGTGTTATATATAACTCGATCAGATTCCTGTGCCTTGGGCGCTCAAGTATCATTTTCCGCAGACGGTTCAAATTACGAGTTCCCGGTAAAGCTTTTAGTATTGTTGTAACCTGATCTATACTTCTAAATACCCTGGAAAGATTAAAATGATTTCTTCAGGGTATTGGTACGGGCCAGATCAGAAATTACTGCGTCTACATCCAATCCTTCAACAGTTTTAAAAGTCATAGTCAAATAGAAAATGGCATACACTTCGTCTCTTCCTATCCTGTCTTCGTTCAATACAAATTGATTCCCATTTTCCATAGACACATTTTGAAAAGGGATAAGTGCACCTTCCTCCAGGACTGAACCTCCGGGATTTGACACTTTTAAGGGATAGCTAAAAGTGTGTAACAAGGAATCCCCTTTGTGCCCGTCATCTCCGTAAAAATAGACTTGAGCCATAAGTTTTCCCCCGCTTGGGGAGGCTGACCATAGCTCCATGACTTGTCCGTCCAAATGAATGTCAAAATCTATTTGAAGATTTTCTCCCAGTTCGGAATTAGTTATTTCGCAGTTGTCTTTTAGTTGTTCCATGATATTGTAATTCTCGGGTGATCGCAGAGATAAAGGGTTGTGGTTAGACAATGGCCCCATGCATTTTATGCAGGCCGCAGCGCTCTAAAAATTCGTTGTTGAAAACCGGCAGGGCAGCCGTATCGAGGAGCTCATTTCGGGCATTGATCCAGGAATTTACGGAAGCGGTTCCATACATGTTTTTTATTCTGGTTTCATTCAGATTAAAATTTATTTTGCCCCAATGGAGGGCATAGGGAATGTTTGCAGCTTCCAGGGAATCCCAAACCTTCTGGTAAAAATTCCTGGCTTCTGGCCCATCCACCCCATCCATTTCGAGGACACAGGTTTTATCAAATCTGGTAAATCCGAGTGTAGCTTTAGTTCCCTGAACATAGCGTAACGATAGCCCGCCCGGAAAAGGGGTGTGTTTGTTTACATCCATAATAAGTTCCAATGCCCTGGGAGAGTCGACTATATCTATTCCTATGGCACCACTTGCTACTTTACCCCTGAATTTCGTGTAATTGAACATCTCCCGAATGGTGCCTATTTGCGCCGGTTGCGGTTTAAATGCAAGTCCAAACATTTTGTTGACCATAGTAGGAATGAGCAAACCGGATCCTGGCAAGCGGTCCAATACTGTAGATATAATTCCCAACAGATCATCCCCATAGGTAAAGTCGTTGCTTCGCTGTACCGGATCATAGGGAAGTTGATATGGTTTTTTAAACATGAATTTTAAAAAGGCACCTTTTAGAGGGTTATTAGGCTCGAAATTGTGCATGTTAAACAGTACTTCAAAATGGTACAAATCCCCTGTACCGGTTCCCGGTAATTGCAGGTCTGAAAAATCAAGCGAACACATGGCTTTTTTGAGTGCCTCATTGTAGGGAACATTGCCAAGCCGATGTTCGGTAAGCAAAAATTGGGGTTCGGTCTCGATCATGACCCCGTGGATGAATCCAAAACTTCCGAAACTTACCAGGGCGGCATTGAACTGCTCGTCATCTCTCACCAGGTCTGCCTCCAGCCAATTGATAAATTCTTCAGAGGCCACAGGATAGGAGGCCCGCTCTAGCCAAACATGCTTGTCCGCCCCGGTTATAAGATGTAAACCCACCACAAAATCGGGGATGGCACCCACGTTAAAGGCAGCTCCATGTGTCCCCGTGGATAGGGCACCGGCAATAGTTTGCCCGTTACTGGCTCCAGATGCTTTTATAGCTCGTTGGGGGGTCTTTGCGGAAAGCCTGGTGTTAATCTCATGTATTATGGAACCGCATTGCAGGAAATACAGATCTTCCGGACTTTTAGCGTAGTTGGAACTGGTGTATTTCTCAGTGAGCGGAAAGGAGAAATTTAAGGAAGCAGTGTCAATTAAACCACCTTCGGTAACTCCTACCTTCGTAAAGGACCATCCACTCCCAATAGCTCTTATTTTAGTATTATTGGTTATTGCGTGGTTAATGAGCCATTGAAAATTTTTAGTGGTTGCCAGATATCGTTCTCGACGGCTGTTGCCTGAAGGGTTCCAGAGTTTGAATGAAGTATTTGGGACCAGATCATGCGTAAAATTCTGATGCTTGTTGGTCCATTGCTGTATGGGCAATGCGTCTATACCTTCTGGTGTCATAACTACTTGTGTTTAATCGTCGAGCCCGCCATCCCCGTCCTTCGGTCTTGCACAGCCGTAGCTGGCAGTCCTGTGATTTACACTACCCACGGTAACGAGACTTAAAAGATAATCTGTAAATGAAGACTTTACGACCACCCAGGATAGTGCACCTTCCCTGCAGGGACAGACCGTTCCCTGTGTTTCGGGGTTTGCATCTACCCGTTTTTGTTTCAGCCCCCAGAAATAGCTCCAGCTAGATTCGGTTCTGCATTCCAGATTCTCTACACTATCCGAATAAGGGCTGGCCTCCACCCTTGTGCTTACACAGGAAACAGTGATCAGTGACATAAGGAGACACAACGACAAAAGAATGGTTTTCACAGACTTCATAAGTTATATTGATTAGGAAAAATGACAGAAATAAATCCTATACAAATAAGGCTTTAAGTGCATTTTATGGTCTAATTCTTCCGAAGGTATTTAATATTCAGGGGATTTTCCTGGAAATTGTATAAATGGATGGTAAAACCGTATGGATTACGTCAATTGGATTACCGCTATACAAAATTTGCCACAATTCTTTAATTCTCAGATAGACCTCTTCGCAGGCTGATATCAGAACCCCATGTGGGTTTGTTAGTTCCAATATAAAATAGGCGGAATACCCTATTTTGTTAATTTCTCGAATGTTTTTTATAATTTGGATCTTGTGAATTGCACCTGACTTTGTCGGAAATAATAGGGATTTCATAACAGCTGTTATAATCCCAGATTTACGCAGTCAACTGATAATTTTCGTACCTTTTGTAAGAATTACGGGCTGTGGGGCTCCGAAAAAAAATCAGCAGTTAAATTTTCTGTAAGATGCGGAAAAGTGACAAAATACCATCCATCTATCTTTCTTATGCCTGGAATTCTCAAAGCGAGTCAATCGCCGAAGCTATTGAAAAGGAATTCCATAAGAAGGGAGTACGCATTATCAGGGATAAAAATGATCTTGGTTACAAAGGTAGGATCAAAGAATTTATGGAGCAAATTGGTCGTGGTAAGTATGTGATCCTGATCATCAGTAATAAATATTTAAGATCTGAGAATTGTATGTTTGAACTTCTACAGATCTTTAAGAACCAGGATTTCTACGAACGGATCTTTCCAGTGGTGCTGGACGAAGTTAAGATCTCGAAGGCCACGGACAGATTGGAATTAGTTAAGTATTGGGAAAATGAGACTAAAAACCTAAATGATAAGATCAGGGAGTTAGAAGAACTTTCCAACCTTCAAGGAGTAACCGAGGATCTTAATCTGTACACCGAAATAAGAGGTAATATTGCGAATCTGACGAACATCCTGAAGGACATCAATTCCCTGAATGCCGATCGCCATATGAGTTCGGATTTCGGGCAGTTGTATGGGTTGGTAAAGCAAAGGATAGCCACAGACCTCGGGGGCAACCCCGGGAAATTGCGAGTAGGTAAGACGATAAAGCAGGGTGTTATAGCCCTTGTTGGAATAGCAGTTCTGGTTCTGATCTTTAGTGTCTTTAATAGAGGAACCTCATCCAATGGCAATAATAATAAGGACATTGGCCCTGGCCAGGCCTCGAAGGATTCATTATTGATAGTAGCTGAAACCGCTGAATCAAAGACTGAAAAAGAGAAAATTTCCGAGGAAAAAATAAGCACTGAGGTTTCAGAAAAAACGTACGACGTGGAGTTGGTAGTACCTTCTTACATGTCAAATGGGGTGGTTTTAGTAGATAACGAACCGGCAGAAATCATTGATAGGAACCTGATCTTTATAAAGGTTAGATTGAAAAAGAAGAACAGTAGCCATCGGTTTGAAATAAAAAACGCATCGGATAGCTGTGCTACCGATAAATTGATTTCGCAAAACAATGTGCAGGTAGCATTGTGTGATTGATTTCGGTATTTTATAACAATAACGCTCCGTTCCCCGGCACTTTAGGAAAAATGACTATGGTAATAAAAAATTTCTTGAAAGTTTACCCGCCTCTGGCGGGCGACTATCCCTGCCTGCCGCAGGCAGGCCCGAGGCAAGCCATAGGGGTATACCTCGACAGGCTCGGCACAGGTTTCGCCGGTTTCATTTTGGCCTTGGGGCCAAAAACCGAAATTTTGTATTTTACCCCGCCCGGAACTGCTTAAAAAGCAGTTCCGAC
>JBGTNL010000041.1:0-53423 GCA_041743085.1 Flavobacteriaceae bacterium
GTCGGAACTGCTTTTTAAGCAGTTCCGGGCGGGGTAAAATACAAAATTTCGGTTTTTGGCCCCAAGGCCAAAATGAAACCGGCGAAACCTGTGCCGAGCCTGTCGAGGTATACCCCTATGGCTTGCCTCGGGCCTGCCTGCCGGTAGGCAGGGATAGTCGCCCGCCAGAGGCGGGTAAACTTTCAAGAAATTTTTTATTTATTCCCTTTAGGACTAATTTTCTCCATTCCGGATGACTTTTGATGTATCCGGCAACGAAGGGACACATCGGTACCGGTTTCATACCCCGTTTTTCAATATCTTCCTGGGCAGCCTTTACCAGTTTGGAACCTACGCCTTTGCCCTCAAGCTCAACAGATACCTCGGTATGGGTAAGATAGATCTTGTCTTTGGTTTTAACGTAGGGCATCTCTAAAAAACCCTACTTTAGTTGCCAACTTGTTCTTTTTCATTGTCGATAAACCCGGAATTTGTCATGATTTTTTTAGTTTCCCCCTACAGGTGGTGGCCCCTCGGGGACAATTGCTTCATAAACTTCACTGCCTTTTCGTTCCTTGTACTCGGCCTTTACCTTTTCTACCAGTTTACTATTTTCAAAAAGATCCACCATCGTCATACCAAGGGCTTTGGCCGCGTACGTCATTCCCTTGTGTCCAATACTCATACCTCCGCATGCGACAACAGCCCATGAGTGCCACGGCGTATCTTTAGGAGCGGTGGTAACGCTAAGGTTGATATTGGGGACATTCCAGCTTACATCTCCTACATCCGTGGAACCACCGCCTGGATTTTCTTTTGTTTCTTCCAGAGGTTCTATTTCACTATCCATTCCCACCTGAGGTTTTTCGGTAACTTCCTGGATCTTTTTACCGAAGGCTGTTTCCTTGTCCGTATAGGTGATCGGCCCCAATAATTCCAGGTTCTGCTGCATGATCTCTCCGCCGGCACGGTTCACCAAGACCTCATAAATGCCGGAGATCAGGGAAATTTTATAATCCACATTGGCCATGATTGCCGCACCTTCTGCCATTTTCTTTACTTGCTCGTATACCGGCATCATACCACTTCTCTTCGTATCCCGTACCCGTACCCAAATTTTAGAATAGTCGGGCACCACATTTACCACCTGTCCGCCGTCCTGAATATGGTAATGAATGCGTACGGTTGGTTTTATATGTTCCCTGTAATAATTTATACCGGTAGTATATAATTCCAAAGCGTCTGAAGCGCTTCTCCCGTTCCAGGGATCCGCGGAGGCGTGAGCCGCCTGCCCGAAGAATTCCACCTTAAAATCTACCAACGCCAGGGAACTCTGTACGTCGGCCTTGGTTTCCGCACCGGGGTGCCAGCTTAAGTTAACGTCAACACCGTCCCATAAACCTTCCCTGACCATCCAGATCTTACCAAAAAATTTCTCCTCGGACGGAGTTCCGAGAAATTTAATGGTCCCTTTTAGTTTCCCCTGCTCTATCAGCTCCTTGGCTGCAATGGCTGCTCCAAGGCTGGCGGTTCCGAAAAGATTATGTCCGCAACCATGGCCGGCAGCGCCTTCATTGAGAGGTTCTTTTGTGGGCTGTGCTTTTTGAGAAATACCAGGAAGGGCATCGAACTCCCCTAAAACACTAATTACAGGTTTTCCCGAGCCGTAGGTGGCCACAAAGGCGGTGGGCATATCGGCAACGCCGCGCTCCACTGTAAATCCGTTTTTCTCCGCATAATTTGCGAGAAGTTCAGAGGAAACATCCTCTTCAAAAGCTGTTTCGGCCAAAGCCCAGATAGAATCACTTAGGGCGATCATTTCAGCTTCGTGATTTTCCACAGAGGCAATAATGGCTTTTTTATAAGTGTTCATTTTTTGCCCAGAAACCACGGGAAATATAAAAAGTAGCATCCACAGGAAATTTAATTTTCTCATATAAAAGTATTTGAATTAGCTATTGTATTTTTTATTAGTGAAACCCCATTTTAACAATCCCGTTTTTTAGCGGGAGCGGTTAAAATGGATGGTTGAACTAACCCCGCTTTTTCGGCGGGGTCCAGGTTTAATACCTCGACCCTTGGGTCGATTCCTTCTATTGGGTCCAGGGCTTGCCCTGGGGTTTAATTCCATTTACTTGTAATGTTCAAAAGATAAAGTTATGATTTGGGTAACACTGCTATATCCACATCTGCCAGTCTTTTATAAACGGACAGGTTTTCCCGGTACTGTGTTTCCCTAACCTTTTCATCTATATAAAATTTTACCGGCCATCCCCATTTCCCTTATTTATGTCGGTCGGTATCGACCATTCTTTATTTAATGCCCACCTGCCTGCCGTAGGTAGGTTATGGGCTTTCATAAGATCTTCATATAGTTCAAATCCTGTCATAATATAAAGCGTCAGATTTTGTTTGGGCGGGGAAAATCCTGTTAAGATCATATCGCCTTCCCGACCTGAGTCCTACTTATAGTGATAACTCCCAAAACCTACAATACTCGGACCCACATTACGGGAGGTTTGCCCTTGATTCTTTGCATTAGCTCCAATAAAATATAGGAATCACTTCTTCTTTCATCATTTTCAACTGCATTCAGAAAATCGGTGACGGATGTTTTTGTAGGGACGGTTTTATTTCCGGACATCAATAATGTATTTACTTTCTAAATATACTAAAAATTAGGATGAAATTTTATGCGGCAAATTATCCCTTTTTTCAACGTTTATTTGGTCTCACACAATTTTTTTCGACTGTATCTGTTTAGTAATAAGTAAATTACTCAGTTCTCCGGATCAGGAGAGTCCCAAAAAAATAAAGTACCATGAAAACTCTTAACCAACCAATGAAATGCTTTGCCATTTGTGTTTTACTGGCAAGCTGCAGCAGTACCAACCGGCTTACCATGAATACCACGGAACCAGCCCCGGTTTTTGTCAGCCAGGATATTCAGCGAATTGGAATAATAAACCGAAGCGCTGCTTCGGAACCGAATAAGGCGATCGATAAAATTGATCAAATCCTTTCACTGGAAGGACTTAGATTAGATAAAGAAGGTGCGGAGCGGGCGATCACTGGTTTGTATAATGAATTATCGATAACAGACCGGTTTGAAACCATCGTCATTATCGATAGTTTAGTAATGGAGCGAACTGGAATGGCAGTTTTTCCAGCATCATTGACCTGGCCTTCCGTTGAAAAACTATGTAGGGATTATCAGGTCGATGCTATTTTTTCACTGGAATTCTATGATACGGATACCAAGGCAGATTATAAGATGACGACAATGAAAGTGCCAAATAATCTGGGTATAAACACACAGATACCTGCGCACCGTCTTACCCTTAATACCCTAATAAAAAATGGCTGGCGCATCTACGATCCTCATAATAAACTTGTATTGGACGAGTTTTCTACCTATGGCCAGGTGATATTGAGAGGAGAGGGACTCAACCCTGTGAGAGCCCTGGAGGCGATCGTCGGCAGAAAACAGGCAGTGCTGGAACACAGTGGCGATCTAGGGCAATTGTACGCTTCCAGACTGCGTCCGTTTAACAAACGTATTGCAAGAGATTATTATGTACGCGGTTCCGACAAGTTTAAAATCGCCCAGCGCATGGCACAAACTGGCGATTGGAATGGGGCTGCAGCGCTTTGGGAGGAAGAGTTGAACCACCTAAAAGCTAAAATAGCAGGGCGGGCCTGCTACAATATGGCTATAATTAACGAGATAAACGGAGACCTTGACACCGCCATGGAGTGGGTCTCCAAAGCGTATTCGGATTATGGGGACAGGAATGCCTTAAGGTATTTGAATACCTTAAAATACAGAAAGGCGGAAAAAGAGGAATTGCAATTTCAGTTATCACGCTAGCTAAATTTTATGTTTTAATAAGGTCAAAAAAAAGTTAGTCCAACGCTTTCTTGTAAGCCTCCAAACAACGTTCCCGGGCCTTTTTATGGTCCACGATCTTGCCCGGATAGGTAATTTCCTGTAGATCCGGTACCCATTTGGAAATGTATTCCCTGTTTTTGTCAAATTTTTCTACCTGTGTCATGGGATTGAATATTCTGAAATACGGAGCGGCATCTACTCCACTGCCCGCCGCCCATTGCCAGTTGCCAATGTTACTCGACATTTCGTAATCGAGTAATTTTTCGGCAAAATAAGCCTCACCCCAACGCCAGTCGATCAATAAGTGCTTGCACAAAAAACTGGCGACTACCATGCGTACCCGATTGTGCATATAACCTGTGGCATTTAATTGCCGCATACCGGCATCTACGAAAGCATAACCGGTTTCGCCTCTTTTCCATTTTTCAAATTCGCATGGGATGTGTCGCCATGCAATTCTGTCGTACTGCGGCTTAAAAGCTTTGTCAATTGTGTGTGGAAAATGCCAGAGGATCTGCATAAAAAATTCCCTCCAGATCAATTCATTCCAAAATACCTCATTATTTTCTGAGATAGCCTTTTTAATTATTTTTCGAATTGAAACGGTGCCAAACCGCAGATGAGGAGCCAGGTGGGATGTGCCCGACTCTTTTGCCGGGAAATTTCGGGTTTTCCCATAATTCCGGATTAGTGTTGGCGTAACTTCGTGATCAGGTATTTTTACTGCCGATTTTTCAAATCCGATGTCCGATAGTGACGGATTGGGAAGACGACTGTGGTTGATGAGTTTGTTCAGATATTGACTGGTATAATGAATATTTAAGTGCTCCTCAGCATTAAATTGCTCCTTCCATTTTTTCATGTATGGGGTATAAACGACATACGGATCGCCGTCGTCCTTTACCACCTCGCCTTTTTCAAAAATGACCTGGTCCTTAAACGTACGGAATGAGATATCATGTTTCTGGAGTAGGGAATCAATTCTTTTATCGCGTTCCCTGGCATAGGGTTCATAATCATGATTGGTAAACACTCCGTCAATGTCATATGCCTTCAGCAACTTTTTAAAGATCGTCTCAGGTGTTCCGTAATATATGGCAATGGAACTGTTCTGTTCTTTCTGAAGCGTATTCCGCATTTCCTGCAGTGTCTCATAGATAAAAGTGACCCGTGCGTCGTCCTTTGGCAATTGGTCCAGTATTTCAGTGTCGAATATAAAGACGGGAAGTACGGGAAAATGGCCTTTTAGGGCTTTTAAAAATCCAACATTGTCATCTAGCCGCAAATCCCTCCGGAACCAGAATACCGATACTTTTTTTTTCATTTTTAAATTAATTTAAATTGTAGTTCAGCTGACGTCCCGGGAAGTGTTCCGAAAAGTTTGGTAAGCTTTTGTTCTCTATATGAAAAAATACGGAGCAATTGTTTTTTGATAAGCAGTGGATGGATGATCCGGCCAAGCAGGCCGAAGGGAAGTTTATAATCAATAATATCTTCCATCTCAACCCCACCTTCAACAGATTTGAGAAAGTGTTTGTGGTGCCAGAGCGAATAGGGCCCAAAGCGTTGTTCATCCACGAAATATTCGCCGTCCTTTACATGGGTTATTTCGGTAATCCATTTAGTAGTATACCCTGAAAAGGGCGAAACTTTACAATGGATGATCTGTCCCGGAAATATACCTCTGTCGGCTCCCGAGAGAATATCAAAACCCATATGATCCGGGGTAATAACTTTCAGATTTGAGGGGTTCGATAAAAATTCCCATGCCTCCTGTTGCGACACAGGGAGGATCTGACGGGAATACAATTGGTATAATTTCATCGACTCGATTTACACAAAAATAAATATAAAATTGTTTAATAAAAAATAATAAAAGTTAAACAAAATAAAAATAATCCATATTGTTCGGTTGGTATAACGTCCATTTGCTGATCTTTAAGGCTAACACGGGTCAGTTGTCTAAAAATTTAGTCAGGTCACGGGCATTTTTGTAATTTGTACCATCAATATATTGCCATGGTAAAGAAATGGGTTTGTGCATTTTGGATTCTATTTGGCTATGTCCTCTATGGCCAGGCTGACGCCGTCAATGTAGGGACACTTCCTGCTGAAGTGAATGAAACCTCCGGGCTTATATTTTTTAATGACAAACTGATTACACTTAATGATTCCGGCAACACTCCCCAATTATTCGAAATTGATACGGCTGCTCTTGCGGTTACGCGTATTATCACAATTGAAAATGCGATCAATGTAGATTGGGAAGACCTTACCCAGGATGGGGATTATATTTATATCGGTGACTTCGGCAACAATCTTGGCGGCCGGCAAGATCTGGCAATTTACCGCATAGCCAAAACAGATTATATTGCTTCCGACAGCGTTGGGGCGGAAATGATTTCCTTTTCCTATGAAGATCAGGCAGATTTTAATGAAAATCAAAATAGTGATTGGGATGCAGAAGCTTTCATGGTTCTGCAAGATCAGCTAGTGCTCTTTACCAAACAATGGCAGAGCGGCGGCACGGTTGCGTATGGAATTCCAAAAACACCTGGAATCCATAGCGCCACCAACCTTGGAAGTTTTCCCGTAGAAGGATTGGTTACCGGAGCAACTTATAATTTATTTTCAGGGGCATTATTTCTGATAGGTTATTCTCAGCAATTGCAGCCTTTTGTACTGAGATTGGACGGGCTTACAGATATGTTCAGCTTTAATGGAACGGAGCAAAAGACAATTTTGCCCGTCGGATTTTCCCAGGCGGAAGGCATCACCTATACAGATGAGAAAACCTATTTTTTCTCATCCGAACGTTTTACAAACAGCAATCCTCCGATTACCCTGGAAGCGGGTCTCTATAAGTTCATTACCGCAGATACTAGTCCGGGAGAGGAAAACCCCGAAGAACCGACGGAAGGAGAAAACCCGGAAGAAGAGCCGGAAGGGGAAGACCCTGACGGGGAAGCTGAAAAAGAGGAACTTCTTATTTTTATCAATGCGGGTTCGAAGGTGATGCAATATGAGTTAAACTCGGAATCGGAATTGTTCGGAAGGGCAATTTTTGATACCGCCGGCCGAAGGTTAAGCCTTTCACACGCCAACAGCATTGATACCAATACCATTGATTTATCCATATTGGAAAGTTCGGTATACTATCTTACCTTCTACCTGCAGGGCCGAACGGTTTCCAAAGCTTTCTTTCTGAACTGATTATCCGGATAAGCTGAACTTATTTAAGGATTTGTTAACAAATCTAATCCGGCAATATGCCTAGTTTTGTAGAAACGTATAAACCATTACAAAATGAAAAAAATTACGATATTATTCTGTGCTGCACTGGTTTCTTTTGCACTGCAAGGACAAATTACTACACCTGCACCCAGTCCCTTTGCAAAAGTTAAGCAACAGGTGGGACTAACCGATGTTACGCTGGAGTATTCCAGGCCCTCGATGAGAGGAAGGACCATTTTTGGTGATCTTGTTCCTTATGATAAGTTATGGAGGACGGGTGCCAATGCAAGAACCAAAATCACCTTTGGTGAAGATGTTACCATTGGAGGGCAGGAACTTAAAGCAGGTACGTATGCCATATTCACCAAACCGGCAACATCCTCATGGGAAGTTATTTTCTACACTGATGCCGATGGTGGAGGAACCCCCCAGGAATGGGATGAAAGTAAAGTGGCCGCTAAAACCACGGCTGAAGTCCAAACGATGCCCGTGGATATAGAGACCTTTACCATGACTTTTGATGATTTGCATAATAACGGCGCCACCCTGGGTATGCTCTGGGAGAAAAGTTATGTTGGTGTACCATTTACAGTGCCAACCGATGCGGCCGTGGAACAAAATATTGACAACGCCCTGAACGGTCCGTCTGCCAATGATTATTACACGGCAGCCGTATATTATTTAAGTGCCGATAAGGATATCAATAAGGCCAAAGAGTGGATGGACAAGGCGATGACCATGACAGAAGAGCCCGCATTTTGGCAATTGAGACAGCAGTCTTTGATTTTGGCAAAAGCCGGAGATAAAAAAGGAGCCATAGAGGCAGCCAAAAAATCGCTTGCAGCTGCCGAAGTAGCACAAAATGATGATTATATTAAGATGAATAAGGATTCTCTTAAAGAATGGGGAGCTATGTAGAATTCCGTACGGAATGATTTGAAAATCCCGGTTAACCAAGCCGGGATTTTTTATGCCTTCAGATCCGGGTTCTTGAGCAATCTGTCAAATCCTTCGAGCATACAGGCCAGCAAAATGACAAGGGTGCATCCAAAGGCATTCAACCATAAGTAAGACATCCAATCATAGCTAAATCCGATGATCACAACTATTTGGGTTATGACAGCAGCTACGAACACGGCATTTCCCCGCACAAACTTAAAGAAGAAGGCCAGCAAAAATATGCCGAGAACATTTCCATAGAAAATAGAGCCGATAATGTTAACCAACTGAATAAGATTGTCAAATAAATTGGCGACGCACGCAATAATAATCGCTATTACGCCCCATAAAAAGGTAAAACCTTTAGAGGCCTTTACATAATGTTCTTGGGTAAAATTTCCCTTCTTGTTTCTTTTATAAAGATCCAATGCCGTAATGGTGCCAAGCGCATTGAGTTCAGATGCGGTGGAGGACATAGCCGCAGACAGTATTACGGCTAACAGCAGGCCCACCAGCCCTTTGGGAAGATGATTAAGAATAAAATGGATGAAGACATAATCCTTATCATTGGTTTCAACAGATGTATCGGCCTTTGCTATAAGCGTCCTTGCCGCTGCCCTGTTTGCCCTTTCCTTTTCGTTAATACTCATGATCTGCTGTTTGGCATCCATTGTGGCCGCATATTCCTTCAATTCGAGTGCCGCTGAAAATTTATCCTGCGCCATCTTTTTTTCCGTTTCCAGTTCTTTATGACCCACCTCCAGGATCTCATAATCATCGGAATAGACAGATTCCATTACGGCTTCAGTTGCCGCGGGGTTAAAATTAAGGGGAGAAGGATTGTATTGGTAGAATACAAACACCATTACCCCAACAAGAAGAATAAAGAACTGCATGGGAATTTTAAGGATTCCGTTGAAAATAAGCCCCATCTGGCTTTCCCGAACAGATTTTCCCGTAAGATAGCGTTGCACCTGACTTTGATCGGTCCCAAAATAGGCCAGCATCAGAAACATACCTCCGGTAATACCGCTCCAGAAGGTATACCTGCTGGTGGTGTTCAGTTCAAAATCCAGAATATTAAGCTTTTCACTGGCACCTGCAACTTTCAGGGCTTTGCTGAAGGTAATATCTGCCGGCAAATAACCCAATATAAAGAAGAATGCCACAAACATGCCGGTCATTATGATGAACATTTGCTGTTTTTGCGTAACGCTAACTGCCGTTGTGCCACCAGATACGGTATAAATAATCACCAAACTCCCGATAATGACGTTCAAGGTCCGTAAATCCCATCCCAGTACGGCGGATAAAATAATTGACGGGGCAAAAATGGTGATCCCTGCAGCCAATCCCCGTTGTATCAAGAATAAGATAGCGGCGAGCGAGCGGGTTTTAAGATCGAACCGATTCTCCAGAAACTCATAAGCGGTGTATACTTTAAGTCTGTGATAAATTGGGACAAAAACAAGACAAATGATTATTATAGCCAGTGGAAGCCCAAAATAGAACTGTACAAATCCCATTCCGTCATGAAAGGCTTGTCCAGGCGTGGAGAGAAAGGTAATGGCACTTGCCTGCGTAGCCATTACCGAGAGACCTATGGTCCACCATTTAGACTTATTTCCGCTCCTGACATAATCATCAACATCCTTACTTCCCCGGGTTCGCCATACCCCGTAGCCTACAATAAATAATAAGGTGGTCGCAAGTATGATCCAGTCGAGTGCTCCCATCCTATGCGTTTGCTGTCATTATGTAGTAAAAAATAAGGATGTAAACAACGTTGAGGATCAACACAAGCGTATATTCTTTTTTCCAGTCAAAATTATGCTCCATACTATCCTTTAATGTCACTATCGTTGTTTAGTTTCTCTTTACCAAGAGACAGCATGTTGGCAAAGAGTTTGTAGGCTCCGGGTACCCCTGCCGGTAGTTCTCTGAAAAAACTGAGTCCGGTGTATATGTAGTTACCCTTACCATGCGGGGCCACAAGCAAACTTCCTTTCATGGAGGGTTCTCCCTCGTCCTTCATGGAAAGTATTGGGGTAAACCTCGCGTCCCATTCATTTGGGAAATATAAGCCCCTTTCCTGTACCCACCCTTTAAAGTCTTCCTGATCTATTTTATTCGGAAAATTTATAAGTGCGTTATCCCCGGCAATAATTTCTACTTCAGAATTTTCATCCGTAACCCTATCCCTGGATAGCTTCAGGGGATAAGGAGCTATATCCTCATAAGCGGCTTCCCACCTGCCGGCGGTATTGTATTGCACAATAAGATTGCCTCCTTTGTAAACATAATCAAATAAGAACTGTTGTTTAAATTTCAATTCGGGAAGAACATTGTAGGCCCGTATTCCTACAACCACGGCATCGTATTTATCCAAACTCCCGGATTGGATGGTTAAAGGGTTTATCTTATGTACAGTATACCCAATTTGTTCGAGGCTTTCAGGTACTTCGTCTCCCGCACCTTCAATATAACCGATATGCTCACCTGCCTTTTTAATATTTAACCGAACCACTTTTGCCTCGGACGGAAGCAGTACCGACTGGGTTGGTATGTGATCATAGGCGATGGTGATCAATTCTTTGGAGAGTTCCTTGCCATCTACCTTTATAATTGGGGAAATATAGCTTTCATCCTCATTCTCAGGAGGAGTTACGGTAAATATAAGTGTTTTTTCCTCTCCCTTATTTGCAATTTGAAAAGGTTGCACCTCCTGATCCACCTTCCATCCCTTGGAATAGCAAAGTTGTACCTCACCCCTGAGATCATCCTTCAGGGCTTTTACAATAACCGGTATTTGCTTAGGATTGCCATCGGCAAAAATTAACACCTTATCCTTAAATCCGGAAGTAGCCTCCGGCAGTACTTCAAATGGTTGGTAAATTTCTCCCTTGTCCGGTCTGGAATACCTATAAATTACCGGTTTTTTTATAGTTATTACATTCCCCCCAAAATCCAATTCAAAACTGGCATAGAAAACGCTCGGCGTTTCGGGCTTTCCGATTAAACTTTGATCATCTACCCTATACATTCCAAGGCTCCCTTTCCCCGCAAGCCAATATGGGCTTGTATATGGTGTATTCTTGGGGACGCTTAATTCAATTTCAAAGGCGGTATCCTCGTTTTCATTCAGCTGCACATTTTCCTTATCGGACTTGCTGTCTGAAATAGTCACGGATTTCAACAGAATGTCAGCAGTACTTCTGTTCAATGCCTCAACCTGAATTTTTATCGTATTACCCGGGTTTGTATACGGGGCTTCAGCAGAAGCTTCCAGATAAAGTCCGGCTACGGCCTCAATAATATTTTCCAGTTCTTCGGACTTGATCTTTTTCCAGTGCCCGTCTTTAACATCCTGAAGTAATTTATGCGCTTCTAAAAGTTGGGGCAGGTGTTTTGAAGGATTTGTAAAATCAAAATTCTCTGCTACGGCGTACAATATTTTACCGACCGCCTCGCCACCTTCTACCCGCGACCAGGTTGTATTGATCCCATCAAAGATATTTTTTTTATTCTTTGGCAGCTCCCCTTTAAGCAAGTCTATATATTCATTTTCGCGGCCCCTGGAAGCCACTCGTCCAAATCCCTGACTAAGGTGCTGACTGCTCGCCAGGGCAGCGATCTCATTATTGGAAAGCCCCATTACCGGGTAATATTCCCCAATATTAAAGCCGAGCATATTTGACTTATCAGCCGCCTCAAAATTTTCCCTGCTGCCGTAAAACCACCAGGAAGTATTAAAGAAAAGTCGCTTAGGTTGCCATACATCCGTAGCATTGAGTTGTGCGGCATAGGCAGAAGCATCCCCGGCCAGGTCAAAGCCTTCCATGCCCAGTATTGCGGAAGAGGTATGATGGCCATGTGTTTCCCCCGGGGTGTCGTGGTTAAATCTGTTGATGATAACGTCCGGTTGAAAATTGCGGATCACCCAAACCACATCACTCAAAACCGCCTCCTTATCCCAGATCTTGAGGGTTTCATCAGGATGTTTGGAATAACCAAAGTCATTGGCACGGGTAAAGAACTGCTCCCCGCCATCTATGCGTCTGGCAGCTAACAATTCCTGTGTGCGTAATACCCCCAATAACTCTCTAAGTTCAGGGCCGATCAGGTTTTGACCGCCATCCCCCCTGGTAATTGATAAATAACCGGTCCGTGCCTTTACTTCGTTAGATAAATAGGAAATAAGTCGGGTATTTTCATCATCAGGATGTGCAGCTATATAGAGCGCTGAACCCAGAAAATTTAGTTTTTGAAGCGAATGATAGACTTCTGCAGAAGATAGTTTTTGTGGCGCTTGAGCTCGGACGTTAGGTATTGCCAGAAGTATTCCCAGACAGAATACCGAAATTTTGCGCATGACAGGGATGTTTTGTTGGTGTCCAAATATAGGAAGTTTACTGCCATCACGAACACTTTTACAACTTCTTTAACACGTTATAAAGCTTCGCTATCTTCCACAGAAACCTCGATATTGTAAATTAAGGTAACCGCTTTCTGCATCATCAGATTATTCGGGTAGGTTAGCAATTCCCCATTGTCCTTTCTGAGGTGTACATGAAATGCCCGGATGTCCTCAATGGTGTAAGGTTCTTCGGATTCTATTTCTTTATCCAGTATTTTTACCCTATCCCCAATTTTAAAAGGAAAGGAGAAAAACAGGATGACCCCGGCGGTAATATTGCTAAGGATAGACCATGTTGCAAAAAGCGCCACCCCTATAACGGCAAAAACAGAAGAGAAAAGTATCCCCAGATTGCTGAAATCAACGCCCCAGATGAATGTTAAGGCACCAACGCCTACAATAGAAACTATTATGGATACGTATTTGGTAATAAGTAACGTCCTTGCCTCAACGATATCACTAAGTTTTCCTACTTTCCGGACGGTCTTTGAACCTAGATACTTTACGATCAGAAGCGCAACAAGTACGATAGCCGTCCATATGATCTCACTTTCGTGATTGACAATAAATTTTTCCATGTGTATTAAATGCCTAGACTGTCGCGCAAAAATACATCCTTATTTCCATTTTGTTGCCAATAGGGAGTCTTTAAAGTACTAATTTTTGTGGCGGAAGAAGTGAGCATTTTCGCCTTCGGCCCAAAACCACTTTTAAAGGATTCTGACCAGCTTTCTATGAAATAGGGAAAGGTTTTGCCGAAGTTGATCGTAAGTGTCCGCTCCAGCTCGGGATAGTGGATTTTATAGCTCTTCGTTTCTCGTTCGTCCGAAAGTGTCACCGTGGCTTTATAGGCTTTTATTTCTTTATGGCCTGTTCTGATGTATTCCAGTGACGGGATCATCTGGACCTCACCTTGTGGAAGGTCCTCCGGATTAATGCGTATCTTATTCCAGAGTTCATTTTCCAATACGGCCTTCTCCAGTTTCAGATTTTGATCGGCTTCATTTTCGAAATAAGAATGCGATGTAAATTCGAACTTATCCCTGTTGTTTATCTGAGAGTAGACGTGGCCGCACCATTCCTGGACCGAGTTGGAAACCTTGATCGCATGCTGGTTGTCATGAACGGGATAAAAGGAACTGCTCATTATGGAATAGGGATAAATTCCTGTCACGTATTTTTTAGTGCTGTTCAGTTTAAGAACAGAAATGTTATCGGGATTACTGCCGTCTGCCTTAACCTGCTTCCCCGGTAAAAAAGGTTCGGTGACGTAGATCAGTACTGCATGGCCTTCCCTTAATTCCCCATAGCGCGCCTGCTCCAACTTGTAGGAGGTGATCTCCGCATTACCGGCATACCAGTACTTCTTAAATTCCTCCGACAATTGTTTTTCAGGTGCTTTGACCGAGGCATTTTTGCCATCTTCATTTAAGGCAACGTCTTTTTCCTTTGTTTTTTCGCTGCAGGATATAAAGACGAATGTCAATGTGAACAATATAATCAGTAATGATTTTGGGCGAAGTATTTTTCTCATGCGAATAAATTCATGTTAATAATTTGATTTTCAATTATTTGCGTTTATTTGAACAATTGTAAAAAGAATCAAGAGCCAAGAGGTTGGAATCTAGACTTTTATACGTCCGTCCGATTGAAATCTGTCTTGTTTCTTTGCTCTAGTTTCCATGCTTATTAGGTTTAAAACCTCGACCCCTGGGTGAGTTCCTTCTATTGGGTCCAGGGCTCGCCCTGGGTTTTAATACCATTTATTTTTCAACAAAACTACCCAAAATACGTCATCCGACCATATCCATTAACGTTTTGTAAACCAAATGGGTGGGCAGGCCCATTACGTTATAGTACGAGCCCCTGATCTTCTCAATTCCGATCAGTCCTATCCATTCCTGAATGCCATAACCTCCGGCTTTGTCAAAGGGTTTTGAATCGCCGATATAATATTCAATTTCACTGGAGGTAAGTTGCTTGAATTTCACATGGGTGACATTGTAAACGGTGCGTTGCTCCTTAGTGGTGGTAAAGCAGACCGCCGTGATAACCTCGTGCCAGTGGGCGGAAAGTTTTTGCAACATGGCTATCGCTTCCTGCGGGTTAATGGGTTTTGCCAGCAATTTATTTTTGTGCCAGACAATAGTATCTGAAGTAATGAGGATATCGGTTTCCTGAAGCGTATTTTTAAGGGCGCGGGCCTTCAGTTCCGCCAGGTAGACCGGAATCTCAGCTGCCCGGAGGTTTTGTGGGTAAATTTCATCTACCGGCTTTAACCTGATTTCAAAATCGAGCCCAAGCGCCTTAAAAAACTCTTGCCTCCTTGGTGAAGCGGAGCCCAATATTATTTTAAAATGCCTTAATTTTTCACGTAACATAACAGGTCCCTAGTTGTTCGCTGCATTAAAATTATCGAACCAATCTCCCCTTACCTTTAAAACCTGTTCAATGACATCCCGTACACAGCCCTCACCACCGTTTTTATGGGAAACGTACCTAGAGATCGATTTAACTTCGGGCACGGCATTTTGAGGGCAGGTTGGCAGTCCAATACGCTGCATAGGTGGAATATCGGGAAGATCATCGCCCATATAGAGCACGGTGGCTGGGTCTATCCTGTAAGCATCCAGGTATTCACACAGTGGTTCATCCTTGTGATGGGCTCCCAGATAGATATCGTTCACCCCCAAACCCTTTAGCCGGTTTCGCACCCCCTCATTTGTGCCGCCCGTAATAATGCAGACCCTGTAACCTTTCTGCAAGGCGGTTTTTAGGGCATACCCGTCTTTTACGCTCATCTTGCGAAGCATTTCGCCGTCTGTGGTGATGAGCAGGGAACTGTCTGTTAGCACTCCGTCCACATCGAACACAAAAGTGGTTATATCCTTTAAATATTCTTTATAGTTTTTATCCATTTATAAAATTGTTTCATTTCTGTTTTACAGTGTATTAAATATCAAATATTAAAGTTAAAGTTTAAATACTGAAACACTAATACGACTACCGAACTCCCGGCCCGTCATCTTTTTTGTATAGCTACTTTTAACTTCCTGTTTCCAATTTATGGGGGTTGGGTTTTGTTTCCCTGGCCGCGTTATTGGTTGCCGTTTCTATAAGTTTCCCTGATCGATTTGCTGAGAACGGAATATATTTCCTCTCTGGCAGTATTTTTCAATAATTCCAGATGTTTTTTCATCGTGCCACTGTCGTTTCGCCGCGCCGGACCGGTCTGCACCTCATAGGGGGGTTGTTTTTTTACCTTATTTGCCGTTTCTTCAATAAGGGGTTTTAATAGCTCAAAAGGAAGGTCGTTTTCGCGGCAAATATCAGCTGCCATAACATACATGTAATTGGTAAAATTATTTACAAATACGGCCGCAAGATGAAGTACTCTCCTTCGCTCGGAGGAAACTACATAGACTTTATCTGAAAGCCTGGCGGCCAGTCCTCGAAGTATTTCCAGATCCTCCCTGTGTTTTGCTTCAATACAAATGGGAACCTCTTTGAAATTGATTTTATTTTCATTGCTAAATGTTTGCAAAGGGTAAAAAACGCCGGGACGGACGATACCTGTCAAGGCGGCCATTTCTACAGCTCCCGAAGTATGAACAACTAATTTATTATTTATTCTTAGTTCTTTTGATACAGTTGATATTACATCATCACTTAAAGCAATAATATAGATATCTGCCGTCTTTAATTCCTTGAATTCAGAAGTAATGTTTGCCCTCTTTTTAAAATAATTCAGCGCCTCTGTGTTCCGTCCCACAACCTGAACAACTTGCAGATGATCATTTTCTTGGAAAGCGTCGAATAAATGTCTGGCAACATTTCCTGTACCGAGAAGGATAATTGAAAGCATCCTCAAAAATACAATTTTTCAATTATCAAAAAATTAACAAACCCGTCTGCCTTTTATGCTGCTACGGGCGTCTGTAAATCATAAAAAAGGCCGTACTTTTGCCTCCTGAAATCAAATTCGTATTAACTGGAATGATTGAAGTACTGAAGAAATTTTTCTTTTCTACTCGACTAATGGCGGTGCTCTTTGTTGTCTTTGCCACCGCAATGGCCTTTGGCACTTTTATAGAGAGTTGGTACAGTACGGAAACCGCCAGGATATGGATCTACAATGCAACCTGGTTTGAAGCCATCATGTTGCTGTTTGTCATCAATTTTACCGGCAATATGTTTCGCTACCGTCTTTTCCGGATTGAGAAATGGCCTGTGTTAACATTGCATTTATCCTGGATACTCATTATAATTGGCGCCTTTGTATCGCGATATATAAGCTTTGAGGGCATGATGCCCATCCGTGAAGGAAATACGGAAAACATTTTCTATTCGGATAAGACCTTTTTAACAGCCTATGTAGATGGGGAGATAGATGGGCAACCGAAGCGAAAACCTCTTGAGGATGACCTTATAGTTACCGCAGAGGCCATACAATCTTCCCTGCCATGGAAAAACGATTTTAACGGCCAGCCGTTTACCATTTCCTATGTGGAGTTTATAGAAGGGGCAAAGGAAGGGCTAATTAAGGATGAGCGTGGTAGTGAATTTTTAGAGATTGTTGAGGCGGGCGACGGGAACCGTCACGAGCACTACCTGGAGAACGGGAAGATAACGAGTATACATAATGTTTTGTTTAGTCTAAACAATCCCACGGAAGGTTCGGTAAACATTACCGCAACAGACAGTATCTACCAAATTGATCCACCATTTGAGGGTAGTTTTATGAGGATGGCAGATCAGTTTCAGGGGAAGGTGGTAAAAGACAGCCTACAAACGCTTCAATTACGTTCGCTGTATACGTTGGGGGGTATGCAGTTTGTGATCCCCAATAAGCTTGTCAGAGGCAGGTTTGGTATAGTAAAAGTACCAAAGGAGGAAATTACGGAGGCCACCCAGGATGCCCTGGTAGTAGCGGTCTCATCCAATGGAGAAACCGTTGAGAAAAAATTATTGGGCGGCAAGGGATCGGCGAATTTTACCGGGAAATTCTCTGTTGGGGGGCTCGATTTTACAATGAAGTACGGATCCAAGGTTTACGAATTGCCCTTTGGCATAAAGTTGAGGGATTTTATTGCGGAAAAGTATCCGGGAACCGAAAAGGGTTACGCTTCCTTTATGAGTAAGATCACCGTGGAAGATGGCCGGCCATTTGATTATGATATTTTTATGAATCATGTGCTGGACCACCATGGGTACCGCTTTTTCCAGGCGAGTTTTGATCCGGACGAACGCGGAACGGTTTTATCCGTAAATCATGATTTCTGGGGAACATGGATCACTTACATCGGTTATTTTCTCCTCTATGTGGGCTTAATGGGGATCATGTTCTTTGGCAAAACCCGGTTTAAAGATCTGGGGAAATCCCTGGATAAATTGAAAAGGAAAAAGGCAACCTTAACGGCAGCTCTGTTAATTGGTCTCATGACCGGCCTTAGTGCCCAGGAACAACCCGTAAATGACGGGCATGACCATTCAGCCTTGCCTTCCCAACAACAGCTCGACTCCCTTCTGAAAACCACTATTGTAACGGAAGAACATGCGGCGAAATTCGGGGAACTGGTGATTCAGGATGATGGTGGTCGCATGAAGCCTGTGAATACCTTTGCTTCGGAATTATTGCGCAAACTTAGCCTAAAAGATGGCTATAAGGGTTTAAATGCGGATCAGGTGTTCCTTTCAATGATGCTGAATCCGGCACTCTGGTACAATACAGACTTTATTGCGCTGGACAAGAAAGCGCAGAACGACAGTATCCGAAAGATCATAAATATACCGCAAGGGCAAAAATTTATTAAAGCCACGGACTTCTTCGACGCAAAGGGACAAAACAAACTGGGGCCGTATCTTCAGGAAGCTTTTTCCACCAATAACCCCAATAAATTTCAACAGGATTTTAAAGACGCCTACTTCCGCCTTAGCCTTTTGGATAGGGCCTTGAGCGGAGAGATCGTAAAGATATTCCCCTTGCTTAATGATGAAAATAACAAATGGATATCGGCCGTGGAATACCGTGGTGGCCAGTACAAAGTGCCGGATTCCCTCTACGCTAATTTCATTAAAAATGCGGTGCCTTATTATTTAATGTCACTTCATAGGGCAATACCATCCGGAGACTACTCCGAAGCCGATAAGCTGTTAGCGGCTTTTCATCAGAACCAAAAGAATCATGGGAGTGAGGTTTTGCCCTCAGAGGAAAAGGTTAAAGCTGAGGTGATTTATAACCGGCTCGACATTTTTAATCGGCTTTACAAATACTACGCTTTGGTAGGGATACTGATGTTTCTGGTCCTTATTTTTCGAATATTCAGGGACCGCGAAATATGGCGCATCGCCTCTTTTTTCTTTAAGGGACTTATCTTCGTATTCTTCATTTGGCATACGGGAGGGTTAATTATGCGATGGTATATCTCAGGACATGCCCCCTGGAGCGATGCTTATGAAAGCATCTTGTATGTTTCATGGGCTACGCTTGGAATGGGACTTCTTTTTAGCAGAAAGAGCGATATGACCATAGCCGCATCGGCATTTGTTGCTTCCATGTTATTATGGATAGCCCATCAGACCTGGGTAGACCCCGCTATTGGCAATTTAGTGCCGGTACTGGATAGCTATTGGCTGATGGTGCACGTTGCCGTAATAGTGGCCAGCTATGGACCCTTGACCGTCGGTATGATATTGGGAATTGTTTCCCTGCTACTAATCATTTTGACCAATGATAAGAATAAAAAGCGAATGGAAATTAACCTTAAGGAGCTTACTATCGTTAATGAACTCAGTGTAACTGTGGGATTGATTATGCTTACGATCGGGAACTTTCTTGGGGGGCAATGGGCCAACGAAAGCTGGGGCCGCTACTGGGGTTGGGATCCCAAGGAAACCTGGGCTCTCATCTCCATTATGGTATATGCCTTCGTTATTCACACCCGCCTGGTGCCTGGTCTGAGAAATGGGTGGACGTTCAATTTTCTTACGGTTGTTGCCTTTGGGAGTATCATGATGACCTATTTTGGGGTCAACTATTATCTGGTGGGCCTGCACAGTTATGGGCAAAGCGGCGCTGCCGCGATTACTCCGGATTATGTGTGGTATATTGTTTTAGGAGTGGGGGTGTTCGGGGCCATAAGCTACTGGCGGTATCGGATAAATTATTCCGAATAATCCCAATATGTCTATTTACCCCCGTTGGCCTTAAGATCGGCAAGGCACTGTGCGTCCAGGGACGGGATGCCTCCCCCACTTATCATATTTATCAGTCCTTCTCCGGTCTCTGCTGTCCAGAACATTAAACAATCATCTACGGTACAATGGCGGCCGTGTTCTACGTCCTGATGATCACTTTGGGGGGTTGTACCTGCATTAACAAGCCCTAAAAGATGGCCAAATTCATGTTGGAGTACCGTAGTTTCCAAAACGGTAGCACTCGGCGCCAGGGGCTGATTACTGAAACTTTTAATTGTCTCTTCAAAAATCACAAAGGAGGTATTTCTGTAAGCCACACCCAATACAGAACCGTTTTCTGTATTTTCCGAGTATTCACCATCGATGAAAACCCCAAAAACACCTAATTCATTTCCATCGTTGTAGACAGTGCGGATGGCATCCTCCAGATCACGGATATTGGCAATGGTATAAACAGATTGTCCGGTGGATGGTATTGGTTTTAATTCAATTGCGATATTGCCCGACTTATTTATTCGGTCCTGAAGGAAGGTCCTGAAATTATTAATCGTAGCCGTGGTAGGTTCAAATCCCTCAACATAAAAAATCTCAAAAACGATGGAACTGAAATTTGCCTGGGAAAGCATATCATTGGCAGAATCCCCAACCCTCTTATTGTTAGCCGAAGTATCAACGGTCCGGGGATTGCCGTCGTCGTCTGTAATCGACTTATCACTATTGTCCTTTGAGCAGGACAGTGACAAGGATAAAAACAAAATACCGGATAAGAAATTAAGCCTTTTCATAGCGATAAGATTAGGGAATTCCTGAAATGAAAATTCACTCCATTATTCTAACGGAAAGGCGTTCTTTTTAGTATGGTCATGGCCAAGGCGATGAATTTGTTATTCATTTTAGTCATTCTTCATTTTTTTTCAGATATTTATACCATAATGAAGTTATAGGAATTATGTTAGTCATAGATGTCATAGGCCTCAAGCCCGGAAAGTAGTAGCCGCCTGTAGCGGCCATATGTCATTTTTTTTCTTCATTCAACATAATTTGCTATAAAAATGACCCATCACCATAGAATCACCTTTAAAAAGCTTTACCAATCCTTTGTGATAGCAATAAGCGGCAGGGAGTCGGAGTACACGACCGGCAGCATACGTAAGGCCATCTTTATGCTTTCCATCCCCATGATCCTCGAGATGATGATGGAATCTATCTTCGCCATTGTCGACATTGCCTATGTTTCTCAGGTAAGTGTTAACGCGGTGGCCACTATTGGCCTCACGGAATCTGTAATTACCCTGGTCTACGCGGTTGCCATTGGCCTGAGTATGGCGGCAACCGCTGTGGTGGCCAGGAGAGTAGGGGAGAAGGACCTTAAAGGCGCACGGGAAGCTGCTGTGCAGGCCATTCTTCTGGGTATCGTAGTGGCGCTGTGCGTTGGCGTGGTTGGTTTGCTTTATGCCAAAGAAATTTTGGCCCTGATGGGTGGGGAACCGGATCTGATTGCAGAGGGGTATGGCTATACCCAATGGCTTATAGGCGGAAATATCACCATTCTTTTACTTTTCCTGATCAATGCTATTTTCAGGGGTGCGGGTGATGCTTCCATTGCCATGTGGGCGCTAGTACTCTCCAATGGGCTAAATATTGTGCTAGATCCTATTTTTATCTTCGGATGGGGACCAATACCGGAATATGGCGTTATGGGAGCCGGGATTGCAACCAATATCGGCCGGGGAACCGCGGTTATATTTCAGATGGCAATCCTCTTCTTTGGTTGGAGCAGAATTAAACTTGGAATCAGCGATATTGTCGTCCGGGCAAAGGTCATGGTTAATCTGATCAATGTTTCCCTGGGGGGAATTGCCCAATTTCTAATTGGGACCTCCAGTTGGGTATTTCTTATGCGGCTGATGTCCGAATTTGGGAGCGAAGTTTTGGCCGGGTACACCATTGCCATTAGGGTGATGATGTTTACCATTATGCCCGCATGGGGTATGAGTAATGCCGCTGCAACACTGGTGGGTCAGAATTTGGGTGCCCAACAGCCGGAAAGGGCAGAGAAATCAGTTTGGATCACAGGGAAGTATAACGCCTGTTTTATGTTTCTGGTATCTATATTTTACCTTGTCTTTGCAAAGGAGATCGTCACATTGTTCAATAAAACCCCAAATGTTGTTGAAAACGGAGCCCTTTGCCTGCAGATCATCGCTGCCGGATATATCTTCTATGCTTACGGCATGGTGGTTGCCCAGGCTTTCAACGGCGCAGGAGATACTAAAACGCCAACTAAAATCAATTTTATCGCCTTTTGGCTTTTTCAGTTACCTTTTGCTTACGTCGCGGCCATCTACTTTCAACTGGGTGCATTAGGCGTTTTTTTGGCTATTACCCTGGCCGAAGTAATGCTGTCAATAATCGCGATCCTCTGGTTTCGCAAAGGGCATTGGAAAAAGGTACGGGTTTAGTCAATTTTTGTAACTTTAGGGCCGACAAACTATTCTGAATGGATCATAAAAAGAAAGGCTTAAATACCATCTGTACACACGTTGGAGAGCTAAAAGACGAAAGGTATAAGGGGGCAATTTCGCCGCTGTATATGAGTACTTCCTATGCTTTTGAGGATGTGCCTGTAAAACAGTACCCCAGATATTTCAATACCCCTAATCAGGTGGGATTAGCGGAAAAGATTGCTGCGCTGGAGCATGCGGGGGCGGCACTGGTCTTCGGTAGCGGTATGGCCGCAATAAGTACGGCGTTGTTGGCTTTTTTGCGGGCGGGGGATCATATTGTACTTCAGAATATGCTTTATGGGGGAACCTATAACCTGGTAACCGAACAATTTGAGAAATTTGGTATATCCTATTCCTTTACGGAGGGTCTGAAACCTTCGGATTTTGAAAAGAAAATAAGGGATAACACCAGGGTTATCTATATTGAAACACCTTCAAATCCCTTGCTGACGATTACCGATCTAAAAGCTGTTTCGCGGATAGCAAAAGAAAAAAACCTGGTATCCATGATCGACAACACTTTTGCCAGCCCTGTGAATCAAAATCCTATAGACTTCGGGATTGATATCGTTATTCACAGTGCCACCAAGTATATGGGAGGTCATTCCGATATTTGTGCCGGTGCCGTCGCCTCTACCCGGGAAAACATGGATCGCATATTGGAGGTAGCCAAAAATCTCGGTGGCAGTTTAAGTGATTATACCGTTTGGTTGTTGGAGCGAAGTATTAAAACGATGGGTATCCGGGTAAAAGCGCAGAATGAGAATGCAAAACGGATGGCAGAATACCTTAGCCGGCATCCGGACATCGGGCAGGTATATTACCCGGGCCTCCCTTCCCATCCGGATCACCGTCTGGCTGCCTCACAAATGCATGGCTTTGGCGGCATGCTTTCCTTTGAACTACGGGAAACACTGGATGCTTCAATATTTCAAAAGGCACTGCGATTAATCAAATCTTCCATGAGTCTGGCGGGTATTGAAAGTACCGTCCTTTCACCAACTCAGACCTCACACGCCTTGCTGAGCCCCGAAGAACGTAAAAAGCAAGGCATTACAGACGGACTCATTCGTTTCTCTCTCGGGATAGAGGAACCCGAGGATTTGATAGCCGATATAGAACAGGCGCTGGATAAAGTAAGAAAGGTATCCACGGCTATCGCAAATTAGTTTGTCAAAATTCCAAATTCGAAGCCCCCAAATGCCAGAAGAAAAATTAACGGATTTACGAAGTAATATAGTTTTTTTGACAGGTTTTGGAATTCGGTCCCGATATTGCGGGTATATTTTGAATTTCAACGGTCAAATTACTAAACCACTATGGATTGAAAATCCATGCCCGTCCGTCCTATGGCGGAGGTTTTGAAAAGCATGGAATTGCCAACGGTTATCGGGTTACCAAGTCGTTCGTTGTTTAGTCGGAACGCCTTAATAACTCAATAATCAATTACCCAGTAACCATTATGGCCAAAATGTTTTTAGAAACCGAAAGTCTTGCACTAAAGTGCATACCTGCCCGCGGCAGGCAGGGTTTCAACTAACGAATGAGACCAATGAAATACCAATACGTTGGGTCAATACCTGAATAAAGCGGACAATACATGAAACTCGATATACTAGTGTTTGGTTCCCATCCCGATGATGCGGAGCTCGGGGCAGGCGGAACTATAGCCAAGGAAATTGCCAATGGCAAGAGGTTGGGAATCGTTGATCTTACCAGGGGAGAATTGGGAACAAGGGGTACGGCCGATATCCGTGACATGGAGGCCGCCAAGGCAGCTAAAATCCTCGGGCTGTCAGTACGGGAGAATTTGGAATTTGCAGATGGCTTTTTTGTCAATGATAAAACACATCAATTGGGTATTATTCGGATGTTACGAAAATATAAACCGGAAATTGTGCTTTGCAATGCCGTTGAGGACAGGCATATAGATCATGGAAGAGGGAGCAAGCTGGTAAGTGATGCATGTTTTCTCAGTGGCCTGGCAAAAGTGGCTACCAAAATTGAAGGCGATGGTCACTGGCAGCGACCCTGGCGACCCAGGAGCGTGTATCATTATATTCAATGGAAGAATACGGAACCGGATTTTGTGGTAGATATTTCCGGATATATCGATTTAAAAATGGAGGCTATTTCTGCATATGCATCACAATTTTATGACGCAAAAAGTGACGAACCCAGTACCCCGATAAGCAGTAAAAATTTTAAGGATAGCGTTAAGTACAGAGCCAGGGATTTAGGCCGCCTCGTAGGCGTTGACTATGCAGAAGGCTTCACTGTGGAAAGGCACATAGCGGTTAAAAACCTGGATGACATCTTCTAGTGTACCGATTACTAACTTGCCTTGCTGTACTTTTTCTTGGCCTTAGGGAGGGTAAAATAGAACGTACTTCCCTTGCGAAGCATGCTGTCTACCCAAATGGCCCCATTGTTCTTCTCTACCATTTCCTTACAAAGCGATAACCCCAGGCCAGTCCCTTTTTCATTATTGGTACCGTAAGTGGTAATAGTTGCATTTTTGACGAATAGTTTTTCAAGTGTTATCCTATCCATACCTACTCCGGTATCACGGACAGCGACTTCCCAATGATCGTTCTTTTCATGAGCATCGATAGTAACCATTCCGTTCACCGGGGTAAATTTTAAAGCATTGCTTATGAGATTGCGGATGACGATATCAATTTGATTCACATCGGACCAGATGAATGTATTTGGGGAAAGCTTACTTATAATTTTAATGGATTTGTTCTCTGCAATTTCAGAAAGCAAATTGATATTCTCGGTAACCAGGGTTTCCAGGGAAACCACGGACGGCTTCGTGGTAGCGCCGTTCATTTGGGTGTAGCCCCAGGACAGAAGATTGTTTAGGGTAAAGGAGATGTGATCTACATCATCTCTTAACTTCGGCATAAATTCCAAAAATTCTGATTTGCCGATCTCCCCGTCCGTGAACATTTTCAATAGTCCTTGTAAAGCGCCGATAGGCCCCCTTAGATCATGCCCTATAATTGAAAACAGTTTCGTTTTTGTTTCATTGCTTTTACCGAGTTCCTGTTCCCTGTTCTCTAATTTTTCCGTCTTTGCCCGTAATTCTACATTCAGTCTTTTTTGAATTTTTTGGCCCCTGTACACCAGGTAAGTTATGGCTACGAATATTAGCACTACACCCAAAGCCATATTAACATAGTTCTCATGCCTGGCAAGTGCTTTCTCGTTTTCTTCTATCAAAGCCCGCTTCTGTATTTCAAATTCAGTTTTGGTCTTGAGCATGGTCAAACTTTTCTTATTCTCATTCCGGGTAAGCGTGTCGGACAGTTTCTGAAATAATTCGTGATATGTTAATGCGGTTGCGAAGTCTCCCTTATTTTTATTAATGCTGTAAAGTGTTTTGGAGCATTTTTGCATACCTTCTAAAAACGCTA
Source organism: Flavobacteriaceae bacterium (assembly GCA_041743085.1). Taxonomy (GTDB): domain Bacteria; phylum Bacteroidota; class Bacteroidia; order Flavobacteriales; family Flavobacteriaceae; genus JAFMPW01. The sequence goes on from JBGTNL010000041.1 coordinate 25,588, forward strand.
TTCTACTTGATATATCGAATGCCTCTAATGCATATTTTTTGGATAAATCATCTTGGCCCTGCCCCAAATAAGCTTCCGCCATTCCATTAAAAAGATCTATCTTACTTCTGTCGTCGTCCAGATCGGCATGCAACAAATCGCTTTGGTTGTACCAATGCAAGGCCCATTTATACTTTTGCTGTTTCAGATATATCTTACCTTTTATTTCGTAGGCGAAGGCCAACCAATCGGTAATGGCTTCTTTTTCAAATACCGAGATGCTCTTATTAATATTAAACATGGCATAGTCCAACTCTCCAATATCGGCATAGACCGAAGCCAAATTGCTCATGGTTTCAGCCGAGATTACATCATTTCCTATGTCATCGTTTATTTTCTTCACTTTTTTGTAAAATTCAAGGGCTTGGTCGTAATCCTTTTGGGAAGCGTATAAGTTGGCAATGTTTTCATTCAATATGGAAAGCATTTTTTTATCTTCCACATTACGGGCCATTTCTATTCCCTCCAAATAGCCGCTTAACGCTTTGGCATAGTCACCTTTGTAGCCATATTCGCCAGCCAGATTATTCTGGATGCGCAAAATAAGGGTGGAGTCCCGTATAGCCTTCGCAACCTTTGACGCTTTTGAATAATAATCGATGGATTTATCCTTCTCTCCTTTATCCGAAAAATAATCCCCAAGGCGCAGGAGGGCGGTACTTTTACCCTTTTTATAATCTATATTATTACTGAAGTAAAGGGCTTGCTGGGCAATGAGCAGAACGCTATCCGCATTGTAATACCTCATTTGCCTTCCCAGACTATTCAATTTATCAATGTAACCCGCATCGTTTGGTGAGAAGTTCTTCTTAGCCCGGAGCTGAAGGATCTCCTGCTTAATCCGTAAACGTTCGTTGGCCTGCGCGGTGCATGCCATACATCCGCAGAGGAATACTATAAAAAAAACAGGAATTTTTTTTATTGATTTCGTCAGGGCCATAAAGTAGGTTATTGCCTGGGACATTTAAGTAGCACTTAATCGTACTATAAAAATAGATAGCAACCTGAGTTTCAGCTAATTTATGTTGTGAAATCGCAAATTTTGTGTGTCTTAACCTCCTGGACATGTATTTCATCGATGTTCTTGGATTTTGTCTTCTCCCGGGGCAACCCCGGTGCTTCCCTTAAGAATTCCGAAAGAAGATCGCCCGACCCAAAATATCGGCGGTTTTATTTTGAGGCAATAGGGAAAAAAAATTACCTTTGGCAGCGTTTACAAATGGTGGTTGTAGCTCAGTTGGTTAGAGCATCGGTTTGTGGTACCGAGGGTCGCCGGTTCGAACCCGGTCTTCCACCCCAAGTGTATAGAAAGCCCTGCCCTCAAAGGCGGGGTTTTTTGTTTCAATGCAGATCAAAGGTAGGGTGAGAGGCCTGTGCCGAGGTAAACCCGGCTTGCCCGCCATATCCGCCGGAAGGCGGAGAAGGAGGGTCTTCCACCCCAAGTGTATAGAAAGCCCTGCCCTCAAAGGCGGGGTTTTTTGTTTCAATGCAGATAAAAGGTAGGGTGAGAGGCCTGTGCCGAGGGGAGCCGAGGTAAACCCGGATAGTCAGCTATTACTGGCAAAATTCAGGTTTGAAGGCTTGCTCTGGCGGGCATAACAATGCAACAGATCCCGCTGAAAGCCCGTAGTGTATTTATTTCGAAGATTTATCCACAACAACCCGTTGATCCCTGTTTGCGATTTCCCAGGAAGTGTAGAAAATAAGTCGGGCGCGGTTCCGCAATAAATCATAGTTTATTTTATCGGGCGTGTCACCAGGCCTATGATAATCATCGTGAGTACCGTTAAAATAGAAAATGATCGGAATATTGTTCTTTGCAAAATTGTAGTGATCACTTCTGTAGTAAAACCTATTGGGATCATTCTCGTCATTATAGGTGTAATCCAGTTCAATCCCCGAGTATTTATCGTTTACCTCTTCGGATAGTTCATGAAGATCGGTACTCAGTTTATCCGAACCTATGAGATAGACATAGTTTCTACCACCTTGTCGCTTAGGATCTATCCGGCCGATCATATCGATATTTAGATTGACAACGGTTTGCGCCAAAGGAAAAATGGGATCTACATCCGTGTAATATTGCGAACCAAGAAGACCCTTTTCTTCTCCCGTTACATGCAGAAAAACGATAGATCTTTTTGGTCCCTTCCCGGCATCGGCAGCCTTTTTAAAAGCTTCGGCAATCTCCAGCATTGCCACGGTTCCGGATCCGTCATCGTCTGCACCATTGTTGATTTTTCCATCTGCAGTTATGCCGATATGATCTAAATGTGATGATATGATCACGTATTCATTGGGTTTTTCGCTCCCTTTGAGAACTGCCACCACATTTTCCGATTTTATTTGATCATTGGCACTGACCAGACTAAGTTTGAGGTTCACGGCAAGGGTATTCGGTTCACTATCGGCAGCTATATCAGGTAAAATAGCTTCTGCCATAGTTGTATTTAAAATTATCAACCCGGGTTCTGTAGCTTCCGTTTTAATAGCCATACTACCGGAACTATTCGTTTTCATATACTCATAGTACCCTTTAAAGCGGGCATAGTTGGCCGTATCATAGTAAAGAACTCCCTTTGCCCCCTTCTCTTTCGCAATTTCCGACCGTTTGCCAATTGCTTCGGACAGATTGCTCCAGGCCGATTTCTCTGAACTTCCTGAAAGCACATAGGTGCCGTCGCCGTTCATCGGTTCTCCAAACTTTACAAACACCATTTTATCCTTCACATCGAGATTTTTATAATCAGAATAATCCCCTTCCACTATGCCGTACCCGGCATACACAATTTCATTATAAGTTCCTTCCGAGCCTGAAAAGGTGAGAAAGTCTTCCCCGATCCGATACTCACGACCGCTTGCGGTAATGGTTCCTTTGGGTAGCCCGGCCATTTCCAGCGGTACATCCTGAAAGTAATCCCCATCTTCCTTAGCTGCCGGAATTCCTATTTTTTCATACTGCGCTCTTAAATATTCAACGGCTTTTTTCTGCCCTGCTTTCCCCGTCTCCCTGCCTTCAAAGTCATCGGAGGCGTAGGTATACAGATGCTCCTTTAGATCAGCTTCGGTGATGGATTCCGCATAAACCGTAATGTCTCCCTCCGTTTGCCGGGCGACTTCCGGTTCTTTAACCGTTTTTTGCGAGGAGTTGCAAGCAAAAGCCATCGCAATTGCTACCAATACTATCTTCTTCATTTGTGTAGGATTATAGGCATCAAAATTCCCCAAAAATAGTAAAAACAAAATGAACCTATCGCAAGAACAATATAAATATTGAAACCGCTGTCCCGGGCAATTAAAAGGGGCATATTAAGGGAAAACAAAGTAAAAGGACCGATGCAGTTTCAAACACCCGTTTTATTTAATTTCCTGAAGTATTCCATAGGGGTAAGGCCTTTCATTTTCTTAAATTTTCTATTGAAATTGGAGATTGATCCAAACCCGGATATTGCTGCTATTTCGGCAATGGGCAAAGTAGTCCTTGCCGACAGTAACTGGCAGGCATGTTCAATCCGCAATTCGATCAGGAATTGAAAGAAGGTCTTGTTGGTCCGTAATTTAAAAAACCTACAAAAGGCGCTAGGCGTCATACAAGCCATATCAGCCACCGATTTCAGTGTGATTTCTTTCTGAAAATTAGTCATAACATGATCAAAAATCGTCTGCATTCTGCTCCCCTCGTTCACAGATATCTTTTTTGGGTATACAAAACCGGTAAGTACCTGGGGTGTTGCGCTGGAAAGATGTTCCAAAAGCCTGAGGAACAACAGGAATCTTTGGAATTTATCCGCTTCCGCCATTTCCCGCAATAACAAAATCTCCCTTTTATCATTCGATTTTACCCGAAAACCGGCCTCAGCGCTATCAAAAAAACCGGCCAGTAACTCCATCTCGGGAATATCAAAGAAATGTTCGCCAAAAGAATGCGCGGTAAAAAAAACGGATATCATGTGTGATTTCCCAAAACCGGGAATACCGAGAAAAACATGGGGGCAATACTTGCCAATGACGAAGACATCTCCGGGGGCATAGGGATGAACGCTGTCCGCGACGACCAACTTTCCTTCCCCGGCCATCATGCCGCTTATTTGTATTTCTTCATGTTGGTGTAGTTTATCATAAAATACCGGAGCTTTGTCTACCTGCACCACGAGGCGTTCATGGACGGGTTTAGGTATTTTAAAGGGATGTACTTTCATGGACAATGGGATTATATTGGTCAATATAAATCAATTCCTATTAGAACTAGATCAATATAGTACTAAAACTGGCTAAAATTTAGGTATATAGAAATTAATTCGCTTTCTATTTTTGTACTACTAAATGAAATGTTATGGAAATACAATGGGAGGGGGTTATGCCAGCTGTTACTACAAAGTTCACAAAAGATGATGCCCTGGACCCGGATATGTTCAAGGTAAATATAGAGGCTCAGGTAGCTGCCGGGGTGCACGGCATTATTCTCGGAGGAACCTTGGGCGAGGCAAGTACACTCTCGGAGGAGGAGAAAGCCTCTTTGATAAGGGAAACGGTTAAACTGGTAGACGGAAAGGTGCCCGTCATAATGAATATTGCCGAACAAACCACCAAAGGAGCTATCGAAGCTGCTGAAAAGGCACAAAAACACGGAGCCAGCGGGCTTATGATGCTTCCGCCCATGAGGTACAAGGCAAATGATTATGAGACCATGGTTTATTTTAAAAGCGTTGCCAGAAGCACGGATCTCCCAATTATGATCTATAATAATCCGATTGATTATGGCATAGAGGTTACTTTAGACATGTTTGAGGAAGTATTGGAATGTGATAATATTAAGGCGGTGAAAGAATCTACGCGCGATATCTCTAACATCTCTCGCATAAAGAACCGGTTTGGCGAGCGATTAAAAATATTATGTGGTGTGGATACGCTTGCCCTCGAAAGCCTGTTGATCGGAGCCGACGGTTGGGTAGCAGGCCTGGTTTGTGCCTTTCCCGAGGAAACAGTAGCCATTTACGAATTGGCAATGGGGGGAAGAATGCAGGAGGCAATTGCCATATACCGTTGGTTTATGCCACTGCTTGAGCTGGATATTAGCCCGCAACTGGTACAGAATATTAAGTTGGCCGAGGTTGCTACCGGTATTGGGACGGAGTACGTGAGGGCTCCAAGGCTACCGTTACGGGGGGCAGAGCGGGAGCGGGTACTTCAAATTATTGAAAACGGAATGAAAACACGTCCCCGTTTGCCGGCATATAAGCCAACTAATCATTAATTTTGAAACTTAAACCAAAGCCATAATGCACGGAAAAAACTACATAGGGAATACCCTGTCCGCAAAAGGAAATAACGGCTATAGAACATTCAACCCGCTGTTAAATAAGGAAAACGAAACGCTATTTTATGAGGCTGCAAGCTCAGAAATAGAGCTGGCGGTGGAGCTGGCGGCCGAAGCCTTCAAAAGCTACAGCAAAATTTCTGGGTCGCGCAAAGCGGCATTTTTGGAGTCCATTGCCGATGAGATTTTGGCTTTGGACGAGGAGTTGATCACCGCTTATTGTTCGGAATCCGGCCTGCCCGAAGGCAGGGCCAGGGGGGAACGGGGAAGAACTGTCGGTCAGCTACGGTCATTTGCTTCATTGGTGAAAGAGGGTTCCTGGGTAGATGCAACTATAGATACGGCTCAACCCGACAGGGCGCCGGCTCCAAGGCCCGACATACGTAAAATGATGGTTCCCTTAGGGCCCGTTGTGGTATTTGGCGCCAGCAATTTTCCTTTTGCGTTTTCCACAGCGGGGGGGGATACCGCAGCAGCACTGGCGGCAGGTTGCCCGGTCATTGTAAAAAGTCACCCATTGCATGCCGGTACCGGGGAACTGGTGGCCTCTGCCATTATAGCGGCAGCACAGAAGGCAGGAATGCCGGATGGCCTATTTTCTAATTTGAACAGCAGTGGTATAGAAGTAGGGACCCAACTCGTAAAACATGCAGGCGTGAAAGCTGTAGGATTTACGGGCAGCATAAGAGGGGGCCGGGCCTTATTTGACCTTGCTGCCCAAAGGGAGGAGCCCATTCCCGTATTTGCGGAAATGGGAAGTATTAATCCGGTGGTTCTGTTGCCTCGGGCTTTGGAGAAGAAGGGTGAGGAATGGGCCGACACCTATGCGGGTTCCATTACGCTGGGTACCGGGCAATTTTGTACCAAGCCCGGATTACTGTTAGGTATTAAAGGGGATGGCCTGCAGAAATTTATAAAAAGGCTGTCTGATGAAATTGTTAAAAAGGAACCCTCGAGCATGCTGCACCCCAGTATAGCGGGAGCTTATAAAAAAGACAAACAAAAAATAATGGCTCAGGAAGGTACAACGATTACTGCCGAGTACACACAGGAGGTACAGGCAAATTTTGGCAGTCCCGCAGTACTCGCCGTAGAGGGAACTACATTTATAAAAAACAATTCGCTGCATCAGGAGGTTTTCGGGCCCTTTTCACTGGTTGTACAATGTGAGGACTCAAAGGAATTGGAACTTATAATCTCAAAACTGGAAGGGCAGCTCACTGGCACGGTATTGGCGGAAGAAGAGGAATTAAATGCGTATGAGGGCGTTCTTGCAGCCTTACAAAGCAGGGTGGGCCGGATGATCCTTAACGGGGTACCAACCGGGGTGGAAGTCAGTGCAGCCATGCATCACGGCGGGCCTTATCCTTCCTCTACGGATAGCCGTTTTACAGCGGTAGGCGTTCACTCCATAAAACGCTGGGTGAGGCCGGTAAGCTATCAGGACTGGCCCAACCAATTATTGCCCGATGCCCTAAAAGATGAAAATCCTTTAAAAATTTCGAGATGGGTCGACGGCAACTACACCGATGGTAGCATAGACAGAAACAATTAGATGAAGTTCCTTCGAATAATACTGCTTATAATTGTAATCTATAGTTGCAAAAAAAGGGAAACCAACCATTCTTCGGAGGAACTTCGGAAGATCATCACGAGTTATGAGAATGAGGGTTATGATGAGGATACTTATCCTTTGGGCCTTTTTACCGCAGATCATTTCAAAAAGAAATCCGAATTCGCGGCTGCCAGGCTAGAGGAACTCTCCAACCTGGATCTGAGCGGATTAGGAGAAACGGAAAGAATTTCTGCTGAACTCTTAAAATTTGTCCTTCAGGATGATATTGATCATTACAGTTTTGATCGCTATTTGAACCCCCTTCAATCGGATGCCGGATTTCACAGTAGCCTTTCCTATATAGTGGGGCCGTTAACGGATTATGGGCAGGCGCGGAAGTACTTGAACAAGTTAAATGCCTTACCTGAATTTGTAAACCAACATTTTGATAATTTGAGATTGGGCCTGGAAAAGGGCGTTTCGCAGCCAAGGGTAATCTTTGAGGGTTACGAATCTACCTATGACGATCATATTGTTTCAGATTACAAAGAGAGTTATTTCTATTCCCCGTTTTTAAACTTGCCCGAAACCTTATCCGCTTCCCAAAAGGATTCTGTCTTAACTGCTGCCCAAAATGCGATCGAACAGAAGGTGGTTCCTCAGTTTAAAAGCATAAAAAAGTTCTTTGAAGAGGAATACCTGCCAAAAACAAGGACAACTCTTGGCATATCCCAGACCCCTGATGGCAAGGCCTATTATCAGAACAGAATAAATTTCTATACCACGAGCACAGTGTACACCGCTGATAGCATTCACAACATTGGACTGCAGGAAGTTGGGCGGATAAAGGAACAAATGGAGGAGATTATTGCAGAACTCCACTATAAGGGCAGTTTTTCCGATTTTCTTAAATTTCTTAGAACCGATGCACAATTTTACGCAAAAAACCCCAGGGAGCTGATCATGGCGGCCCGGGATATTGCAAAGCGGGCAGACGAACAATTACCGCGGTTCTTTAAGACACTGCCCAGAAAACCCTACGGCGTTGCCCCTGTGCCTTTATCCATTGCGCCGAAATTTACGGGGGGCCGTTATATTGGAACGGAGGCGGAAAGCACGGATCCCGGTTATTATTGGGTGAACACCTATGACCTGCCCAGCAGGCCTCTGTATACCCTGCCGGCGTTGACAGTTCATGAAGCAGTTCCCGGACACCACCTTCAGGGGGCCCTAAACAGGGAACTGGGAGATAGTATCCCAAAATTCCGGAAAGAGCTTTATCTCTCGGGCTATGGGGAGGGCTGGGGTTTGTATACGGAGTTTCTTGCCGCGGAGATGGGGATGTATACCTCCCCTTACGAGCATTTTGGTAAATTAACCTACGAGATGTGGCGGGCATGCAGGTTGGTGGTAGACACCGGGATACATGCCATGGGATGGACACGAGAGCAGGTAGTGGACTTTATGGCTTCACATACCGCTCTATCGCTGCATGAGATAAATACGGAAACCGACAGATACATTTCATGGCCGGGGCAGGCCCTTTCTTATAAGATTGGTGAGCTAAAGATCAGGGAGTTGCGTAAAAGGGCTGAAACGAAATTGGGAAGCAATTTTAACATCAGGGATTTTCACGAAGTGATCCTTGAACAGGGAACCGTAACCCTGGCTATTCTGGAGAAGCGGGTAAACGACTATATAAAGGATAACCTAAGTGGGGAATAGGAGCACATTTAAATGTATTGATGCCCATACCTGTGGCAATCCGGTGCGCCTGGTGGTAGAAGGGGGCCCTGAACTTGCCGGTGCCACTATGAGCGAAAAGCGGCAACACTTTTTAAGGGACTTCGATTGGATCCGCAAGGGTCTGATGTTTGAACCCAGGGGGCATGATATGATGAGCGGCAGCATCCTTTACCCGCCCTCTGATCCTCAAAACGATTTCGGGGTTTTATTTATTGAAACAAGCGGCTGCCTTCCTATGTGTGGTCATGGTACCATAGGTACGGTAACCATTGCTATACAGGAAGGTCTGGTGGTACCCAAAATCCCCGGAAAAATTCGGATGGAAACGCCGGCGGGACTCGTGGAAATAGCCTATGGAGCGTCGGGTAAGAACGTAGATTGGGTAAAATTGACCAATGTGAAATCGTACCTGGCGGCACAGGATCTTATTGTGGAAAGCAAGGAATTGGGTACTTTGCGCTTTGATGTTGCCTATGGCGGTAATTTTTATGCTATAATTGACCCACAGCGGAATTTTTCGGGCATCCAGGATTTTACGGCCGGTGAATTGATACGATACAGTTTGGAAATCCGCCGAAACATTAATTCGAACTACCCCAATAGGTTTATTCATCCGGAAGACAGGACCATTAGAAATGTAAGCCACGTGCTTTGGACCGGCGCTACAATTTCCCCGGAAGCTACGGCCAGGAACGCTGTTTTCTACGGGAATAAGGCCATTGACCGGTCGCCCTGCGGCACAGGCACTTCGGCCGTCATGGCGCAGTGGTTCAATAAAGGGAAATTAAAAGTCCGGGAAGAATTCATTCATGAGAGCTATATCGGATCACAATTCATCGGAAAAATTGAAACAATAACCGAATTGGCAGGAAGGGATGCTATTATTCCAAGCATACAGGGTTGGGCCAAGATATATGGGCATAATACCATCACCATTGACGATGACGATCCTTATGCCCACGGTTTTCAGGTATTATAAAGGCGGATACTCTCAACATTTAGCCATTGGACAGAATACTCAAAACATACCAGAAGAGCAACATCAGGGATGCAAAAATTCCCAGAGAGGCCGTGGTTCGGTCTGATACGGACCGAAATCCCATAAACATTCAGGAAAAGGTTTGGCTGGGCAATGAGATGGCTTTGGTTAACTATGGTAACCACCTAATGTTCAAACTTACAGGCTCCCATAAGTTTTGAGTATCATCTGATCTGTTTCTTCCCTGTTCTTAAAGACCTCAAAAGTGCGGCCCTGGGTCCGTTGAGCGCCGAGGGCATTGGCATATTTGGCAGCCCTGATGTAATTGCTCCGATCCTCCAGCAATCCAAACCCGAGTCCACCTGCAAAAGAATCCCCGCAACCTGTAGTATCCACAACATGATCTACCCATATAGAACTTACAATTTCGTGTTGCACTTTCCCACCATCCTTATGGAAAACAGCACCCCCTTTTTCATCCAGGGTGACGATAAGGCATTTAACTCCGTTATTCAGGGTATGTTCTGCCAGGGCAGGCAAATGGTCTGTGGTTTCCTGGCTAAAATTCCTGAGGTCCTCCGCCCTATATTCCTTTTCGAACCAACAGCATTTAGATTCTTCCAGGTTCATTTTAAGCACATCTATAAAGGGCAGCCATTGATCCCGGTCTATCCAGAATTTGATCAGCCGGTCACCTAAAATAGTGGCCGTGTTCGTAGGCCCGTGGGCGTCAAAAATAATGGTACCCTTGCTGTTTTCCTTAATGTATTTAAGGGTTTCAAGGGGCACTTCGTAATCGGTAATGGGAACGCATACAAATACCTCGCAATGAAGCAGCTCTTTTAGATCTTCGGGAACGATAGGATTCATAAAGCCGGTCTGTTTTTCCAGCCGGTTGTTCTGATCCACAAATTTTAGTTGTATAACATCTCCCTGATCCGCATCGGAAGTAATATGATCCGTGTTGATGTTATGATAGCCCTTAAGAATTTCCTTTATAGGAGCTTCATCTATTTTCCTGACATGAGAAACAAGATGAACCGTGCCATTATCCCCCAGCAATTTTGCCAACCCGATAGCAGTATGGGTAGCGCATCCATACTTTTCTATGACTTCACCGTGATGAGTGGTAATATGATCACGTGGTATTGGACCCAGTACCGCGATATTGTATTTTGACATTGTTTTGAGTTGAATTTATGTGTGAAGATTCAAGATAAAGAAAAGTAGGTAATCCCTGTTATTTTGATTTGTTTTTTTTTGAAGAAGTACCGATATACGCCGCAACCTTAAAATCATATCGCAAACAATCCTGTCGGCTGCCCTGCGGAAAACCGGTCTGAAGGCCATACTTAAAAGGCTTCTCAAAATAAAAACCCCACGCAGGCAAGCCAGGTGGGATTTTTCTCTTCAATTATAACGCAGTCATAAGTAATTGAGAGTTAATCGAAAAGAATTCCTCGCAGCTTGCTGCGGGGTTTCCTATGAAATGTCATTCCCGCAAAAGCGGGAATCTAAATGACAGAAATTCTTTATTTATTCCAAATCCTGCAATTTCAGGAGCGCTTCGGATTTGGAGTTAACGTCTAATTTTAAATAGATGTTTTGAATGTGAAAATTGATAGCGCTTGTGGTGACGAAGAGCTTTTCAGCAATCGTTTTATATGTCGCTCCCTGGCAGAGGTAATCAATAATCTGATTTTCCCTTTCGGAAAAAGATCTGTATGATTTTCTCTGGAACATCGAAATGACTTTTTTGGCTATATCGTTGCTCATGGTAGCACCTTCATATCTAATGGAATTCAACGCTTTATACAGCCGTTTTTTACTAACGGGTTTGGACAGAAAGCCGTTAGCGTTGTACTTGAAAGCCTTTTTGATGATATCGAAATCACTTTGGCTGCTGTTGACCAGAATTTTCACTTCGGGATCTTTCTTTTTAAAAAGCCGTATCCCTTCTATGCCGCACATATCTGGCATAATGACCTCTGAAATAATAATGTCTGGCCGGATGTTGTCATAATCAGACAAGGCATCCGCTACAGAGGTGTATAAACCTTCTAATGAATAATCCGGATACTCCTCGAAATAAGAGGAGTACTTTTCGTTGGCTTCGGGGTCGTTGTCTAGAACGATGATCTTTAACATAGTTGTTTTCATGTTCCTTGGGTATTTGGGTTATATCTTACGGGTCAAATTTGGGTGTATTTTAGGCATCCCAATTGCATAAAATGCATTGAAACTGATCAAAATAAGGGCAAGGTAAACCTGATCATCGATGTAAAAACATCATGTACCTGACTTGAAAATAACCGTGATATTGAAGCCTTAAAGTGAGAGGAAACTCCCTGGGTTCAAAGGCACTGTTGATCGGATGTACTTCCCTATTGAATTTTTAGCTGGATCTGTGTACTACATTAATATGTACACAAGGGGGTGAAGGCAATCTGTGCTCCTTGGGCTTTAACCTTAAAACTTCCAACAGAAGTGTTAAGGGAGTGGATCTATTTTTTCGATTAGAACTAGGGTCGTTTTTGACGGTCCAATTAAAGATAGAGTAATTTTTCATAAGTAGGGGATTTGGGGTTTTGGTAAACTCGGTTGTATTTATTTCTAGTTCAAATATAGCCAAATGGTGTGCTTTTTCCTAGATTTTGTGGGTATTTTCGTTCAAATGCAGCTAATTTTCACATTTCAATTCCCCGGTCTCCAATCTAAGTAATTTTGTGGGTGAAAACCGAAGGTTCCCTCGCCACCAAATCCTTTTAAAACAGGCATTTACGAATGACATAGCCGTGGCATTTACACTGCTTTTCTTTAAGGTAAGGGATACTATGACATCGGGATACGGGAAGAATACGTGAAAATACCATATGGAAAAAGTGCCTCTTAACCTTTTCTTGAACCCGGTGTTCTTATTGCGATCCTTTACTTTAGCCATAGGGGTTCCGTTTCGTATTTTATTTCCCCAATTAGGGGTTGCTTTAGGGAGCGACCTCCGGTTTAAGGTTTCCACTGCTTCCGGGCATTCTGTGTTGCTTTTCATACGTTTAAATCTGTTGTGGTTAATAGTCATCCGGTTCACTGTCCGGATATGGTAATTATAAACCAATTCGATGTTGAAACCGGGGAATCAATAGCTCTTCAATTTCTTTTACAGAGACATTCTGAAGTGTCGCAAAAAAATGCCTTTACGGCATTTCTTCGCATTGGTTTGTATGGTTGGTTTTATCCTATCAGGGCAAGCTGCTCAGTCTTCGAAGACAATGTCAGCAGTCGCCGTGTTGTTGTAGACCTGCATGATCCATTTCTCATCCCGGTATTTTCCATTGAGATTTGAAACCACCGCAGTTTTGGCATCATGCTTCATTTTAAAATCGGCCAGATATACATAATACAACCCATTTTCTTTATTATAAAATTGCCTGGCATCCAAACCTTGCTCGGTTAAATTGTTTACAAAAGCGTCTAAATACCGTTTATTTTTATAAACATTGGCAATTAAATAATAACCAGATTCAACCCCAATGATATCTGACCGATTTTGAGCTTTTATAGGAAGCTCAATATATTCCTTACGTTCTTTGATGAATGTGCCGTTCAATTTTTTGTCCTCGGCAATTGCAGCCTCAGATCCGTAGGACACGTTGCTTACTTCTGCCGGGTTCCTTAAATTATTTTCCGACAGATAATAGTGTTCTTCCGTAGCCAACGTATTCCAAGAGTTGCCCTGGATTATAGAAGCAACTGGTTTATAGGGGCTGCTGTTCACTTTAGCAATATACCTTGTACTGATTTCTTGTCCTTCAAAAGGTTCTTTAGTAAAAGTGCTTCTCGAATTATCACTTGCGGTGGTGACAACTGCAAGTTTATTTGGGCTGCTATTCATCTTTAAAAGATCGGCTGTACCGTCTTCAAGGTCACGGCCTTTTTCAATGGTCGCACTCCTGGCGGTATTAACTTCAGTTTTAACAACCGCCGTGTTATAGGGGTGGCTTGTCTCTTTTGCAAGACCTGCTTTGCCGTCTTCTTTCAATTCTTTGCTTTCTTTAATCATTGTAGTTTTGGATGTATTGATCTCTGTGCTAGCAACCGCCTTTCTGTTGGGGCCGCTGTTGGCTTCTTCCAGATCAGATTTGCCGTTTTCTTTCACATCGTATTTCAAAAGCCTCACGATGGTTTCGAACCTTTTTTCAAACATTTCGTTACGTGCGGCTTCTATGGAGTCTTGTCTTAGGATCAGTTCATCCAGGATCAGACGATTTTCGTAGGCAAGAGAATACTGTGCTTCATCAATTTGGCCTTCAACGGCCCTGCCTTTCTCCGTTTTGTTTTTTTCTGTTCTGTTTCTCTCCGCCCTGTCATTTTCCGCTCTTTCTTTTTCTGCCCGTAATTGCAGGATCTGCTCTTCATAGTTCCTGACCACATCATCTACTCTTTTGTCAGCGGAATTATTTACATAATCGCCGGATTGGGGAACCGTTTCCTTAAAGGTATAGGCCAGGGACACTTCATGGTTCCAGCCCAGATTGGCGCCTGATTGGGTGACATCTTTTTCCATCAGGTAGCCCAAAGACAGTTTTTTACTAAGATTAAAGCCAAGACCCAAAGACAAACCATAGGTTTCATCGAACGAGGTTTGTAACCATCCGTGGTCCGGCAGATCAAATAACAGGGAACCGATGTATGCCAAACGTCCGTCTTCATTCTTGCCTACCTGTAGCAGGGGCATGATCCTGGCATCGGCAAATAAGCCCGATCTGGCCATAAGTGTATGGGTGTATTGCAGGGAAGCTTTAACAGATTTGTCATTAAAACTCGTTATCAGCTGGTTTGTTGTTTGATTGTATTTGACCAGGTTCGTGGCGTAGAGTCCAAAATCGAACCTTCCTAACGAAAGGGCAATCCCCGGTTGCACGGAAATTTTATTTTCCTTCCTTGATTCTTTTATTAAAGGATCGCTTTCGGTAACGACCACGCTGTTTTTATTAACGCCTTCGCTCAAATAGGTGACATTGGTACCAAAAGTTAATTTGCTATTATCGCCCAGTTGAACGGAAGTCGCATAATTGGCATTGAAGCCAAATTCCTGTATCACGCCGGTATATTGCCCGTGAACACCAATACCAACCGCAGTATTTTCATTTAATTTGTGACTAAATCCCAGGTAGTAATTTTGCATATTATCATCAAATGCGGCATACTGGTTTCTGTGCAGTATGTTTAAATAGGATTTATCTTCCCGTACCAATGAAAATGTCGGGTTAATTAAATACCGGTTAAAAAACAACTGATTGTGAAAAGGGGAATTCACACTAAAATCGGTCCGTTCCTCTTGTCCGTAGGTGATCTGAGTACAAAGGAGAAGGCCAAAGAGCAGTATTGGTGTTGTCTTTTTTATGATGTTGACGTTATAGTTCATTTCGTTGAAAATTAATTCGGGTTTGTATTTTAATGCTTCAGGTACGTCTATCGGGGAACTTAATGGGCTTTATGCTATTTCAATTAACAATACCACTAAGGTAAGGGCACGGAGGTTTCCGATCGCTATGAAATTTTCATAGTTAACAATGGAAAAGGCTAATTTCCCATCGGTTTTCACCGTCTTTTATTCATCTTCAAAAAAGGCATTGGAATAATCCGTTTTTGAATTATCATTAAAAGCCTGCAGTAGTGTATATCCCCATTTATCTTCGGAATGGGTATAGTTGAAGGCGGGATAGGAAAATGCCACTCTCTGAACGGCGTTTTTATCTTTGCCGCGGTTAGACATTACATAGCCCATTCCTTTTTCGGCTAAAAGGAAAATTGAAAAATCGTCCTCATCGCTGTTAATAGGGCTGCCCAAATTAACGGACCAGCCTACTCTTTTTTGTTCTACCTGGACCATAAATACATCGAGCCCTCCGTAGCCTTTGTGACCTTCCGAAGCAAAAAACAGGGTAGTGCCGCCCACGACGTTCGGATATAGATCATTTTCGCTGGTATTTACTTTTTCACCTAGATTTTTGGGAATACCTAAGGATCCATCCCTGTGTATCGCCGATACGTAGATGTCGTATTTCCCGAAGGTTCCCGGCATGTCTGATGCAAAGAACAAGCGCCTGCCGTCATTGGAAACCGTGGGGTGTAGCGTAGAGTAGTTTTTTGGGCATAAGGCAACCTGACTTATGTTTTTCCATTGTCCGCCTATCCGCTCCGCTTTATAAATTTTATGAACCAATTCTTTTTTGGAAAAAATACCATACAGGGGTTTTTCATAAACTGCCTTGCTAAAAAATGCCGTCTTGCCGTCTGCAGTTACTGCCACGGGGGTTTTATAGACATCCTGGCCGGCAGGGCCTTTATCGTCCAAAGAGGCAAAACTCTTCTCTAAAACCCGTGCATCCAGGAATTGTTCACTTTGCCGCTTAAAATCTAGGGTGTTTGTAGCAGTTGAAGTTTTGCTCCGCCTGTTTTCAATTGGTTTATTTTTAATTTCGTAGTCCGCCCGGACCATGGCCAGCCAGTCCTTGTTTATTGGATCGCCTGTTGAATAATTATCAGAAGTCTTTTTCAAGGCATAGTGGTACCGCTCCTGGTAACCGGAATTTAAGTCACTGTTACTGACCTCGGTTAGCTTTTTATACCAAAATACGGCAGTCTCATACTTCATGGCGAGGAAGTAGGCGTTCCCCAGATCTTCAAATATTTCCCTGTCCGTATATCCCAGGTTTTTTAGCTCCTGATAGTCGCTCATCCTTTTCTCCGATTCAGATATATGTGGATGTTCCGAGTTGGAAAGATCAGGACTTTGTGCGGACAGCCCGTAGCAAACTAAACTAATAATACATCCGAGGGCTGCTTTGTAGGTTATAGTTTTCATCATGGAATAAAATTTTGAGTTCTTAGAAAAACCAAAGTTCCATAATTGTTCTCGACGGCTTATTAATAAAATTTCATAGGTTTTGAATTATTTCGATGAAGTTTTGCTGGGATTTAAAGCGAATGGCCACTTGTTTTATCCTCTCTTTCTTCAGTAAATAAAGGCGCTTCCTCTATCTATGGGCTTATTTGTTTTGGTATGGGAAAAAATAAACCGAAAAGAGTGTTTTTTTAAAAAGTTAGTAAAAGGAGTGATTTAAAATGATAGGAACAGAGGTAAAATGCAATACCGCAAGTATGGGACAGTTTTTGGCCCCGAGGCCAAAATGAAACCTTCGATATGTCTCTATGGCTCTGCCTGGAGGACTGTCGCCCGCCAGAGGCGGGTAAACTTTCAAGAAATTTTTTATTGATCTAGTTGAATAACTTTAACTTCGGAAACAAAACCGCCTTCCATGTCCATTCCTTCTATAAACAGCTTGGCACTTTTTAGTTCGTAATCCGGAAATGTAATTTCTACCATACCCTTCTCATCAGCAATTGCTTTTGGCTCCCAGTGTACCACTCCATATTCCAAGAACTCCAGACTGTTATAAGAAGAGTATTTGGGATTATAATACTCCATGGGTCTGCTAAAACCCTCGGTCGCCAGGATTTTGGCAAAACGTTCCAAAGACTTCTGCTCTACAAGACTGCCATTTTTCCTATAAATATAGATAGTACCCCCAGGGCTTCCATGAGTCCCTAGATGCTCATAATAAACTTCATCAACAGATTCCAATGGAAAATCTCTTAGAGCCTCTCCAAGTGGATTTCCGTTTAATATGATCACAGGGGGAGGGGTCAAAGGGACTTTGGTTACAACACTGAAGGTGCTGTTAATAGGATCTGTCACAACTCTATACCCCAAACTTCGCATAAATCTGGAAAGAGTAACATTTTTCTTAACATCCTTTGGTGAAATTTTTACGCCATCAAAAATACCTGTCATCAACCCAGGGTTTTGGGTAAGTTTATTTTCCTTTCCTTTCTCATAAACCGTAACATTCTCCAGGGCGACTATATTATCCTCCGCAATCATTTCCAAAATGGCATCGCTGCCTTTAACTTTACCTATGGAACTATTTCCTGGTTTTAGCAACCCTTCAATATGTTTGCGGCTATCACCTATAGCAAAGGGTAAAAAATCAGCCGTCATTCTTGGTTTCAATGCTTTTCCCTTGCTATTCAAAAGGGTTAGATTGATACTATCCCCTTTTATTACATAGGCATTTTCAAAAACATAGTCTTTGTTATTATTGACATTTGCAACCCGCATATTGCTGATCGAGCTGGGATAGATCATTACTTGATTATTCTGATCATAGGTTGCATTCACGACCTTACCTTTTATAGTAACACCTCTTTCAAAACCGAAGCGCTCTTGCGGAGGATTTTGAAAAATGTTGTTCCAATCGTATTTGCTCCACCCTTCGGTGATTAACAATAAGTCCAATTCAAAAAGTTTTTTCCGGCTGATATCGGAAAAATAGTAGGCCGGATTTCGTACAGTACTTTTTATGTAGGGCTCCAATAGAAAGGATGATACTATGGATTTATTTAAGGGGTTGGCTTCTGTTTCCCCCGGCAAGACCGAAATACTAAGGTTAGCAGCGGCATATTTCTTCGCCTTTGAAGTAATTGGTTTTGTTTAAATGCAAATGAACGCTCTCCCTGGAAAGTTCAAAATATTGTTTGTATGAAGTTTCTAATTGAGTGGCAATTGATTTCTGAGAAGAAACAAGTGAAAAAGAGAAAAAAACAATTGATAATAACAAGAGGCATTTTGCACTCATACGGAAAGGCTTTTATAATCTAAAAGTAAGATATAAAAGAACTTAATTCTACTGCTTATTTAAATGATAATATTCAAAATCAAATTAAAAAGTAGGATGCGCCCTCGCTGCGCAAAGTAGTCCTGAAACCGCATTTCTTGCATTGGTACTGGTTCCTGGTGGATATCCAATAATGTTCCCCGTGCCCGCACCGCTTGCACGTTACGCCATGTTTGTCCCTTTCCGAATTGAAATGTGCCCTGCAGCTCGCCTCGTCCGGGAATTTCCTGAAAAAATCTCGAATTTTCATATCTAATCCATTTGCATCCAAATCTTATTATCTTTACAAAACAAATGAAGATACTCGTTTCGATTTCAATGTCCTTTATTTTTCTTTTTCAAGGAGTATCCTTGGATATGGACCTATGTGGACAGATCGAAAAAATCTCACATTTCATTACCCATTACCAAGACCATAAAGATTTTGACGGAGATTCTTTCTTTGAATATGTGGGCGAAGAATATTTTAGCGATGATCATGACGGGGAAGAACATCACAAGGATTCCAACCAAAATCAATCCCCTTCGCATTCGCATCATCAATGTTGCCACCCTTTGGTTTTTATCACACCTACAAATGCCGTTGCCCTTAACTTCTTAAAATTCGAAGAAAAAAGGCAGGTCAATAGTTACACTGCTCAGTTCAATTCCAGATTCCCGGAATCCCTTTTCCAACCCCCAAGGGCATAATTCAGTTTTCATGGGATAGCTCTATCCTGTTTTGATGCTTCCATATTGGAAAGCATCCTCACATTTTTTTACTGAATTAATGCTTTAATATATGATTAACAGAATCATTGATTTTTCAATCAATAACAAACTTACTATTGGGCTATTTACCCTACTTATTGTGGGGTGGGGGGTCTATTCGCTTAATCAGATACCCATTGATGCCGTTCCGGATATCACAAATAATCAGGTACAGGTCATCACGACCTCGCAGAACCTTGCCGCTCAGGAAGTGGAGCAGTTCATTACTTATCCCGTGGAACTTGCAATGGCCAATATTCCCGGGGTGATGGAAATCCGTTCCATATCCCGCTTTGGGCTTTCGGTCGTTACCGTGGTCTTTAAGGAAGATATGGGCACCTATTTGCCCCGTCAGCTCGTCAACGAAAAATTAAAGGAGGCCGAAGAAAACATCGGTTCCGATTTAGGAACGCCTTCCATCGGCCCAATTTCTACGGGGCTTGGGGAAATCTACCAATATACGCTGGAAGTAGAACCTGGCTACGAATCCCAATACGATGCCGTAAAGTTGCGAAGCATTCAGGACTGGATTGTAAAACGTCAGCTGAGCATGACTCCTGGAGTTGTGGAAATTAGTAGTTGGGGAGGTTTCATCAAGCAATATGAAGTGGCTATTGACCCTTCTGTGCTAAATTCATACGACCTTACTTTACCAGAAGTATTCAATGCCCTGCAACAGAACAATGCCAATACGGGGGGCAGCTATATTGAAAAAGGACCCGAACTTTTTTACATACGCAGCAAAGGATTGGCCAAGGATTTTGATGATATACGCCAAACCGTAATTACCAATAGGAACGGCGTACCGCTTACCGTAGGACAAATCGGGAAAGTGGGTGTTGGCAAAGCACCACGCTACGGAGCTGCAACTAAGGACGGAAAGGGTGAAACCGTAGTGGGCATCGTGATGATGCTGAAAGATGCCAATTCTGCCGAGGTCATTACCCGCGTAAAGGAAAATGTAAATCGCATCCAGCAGACCTTACCGGAAGGAATTACCATCAAGCCTTTCCTAGACAGAACCCGACTGGTAAAAAAAACGACATCGACCATTTCTGAAAACCTGATAATCGGCGGGCTTATCGTGATATTTTTCTTGGTATTCCTGTTGGGAACGTGGCGTTCCGGTCTTATCGTGGCCTCTGTGATTCCGCTTTCGATGTTGTTTGCATTGGGAATGATGAACACCTTTGGGGTATCGGCCAATCTGATGAGCTTAGGGGCAATTGATTTTGGGATTATCGTCGATGGAGCGGTCATTATTATTGAAGCAATGGTCGTCCTCTTGGTGGCAAGGTTTTCCAAGCTTAAAAGACTGTCAAGGGAGGAACGAAAATCCAAAGTAAACCAAATAGCTTACAAATCATCATCCCAAATGATGAACACCGCCATTTTTGGTCAGATTATCATTCTGATTGTTTTTATTCCTATCCTAACACTTACCGGCATCGAAGGAAAGATGTTCCGGCCTATGGCACTTGTTTTTGGATTTGCCATCATTGGTGCGATCATTTTATGCCTTACCTACGTACCAATGATTGCATCCAGCCTATTGTATTCCAAAAAACTAGATAAAAAAACATGGGGCGACAAATTTATGGGATGGTTGGAGCGCAAGTACCGTCCGGTTTTGGATTGGGCATTGTCCGCAAAAAAAATCGTGGTTATCGGTGCGGTAGTCATTTTAGGGATTGCCATTTTTACATTCCCGACACTTGGCGGCGAATTTATACCAAAACTGGATGAAGGCGATTTTGCGCTGGAAACCCGTATGGCACCGGGTACTTCCCTTTCTGAAATGACCAAGAATATGACCAAACTAGAGACCATACTGTTGGATAAATTTCCAGAGGTCGAGACCGTGGTCACGAAAATCGGGGCTGGCGAAATACCGACGGACCCGATGCCCATCGAAGGTGCCGATATTATGGTCAGCCTAAAAAACCAGGATGAATGGGTCTCTGCCGAAAGCAAGGAGGAACTCGCCGAACAGATGGAGGAAGCCCTGTCCGTACTACCGGGCGTGGATGTCGAATTTTCACAGCCTATCGAGATGCGTTTCAATGAGTTGATGACTGGGGTAAAACAGGACATCGCCGTAAAAATCTATGGGGAGGATTTGGAACTGTTGCAGGAAAAAGGAAACCAAGCTGCAGAAATCATAAGAGGTATTACGGGTGCTGCCGATGTTCGTGTGGAACAGGTGGTGGGGCTTCCTCAAATTGTTATCGACTTTAAGCGTAGCCGAATGGCAGAGTACGGACTTACCATTTCGGAACTCAACCAAATAGTCAGTACCGCTTTTGCTGGAGCAACCACTGGAAAGGTTTTTGAGGGCGAAAGAAGGTTCGACCTTACCGTTCGATTACAGGAAAAATCCCGTGAAGGTATCGCATCCATTCAGAACCTTTACGTACCGCTTGCCAATGGGCAAAAAATCCCGCTGAGGGAAGTGGCCGACATTGGTTTTGAGGATGCCCCTGCCCAGATTTCGCGTGATGATACGAGTCGTCGAATCGTTATCGGTGTCAACGTTCGGAATAGGGACACGCAATCCCTGGTTGAAGAAATGCAGAATACGATACAGCGGAAACTTGACCTTCCACCAGGCTATTCGGTCACTTATGGCGGGGAATTCGAGAACCTGCAACGTGCTCAAAAACGGCTTTCATTGGTCGTTCCTTTGGCTTTAGTGCTCATTTTTGTCATCCTGTTCATAAGCCTTCGCTCTTTAAAGCAATCCCTGTTAATTTATACCGCCATTCCTTTTGCAGCGGTGGGGGGCGTTTTTGCACTTTGGTTGCGAGGTATGCCTTTCAGTATTTCCGCAGGGGTGGGTTTTATAGCCTTGTTCGGGGTTGCGGTGCTCAACGGTCTGGTTTTGATAAGCAGTTTGAACGAGCTGAAAGCCGATGGTGCAACCGATTTAAAGACCCGAATCAGAAAAGCGACCAGATCGCGCTTGCGTCCTATTTTTCTGACCGCCGTCACCGATATCGTTGGCTTTCTGCCAATGGCACTTTCCGGCTCCTCGGGCGCAGAAGTACAGCGACCTTTGGCGACCGTGGTCATCGGTGGGCTGTTTACGGCGACCCTGCTCACATTAATCGTTTTGCCAGTTTTATACAGCTGGTTTGAAAAACCAAAAAAGATGAAAATACATCCTGCGGTGGCAACTGTATACGTGTTTGCCCTTTTCTCGCTTTCCGCGCCTGCCCAGGAAAGGAATAGTAAAATGCCTGCCCTGAGCACTTCGTCTTTACTCGGTACAAGCTCCGCCGAAGGGCAAATGGCTGACAGTATTGGCATTTCCTTGAGCCAACTCAAGGAACGGGCGATTGCCAATAATCCAATGCTTAGGGCTGATAGCTTGAACATCCCTAAAAATAAGAAGTTGCAAGGAACCGCATTTAATCCGTCGAATACAAGTTTTTTCTATTCGGAAGAAGAAGTGCCGGGCAATGGTGTCAATCAATCCAATTTAGGAAGCGGCATCAACAGTTATGGCGTTGGTCAAAGGTTTGATTTTCCTACCACCTACATCCAGCGTTCCCAACTATTGAAACAGCGCACCCTTGTAGCCGAAAAAGGGTATCGATTGCAACAAAATGAGCTGGAAAGACAGGTAGCAACGGTTTATTATAAGTGGGTAAATGGATGGCAAAAGGTTGAATTCTATAGACAACTGGATAGTTTATATGCCAATTTCGAGAAAGCCGCCAAACTTCGTTATGAGACGGGAGAGACCACTAAACTGGAACAATTGAATGCCAGCAGCAAACGCAAACAAATCGAACTGAAATTGAAAGAATCCAAAGTGCTTTACATTTCCGCGGTTTTGGAACTGGAACAGTTGACCGCCACGGAAATTTTTGCCGAAGCATATCCCGATGAGATAAAGCACACCCCGCTTTTGCCTTCGGAAAATAAAGACTCTTTAGATACTGACAATCCATTTATTTCCTACCGAAACGAGTTGGTAAATCTGGCCAAGGAAGAAAGCGATGTCCAGCAATCCCAATGGTTGCCCGATATCAACCTTCAATATTCGTTACAGACCGTTGATGGCACTAGCGGATTTAATGGTTTTCAGGCGGGCATCAGCATCCCATTAATTTTCAATTCTCAAAAAGCAAATGTTCAGGCTTTGAAAATCGAAAGGATGCGCCAGGAAGAATTGTTGAAAAATAAAAAACTGACCATAACCAAACGGCTTGCTACAGTTACTGCCAATTACAGCCAATGGTTGCAGCAGGTTACCTACTATGAAGAAACCGGATTGCCGATGAGCGAAGAATTGTTTAAGGGTGCTTCGCTTTCCTTCCGTGTGGGCGGTATCGATTATATCGAATACATCCAGAGCCTTTCGGAAGCAACTACTATAAAAACCAATTGGTTCGATGCCTTGCTCAATTATAATTTATGGGTGGTCGAATTGGAATATTTAACTGCCAAAAACAATTAAGATGAGCCCACAATGGGCATTTAATAAGACCAGCCTTTTACAAACCGAAATATTTATGGAAAGGTAAAAAGGTCAATAAAATTTATTATGATGAAAAATATATCAAAAATAGCTGTGTTGGGATTCGCAATTTTCTCGTTAACAGCCTGTAAGAACAATCAGGAGGATAGCGCGGAAACAAAAACGGAAAAAACGGAAGCCGAACATCTCAATGAAGAACAAATCAGTCTGACCCAATCACAGGCGGAAGATGCTGGAATTGCCTACGGCACGTTCCGCCAGGAGGAACTAAAAATCCCCATAGAGGCCAACGGCAGTATAGAACTTCCGCCCAATAATATAGCTTCCATTTCTTCCCTATTGGATGGGTTTGTGGTCAAAATCAATTTCTTGGAAGGTAATGTAGTCAAAAAGGGTCAAGTGTTGGTTGAATTGAAAGACCCTGCCTATGTAAAGCTGCAACAGGAATATTTGAGCGTTTACGGTCGGTTGAACTATCTGGAACTGGAACTGGAACGTCAGCAGATTTTAAATGATGCCGATGTAGGCGCAAAGAAGAACCTGCAACAGGCACAGTCAGAGTTTTCCGCTAAAAAGGCGGAACTCGCCGCTTTGAAAGAGCAATTGAATTATGCAGGGATAAGTGCAACAGCAATAGAGAACGGTAAGATTCAGGACCGGGTGTATCTGCGCGCTCCTTTTAGCGGTACGGTTACATCGGTTTCTGCCCACAATGGCGAAAAAGTAATGTCCGGGCAGGAAATTATGCAGGTCATCAACCGGGAGCATATGCATCTGGAGCTTCAACTTTTTCAAAAGGACATTCCCAAAGTCAAGAAAGGACAAAAAGTGCAGTTCACAATTCCTGCCTTTGAAGACAGTCCCGTTTTTGAAGGCGAAGTTTCGCTAGTGGGTAGAAATCTGAATACGGATTCCAAAACCATTAGGGTACATGCCCATTTCAAGGAAAATGAATTGTTGATACCAGGGCTGTATACAGAAGCAAAGGTTATGCAGGACAACAAAAAGGCGAGGGTTTTGCCAACGTCCGCAATCATCTCTGACGAAGGAACTTCCTACTTTTTTATAAAGACCGGAACTACCGGAAGTGAAATCAACTATGAAAAAGTGGCCTTCGAACCGGGCATTAAATCTGATGACTATGTTCAAATAAAAACCTACGATAAAATACAGGACACTACCGCAATTGTTTTAAATGGTGCATTTATGTTAAAAGGGGCACTGAACAAATCAGAAGGTGGACATCCTGATTAAAAATACGTCAATTATGAAAAGTATAAAGGCTAAGGCCAAAAAATTAATACAGGAACTCGTTGTCCTGCATCTGGCCTATCAAAATCCAAAAACACCTTGGGCCGCAAAAGCGTTGATTATTACAATTCTTGGCTATGCCTTAAGTCCAATCGACTTGATTCCGGATTTCATTCCAGTAATTGGATTGCTGGATGATTTGATTTTATTGCCCTTAGGTATCCATTGGGCAATTAACCTAATACCAAAGGAAGTGCTGGAGATGAGCCGGATTCAAGCCAAAACATATCAATGGGACAGAAAGAAAAGTCTAAAGGCGGCATTAGTAATAGCCTTAATCTGGATTTTCATAGCTTACATTACCATCAAACATTTTTTTTATAATAAAAGTTAGAATGACCGAAATAGAAAGAACTTTGGAAAACAAAAGTGTGCGACCTACGGCAATGCGCATCTTGATTTATAGGTTTTTGGCAGAAAAGGAAATTGCGGTGACCTTGACCGATATTGAGAACGCTTTTGCAAAGGCGGAACGCACCACCTTGTACCGTACCCTGAAAACCTTTGAGGAAAAAGGTATAGTACACCAGATAGAAGATGGCACGGGCATATCCAAATATGCACTCTGTGAACCGGGATGCAATTGTGAAATAGACCAAGACCTGCACTTGCATTTCCATTGTAGTAACTGTGATGAAACAGTGTGCTTGACCGAACATAAAATTCCGCACATCAACTTACCCGATGGATATGTAGCCGAGGATGCAAATCTGGTACTGAAGGGAATATGCGATAAATGCAGCGGATAGAAATGCACTTCCGTTGCATCAAATAAATTTGGAAATTGCACCTATGAAAAAGAAAAAAGTAAACCTACGGGACATCGATACACAAGAACATTCAGGGGAACATAGCCACGATGATGGCCATAACGATAGTAGCCCTGAACAACTTTCCGACTTTAGGAAATATTTACCGGCGATTTTCAGTTTTGTGATGCTGATAGCGGGGATTGCCATGGATTACTTTGATGCATTCCCTTTTTTCAAGGGATGGGTGCGAATTGTATGGTACACCCTTGCCTATATTCCCGTAGGGTTTCCGGTAATCAAGGAGGGATGGAACAGTATTAAAAACGGAGATTTCTTCACGGAATTTTTGTTGATGTCCATCGCCACTTTGGGTGCATTTGCCATTGGAGAATATCCCGAGGGCGTAGCCGTAATGTTGTTCTATGCCGTTGGCGAATTGTTCCAGAATGCCGCGGTGAACCGTGCCAAGGGCAATATTAAGGCACTGCTCGATGTGCGCCCCAATGAAGCTTTGGTCTATCGTGACAATGACTTTGTTTCGGTCAATCCGGAAACGGTTGGGATAGGCTCGAAAATTCAAGTACGTGTGGGCGAAAAAGTACCGCTCGACGGTATTTTGCTTTCTGATAAGGGTTCTTTTAATACCGCAGCCTTGACGGGCGAGAGTAAACCCGATACTATTACCAAAGGTGATAGCGTGTTTGCCGGATGTATCAATTTAGATGGGGTAATTGAAATTGAGACCACAAAAGAATTCAAGGACAGTTCCATTGCCCGAATACTGGATATGGTTCAAAATGCAACAGCCCGTAAATCAAAGACCGAACTGTTCATCAGGAAGTTCGCTCGTATTTATACACCCATCGTGGTTTTCCTCGCTATCGGATTAACGTTACTACCTTATTTCTTCATTGATGACTATGTATTTAGGGATTGGTTGTATCGCGCTCTGATTTTCCTTGTGATTTCGTGTCCGTGTGCACTCGTGATTTCCATTCCGCTCGGTTATTTTGGTGGCTTGGGCGCGGCATCCCGAAATGGAATTCTGTTTAAAGGGGCTTCTTTTTTAGATTTGATGACCAAGGTAAATACCGTGGTAATGGACAAGACGGGAACAGTCACAAAAGGGGTCTTCAAAATCAAGGAAATCAAAGCAATTGAGTGGGAAGAATCGGAATTTATGAAATACCTGATGGCGATGGAAGAACAGTCTACCCATCCCATTGCCAGAGCGATACTGGAATATAAAGCCGATGGCACGGATCTGGAGGTCACAGATGTTTCAGAAGTTGCGGGAAAAGGATTGAAGGGAACGGTCAATGGCAAGACCGTTCTGGTCGGAAACAAGTCTTTGATGACATCCAACAACATCGAAGTTCCCGAAGAAACCAATGGCATTGTAGAATCTATCGTGATGGTCACCATTGATAACAAATTTGCGGGCTATGTAACCATAGCGGATGAATTGAAGGAAGATGCCCACCAGGCTATCAAACAAATTAGGGAATCAGGGATTTCCAAAATAATTATGCTTTCAGGCGATAAGGATTCCATAACCCAACAAGTTGCACAGGATTTAAAAATCGATTGGGCAAAGGGCGGTCTGTTACCGGAAGATAAGTTGAACGAAGTGGAAACTTTAAAAAAGCAACCCGATACCAAAGTAGCGTTTATCGGCGATGGTATCAACGATGCGCCCGTCTTGGCCGCAAGTGATGTTGGTATCGCAATGGGCGGTTTGGGCAGTGACGTGGCCATCGAGACCGCTGATGTCATCATCCAGACCGACCAACCCTCAAAAATTGCAAGAGCTATAAAAATAGGACGTTCAACAAGAGGGATCGTATGGCAGAATATAGGTCTTGCGTTCGGAGTAAAAATCATCGTGCTCATTTTAGGTGCCGGTGGGCTTGCCACGATGTGGGAAGCTGTGTTTGCCGATGTTGGTGTGGCTTTACTTGCTATATTGAACGCGGTACGATTGCAGAAGATGAAGTGGGGGTAGAACAGCAGTGCCCAAACATCTTTAGCATGGTGCCATAAAACGGCCGTTTTAGAGAACTTAACAAGTAATGACGGAGATTAGGCCATACCTGTTCCATTTGCCGTTCTTTTTAAGCGAAAAGAATTCCTCGCAGCTTGCTGCGGAAATGTCATTCCCGC
>JBGTNL010000042.1:0-34711 GCA_041743085.1 Flavobacteriaceae bacterium
ACGGAAGTACGTCAAGTATCAGGAGAAGGAGGAGAAGAAGGTAGAAGATCATCAACAACGGTTCGATTTTTAGCACAGGCTCCGGTCGCCCCCTATGGGGGCTAGCCAAAGCCACCTTCTAAGAAGGTGTGATTTTTACTATAATTCAACAGTTAATTTGCTGCTGCCTCGGCGGTTATATTGGCAGATTTAACGGTTTTTACAATTCTACCGGCTATTTTGTACGGATCTCCGTTAGAAGCAGGCCTTCGGTCTTCCAACCAGCCTTTCCATCCTTTTTCAACCGTTCCGATTGGAATGCGTATAGAGGCGCCCCTATCGGAAACCCCATAGGTAAAATCATGAATGGATGCCGTTTCGTGAAGTCCGGTTAAACGTTGGTCGTTAAATTCGCCGTAAACTGCAATATGCTCTTTAGCCACCGGCCTGAATGCCTCACAGATTTGTTCATATACTTCCTTGGATCCGCAGGTTCGCAGTGTACTGTTAGAGAAATTTGCATGCATCCCTGAACCGTTCCAATCTCCTTTTACCGGCTTGGGATGATATTCAATGTAATATCCGTATTGTTCAGTGAGCCGGTCTAATAGATAGCGGGCCGCCCAGACTTGGTCTCCGGCAGTTTTGGCCCCTTTCGCAAAGATCTGAAATTCCCATTGGCCGCTGGCAACCTCCTGGTTAATTCCTTCGAAATTTATTCCCGCTGCCAGGCACAGATCGGCATGTTCTTCCACAAAATCCCTGCCGTGGGTGTTCTTACCTCCTACGGAACAATAATACATGCCCTGTGGACCCGGATAGCCACCAACCGGAAAACCTAGAGGAAGCTGTGTAGTCCTATCCATAATAAAATATTCCTGCTCAAAACCAAACCAGAAATCGTTGTCATCATCGTCAATCTTATCTCTAAAATTACTTTCATGCGCTGTTCCGTCCGCATTCAAAACTTCGTTGATAACCAAATACCCGTCCTTCCTTGCAGGATCAGGGAAAATCGCGACAGGTTTTAACAAACAATCCGAAGAATTTCCTTCCGCCTGTTTTGTTGAACTGCCATCAAAAGCCCATACCGGACAATCTTCCAGTTTGCCACTGAAGTCGGTTTCAATTTTAGTTTTGCTTCTCATATTCTGGGTGGGCTCATAACCATCCAACCATATGTATTCTAATTTTGATTTGCTCATAATACCGAGATTAAATATGTTTAAAAGACCGTCAAAAATATAGTTTTTCTTAGGATTACCACATTCTTTTTAGGGGTAAATGTCAAAAAAATCGTCATATTTATTAACACCCCTGTTTTTTAAGGGGTAATTTGTAAAATTTTTAAAATATACCGGTTTTTCTGTGAAATGCTTAATTTTGCCCGGACCTTAAAAAACAGCCCATCACATGTCTAAAATAAGATTCAGTGCAATTGCCTATAGTAACGAAAGAAAACCGCTTACTGTGGAGGAAACCGGTAGGCGATCAGAGCTTTTCGGAACCCATGTCTTTAATGAAGAGCGAATGCTTCAATACTTAACAAGCGACGCTCTGAAAAGTGTTCGGGGTGCCATCTTCTCAGGTTCACAAATAGACAGAAAAATAGCGGATCAGATTGCAGAAGCTATGAAAGGCTGGGCTATTTCAATGGGAGCAACGCATTATACGCATTGGTTTCAACCTTTAACCGGGGCTACCGCAGAAAAGCATGATGCTTTTTTTGACCTCTTGCCGGACGGAAGAGCACTGGAAAAGTTCGGGGGCGGCCAGCTGGTACAACAGGAGCCCGATGCGTCCAGCTTTCCCAGCGGTGGTATAAGAAATACCTTTGAAGCCCGGGGATATACGGCCTGGGATCCTACCTCTCCGGCATTCATTTATGGTACCACATTGTGTATCCCTACCGTTTTTGTTTCCTATACGGGAGAAGCGTTGGATAATAAAGTCCCCTTACTCAGGGCATTAAATGCCGTTGATGAAGCTGCCACCGCCGTTGCAAAGTACTTTGATAAGAATGTAACCAAAGTACATGCTACGCTGGGATGGGAGCAGGAATATTTCCTCATCGATAAGGCCCTGGCCTATTCCCGTCCGGATATTGTCCTGTCCGGAAGAACTCTTGTGGGGCAATCTGCTGCTAAGGGGCAACAACTAGACGACCATTACTTTGGTGTTATTCCCCTGAGGGCCATTAGTTTTATGCGGGATCTTGAAATGGAATGCACAAAACTGGGGATTCCGGTAAAGACCAGGCATAACGAGGTAGCGCCGAATCAATTTGAACTGGCACCGGTATTTGAAGAGGCGAACCTGGCCGTGGACCATAATCTGCTGCTTATGGATGTGATGGAAAAAATTGCGGACCGCCATGGCTTCAAGGTGCTGTTCCACGAAAAGCCCTTTGCCGGTATTAACGGCTCCGGAAAACACAACAACTGGTCCTTGGCCACAAATACAGGGGTAAACCTGCTGAGCCCCGGTACTACCCCAATGAAAAACCTTCAGTTTCTCACTTTCTTCATAAATACCATAAAAGCTGTGGACACCTATGAGGAACTATTGCGATCTTCCATAGCCTCCGGCAGCAATGATCACAGATTAGGCGCTAATGAAGCTCCGCCCGCAATTATTTCAATTTTTATAGGGAAACAACTGAGTGAAGTGATGGACGAGTTGGAAGGTGTTTCCAAGGGAAAATTATCTCCCGAGGAAAAAACCGAACTCAAGCTGAATGTGGTAGGGAAAATCCCGGAGATTTTATTGGACAACACTGATAGGAACCGTACCTCGCCCTTTGCCTTTACCGGAAACAAATTTGAAATGCGGGGGGTAGGGTCTAAGGCAAATTGCGCCAAACCCATGACCATTTTGAATGCCATAGTGGCAAAACAATTGTCAGAGTTTAAAAAAGAAGTAGATCTGCTGATCGCCAAGAAAAATCTGAAAAAGGACGAAGCGGTTTTCAATATTTTGAGGGAATATATAAAATCTTCCAAAAGAATCCGTTTTGACGGGGATGGATATAGTGAAGCCTGGGAAAAGGAGGCACAAAAAAGAAAGTTAAGTAACAATAAAACCACACCTGCCGCCGTAGGGGTAATGACCTCTAAGGATAGTTTGGAACTGTTGAAATCTGTAAATGTAATGAGTGAGGTGGAAGTGAGGGCAAGGCAGGAGGTTGAGCTTGAAACCTATATCTTACAGACTCAGATAGAAGGCAGGGTGTATAATGAACTTGTGTACAGTCATATTATTCCCTCAGCGCTCGGTTATCAAAATTGTTTAATAATGAATGTAAAGGGAATGAAGGAGATCTATGGAACCACCTATAAAAAGTTTGCGGCAAGCCAGCTTTCCCTGATTGAAACTATTGCATTGCATGTAGATGAAATAAAGAAAAAAACCGATGCCATGACGGAAGCCCGAAAAACTGCGAACGGGCTGGAGGATGTGACAAAAAAAGCCTTTTCTTACTGTGACACCGTTAAACCATTTTTTGAGGAGATTAGGTACCACAGTGATAAACTGGAGCTATTGGTCGATGACCAGTCATGGCCACTGGCCAAATACAGGGAATTGCTGTTTATCAGGTAGAGAGGGAGCGCCGCCAGGCTCCTGCCATAATCCGGCCTTAAAATGTCTTCTTTTTAACAGATTCCTCTATTTTTGTCCCAAACTTTAATAACATGGGTCCATCGGCCAGCGAACGATATAGTCAAAGAGGGGTTTCCGCCTCTAAGGAAGATGTGCACGCGGCAATCCGGCATATAGACAAAGGCCTCTTTCCGAAAGCATTTTGCAAAATAGTCCCGGATCATCTTACCCATGATGAAAAGTATTGCCTGGTAATGCATGCCGACGGGGCCGGCACCAAATCGTCCCTCGCTTATATGTACTGGAAAGAAACCGGGGATATTTCCGTTTGGAAGGGTATAGCGCAAGATGCGTTGATCATGAACATTGACGACCTTATCTGTGTTGGGGCCACTGATCATATTTTACTTTCTTCCACGATTGGACGAAATAAAAATGTAATTCCGGGGGATGTCATTTCGGCCATCATAAATGGGACCGAAGAATTGATCTCCGACCTTGCTTCACACGGTATTCATATTCATTCCACCGGAGGCGAGACTGCCGATGTAGGGGATTTAGTGCGCACCATTATTGTGGATTCAACGGTTACCGCAAGAATGAAAAGAAGTAAGGTTATTGACAATGCCAATATTCAGGCGGGAGATGTTATCGTTGGCTTGGCCTCTTTCGGACAGGCCAGCTATGAAAAGGAATATAATGGGGGAATGGGAAGCAACGGGCTGACCTCTGCCCGGCACGATATTTTTTCAAAATATTTAAGTGAAAAATATCCCGAAAGTTATGATCCTGCCGTTCCGGATGATCTCGTCTATTCGGGAAATGTGCGGCTCACCGACCCTGTAGCCGATGCTCCCTTAAATGCCGGCAAGCTGGTATTATCCCCCACAAGGACGTATGCTCCGATAATTAAAAAAATTCTCGAAGAATATTCGCCTCATGATATCCATGGGATGGTTCATTGCAGCGGTGGGGCCCAAACCAAGATACTTCATTTTGTTGATGGATTACATATCATTAAGGATAATCTGTTCCCGGTACCGCCATTGTTTAAATTAATTCAGCAACAATCGGGGACCGACTGGAGAGAAATGTATCAGGTTTTTAACTGCGGGCACCGAATGGAGATCTATATTGATAAAAAACATGCAGCGGACATCATCGCTATTTCCAATCAGTTTAATGTTGAAGCCAGAATTATCGGCAGGGTAGCCAAAAGTGATTCAAAAAAACTCACCATCCAGGGATCCTATGGCACATTTGAGTATTAGTGAAACCAGCTGGTTGAATAAGAAGGTGTTTGAAAAGTATTTTAAAGCGTCATTGCGAGGTACGAAACAATATGTAGCTTATTAGTGATCAACGGATTACTTCACTTCATTCATAATTACGTATTTGGATGACTTTTCAGAAGCCCTCCTTTTTTCTTGTGAATCGTAATGGTAATACCTTTTTGGCCGCCCATAATTGGTAAAACAACGACATTAGAGCAACCCATTCTCGGTATTCTATCGGAAGGTATACGATTCGCCTTTTTAACACGTTATTTTTATAACTAAAGTTCCTGATCCTCGGCCCGGGAAAGGGCGTTCACGGCGGCCCTAAATGAATATTTCGTAAAGGAAGCAATAAATTGCTACTGAATCTCTGAATAGCTTATAAGCCCAAAAGGAAAGGTTATGGAAAGAAAAGAATTTTTACGTAGTATTGGCGCGGGAGCGGCATTTGCAATTACTTTTCCCTGTTTACAGGGATGCTCCGGTGATGGTGGCGATGTAACCATTAAGCCCGTTCCCACGGGAGTGGATTTTACTATTGATCTGAATTCCCCTGAGGGTGCGGGCCTGCAGGATAATGGTGATTATATCCTTAAAAATGACGTGGTGGTTGTAAAGAACCTGGAAGGTAATTTCATTGCTGCCAGTCAGATATGCAGTCACCAGCAGACGGATCAGGTGCGTTTTATTGAAGAGAATGGAGGGATATTCCATTGTTTCACCCATGGATCGGAGTTTGCTCAAAATGGCACCCCGCTAAATACCATTACCGGCAATCCTTTAAAAATTTTCGATACGGAACTTTCAGGCAGTGTGCTTAGAGTATTTGAGTGAGAAGTACCCTAGTATCAGGTATCAAAAAGAGAAAATTAAGCTATCTATACCCTCTTTGTCCGTAATGTTGATGTGTCTAATAGTGTCATTTTCATCTATTCAGAAAGCAAATTCCCACTTAAAAGTTATTGAGAAGTGAAACCCTTGGCTGTACTGCTTTATTTTTTTTCATCTGTTTCAGCATGCTATGCTCAGGACAAGGAACTTGCCACTGTAAAGCGCACTCTGCCGTTGATGGGAAGTCCGTTTGAAATTACCTTAGTTGCTCAAAATGAAGAAATAGGCTACATTAATATTGAAGAAGCGGTAGCGGAGATCAGAAGGGTAGAAAAAATGATCTCCTCCTGGGATCCTGAATCGGAAACTACACAAATCAACGAAAGTGCCGGTATAAGACCTGTAAAAGTGAGTTTTGAGCTTTTCAAGCTAATTGAAAGGGCGTTACAAATATCCGAAATAACCTATGGTGCTTTTGATATCAGCTATGCTTCAATGGACGATATCTGGAGGTTTGATGGATCCATGGAACATCTTCCCACTGAGGCAGAGATAAAAAAATCGGTCTCAAAAGTAGGTTATGGGAAAATTATCCTTAACAGCGGGGAAAGTACGGTTTATTTAAAGGAAAAAGGAATGAAAATCGGTTTTGGCGCTATAGGAAAAGGTTTTGCGGCAGACAAGGCGAAGGAGTTTTTGGTATCCAAACAGGTCCCGGCGGGTATGATCAACGCTTCAGGCGATATTACCGCCTGGGGAACCAAAGCTACCGGTGAAAAATGGCTTATCGGAGTGGACAATCCGAAGGACCAGGGTATGATTTTTTCATGGATACCCCTGGTGGAATCTTCCGTCGCAATATCTGGAAATCATAACGCATATGTTACCCTTAACGGCATAAGGTATACCCATCATCTTAACCCCAGGACAGGTTACCCCGCTTCGGGTTTGCGCAAGGTTACTGTGTTTGCGAAAAGCGCGGAATTATGCGATGCCCTTTCCACGGCCGTCTTCATACTTGGAAAAGAGAGGGGATTGGCTTTAATCAATCAACTGGACGGAATTGAAGCAGTAATTTTGGATGAAAGGGACAATGTATATAGAAGCCATGGTATTTTACTTAACAATTAAGCTTTTATCAAAATTTTTAGTGTTGCATTAGATCTTCATCCTTCAACTCAGCTGTACCTATTTTACCTTTAAAAAAGTTGTAAATTCGCAACATAAGGAATGTTTCTGCATGATTGATAAATTGAACATTATTAAACAGCGCTTTGATGAGGTTTCGGACCTGATAATTCAACCGAATATTATATCGGACCAGAAAAAATATGTCCAGCTCAATAAGGAATACAAGGACCTGAGGTTACTAATGGACAAGCGCGAGGCTTACGTTGAATTGAGTAATAATATTAGGGAAGCTGAAGAGATCATTGCGGACGGCAGCGATACAGAGATGCTCGAAATGGCCAAAATGCAATTAGAGGAGGCCAACGAAGCGATGCCAAAATTAGAAGAGGAAATCAAGTTTTTATTGATCCCCAGGGATCCCGAGGATGCCAAGGACGTAGTTATGGAGATCCGTGCCGGAACCGGCGGGGACGAAGCCAGTATTTTTGCGGGAGACCTTTACCGTATGTATGCCAAGTATTGTGAATCTAAAGGATGGAGAACCAACATTATCGATCTCAGCGGGGGCACCAGTGGGGGATATAAGGAAATTCAATTTGAGGTTACGGGAGAAGATGTTTACGGCACACTTAAATTTGAAGCAGGAGTGCACAGGGTACAACGGGTGCCACAAACGGAAACCCAGGGAAGGGTCCACACCAGCGCCGCAACGGTAATGGTCCTGCCTGAGGCCGAGGATTTTGATATACATATTGATCCCAAGGAGGTGCGGATCGATTTTTTCTGTTCCTCCGGACCCGGTGGACAATCTGTTAATACCACGTATTCGGCCGTTCGATTAACGCATATTCCAACCGGACTGGTAGCGCAGTGCCAGGATGAGAAATCCCAGCACAAAAATAAAGACAAGGCTTTCAGGGTATTGCGGTCCAGGTTGTACGATATGGAATTAGCCAAAAGACAGGAGGCGGATGCTGCCAAAAGAAACTCCCAGGTGAGCAGTGGTGACCGGTCAGCAAAGATAAGAACGTATAATTATCCTCAAGGGAGGGTTACGGACCACAGAATTGGCCTTACACTCTACGATCTTCAA
The DNA here is from genome assembly GCA_041743085.1 of Flavobacteriaceae bacterium. Classification (GTDB taxonomy): domain Bacteria; phylum Bacteroidota; class Bacteroidia; order Flavobacteriales; family Flavobacteriaceae; genus JAFMPW01. Next base: position 7,912 of record JBGTNL010000042.1, read on the forward strand.
AATATTATTAATGGAGATATCCAAAAGATCATTGATGAACTAAGCCTTGTAGAAAATACAGAGAAATTAAAAGAAGCCTCGGAAATATTTTAAGGAGACTCCCTTTTGAAAACCCTTTGATAAAGAAAGGTAACAGGTGGTAAGTCGAATTAAGCCCGCAATTCAGCATGATCTGTGCATCTAAGACAATTATGACCACCGAAGCATTAATAGACCGGATCCATCAAAAAAAATCGTTTCTCTGCGTAGGTTTGGATACGGATCCGGACAAAATCCCGAAACACTTGTTAAGGGCAGAGAACCCTATCTTTGCATTTAATAAGGCCATTATTGATGCTACTCATGAATTCTGTGTGGCGTATAAGCCAAACATTGCCTTTTATGAAGCCTCCGGCCTGGAGGGTTGGAAAGCACTTGAAAAGACTATAAACTACCTAAATGGGAAGTATCCTGAAATTTTTACCATCGCGGATGCGAAGAGAGGTGATATAGGGAATACTTCCAGGAAGTACGCCAAAGCCTTTTTCGAGGAGTTGGCCTTTGATGCCATCACCGTTGCACCATATATGGGGAAGGATTCCGTTGAACCATTTTTAGAATTTAAGGATAAACATACCATTCTTCTGGCACTGACCTCTAATGAAGGTGCCTATGATTTTCAAACTAAAAAACTGGGGAAACGGGAATTGTATAAGGAGGTATTGGAAACCTCCCGAACCTATGCCAATTCCGAAAATCTAATGTATGTTGTAGGTGCCACAAAGGCTGAATATTTGACCGATATCAGAAAAATAATTCCAGACAGTTTTTTGTTGGTGCCCGGGATAGGGGCGCAGGGAGGCAGTTTAAAAGATGTGTGCCACTACGGGATGAACAAAAATATAGGGTTGCTTATAAATTCCTCGCGTGGGATCATTTACGGATCCAAGAGAACTGATTTTGACAAGGTTGCCGCCGAAAAGGCCAAAGAATTGCAAGGCCAGATGGCCGCTATATTAGAAGCTAAAAAATAGGGTGAGTTCTTATACCAGGTTTTCCAGAATCTTTTGGATCTTAAGGGCCTTCTGTTCAAAGAACTCTCTTAATTTGGCATCGGCATATTCCATATTGGAAGCTTTCTCCATAAAGTTCTGGTATTGGAATTCCAAAAAGGCAATTGCCTGTCTTCCACCGGTGATCGGGGTAACTGATCCTACCCTGCAATACTGATTTTCCATAGTCATCATCTTTTTTTGTTCTTACAAATATACGGCCAAAAGAAGGTTTTGGATGTTCACACTTTGGGGTATTCAACTAAAAAAATGGGGATTTATCTATTTTTTAACGATTACTTAATATAATAACCAGGTTCCAACCCTTTTTTTACGAAAATATACTTATAAAATTGCATCATTTTTACCAGGAAGTGATCACCCTCCACGGCATAATTTTGTATTTTTAAATGAATGCTTAAACAAGAATGCCATGGGAAGAATTTTGCTTTTATCAGCACTGCTATTCGGGCTGTTGGCTGGTGCGCAAACCGAAAAGTGCCCTTGCTGTACCGACAACCACAAAGCTTTTGATTTTTGGATAGGGACCTGGAAGGTAACCAATGCGGACGGCACAGCAGCAGGTGAGAATATCATTGAGAAGGTACAGGACAGCTGTATTCTGAAAGAAAACTGGACGAGTGCCGCAGGAAACTTTACCGGGACTAGTACTAATTTCTATAACCTCATAACAAAACAATGGGAGCAACTTTGGATAGATAATTCCGGCAGGCATCTGAAACTTAAGGGAAATAGGAAGGGGGCCAGCATGATAATGGCGTCCGACAAATTTATCCATACCGATGGCAATGAATATGTGAACCGCATTACCTGGACAGCCAATGAAGATGGCACGGTCCGGCAACTTTGGGAAGTGCTGAAAGACGAGGAGGTTGTCAATGTAGCCTTTAATGGTTTGTATAAAAAGGTAGCGTCAAAATGAAGGTGCCCTCGTTTTCAGAAGTTCGGTCCTAATACCCCGGATTTTGTGTGAGACTGGGATTGGCATCCATCTCACGTTGCGGTACCGGCATAACCAATTTATTGTCATCGTAATTAAGTGGGCCTACACTGCCCTGAAGCCTTTTTATATCGTGCAGCGTAAACCCTTCAAAGGACAGTTCCCTTCTTCTTTCATCCAGGATGTTTTGCAACGAAATACCCGAAATGGCCACGGCACCGGAACGTGCCCTTAAGGCATTGATATCGTCTTCGGGAGTTGACCCTGCAGTTGTTCCCTCCCTGAAATTACTTTCAGCTCTTATAAGGTACATCTCGGCCAATCTGATAAAGGGAATATTGGCAAATTCTCCCTGCCATTTCGTGGTTGAGGTTCCTCCTGAAGTTTCATAAAAAAATTGACTTCGTTGGTCATTGGGATCGTCATAAATGTCGAAATGTAATGGATTAACAGAGACATCCGGGTTTCCGGATCGGCCCCCGAAGGCATTACCGGCCCAGAAAGTATTCATATCGTTCTGACCGTCCTGTGCCGTAATTTGCCATGCCATGATGTCCTCCGTTGAATCCCCGGCATTGTTGAAGGCAGAGGCGAAATCCACGGTAAGGGAGTGCCCGCTGTTCTGGATGACATCATTTACAGCATCCCTGGCAGCGGCGTAGTTTCCCTGCTGTAAATAGACCCGCGCCAATATGGCCTGTGCCGTATATTTATCCGCAAAAATATCATTGCTGTCCGGTAAAAGACTATAGGCGTCGGTAAGATCGGATATGGCCTGTGCATACACTTCTTCACCCGTATTTCTACCGGGGAATTCTACCTGCGAAGCGTCAACTACAGGAGCTAAAACAATGGGAACGGCAGGTTGGGTGTTTTGTTGGCCAGCGAGGTAGGGAGCTCCAAAGATTCTGGCGAGATCAAAATACATAAGGGCTCTCAGAAATTTTGCTTCTCCTTCAATTCTGTTTCTTGTGGCTTCATCTTCAACAACGTCAAGGTTATCTAATATAATATTGGCCTGATTATTTACCTCATAGGCATTTAACCAGTAATCACGGACAAATGTATTATCGGGGACTAGCTGTTTTTCAATGAGTTGGGCCGGCTGTTCAAATGTTCCATTCCACGAGAGTTCTCCTGAATCCCCCAACAGTTCAATAGCCAAATTAAGAACCCCTCCGTAAATATTCTCTTCAAAAGTAGGGGTTTCAGCACTGCCGTGAGCTGCTTCATCATAGAGCCCAATGAGCAGGTTCTGCAAATTGGCTGCATTGGAGGTAGCCACCTCGGGTGAAAGGCTTTGTTCCGGTTGTAATTCCAGGTTATCCTCACAGCTGTACATCATAAAGAACAGCACCAAAATAGTTAGTATATACTTCAAGTTTTTCATTTGTTATAATGTTATAATTTTAAAAATCAACATTTAATCCCAGGGTAAAAGTTCTGGCCGGCGGTGCGGAATAAAAGTCCTCTCCTACTTGAATATTGCTTAATGAAGCATTAAAATCCGCCGTAGATTCCGGATCAAACCCTTTGTAATCCGTAATTGTCAGTAAATTGAAACCCGAAAAATAGATACGAAGTCGGTCTATCTGGAATTTTTGAGTAACCTCATGGGGAAGCGTATACCCCAATGTTAAGTTTCGCAAACGGATAAAATCGGATCCATCCAGATAGCGTGTTGAGGCCTGTTGCCCGTTGGTGGAGAATAACCGGGCCTGCGGAACATTGGTAATATCCCCGGGCTGCTGCCACCTGTTGAGTTGATCCACCGTTTGATTGTCAAAGAAACGTGCATTTCCGGATTGAAACCTTCCCCCGTCATTATAGATACTTGCACCCCATTCGCCTTGAAAGGTAAAAGAAAAATCAAGGCCTTTGAAATTCAGGGTATTGGTAAGGCCCGCAATAAAGTCGGGATAAGGGCTCCCGGCAATGATACGCTGTGCCGCGTTAAAATCATTGGTTGTTCCTTTATTTAACGTGCCGTCTGCATTTTGAGTGTTGAGGACAAATAATGCGTCCCCGTTGGCGGGGTCTGCACCGGCAAATTCGACAAGATAGAAGGATGACAGTGTCTGGCCGGCCCTTACAATATTGTGTCCCTCTATGATATCCCCTCCCGGAAGGCTTTTTACTTCATTATCCAGGGTAGACAGATTGACGGAAGTGTTCCATTGTAAATTTTCGGTAAGAATGTTTTTGGTGTTAAGGACAAACTCAAATCCTTTGTTTTCAAGCTCTCCAACATTCCTTGTAATATTTACAAATCCGGATGTTCCGGGAATCGGTTCATTCAGCAGCAAATCCTCTGTTGTCTTTAGGTAGTAATCTATCTCTCCCGAAATTCGGTTACTGAGGAAACCGAAATCCAATCCGCCATCAATTTGGGTGGTTCGTTCCCATTTTACGTCCGGATTTCCCAACTGTGTTGGAGCTAAAGCCGCACGTTGGGCGTACGGAGATCCCTGGAACAGGCTTAAACTGGCAAAATCCCCGATCCCGGCATTTCCCGTGATACCCCAGCTACCTCGTAATTTCAATAAGGAGAGGGTTTCTGAATCTGCCAGAAAATCTTCTTCAGATATGATCCAGCCAACCGATGCGGCCGGAAAAATACCAAACCTGTTGTCCGCACCAAATCGGGAAGATCCGTCATACCGGATGCTTCCTTTGAACAGGTACCGATTATTTATTGAAAGGTTGGCTCTTCCGAAATAAGATAAAAAATTAAAGGCTGTTCTGCTAGATCCACCTGCCACTATTTCAGAGGCACTGTTAAGCGTTTGCAGGTCATCTGACGGAAATCCCTGGGCCTGGACAAATTGCAGCCTTCTTCGACTTTCTTCAAAGCTCATCCCGGCGGTAGCCTCAAAATCGAACTTTTCATTGAAAACCTTGTTATAGGTAAAATAATTCGTCAGAATGTATTTTTCGGTTTCCACAGCATTTGCCGTTCCAAAACCCCCAACAGATGCCGACTCCGTCAAACTTCCCGAAAAGCGCTCCGCTACCTGGTCGCTAAAGTCATACCCCACCTCCGTTCTAAAATTCAGTTCGGGAATTATCTGATAGGTTAAGTACGTGTTCGCAATAATTCGCCACAAGTTGGTCTCAAAGTTGCCGTTAAACTGCTCCGTAAGAAAGTTATAGTATTCCGTACTTTCATTGTTTGGTGTAATACCGTCTTCCAGATAAGCAGGGGACAAGGGAACTTGTGCGATAGCCTGTAATGGTGTCGCAAAAGCATTATCATTGGAAATCCTGTTAATTTTGGATTTTGATATGGCAGTGTTAAGTCCGATAATAAACTTTTCGGAAATATCATGATCCATATTACCACGGATGGAATAACGTTCCAGGATATTGCCCCGGATAATGCCCTTATTTTTATTGTATCCTGTTGAAACAAAGAATCTTGTTTTTTCATCACCCCCGGAAATAGAAACCCCAAAATCTTCGATAGAACCGTTGATCAGGGCGAGATCTTGCCAATCCGTGTCCACGTTAGTTTGCCCATTCATGTAAAAATTGAACTGATCCAGTATCTCCTGTTCGGTAAATCCATTATTAAGACCAGACTCCAGGAAGAGCTCACGATATTGTGCTGCGTTCAGAAAATCCACTTTGTTGGTGGCGGTGCTCCATCCGTAGGAAGAGTTCAGGGACACTTGGGTCTTGCCCTGCTTCCCTTTCTTTGTTGTTATCAGAACCACACCGTTCGTGCCACGGGCACCGTAGATGGCTGCAGAAGATGCATCTTTTAAAATTTGAATAGATTCAATGTCATTTGGATTTATTGAAACCAAAGGGTTAATAGGAGAATTGTTAATGGATTCATCGTCGTTGGTAACCGGAACGCCATCAACCACATATAATGGTTCCTGAGAAGATGAGATAGTGGCAACCCCTCTTACCCTTACCTTTATACCTCCTTCAACTTTTCCGTTAATCTGTGTGATCCGTACCCCGGCCGCCTTCCCGGTGAGCGCACTTTGCAGACTGGGAGTGGGGATCTCATTTATCTGATCCGAGGAGATCGTTGCAATATTGTCCGTGACTTTTCTCTTGGATTGTGAGCCATAACCAACCACTATAACCTCTTCCAGTTGCGAGGTATCTTCCTGCATCCGAACATCTACTGTATTTGAAGCCTCTACCGTCCTTTCTACGGTACGCTGCCCTAAATATGAAAATATAAGTACCTGGCCCTCACTGGCCTGAATGTTATAATTTCCGTCAAAATCGGATTGAGTGCCCGTTGTAGTGTTTTGGACCAAAATATTTACTCCCGGCAAAGGCACCCCGTTTTGATCCGTAACAGTACCGGAAATGGTTTTATCCTGTGCATAGACTATGGTTAAACCCATCAGAAATAGCAAATACAGCCAGTTGTATTTTTTTTGCATGCTTCTAAATTTTATGTTAATATGATATAGGAATGTAAATTGCAGCCCTGAATGTTATTGATAGCTAATTCAAATAATTACAGTCTAAAAAATGAGACAGAAGTTTTTTTAGAAGTAAATTTTCAGGGCTGCGCTACATTTAGTTTAGTTGTTCCCTCAAAATAACGGCGTCTGTGTGGATTTTCGGGAAAGACTTATAAACGTTTACTTGTCCGAAGAAAGTTTACGCTTTGTTTACGCCTGGGAGCTTATGTAGATTTTCTGGTATTCACTGGGTGTAAGTTGAGTATCTTTCTTAAATGCTTTGTTAAAGGTTACCTTATTGTTATAGCCAACTTCATAGGCAACGTCTATGATATTGAGGTTTTTTTGATAATCATTATCCAGGATTTTCTTGGCCTCCTGTATTCTGTATCTGTTTATTAATTCGTGAAAGCTAATTTTAAAATGTTCATTTATGACTTGTGAAGCATTGTGCCTGGTGGTATTTAATCGTTCTGCCAGGGTTTCAAGGCTTATATCGTTTTCTTTGTAGATTTTTTCATCATCGAACAGGCGGATCAGGTGCTCTTTTAGTTCCCGAGAAAGACTGTTGGTCAGGCCGGATTTTTTATATTTAAAAAGAAGCTGATTATCATAAGAATACAAACCGCTGAAAAGTTGAGGTTGAACGTTCGCAGAATACCCAACATATAAGACCATAAGAGCCATGCATACAATCTGTGCGTGGTAAAAGAACCCCGAATTTATATTATTAGTGATCAACGTCCCATAAATGGCGTAGCAGACGATATAAGAAATGTGAATAAAATAGATATTACGTTGCCAGATCTTGTTATTTGAATTTAGGTCACTGTTCTTTCTGCTGCCCAAATAGAGTTTTCTTATAAAGTAACCATAGACAATAAGGGATGTCAATTTTAACCCAACGATCAAGGTTATAAAGGTAGAATCACCCGGATTTAAGCCGGATTTGGCCATGTTTAACATTAAAGCAAGTTTGGCATCTGCGGACATTGCGTAAATCGGGATAATATAAACAAGAAAAAGTACTGTTGGCACTAGATGTAACAAGTCTGCTTTTCTAAACTGGTATTGTTGTGTAATCCTTTTAAAATAGAAGTAGAGCAAAGGTCCGTACAGGAATGAAAACGAAGTTGACATTAGATAGGAATGCGGAAATTCGTACTGGTAATTGGTGATGAGCAGACAAATATGAAGAATAAAGAAGGAATGTATAAACACAAAGACGCTGATAATTATTCTGGCGATCTTATCTATCTTCTTATTAAAATTAATGATGATAGCGACGTAAAAGCCGATAAGAGCTACGTATAAATAGGCAAAGGACCATATATTTCGCCGGGGAGTGTACGAATTGACCAGGGTCTGAAATTCATTTGAGTTTCGAATATCCGTAAACGCTTCGTCAAACAGGAAAACTGTATTGAAATCGTTCATAAGATAGGTTTCCGCGTTATTCACTGCTTCTTTGGAATTGCCTAAGCCGGCTTCGCATAAGGCCATTTTCTTAAATACATAGGCACTATCAACAGGGGGAATAGTTAATGCAAATCTGTAAGCGGCTAAAGCCTCCGTATAGTCGTGGTCGTAATAAAGCTGGTCCGCCTGAGATAAGGAATACTGCGGATATGACCTGTGAGAAGCTACTTGGCTATCGGTTATTCCCATGGGCGGAATAGGATAACAAAAGTCAAAACAAAAGATGTACAGTACTAAAAAACATGTCCGCCCCATTTTTGATTGATGAATTAGCTTTGCTGAATTTACCCAATAAAAAAATCTCGAATCTTAAAATTGTCTTAAATGCAGTAATGCCCGATAAGATTTTACTCCTTATGATCTGAAATTAAATTCGAAATTATATCAAAGAGTGAGGAACGGAAGTCCTAATTCCGCGGTGATTGAAAGATGGCATTAAAAAAACCCTGATGGTGCCATCAGGGTTTAAAACTAACTAACTCAAAAAATACTAACTCAAATAATTCTGTCTTAAATTTAGAAGATACTTCTTTGTCCGTTATAAACACGGCCCTTGGTTTGAAGCGTTTAGCCGTTAAAATATAACGTGTAGGCGTTTGTAAATATTGTATTTAAAGGGGGAAATAGTGTACTTTTAGTCTTGCAATGCGAAAACCTTTTTGAGGAGGTCCGTTGTTCTTGAGGATACTTTATTCCTGATCTCTTTTTCCTCAACGGCAATCATTGTGTAAACCCCTTCGAGTACTTCATTGGTCACATAGTCTGTAAGATCCGGGTTAACGTCGTTGGTGAGTGGCAGACTGTTATACTTATTGATCAGATTTTGCCATATGCCGTCGGCACCCACCTTTTCAAAAGACTTTTTTATAACAGGATTAAATTTAGCGTAGAGTTGTGCCTCCGTGACCGCACTTAAATACCGCGTGGCGGCATCATCATTACCCAATAGGATATTCCGGGCGTCATTGAAAGTGATGTTCTTTACCGCATTGAAAAAAATGGGTGTAGCCTCGCCAACAGCATCCTCAGCAGCCCTGTTCAGGAGTTTTAAACCCTCATCCGCTAAATTGCCCAATCCTACATCGCGCAGGGCCCTATCCACTTTTTGTAATTCCTCGGGCAGCAGAATTTTTACCAGATCGTTTTTAAAAAAACCATCTTCGGCGGTTAATCTAGAAACCTGTTTATCAATGCCCATATTTAAGGCTTCCCTTAGTCCATTTGCAATTTCGGCAGTGCTAACTACGCCACCACCTCCCGGTAAACGATTCACAACATCCTGCAATTCTCCACATGCGGATAAAAGAAAAATTGCGCTTAACAGGATAACTCTTTTTTTCATCTTAATAAAATTTCGCCAACCTATTGATTTAGTGTTATTTATATGGGTTGGTATTGGCCATTTTTTAATAAAATGCCCACCTGCCTGCCGTAGGTAGGTTATGGGCTTTCACAGGTTGAAATTTTAGTACAATTCAAAGGTAATAGGATACTTCGAAAGTCTTTTTAAACCGGGTTCCTGATAATTATGAAAATATGACGGTCTTATTATTATATACCATGGTTTTTCTGCTACTGTGCAGTTGAACTGCACGTGCAAGGACTATTTTTTCGAGATCCCTTCCTTTGGCAATAAAGTCTTCGACGGAATGAGAATGAGATACCGTGGTCACGTCTTGTTCAATAATTGGGCCTGCATCGAGTTCCTCAGTGACATAGTGACTGGTGGCTCCAATGATCTTTACGCCTCTCCGGAAAGCGGCGTGGTAGGGCTTTGCCCCTGCGAATGCCGGAAGAAAAGAATGATGTATATTGATGATCTTGTTAGGAAAATGATCAATGATTTTTGACGTAATGATTTGCATGTAGCGGGCCAGAACAATAAAATCAACCTTATATTTATTAAGTAGTTCCAGTTGTCTTTCTTCAGCTTCTGATTTTCCGTCTTTTACAAATGGAACACAATAGAAAGGAACCTCAAATTGTTCTGAAACATAATTGAGATCGTCGTGATTGCTCAATACAAAGGGAATGGAAACATTTAGTTCGTCCGACCTGACCCGGCTTAAAAGATCATAAAGGCAGTGATTGTATTTAGAGACAAAGATTGCCATTTTTGGTTTGTAATTGTCCAGATGGATACTCCATTCCATATCATAGGGCTTTGCCAATTGTTTGCGAAAAGTTTCCTCAAAATTAGACGGTAGGGAAGAAGGATCCTCAAAATCGCATTCTATCCGCATAAAAAATTTGCCCGCCTGTTTGTCAACATGCTGATCCAGATAAATTATATTACCGCCCTGTTTGTGTATAAAACCTGTTACGACACTGATTATTCCGGATTGGTCCTCACAAAGAATGAGAATTGTTGTTTTCAAAGCCCTATTTTAATGCCATAAAATTAGAATATTAGTAATGGAAGTGAAGTACTTTTGAAGATTTTTATAAAATACGGATTGCAATCGAATATTTTTTGCATTTTCTGTAAATTGCATTCACTAATTTGTCTATTCTTTGCCAATGGAGCAATCTAAGCCATATCATACCGAAAATAAAATTCGAATTGTAACGGCAGCCTCTCTTTTTGATGGGCACGACGCTGCAATTAATATTATGCGCCGCATCATTCAGGCCACCGGAGTAGAAGTTATTCACCTGGGACACGACCGAAGTGTGGTGGAGGTAGTAACGTGCGCCATTGAGGAAGACGTGAATGCCATTGCCATTACATCCTATCAAGGAGGGCACATTGAGTATTTTAAATACATGTATGATCTTTTGCAGGAAAAAGGGGCAGGTCATATTAAAATCTTCGGTGGCGGGGGTGGGGTTATTTTACCAAAAGAAATAGAGGCATTAATGGACTACGGCATAACCCGGATCTACTCCCCGGACGATGGCCGGGAAATGGGCCTCCAGGGCATGATAAACGATTTGGTAAAGCAAAGTGATTTTCCCGTTCCTTCACTGAAACTTAAAAAGGGGGAAACTTTATGCACTTTGCTTGAGAATAAGGATGTGAACACTGTGGCCCGGCTTATAAGCCTTGCGGAAAACAGACCGGAAGAATTCAAATCGCATATCAAATCACTGAAAATTACAAAGGATAAAACCCCGGTTTTGGGTATAACGGGCACCGGGGGAGCGGGTAAATCGAGTTTGGTAGATGAATTGGTGCGGCGGTTTTTGATCGATTTTCCCGATAAAACGTTGGGAATAGTTTCCGTCGATCCCTCTAAGAGAAAAACAGGGGGCGCCTTATTAGGGGATCGCATACGTATGAATGCAATTGATAACGATCGTGTTTATATGAGATCCCTGGCCACAAGACAAACCAATTTGGCATTATCCAAAAACGTGAATGAAGCTGTTCATGTGCTGAAGGCGGCGGCTTATGATCTTATCATTTTAGAGACTTCCGGTATAGGGCAATCAGATACTGAAATTACGGAGCACTGTGATGTTTCACTATACGTAATGACGCCCGAGTTTGGCGCTGCCACACAACTCGAAAAAATTGATATGCTAGATTTTGCCGATCTCGTCGCTATAAATAAGTTCGATAAGCGAGGATCGCTGGATGCGCTGCGCGATGTAAAAAAACAATATTTGCGCAATCATGGCCTTTGGGAAACGGCTCAGGGGGACCTGCCCATTTTTGGAACCATAGCTTCCCAGTTTAATGATCCGGGGATGAACGGTCTTTACAAAGCGGTAATGGATAAATTGGCAGATAAAACAGCTGCAGATCTAAAATCCAAGTATGAAATCGCTAAGGAAAAATCGGAGAAAATCTTTATTATCCCTCCTGCAAGGACCCGATATTTATCAGAAATAGCGGAAAATAACAGGAATTATGACACGCAGACGGAATATCAGAAAGAAACTGCACAGAAATTGTACGGTATTTATATGACCTTATTATCCCTCCTCGATGGCCCTTCCAATAAAGGCGGGATGATCTACCTTGACGATAAAGGCCTGGATGAGAAAGAAATTCTCCGGTCCGCTCCAAAAAACGCAAACAAGGAACTCATAAAGTTGCTCGTGAAGGAATTCGGAAAGGTAAAAAAGGACCTTGACCCCCATCATTGGGAAATCATTTTAAAATGGGGACCTAAAGTGCAGCGCTATAAGGATCCTATCTATAATTTTAAGGTCCGGGGTATTAATATAGAGATCGCAACCCATAGTGAGTCGCTCTCCCATTTGCAAATACCAAAGATTGCGCTGCCGAGATTCAGTGCGTGGGGCGATATTTTGAAATGGAGTTTACAGGAGAATGTTCCGGGGGAATTTCCCTATACCGCCGGGTTGTATCCCTTCAAAAGAACAGTGGAGGATCCAACCAGGATGTTTGCAGGCGAAGGAGGGCCTGAACGAACAAACAGGCGCTTTCATTATGTAAGTCTGGAGATGCCCGCAAAACGACTTTCCACGGCTTTTGATTCGGTAACCCTTTACGGGAATGACCCTGGAAACCGGCCGGATATTTACGGCAAGATAGGGAACGCCGGAGTATCCATCTGTTGCCTGGACGATGCCAAGAAATTATATTCGGGATTTGATCTCAGCGATCCCATGACCTCCGTTAGTATGACAATCAATGGCCCTGCCCCTATGTTATTAGGGTTTTTTATGAATGCGGGCATAGATCAGAATTGTGAAAAATACATCGTGGAAAACGGCCTGGAAAAGAAGGTTCAGGCTAAGTTGAAGGCTATTTTTAGAGAACGTGGATCTCTGCAACCGGTGTACATTGGCGATTTACCAAAAGGAAATAACGGACTTGGACTAATGCTACTGGGTGTTACCGGGGATGAGGTACTTCCTGCCGGGATTTATAAAGAAATAAAACAAAAAACTCTTGGCCAGGTCAGGGGAACGGTGCAGGCCGATATTTTAAAGGAGGATCAAGCACAAAACACCTGCATTTTTTCAACCGAGTTTGCATTAAAGCTCATGGGCGATGTGCAGGAGTATTTCATTCAAAATGAAGTCCGTAATTTTTATTCGGTTTCTATTTCGGGCTACCATATCGCCGAGGCCGGGGCCAACCCTATTTCTCAATTAGCCTTTACTTTATCGAACGGATTTACCTATGTGGAGTACTATCTAAGCCGGGGTATGGATATCAATAAGTTCGGACCCAATCTTTCCTTTTTCTTTTCAAATGGAATTGACCCGGAGTATGCGGTAATTGGCAGAGTGGCAAGGCGGATTTGGGCCAAAGCGATGAAAGAAAAGTACGGGGCCAATCCCAGGGCACAGATGCTTAAATACCACATACAGACTTCCGGGCGAAGTCTACATGCCCAGGAAATTGATTTTAATGATATCAGAACCACACTGCAGGCACTTTATGCCATTTATGACAATTGCAATTCCCTGCATACCAACGCCTATGATGAGGCCATAACCACCCCTACTGAAGAATCTGTACGCAGGGCTATGGCCATTCAATTAATCATTAACAAAGAGTTGGGTTTGGCTAAAAATGAAAACCCCTTGCAGGGTGCCTTTATCATTGAAGAATTAACAGATTTGGTTGAGGAAGCCGTTTTGTTGGAATTTGACCGAATTACGGAACGCGGAGGAGTGTTGGGTGCCATGGAGACCATGTACCAACGTTCCAAAATACAGGAAGAGAGCCTGTATTATGAGACCCTGAAACATTCCGGTACATTGCCCATAATCGGGGTCAATACCTTTTTGAGTTCCAGTGGATCTCCTACCATACTTCCCGCGGAAGTGATCCGTGCCACAGAAGAAGAAAAACAATCACAAATTCAGACCTTGAAACAATTACACGCACAGCATAAGGAAAGGACAAAGGAGGAATTGGAGCAATTGCGGAATGCGGCCATACAGAATGAGAATATTTTTGAAAGGCTTATGGAAGCGACCAAGTGTTGTTCTTTAGGACAGATTACCAATGCTTTGTTTATGGTCGGCGGACAGTACAGACGAAATATGTAAGTAGAGAGCAGCTGAATCAAGGCCGAAGGCCGCAGATGAAGCTTGCGAACCACTTATTCCGCGGAGCGCAGTGAACGCGGGATCTTTTTAGTAAGGAGGATGTTCTAGAGCAGCCGAATCAAGGCCGAAGGCCGCTGATGAAGCTTGCGAACCACTTATTAGTGAAACCCCATTTTAATAATCTCGCTTTTTAGCGGGAGCGGTTAAAATGGATGGTTGAACTAACCCCGCTTTTTCAGCGGGGTCTAGGTTTAATACCTCGACCCTTGGGTTTAATGCCACCTATTCCGCTGAAGCGTAGTGAACGCGGGATCCTTTCAATGAAGCGAGGGTTTGGATGAAGAGTGAACTTTGGATGCACCTGGATCAAAACTAAAAACTAACCCGGGTCATGTAATATTGTTTATTGGATGTGGGGTGAATTGCATCCCATTTCAGTCAGTTGACGAAAAATACAAAATTTATCCCGCACTTTAGCCGGGTAGGCCGCAAAGTATGGCTAAACCGTTTCCATTGATATCGGCTGGGTTTAACCGGAGGATAATAGGAAGTAACGGGATTTGTTTTAATATCCCCTATAGTCATTAAACCCCCAGCTCAGGTCTCCACCCCTTTTATGAATGGATTTCCTCCAAACTTTAAAGGATTTACGGAAACTTCTAATCTCCAGTCGAAGTAAATTCAAATATTCGATCTCCTTAACTCCATCTTTTTCCAGGCCATTGCAATAGGACAAAATGTTTCGCGTCATAATATTTACGAAGGTTGCGCTCTTCATGCGAACAGCTTGAGATCCCGAACATTCCGCCTGGGCTATCTGCTGGGGAATAAGTATGGCATCCGTTAGCAGGGAATCAGCAATGTTATCCCGGAGGCTATTGGATTGATATAGTTTCAGGAGATCCTTATTATAGCTTACATAGGAAGCAATTGCCCTGCTCATAGTGCAAAGATCCAATGCTTTTCTGTAAACCGGAAGGGTTCTTAAGTTTTGGTAGGGCATTTTTCTAATTCAGCAAATTTATTGCTTAAAATTACGTTCAAATAGGGAAAATTATCTTTTGAATCTAAATCGAATTTGTATTTTTGCTATGGAATATAAATAATAAACATTAAATACCTTTGAATCTAAAGATTGATGCACTTAACTGGGGCATACTTAATGCTTTGCAGAAGAACTCCAGGGAATCGTTTGCCAGTATAGGCCGGCAAGTGGGGCTAACGCCCCCCGCCGTAGCGGAACGGGTGAAAAAAATGGAGGACCTGGGTATCCTGGAGGGATACCACGCAAGAGTATCCCATACAAAGGCCGGTTATCAATTGAAAGCTATAATTACCTTAAAGGCATTTATGGGTAAATTACAACCATTTTTGGCTATGATAAAATCCCTGGATGAAGTTATTAATTGTTATCGGATAACCGGAAACGAGAACATTATTATGGAAGTGGTACTAAAGGATCAGTTTCATCTGGAGCAATTTATAGACAAGTTGATCCAATATGGGGAAACCCGTACCCATATTATCTTATCCGATGTTGTCGCCGACGCACCGATCCGGAAAACCGGCAAGAACTAGCGGTACCGATCTAGGTAAAAAAATCCCCCTGGTCAAAAGGGATGTTATTACCGGTATCCCTATCGTAATTGACGCCTGGAGCGTTAAGGTCTTCATCGATCCATAGGGTAGTTCCACAGATTAAAAGTCTTTACCCATTCCGAAAAAAGTATCCGGGTTTACTCAACCTCCTTGCATTGCCTTATAAGGTATTCGCGATCCCTGAAACCGGATGTTCTTAAAGTGGTGCCATTTGTTGTAATCTTCAGTGCAGTCCCTCAGATAACGGCTTCATTTTCCATTCGTAGATCATAAAGATCACTACCCTCAGCGCTGCAATTTTTGCAGGAACCAACACTGGATTTTTACGCAGGAACTGTGCATGGCTCTCCATCAAACCCCATTTGGCCTCTCCGATGACTTTGTAATCTTCCTCTGCAATCAAGAACATAATTTTACCCACAAGCTTCATAATTCCCAGGCTTTGGTATAAATGGGCATTTGCCATACTTTATCACCGCTTTTGCCCTGGCCGTCTTTGGGGCATTGCCCTGTTTTAACCATTTATTGGGCCAATTTAGAAATTAACGCATAATTTTCGGAATCTATTGCCATTGAAAAGAGGCTAATCAATTTTAATTAACTTTAAAGACATAAAAATAAATGTCAACAATGTTCGCAACTTTGGAGTATACCGTTCTTGCCATTGTTTGCCTTATTACCGCCGTAGTTATTCATCGCATCTACTTTAAAGAAAAAAAGGCCCACGGGCAACAAAGTGAAATAACAGGTATTATGTGGTTCGGCCTGGCAATTTTTATATGGGGTATAGGCGCTTTGATCCATCTCATAATGGTCTCGGGTTTTGGATGGTCCCCCACCCATAGGGTACTTGTCTTCCTTGGGGTTATTGTTTCCCTTTTAAATTCCATGTTCATCATACTCTCTTTACCGTCAATAAACCATGGCTTTAAAAGAAATATAGTGGTCAGGCTGGTAGAGCATTTTACACAAAGGGAGTTCTTAATGATCTATGGAGGCGTTATGCTAATGTTGGCTTTTGTTTTCTTAACAGCTTCCGGTGGTAGCGGCAAAAATAGCAATTCCCTGATCTGGCTCATAGATATCCCTATTTCAATCGTTGTGGCCTTTGCCCTCTTGAATGAACTGAACAAGGCCTTTGCCTCCAGAAAAATGCGCTTTATGTATTTGCCGAGTTTTGTTTTATTTATTCTCATCGTGATTGCCGTGACCCATAGGATTATCCCTGACGAAATGATTCCGTCTGGTTTTGATCTGCCTTCCTGGTCTTTACTCGGTGCCGTCACCTCCATTTCGTTTAAATTTTTGTTTATACTGCTTTTTTCCATTCTATTATACAGTTGGAAATTTCTATCTGAAAAAGAACAACAACAGAGTCAGTTGGAAACAAGTTTTCAACAAAAGACCGCCCTGGAAAAAGAAAATTCGCAATTAAAGATCGCTAACGAAAGCCATTTGGACACCATTTCCAGGCTGAAGGAAGAAGTAGCTTCCCTGCATCTCGCTGCTAGGGTTGAGCTCTCCGGTAGGCAGAAAGAGGTTCTCGCAAATTTGGGACTATGGGGGGATCGCAAGTCCTACACGGAAATTGCCGATGCAATGCATATCAGTACAGATGGTTTTCAGGCCCATATCCATCAGATAAAGAAAGTACTTAATATAAGCGGCACGGCGGGAAAAAAGCAACTAATTCAGTATGCCCTGGAAAATGACTTGCTGAAATATGCTTCTATCGATTTGGAATAATAATCAAAAACAGAATTTCTGCAAACCATGAAGCCAATCTTGTTGGGATTGCTTCGTCTGATCCCTACTTAACTATATACTTAACACCCACTACTTTAATTTTGAACAGTACGTAACCTTTGTCTGCTGAATTACAAGCCGCAGTTTTGTTTTAAAATCAAAATCTAAGGCATGAATGGCAGGGTTTCTATAACAGCTACATTTTTACAGCCCGGGATTTCATATAGCCAGACTGGATGGGATCAAATAATTAATGACGGTTTTCAAAAAGCAACAGGATGGTTTGTCGATATAATTTTCGCGGAGCTACCGCTATTCAAGGATGTTGGAGTGCCTTGGGTACTGGTGGTGCTACTATTTGGTGCCAGCTATTTCAGCTGCTATTTCAGGGGCATAAACCTGAGACGGTTTGCAACTTCAATTAAAATTATTCGGGGTAAATATGATGATCTGGAAAAAGATAATCTGTTGGAAGTCTCGGATACCGTATCGACGAGTAATGGTGATCAACCGGATACGCTCCGGATTGAGGGGTATCATGGGGAGGTTACCCATTTTCAGGCGCTTACTGCAGCACTGTCCGCTACAGTGGGGTTAGGTAATATAGCCGGTGTAGCCATAGCCCTGTCTATTGGAGGACCTGGGGCAACCTTTTGGATGATTTTGGTAGGGCTTTTAGGAATGGCTTCCAAGTTCGTTGAATGTACCTTAGGGGTAACCTACAGAGAAATTGATGCCCGTGGAAAAGTATTCGGCGGCCCAATGTATTATTTAAAAAAGGGACTGAAAGAGAAAGGCCTGGGGAGGTTAGGCAAAATTTTGGCTGTTGTGTTTTCAATCATGTGTATTGGGGGATCTTTTGGCGGGGGTAATATGTTTCAGGTAAACCAGGCCTTCAAATTATTTGAATACGTTACCGGTGGGGAAGCTAGCTTTATTCATGGCCGTGGATGGCTTTTCGGCCTGTTAATGGCAATTCTCGTCGCCATTGTAATCATTGGGGGGATTAAGAAAATCGCAAAAGTAACCAATAAGATTGTGCCCGTAATGGTTGCAACCTATGTCCTGGCCGTAATTTCCGTATTAGCCGTTAACTATACCGCAATACCGGATGCTTTTTCTCAGATTTTCACCGGGGCCTTTCAGGGAGAGGGTATTGTTGGCGGTTTTATAGGCGTATTGATCCAGGGATTTAAACGTGCTGCCTTCTCAAATGAAGCAGGTATAGGCTCTGCTTCCATTGCGCACGCCGCAGTAAAGACCAAATATGCCGCAAGTGAAGGTTTGGTGGCACTTTTAGAACCCTTTATAGACACCGTCGTAGTGTGCACAATGACTGCTTTGGCACTCATAATTACCGGGCAACTCGTTGTTGGAGCAGAACTTTCTGATGCCCAGGGAGTAATATTGACCGCCAATGCACTGAAAAGTGGAATCTCCTGGTTTCCATACCTGCTGTCATTTGCGGTAATCCTTTTTGCATTTTCTTCAATGATCTCCTGGTCCTATTACGGATACCAGGCATGGTCCTTTTTGTTCGGAAGGAGCAGGAAAGTGGAATTTACCTATAAAACTATTTTTTGCCTTTTTGTAGTCGTGGGTGCGGCAGCAGGACTCGAAGCGGTTACAGATTTTTCCGATGCCATGATCTTTGCAATGCTTGTTCCGAACATGATTGGATTGTTTATTTTATTACCCAAAGTTAAGGAGGAACTAAGTAGGTATCTCAAGGCCATAAAGGCTGCGAAATAAATATTTTAATATTTGTTGTTCAAGGATTTAATTGTTTATTTTACTCCTATGGACACGGATAAAATCAATGAATATCCAGACATTGCCATTTTGCTCACCCGGGGAACAAAATCCCCAATATATCAAATTCGATGATTACGGCATCGGTTGTCCCCAACTATTCCGAAAAAGGAATAATCCGCTTAGAATTGAGGAGCACTATGCCCGACAATGAAGGTTTTCCTAAAGTGAAGGAGTCCATCTCCCGAGCCTTGATAAGAGTGCTAAAAAAGCTTAAAACACCTGTTCCCGATATAGGTATTCTTATCTTTGATTCTCACAAGGTTGAATTAATAATTCGTCATTATGTGGTCCGTAACGTTTTTTGGGAGCTGGCGTTTACGGTTTACAAGGCAATTAAGAAAACTTTCAGTGGTCATCAAATTCAAGCGGCACGTTGCGAAGGAGAGAAAATGAGAACAATAGGGGAATAATGATAATAAGAAGGCTCCAAACCATTGGCCACTCTAATTTTGGCCGGATTTTTGATACAAAAAATTCTATGAAGCAAATACTACTATTCCTTTTTTTTATTGGCTTTATGTCGTCCGGAACTTTGTATTCCCAGGAACTGAAGCTAAGAAAAGGAGTAATTATAGATTCATTACCCGTAAACGATTCAATCCCTGAAAGTTTTGCCCTTTATCTCCCTACGAAATTTGATACTGTGGGCAAATGGCCGGTCATTTTCGTTTTCGATATGCAGGGAAGAGGTAAGCAGGCCCTGCGAACCATGAAAGCGGCGGCTGAGGAACAAGGGTATCTTCTGGCCGCGTCCAACAATGTTCACGACAGCCTTTCTATAGCCAATAACATTCTCATTGCCAACAGGGTGTTCAATACGGTATACCGTTTGTTTCCCATACATAAGAATAGAGTATACACGGCCGGTTTTGCCAACGGAGCTAAATTTGCCACCACAATACCAACGTTTATTAAGCAGATAACCGGTGTTTTATCTCTTGGGTCAGGAATACCTAATCTTGATATTCTTAATAGTAGAAACACTTTTCAGTTTGTGGGCGTAGTGGGAAATGAAGATTTTAACTATACCGGAATGCTTCAAAGTGAAAAAATTCTGGACCAGTTGGGGTTCCCCAACCAGTTAATCGTATTTGACGGGGGACATCGATGGCCGGATCCGGAGTATATCGATACGGCGATGGAAATATTGACGTTATCGGCTATTGCGAATGGTGCGGCGAAGAAGGATAGTACATTTGTAATGACCGGTTATCGAAGAAATCTAGGTGAAGTAAGTAACTTAATGGCAACCAATAAGATGACAAAAGCTTATGACCTGCTTGAAGAAACCGCCGAAAATTATAAAGAACACCTCAATGTGGATTCTTTAAAAACCTGGAAGAGAGAGTTAAAGAAGCATCGGGACTACAGGACTCAAAAAAGAAACAGGGCCAACCTCCTTTTTCAGGAGTCCCTGATGAAGGAGGATTATAAATTTAATCTGCTTGAAGATATTGAAACCCTTAATTATAACAACCTGGGGTGGTGGAACTACCAAATGGGAGAACTAAAAAAATATGAAGAAAAACCAAGTCCTGCGGAAAGGCAAATGGGAATGCGACTCCAGGGCTATTTGAATGCCTTGATTGAAGATAATATTGATATTGAGCTATCCGAAACTCCTGTGAATGTTGAAGCTGTAAATTTTTTATGGATGCTTAAAACAATTACCGATCCTATGGATTATTCATATTATCTCAAAATAATTTCGGGGAGTGCGCTATACGAAGACTATGGAACCGCGTTGTTTTATCTGGAGGAATTACTTAAAAATGGCTATAAGGATAAATCCGAATTATATTCCCTGGAGCATACCGCACTCCTTAGAATCACACCCGAGTTCAATAAAATTGTGGATAAATATCTTGAAGACGCGCGCTACGACCTTATTGAGGAATAAGCCTTGGAAAGCTGTCTAGATCCCAGTCAATGACAAGCCCTTTTGCAAGGGAGTCGGCAATATCCTTCCCATACAGGTATTCACACAGATAAAGAGCCGCTTCAAAACTTTTGGCCCCCCCGGCAGAAGTAATGTACTTTCCGTCGTGTACAAATAGAACACTGTCCGCCACTTTTAAATGTGGGAACATTTCCTTATAATATTTGTCAATATCACTGGGAAAAGTGGTGGAGGTCACTTTGTCTAAAAGCCCGGCCTTTGCCAATACAAAGGCCCCGTTACAATGCGAAGTCATAAATTTTGCATTTTTATCTACACCCGCTACAAATTTGAGCATCACACTATCCTTCAAATCAGTATCCAGATGATGAACGGCACTCGGGATAACCAAAATATCAATTGGGGGAACGGCGTCTTCGGTGTAATCAAAATCCGGTAAAATACGCACCCCTTCAAAGGTTACAATGGCCTCAAGGGTATTGGCAACCGTAAAAACATTCATTGCTTTGATATTCTTGCGGTATTGGGTATGCTGAAAGATATCGTAGGGTGCGGTGAATTCTGTGTTGTAGGTACCATTCATTATCAGAAAACCCACGTTGTGTCTACCCGGCTCTAACTTTGGCACTGCTTTTTTAATTGTTTTTTCTCCTGCCAATTGCTTCTTCTTCTCATTGCATGAAACAAGTAACAGAAAAAGACAGGCAAAAAGGGTAAATGTTCTCATGGCTTTGATTATTAAAAGACCGTAAAATAAACCTAAAGATAAACATGGAAAATGGTTCATCTAAAAATTCTTCCGATGCTTCAATCGGGCCCGCCCGGTCAGACAGGCCGCCGGGATTGTGGGCTTAAAGAAATTTTTATTTATATTTTTGAATATCAGAGCAACAATGATGGGACGAAATTTTCAAACTTTAGCGGTGTTTTTGTTGGCTGCCTTGCTGTGCTGTAAGGAAAATAGGCGATATCATGATTCGGGACGGATTGAAATTCAGGATACCGGCTCTGCCATTTTAAATGATATTCTTTTTTTTCAGAAAGAATTGAATGGGAAATATAAAGATCCTGCAACCTCTCCGCTACCAGACAAATATCGTAAAGACTTTGAGACCCTGGATTTTTTTGCACCGGATACAAATTTCAGGGTTACTGCGGAACTCAGCCGGACACCAGGGGCCATGCCCTTTATGATGCCCACAACAACCGACAGGAAATCTAAGGAAGTGGTTTATGGAATTGCGCATTTTTTGCTAAAGGGCGAAAAATATCAACTGGAAGTGTATCAAAATCAGGAACTGATGCTTCAGGACGAATACAGAAACTATCTTTTTCTTCCGTTCCTGGATGAAACAAATGGGGAGGAAACCTACACAGGCGGAAGATATATCGATTTGTCTATCCCTGAAGGAGATTCGATCATTATTGATTTTAACAAGGCGTATAATCCGTACTGCGCTTATAATAAAAAATATTCCTGTCCGCTGGTGCCCAAGGTAAATACCTTAAATTTTGGGATCAAGGCAGGTGTTAAAGCTTTTTCACCCATAAAAAAACCCTGATCCCGATGTTTATCTGGTCCGAAGGACCAGGATCCTGACAACTAAACTAATAAACCAAACTATTTTATTACTGTTAGAACGAATAAATTGCTGCCAACAAAAAGGAAGAAAGGCTTTTTGTGCCTGCCAGGTCATTATCCAGAAACACTTCCTCTGACATGCTATCCAATCGGAGTTCCGGTTTAATAATAAGATTTTCTATGGTATAACTTCCTGTCAGGGTAACTGCAAATACGTCAGGGTCGTCATCTACCCCATCGATTATTGACTTAAAGTATTCCCCTCGCAAACCAATTTTAAAATCATCCGAAGCTGCCAATTGGGGATATAGTGCTGCACCTGCAAATCCATTTCCCTCGTTATCCGCATAAGCCGCATTGATACCTAAAAAGAAAGTATCCGATAAATCAAAACCGCCGGTATAGTCGATTTCGAATCCCAATGCCTCTCCGCCATCATAGTAAAAATTTAAAAACTGGCCGGAATAGCCTAACTGTGCGCCGGCGGAATATGCCCCTGTAAGGTTGTTATTAACGTCCGTAACATTCATGACTGCCAACATTAAACTAAAATCTTCGGATAAACCAAAGTCCGCTTTTAATCCTACATGGGAGAAGGGTCCATTTGAAAATAAATAAGAAGTGCTATAGTTGAAATTTGCTGCCGGCGCTATAACTTCATAACCTAAATAGGTGTTAAATCTTCCCAGTGTCAATTTAGTACCCTCCGTCACATTCCAATAGGCATAAAGCTGGTTTAAATTATAGCCTCCGGTCGCATCATCGCCTCTGGGTCCGAAGGTTACATCGGCCACGGCTCCCGTCTTTTCCCCATCGTATCTTGCAATAATATTGGCCATTCCAAGTGCAAACCCGGTCTCATTTGCAAAGGAGGTGCCGGGTGCTTGCACAGAGGTGTTGCCCGCCCCGTCATCTATTATATCCGCATCTGAAGAACTTAAATTAGTTCTGTAGTAGGCATCCACACTACCACTGATAGACACCTTCTTTTTTTCGTCTTCTTCCTCATCCTGGGCAAATGTTGGGATTACCGTACCTAATAATACTGCGAAAAGAAGAAATTTTACGTATTTTGTGATTGTAATCGTTTTCATATTTCAATGTTTAAGGGCTTCCATTTTTGGAAGTTGTTAGATGGAATAAATTGATCTGTTGAAAAGGTTAATTAACGGAGCGTTCTGCCAAACGCTCCGTTTTCGGTTTTATACTTAATGTTGATTCATTCTAAAATCTGCATAGGCATCCATGCCGTGTTCGTGCAGATCGAGTCCATCAAGTTCTTCTTCTCTCGGAACCCTGATACCAACGGTTTTCTTGAGGGTGAAAATAATAATGAAGGCGGTAACGCAGCAGAATGCTCCTGCCGCACCTACACCTGCCAACTGATAAAGGAATTGCTGGCCTCCTGCCATGGACCCGAAGATGCCAACGGCCAGGGTTCCCCAGATCCCGCAAATAAGGTGAACGGTTACTGCTCCCACGGGATCATCCAATTTCAATCTGTCTATTAATGCTACTCCAAGGACAATAATAGCACCCGCTATAAGCCCGATAATAACCGCTTCATTGGGCGACATCAAGTCCGCACCTGCAGTGATACCTACAAGGCCGCCTAATATTCCGTTCAGGAACATAGTAAGGTCGAAGTTCTTATAAAGGATCGTCGATAACACAAAGGCTCCAATCCCACCGGCAGCCGCAGCCAAACAGGTAGTTACCAGGACAAGGGAAGTGGTGGCTGGGTCTGCGGAAAGAACAGATCCTCCATTAAATCCAAACCATCCCAACCACAGGATTAGGACCCCTGCCGTGGCCATTGGAATACTGTGTCCGGGAATTGCCTGTGCTTTACCGCCCTCTCCGAATTTACCGATACGTGCCCCTAAGAGGTAGATTGCAATTAGCGCTCCCCATCCTCCTACGGAATGTACCAGCGTGGAGCCCGCAAAATCGTAAAAGCCCCCCTCTTCACCACCTAAGGTGGAAAGAAAACCGCCTCCCCATTGCCATGACCCTACAATGGGATATACGAGACCGACATAAATTATAACAAAAATCATAAAGGGTCCTAGTTTTATCCGTTCTGCCACAGCCCCGGAAACAATTGTGGCCGCTGTGGCCGCAAACATACCCTGGAATAAAAAGTCGGTCCACCAGGTATATCCGCCATCGGCATATTCCGGTGTCATTCCGTTTTCAGGTGCGGCTATTCCAAATCCGGCAAAATCGAGTATCCCGGGCGAACCGTCTTCAAAGCCCGGATACATTAGATTAAATCCGCCAATGTAGTACATTAAAAGTCCTACTGTGATAATAAAAATATTCTTAAATAGTATATTTATAGTGTTCTTCTGTCTGGTAAGACCAATCTCAAGGAATGCGAAACCCGTATGCATAAAGAATACAAGGGCTGTACACACCATCATCCAAACGTTATTTGCTGTAAATAATCCTGCTTCCATGTTATAAAGTATTGTGGTGAGTTAAGTATTAGTTTATTCCGGCATGGCCGCTTTCTTTGGTCCTTATCCTATAGGCTTCAATAACCTCGGAAACGAAAATTTTTCCATCTCCGACATTACCGGTGTAGGCCGATTCCAAAATGGTGTTTACGGTCCTTTCCAGAAATTCGTCAGACACCACTATAGAAAGGTACCTGCGTTGAATGTCCGAAGTGCTATAGGAAATACCTCTATACACATGTCCTTGCTTTTCGTTCCCTACCCCGGTTACGTCCCAATAACTGAAGAAATTGACCTCGATCTGATGGAGCGCCTTCTTAACCTCATCAAATTTGGATTTTCGAATAATTGCTTCGATCTTTTTCATTTGTTTGATTTGTTAATTAAAGTCGCAAATATATATTTAAACGACAACACCCCTAAAAAAATTAGGGGTATGTATATCACTTTTATCATTTTTATAAAATTACCCCCATAAAATTACGGGTATAGTGTTTATGAGTTTATATTTTATAGATATGGTTATCCCGGATGTATCATGTAAATTATCAGGTATCTGTCAATGGGGCAAAAACCGGATAAAGTGCTAATGCATCATCCCGCAGTATCGATTAAGCATAAGAAAGAAGTATGTACAAGGAAGTGTCTATATTAATCTGGAAAGCCAAAGGCCCAATGCAACGGCGATAATTCCAAGGACAACGCTACCGAGGGTGTATAGGGAGAAGTGAAAAAGTTCGCCGGCTTTTAAAAGGCTGTGATCTTCAAGGGCAAAGGCAGAAAAAGTGGTAAAACCCCCACAGAAGCCAGTAGACAGCATCAGCATTTGGTTCTGGGTTAAATAATTGCCCTTATAGGAGATTCCAATAATAAAGCCAATGAGGAGACATCCCAACACGTTAACCAAAAAAGTCCCGAGAAAAAAATGGTCGAAATAGGAGTTGTAAGTTTTACTGATGAGGTAGCGAAGAGAACTGCCAATGCCGCCGCCTAAAAAAACAAGCAGAAGTTGTTGTTTCATCCGATAAAACTAATTAAAGTGATTTAAACTTTTACAAATTGGCTAAAAAATTGCCGTTTTACGCCCATACTTTGTCTTTTTCTTGCTCCGTAGCCCTGCTCTGCAGCTCAAAAAAGCCTTCAACTGGGCACAAAACCATCAATTTTCGCTTCAATTCAAAAAGTTTAAATCACTTCATTGTTTTTTACCGGACAGCTGTAATTTCCCATAAAAGATATGCTGAAGTATTATCCGAAATACAATATATAACAATATATTATAATCTTATGGTACTATCTAAATTTAAGATTTAATCTAAATAATTCCCCGATGGCTCTGCCTCGTGCCTGCCTGGCCGGTAGGCAGGGATAGTCGCCCGCCAGAGGCGGGTAAACTTTCAAGAAATTTTTTATTAGTAGTAATTATTGAAATTTGAAGAAAAGGTCTTTGAAGAAACCAATGATGTGGAACTATCTTAAAATTTGCTCACACTCTGCTTTTACCAAGGGCACTGAACACTAAAAGTGCCGCATTTGCAATAACTAGGACAAAGAGAATAACAAGAAAAGATGCCATTGATCGGATTTATTTAACATTACAACGCAAAAGTACGTCTTTTCTTATAGTATATGAATGAAAACCAAATAATGTTGCCTAGGTTTTAATTTTTGTGGTTTAATCTAAATAATTCCCCGATGGCTCTGCCTCGGGGTTTCCGAATCTACCTCCCCTTGGGGGAGGTCGGAATTGCCTTTTCGCAATTCCGGGCGGGGCAAAATACAAAATTTCGGTTTTTGGACCCAAGGCCAAAAT
>JBGTNL010000043.1:0-16963 GCA_041743085.1 Flavobacteriaceae bacterium
TGGCCATTCCACAGCCCTCAAGGTCATTAATGGTTACCCTATGTGCTCCGGACGCTACATTCGTAAAGATATTTGAGGTTTGAAAAGGTTGGTTATCCAACTGATATTCAAAGTTGCCTTCAACATTGGCAAGTACCTCCACCCTGTTGCTCTGCTGAAGATCATCGATCAGGACTTCCGTAATCTCAGGGGTTTCAGAAACCACAACGGTTACCGCCCTTGTCGCCATGCAGTCTATCTGGCCTGTTTGCTTATTGGTGGCCGTTAAAATATACGTCCCGGCCCGGGAAACCCTAATACCGGCCGAATTTTCTCCTGAATCCCAGGAATATGTAAATTGAGTGTCGGGACTAGTTTCACCTATCAGTATTCCGGAACTGGCCTCGCAAATAAACACCTCTGTCGGAAAATTAAGAACCGGAGATTCAACGACATTTAATTCGAAACTTTCTGAGGCATCAAAGCAACCTGGGTTTTGGACAGAGGATGTCCTTACGTATATCGTTTCTGTTTCTACATTTAACGAATGTTGTTTTGGCAGGGCATTGGTGCCTCCAACCGCATCGGTCATTGTTGCATAATAGGTGACCGTAACCTCATTTGGATCCTGGGACCCCAGGGCCTCAGTGTCCTTTAGCGTTAAATGGAAAACAACCGTATCTGAGCAAACCACCTCATTGGAAAGGGGGCTGGTGGTTGGCGCGGGTGTAAAACCAACCTGCACATCGCTAATGATATTACTCATGGTTGTGGTGACCACTTCGACCCTGTAAAGTGCGGAAACCAACACTTGCAAGGTAGCTCCGGTTTCCCCGGAAATGGGCTGAAATCCCCTGCCTGTATCCATAAACCAGGTATAACTTATAGCATTATTGGTTGTGGCATCTAACATCACATTCTGGTTTTCACAAGCTGCAATTGGAGGACCAAGAAGATTGTTTACAATGGAGCAGTCCAGTGCCTCATTGGGGTTGGTTACAAATATCTGCCCGGAAAACTGAATTGAAAAACCCGAATTATTGTTGGTGAAATTATTAATCAGTAAATAATAGTCCTCCCCCGCCTGTACCTGTAACCAGGCTTCATAAAGGACTGAATTGGTATTACCGTTGGGATCCTCCCCCACGCCCATAAAACTCTCCTGATCCTGATTATCAAAAAAGTTACAACGTACGGGATCTCCAAGGTTATTACAATCACTGGCACTATACAAGGCAAAGTCCCAATCCTCGGAGGTGTCAAAACCAATGTTGAAACCCAGCTCCCCTGCCTCTCCCGTGCGAAATCTATACCAGGCCGAATTGGATTCAATTACTCCGGTGACTGTCTGCTCCAGGCAACCACTTATGGCTGCTCCGTTAAAGTCGTCTGTTCCATACCCTTGTGTTCCGGCATTCACAGGGGTATTGTTGCAGATAGGTATAGCATTATCACAATCCGCGGACACCTGTGCAGGCAGAAATTGACTTCCCATCAAGGTAAAAAATGATATGGCAAGTGTTTTCCACTTCATAAGCAGGGCTAAAATTTGGAATCTATAAAATTAACCTGCCGCTTCCCTTAACACTAATTTATGTTGTGTAACGCCCTAAACTGGCTATAAAGTGCCATATTATGTATATCTTTGCTGCTCGTTAAAAAAGCCGATGAGGAAAACGAGAATTAAAATTTTTAGGGCGGATTTACTAAAACATATAACCAAACTTTAGTCAGAGACCACAGCGGTTACCCCAAACCCCGGTAATTCACTGGTTTTTGCTGGCTTTTTATTGATAATTCAGAAATTATCGTCCTATGAAAGCCCATAACCTACCTACGGCAGGCAGGTGGGCATTAAATAAAGAATGGTCAATACCAACGGATATAAATAAGGGAAATGGGGATGGCCGGTAAAATTTTATGTAGATGAAATTGGATAGCAGTTTGGAAGAGCGATTTGAAACCATGGGTAATGATCACGTAGCCTCCTCACAGGCAACTCCTATGAGGGAAGATGCTTTTAGTTTAACCGACGAAGAAAAAATAGAGCGGATACGGAAGAATGTCAGGGAAATAATGCTCACCCTGGGACTCGACATGGAAGATGACAGCTTAAAAGGAACACCGGACCGGGTGGCCAAAATGTATGTGAAAGAAATTTTTGGCGGATTGCATCCTCAACGGAGACCAAAATCATCAACATTTCAAAACAAATACAAGTATGGTGAAATGCTGGTCGAGAAAAATATTATAGTGTATTCAACCTGTGAACATCATTTACTGCCGATAGTTGGAAAGGCACACATTGCCTATATTTCAGGGGGTTCCGTAGTTGGACTTTCAAAAATGAACCGCATTGTGGATTATTTTGCCAAACGCCCGCAGGTTCAGGAACGGATGAACATACAGATTGTAAAGGAGCTTCAAAAAGTTTTGGGCACTAAGGATGTGGCCTGCGTTATTGATGCAAAACATTTATGTGTTAATTCCAGGGGAATAAGGGATGTGGAAAGTAGTACGGTTACGGCTGAATATGGCGGTAAATTTAAGGAAGAGGCCGTACGAAGGGAATTCCTGGATTATATCAATATGGATACTAATTTTTAAAGGTCCCCAGCACCAATGCAACTCTACAGAAGTCAGCCTCTCAAAGTATATAACTCCCTAACCAGTACCAAAGAAAAATTCGAGCCTATAAGCGAAGGACATGTAGGCATGTATGTCTGTGGCCCAACAGTATACAGCAACGTACATTTAGGAAACTGTCGCACGTTTATGTCGTTCGATATGATCTTCAGATACCTGAAACATCTGGGATATAAAGTACGTTATGTCCGGAATATCACCGATGCAGGGCATCTTGAAGACGACACCGATTCCGGGGAGGACAAGATCGCTAAAAAAGCCCGACTTGAGCAGATTGAGCCTATGGAAGTGGTTCAGAAATACACAGTGGATTTTCACAACATTCTGCAAAAGTTCAATTTTTTGTCTCCCAGTATAGAACCCACGGCCACCGGGCATATCATAGAACAAATTGAGATCATAAAGAATATCCTTGAAAAAGGATTTGCTTATGAGAAAAACGGATCCGTTTATTTTGATGTAAAAGAATTTAACGAGCATTACAATTACGGCAAATTAAGCGGAAGGAAACTGGAGGATATGATCGCTAATACACGGGAGCTTGCCGCCCAGGACGAAAAGAAGAATTCCCAGGATTTCGCGCTTTGGAAAAAAGCGGAACCTCAACATATTATGCGATGGCCTTCTCCCTGGGGGGATGGATTTCCGGGATGGCATTTGGAATGCACCGCCATGAGTACAAAATACCTTGGAGAAAAATTTGATATCCACGGAGGGGGAATGGATCTGAAATTTCCACACCACGAGTGCGAAATTGCCCAATCCGAAGCCAGCAACGGGCATGCCCCGGTTAAATATTGGTTACACGCCAACATGCTGACCCTGAACGGTAAAAAAATGGCAAAGTCCACAGGGAATAATATTTTGCCCGGTGAGATATTCTCGGGGGAAAACACCATATTGAGCAAGGCTTTTTCACCGTCCGTGGTGCGTTTCTTTATAATGCAGGCGCATTACACCAGTATCCTGGATTTAAGTGACACTGCACTTTTGGCCTCTGAAAAAGGGTATAACAGGCTTATGGAGGCCAACGATGCTTTACCCGGGCTGCAGGTAGAAAAGAGTACGTCCGGTTTTGACGTGACGGCATGGAAACAGAAATGTTACGATGCCATGAATGACGATTTCAACAGCCCGATATTGATTGCCAATCTATTTGAAGCCGTCAGGCATATCAATCTGATAAAAGAAGGAAAGGAGAGCCTGTCCGCAGAAGACAAAGATATACTTGAAGAAACGATGAACGCTTTTGTTTTTGAAGTGCTCGGGCTGATATCCAATGGCGATGCAGGCGCGGATTCCGATAAATTATCCGGGGTGGTTCAACTTCTTATCCAACTTCGCAACGAAGCCCGGGCCAACAGGGATTTTGCAACATCTGATAAAATACGCGACCAATTACTCGAAATGGGAATACAACTAAAAGACGGGAAAGAAGGCACCAGTTTTAGTGTTTCTTAGTCCTCTTCCAACCCCTCCAAAGGAGGGAAACATTTTTTAAAATTGTTCTTAGCGTGCGGCACTCCGAAGAAAACTTAGATCTAAAAATTAAACTACTATGGATTGAAAATCCATGCCTGTCCGTCCTGTGGCGGAGGTTTGGATACGCAATGAAATTGCCCGCCCGAACGGCATGGGCAGGCTTTGGTTAAATGTTAATCGTTAATAGTTAATAGTTAACCTATTCGAAAAAAGTTTTTAGCCCCGAACCGTCGGGGGGAAGTCTTGCACTTAAGTGCAAAGTTTCAACTAACGATTGAAACCAATGAAAAAAATACTGATCGCTCCCTTCATATTCCTTGTAAGAATGTACCAGCTGCTGATCTCTTCATGGACCCCGGCTAGCTGCAGGTACTCCCCTACCTGCTCGCACTATACCCTTGAAGCGTTAAAAAAACACGGGTTATTCAAAGGAGGCTGGTTGTCCGTAAAACGGATTTTTAGTTGTAATCCATGGGGAGGGTCCGGTTTTGATCCTGTACCTTAAATAAAAATTCCTGATTCCTGATTCCTGATTCCTGATTCCTGATTCCTAATAAAAAGTTTCAAGTTCAAAATTCTCTTTAGCCCAACAGCGAAGTGATCTTAGCTCTGAAAGCAAAGCGGTCTGGTTTCTATTTTTTATCTTAGCCGCCACAAACAAATCACTATGTATTTCTTAGGTATCACATGGAATCCCAATGAAACACTCTTTAATATTGGGTTTATTCAGATCAAATACTACAACCTGCTCTGGATTATTGCTTTTGCCGTCGGGTGGTTCCTTATGAAGAAGATCTTCCTGAATGAAAAGAAATCAATTGAGCAATTGGATTCCCTGTTTATTTATACCGTACTGGCAACTATGCTGGGAGCACGCCTGGGTCATGTTTTTTTTTACGACTGGGCCTACTACCAGAACCACTTGCTGGAGATATTACTGCCCATCAGGGAAAGTCCCGGAGGTTCCCTTTTTGGTTTTATTGACGGCTACGAATTTACCGGCTTTACAGGACTGGCAAGTCATGGCGCAGCAATTGGGGTGATCATAGGAATGTACCTTTTAAGCAGAAAATATAAGGATCTTAAAATGCTGTGGTTGTTGGATCGGGTTGTTATTCCGGTTGCGCTCGGTGCTTTTTGTGTTAGGTTGGGCAATTTTTTCAACTCCGAGATCAATGGAAAAATTACCGATAAATCATTTGCTTTTGCCACAAGGTTTATCAGGGATTCGGATGACATGCCTGCATCTTCCGCCCTTCAGATCACCAAGGAAAAAACGGTCAATGCGGCCTATGCGGCAATAGAGAATAACCCAAAGTTTGCCGAGCATCTGGAGGCAATCCCATACCGGCACCCGACCCAGTTATATGAAGGGGTCTGTTATATTTTTGTCTTTTTCATCCTTTATTATTTTTATTGGAAAACGGATAAAAAAAACAAACCCGGTTTTTTGTTCGGAATGTTTCTTGTTCTTCTCTGGACCATCCGTTTTTTTGTAGAATATGTAAAGAAAAGTCAGGGTGGGTTTGAAGAATCTCTCGGACTTCTGTCTACCGGCCAATGGCTGAGCATACCTTTTATCCTGATTGGATTGTACTTTATTTTCAGACCGGGTCCTGTAGGTAGTAAGCGGTAAACAGCCAGCCTTTGCACACTACAAATTTGAGTTGTCAGGTCTGAGATTTGGAAGTTGGCAACGGCTTTTTTATGCCTCTTAGCTTTTATAAATTTGTTTTGATACTAAATTTACTCTGAATGAATACCGTTTTATTTCAACCAAAGTGCCCAAAATGCGGATAGGTATCGGGACCGCAAAGACCACCAGGGTGTCAACACATTTTAAAAATGAAATTTTCACTTCTCTTTTTTTTATTGGTTAATTTTCTTTGCCATTTTTGTGTATGCCCTGCCGTCTTTTCGTAAAAACATTGATAAGATAAAATACAGATGAAAAGGAATTTGTTAAAAATTAAGGGGAGTTTTATAATTGCATTTGTGATCCTGCAAACTTCTTGCAAGGAAGACAACAAAAAAGCGGTTGATACTGCTCCCATAGCATTTGCACAGGAAGGTGCGCTAACAATTTACAAGGCGGATACAGATTCTGTAATTACAAAGCTTATTATTGAAATAGCAGATTCTGATTATGAAACCCAAACCGGCCTTATGTACCGGGATGCCATGCAGCCGGACGAGGGGATGCTGTTTGTTTTTACCGAGGAAGCTATGCATTCCTTTTATATGAAGAACACCAAATTTCCATTGGATATTATTTTTATAGACAAATATCTCCGTATCGCAAGTATAAAAGAAAATGCACAGCCATTGGATGAATCTGGCTTATCTTCAGGTGTTCCCGTACAATATGTTTTGGAAGTTAACGCAGGCTTTTCGGAAAAATTGAATCTGGAAGTCGGTGATCGTATTTCCTATCAGAAAAGTTGATGCTCAGCAGTGGGGAGGTACAGGAAATTCTTATCGGTACTCCTAAAGGGCATTCACTCTCAGCTACACAATTCAGTATTTCGGATAAGAACTTAAGAACGGTCATTATTTCCTCTGCAACAGGGGTTTTGCAAAATTTTTACAGAAAA
The DNA here is from genome assembly GCA_041743085.1 of Flavobacteriaceae bacterium. Lineage (GTDB taxonomy): Bacteria > Bacteroidota > Bacteroidia > Flavobacteriales > Flavobacteriaceae > JAFMPW01. The sequence goes on from JBGTNL010000043.1 coordinate 6,702, forward strand.
TTTGTCACTTACTTGGCATCATTGGGATATATAGTTTTCACTTTCGATTACTACGGAGTTGGGAAATCCGGTTCGGATATGGAAAGGTTGAAATCCAATGAACTCGATCTTAAAAGTGGGGGCAGCAATGACCAGGCAACTATAGTGGCCTTCGCAAAAGAACGGTATCCTCAAAGTGAACCCATACTCATTACTCATAGCATAGGCGGGCAAATTCTTGGTTTTAATCCAAATTACAGGCATTTTGACAAAATTGCGATCAAAGTGGTTACTGGCGCTATTTTAAGGGATGGCATTTTTTAAAAATGCGGCTTTTCTGGAATGTAATGATCACCCTGGCTACGCCTCTTTTTGGATACTTTCCAGCCAAAAAATTCGGTTTGTTTGAAAATCTCCCAAGGAATATGGCATATCAATGGGCACAATGGGGGAGACAAAAGGACTATATGATGCACTATTACGGGGAGCGGGAGTATTATTTTAATAAGATCGGGGTGCCCCTATTTTCGTTAAGCTTTCCGAACGATCATTTTGCCCCAAAAGAGGCCGTGGACTGGCTCACAGATCAATTTGCCAACGGGCAAACCACCCGCTTCCATTTTCCGCCAACAGGACCACAGCCTAAACATTTTGACTATTTTAGACAACAGTTTAAAGATCAATTATGGATAATGACAAATGATTGGATCACTAAAAAATAGTTTTAGTACTCACTAAGTTGGGATGCAGGAGCATTGATTGACAATATTCAACAAGGTCGGTATAAAGGAGTTTTTATCAAAAGTAATGTCACAAATCGTTAAGTGCACAACGCGTTTCTGCCACACATTTGATTTACGCACTGTGGGGAGTGACCCCTATAATTCAGTCGGGCGGGACTTAGACAGTAATTTTTAATACTATTTATCCTGTATGGAGGGTACACCTTTTGACTTCCATAACAAAATAAAATTCAAGATGACAAATTATCTATTAGAGGGCGTTGAAACCGAAAGGCTGGTTTTTCGAAAGATAACGGAGGCCGATTTCGATGATTGGCTCCCATTTCATCAGGATCCCATGAGTACCTGGTACTGGAAGGGTTTACCAAAAGATCCCGTAGTAGCCTGCCTTGAACAATTTGCGCGGGTGCTTGAACGCTACGAAAAAGGACTGGGTGGCATGAATGCCTTAATTTTAAAATCCAATGGCAAACTAATTGGCATGTGTGGACTGTTGGTACAAACCGTGAACGATCTGGAAGAATTGGAAATTGGCTATTCCATCCTTCCGGAATACAGGGACAACGGGTATGCCACCGAAGCAGCGATCAAATGTAAGACCTATGCTTTTGAGCATAACTTCTCCAAATCGCTGATTTCCATTATTCATGAGGATAACCTCCTATCCAAAAAAGTCGCGCGAAACAATGGGATGGCACCGGACAAAACTACGGTTTACAAAGATAATCCTGTTGAGATCTTTAGAGTTGCCGCTCCTTTATAGAGATATTTCCGTGAAAAATACAGCTGTTTGAAAAATAAAGAATTTCTTAAAAGTTTACCCGTCTCTGGCGGGCAACTATCCCTGCCTGCCGGCCCAGAGCAAGCTACAGGGGAATACCTCGACAGGCCCGGCACAGGTTTCGCTGGTTTTATTTCGACCTAAAGGTCGAAAAACGAAATCCTGTCATTTGGATTCCCGCTTTTGCGGGAATGACATTTCCGCAGCAAGCCGCGAGGAATTCTTTTCGATTAAGGAATACTGTTCTACTGCGCTCCTCTGTAGGAGACAGGTACGGCAACGGAAAGCCATCACAACACAAGCATGCCAGGCATTTTGACTGCCTGCCCCATTTCTTGCCGGGTACTCAATGTTACCCATGCGGTTTACCCTTACTTTTATGCCACTCCAAAAATTACAGGTTAATTGTATAATTTTGCCCTTTTTACAGCTTAGCATAAATTAGTAGCGTCAATACCACTACATGACCAGAAAGCACCGGGCAGTTTTTATCTCCAATCAATCCAATACGAAGGGATTTATTGATAATTTGTTAAATGGCGCATTACCGGGAGGGTTTGAGGATTTACAGGGAAAACAGGGGGCGCTATTCTCCAAACTGGCCCTGGATCAATTTATAGAGGAAGAAGTAAGGCACGACAGAAAACTTCTCACCCCGGATACCTCCCAAAGCCTTCAATCCATGAGCAGCGGGGAGCGAAAAAAGGCCTTATTGGGGTATTTGTTAAAATTAAAACCGGACTTTCTCATACTGGACAACCCCTTCGACAATTTAGATAAGCAGTCCCGGGAATATCTGGAAAATTCGTTGCAAAAGATCTCACGGGAAACTGCTATGGTTCAGCTTATCGGTCGCAAGCACGATTTGCTTCCATTTATAAACAATTATTATCTATTGGAAGGAAACAAAGTTATTCTATGCGAAAGTTTAGACGTTATAGGAACCCGGGATACTTCCCCTGAATTCAAAAATTCAATTCCCAAACCTCTGACGGAGATGAACTACGATGGTAAATTCCTGGTACAATTTAAAAATGTTTCTGTAGTTTATGGGGATACCCCCATACTCTGCAGGATAAACTGGGATATACGCCCCGATGAATTCTGGCAACTAAAAGGAAAAAACGGAAGCGGTAAAACCACCCTCCTATCCATGATCACCGGTGACAATCCCAAGGGGTACGGGCAGGAATTATTCCTGTTCGGTACAAAAAAGGGAAGTGGAGAGAGCATATGGGACATCAAGAAGAAGATCGGGTACTTTACGCCCGCAATGATCGATAGATTTACGGGATATCACACACTTCAAAATATGCTGATCTCCGGCCTTACGGATTCTATAGGGCTCTATCTAAAACCTACGGAGATCCAGATCCGATTGGCAAATGAATGGCTAAATCCCATAGACATGTCAGATCTGAAAGAAACGTATTTCCACGATCTGTCCATGGGTCAGCAAAGGCTGGTGATGTGCGCACGGGCAATGATAAAACATCCATTGTTGCTCATTTTGGATGAACCCACAGCCGGTCTGGATGACAGGAGTGCCGCTTTATTTATCTCCCTGGTCAACAAATTAGCTCTGGAAAGTAAAACAGCTATCGTCTTTGTTTCGCACCGTGAAGAACCCGGATTACGCGCAGATTTTGAGTTTGAACTTTTAAAAGGCAAGAAGGGTTCAATTGGAAGACATCAATAAATGGCATTAAACCCCAGGCCATCCCGATAGCTATCGGGACTGGGCCCAATAGAAGGAATCGACCCAAGGGTCGAGGCAATAAAAAATTTCTTGAAATTTTGTATTTTACCTCGCCCGGAACTGCTTAAAAAGCAGTTCCGGCCCTGTGCATTCCTCTCTCTTCGTTCGTCGGATGCAAGAGGAGAGGTAAATCGGAAACCCCTAGGCAAAGCCATAGGGGAATTACTTAGATTAAACCTAGACCCCGCTGAAAAAGCGGGGTTAGTTCAACCATTCATTTTAACCGCTCCCGCTAAAAAGCGGGATTGATAAAATGGGGTTTCACTAATTAATAAAGAGGATTATTGATAAGATGTTCAGCCCAATTCGTGACAACAGGATCTAACCAAACCCTGCCAGCGATTAAGTTATTCCTGTCACCCTAATATTCTCAGTGTATAACTAAGCAAATGTAAGAGATTTTTTTTTGTATCTTTTGGATTGTTAATTATCCTTAAGGGCATAGCAAAACCTTCCTCCCTCGTAATTTTGCACCCTTGCCAAATACTTCCACAATGAGGACATTGATCAATGTAGCAGCCATTTTTTCCTGCCTTTACGGCACCGCACAAAATCCCCTGCCTATTATCGACATGCACCTGCATGCATTGCCTGCCACCCAGAACGGGCCTCCCCCTAATGCCATTTGCGCCCCGCCAACCGAAATGCCGGTTCATGACCCCGCAAAACCCTGGCCGATGGTTTTCATGCAAACACTTAAACAACCTGACTGTACTACTGCAATATGGGGGCCTGCCACAGACCATGAAGTCATGGAACGAACCATAGATATACTTAAGAAGCGGAATATTTATGGTGTAACAAGTGGCACCCTTCTGGATGAATATGTAAAATACGGCAGGGACCGGATTCTGCCAAGTCTCCAATTCAGCTTTTTTAAAGACGAACTGACCCCTGCGAAGGTTCGGGAACTATTGGCTAGTGGCAAGTATAGCGTATTCGGGGAAGTCGGTATTCAGTATAACGGTATCTCGCCAAGCGATTCACTCTTCGCGCCTTACGCCAAAATAGCTGAAGAAATTGATATCCCAATAGGCATCCATGTAGGGACAGGTCCTCCCGGTGCACCTTACTTACCGGGTATTCAAAATTACAGGGCAAGGCTGCATAGCCCTCTCGTGGTGGAAGAACTTCTTATGCGCCATCCCAAACTCAGAATTTACCTTATGCACGCCGGTTACCCGATGATCGATGATCTGTTAGCCGTATTATGGACCCATCCACAGGTATATGTTGACATAGGGGTCATCTGCTATGCAATCCCCAGAAAGGCATTTCATTCCTATCTGGAACGGATTGTAGAGGCCGGTTTTTGCAAGCGGATAATGTTTGGTTCTGATCAGATGAATTGGCCCGGGACCATCCAGGTTGGCATTGAGGCTGTGGAGACCGCGGATTTTCTGTCGGAAGCTCAAAAAAGGGATATCTTGTACAACAATGCGGCGCGATTTCTGAGATTAAGCCCGGAGCAAATAGCACAGCATCATGGCAAGTAATTAAGCCAGCCCTTAGTTCCTTCAGATCTTAGCGGCCTTCCTTGTCTTTGGAGTTGGTTTATTCACTTTTTCTTTTTTATCATCACTCATGATATGCTTCTTAAGCGTATCAAACAGCACCGGTGTTGCGATGAATACGGAGGAATAGGTACCCACAATAACCCCTACGATCATTGCAAACATAAAGCCCCTAAGTGATTCCCCTCCGAAAATAAAAATAGACAATAATACCACCAGGGTGGTTAAGGAGGTGTTTAAGGTTCTGCTCAGCGTACTATTCAGGGCCAGATTAATATTCTCCCCGGCACGCATGCCTTTCTCATTCCAGATCTCCCTGATACGGTCAAAAACGACCACCGTATCGTTGAGGGAGTATCCTATAACGGTCAGAATAGCTGCAATAAATGCCTGGTCTATTTCCATGCTAAATGGCATTATTTTGCTTGTTAGCGAGAATATCCCTAACACGATGAGGACGTCATGGAAAACGGCCACAACGGCACCTAAGGAGAACTGCCATTTCCGGAAGCGCAACAGAATGTATAAGAACACAACGGCAAGGGAACCAATCACGGCCCAAAGCGCGTTCTTTTTGATATCATCCGCAATGGTGGGCCCTACCTTGCGGTACTTCATTACCCCTACATCATCATTAGTACCACCGGGTACAAAGTCGGCCTTAGTCGTTCCGTCAGGAAGATATTTCAGGAGGGAGGTATAAAGAATATCCATTATTTCATCATCCACTTCCGTGCCGCCTTCATCTACCTTGTACTTGGTGGTAACCATAATCTGGTTGGCATCTCCGAAGATCTTGGCGCTTGCACTCCCAAGTGATTGTGAAAGTTCACCGGAGATCTCCGACGGATTCACGGGGTTGACGAATCTTATCTGGTAGTTACGTCCTCCAACAAAATCCACGCCCTGGTCAAGGCCCTGGGTCACCAAGGAAAATAGACCTACTCCGACTAAAATCGCCGAGAGTATATAGGCGATCTTTCGTTTCCTGAGGAAATGTATATTTAAATTTTTGAACAGATTTTTGGTAATGGCGGTAGAGAAATCCAATCGTCTGTTTTTTCCCGATACGTACCCATCTACCAACAGTCTGGTAATAAAGATAGCCGTAAATAAGGACGTAAGAATACCAATGATAAGGGTTGTGGCAAATCCTTTTATGGGTCCTGAACCAAATACCAAAAGGATCAATGCCGTAAGACCGGTTGTAATGTTGGCGTCCAGGATAGAGGACAATGCGTTGCTAAAACCATCCGCAATTGCCTGGCCTTTTCCCTTGCCTTTGGCCAGTTCTTCCTTAACCCGTTCAAAGATCAGTACGTTGGCATCTACGGACATCCCAATGGTCAATACTATACCCGCAATACCGGGCAATGTCAGGACTGCACCCAGACTTGCCAGAACTCCAAAAATGAGGACAATGTTAAAAACCAGTGCGATATCTGCAAAGATTCCCGCCTTACCGTAATAAAAGATCATCCAGATCAGCACAAAGATCATTGCAATAAGGAAGGACATAAAACCACTGTCTATAGCTTCCTGCCCCAGGGACGGTCCTACCACGAAGGAATCAATAATTTCTGCAGAAGCGGGCAGCTTTCCTGCTCTGAGTACGTTGGCGATATCTTTTGTTTCGTTAACGGTGAAGGTGCCGGTGATCTCTGAACTGCCACCGGAAATTCCACCCACCTGGGAAACTCCGGGTGCAGTGTAGACTTTATTATCGAGCACAATCGCGATACCCGTATTATTCAGGTTGGCTTCACTGGTAAGTTTCTCCCACTGTTTGGCACCCCTCACGTTCATATCCATCCCCACTGCGGGCCGGTTAAACTGGTCGAACTGGTCCCTGGCATCACTAACAACGTCGCCACTTATCCTTGGTTCATTTTCCCTGTTCGATTTTAGGGCATACAATCCGGCTACTTCAGAATCCTGCGAGGGACGTTCCCACAAGAATTTTGTAAACTGTGCTGAAGGAGGTAAAAGCCGGCGGATCTGCGGCATCCGGAGGTAAGAACCTATCACTGCCGTATCCTTTACCGCCGCTACTCCAATGGCAAATCCCGGGCCGTTCAGTTGTAACTTGTCAAAAAGGGGATTTTTTTCGGTAGTCAAATCCAGGGAATCCTGCGCCACATCAGAAAGCAAAGAATCTATTTCGGACTCCTCCTTTTCGGATGCTTCCGAGGTATCCTCCACGATATTTTTAAGTTCGTTATTGGCCTGGATAAAGAAGTTGATCAAATCCTGATTATTGGGTTCGTAGGTCTCCCAGAATTCCAGCTGTGCGGTACTGGAGAGAAGATCCTGCGCCCTGGCAATGTCCCTTGCACCGGGTAATTCCACCAGAATACGACCCGAATTACCTTCGCGTTGAATGTTCGGTTGGGTAACTCCAAAACCATCAATACGCTCCCGAAGAACCTCAAAAGCGGAAACAATGGATTCATCTATTTTTCTCCGGATGATGGGTTGTACCTCATCATCGGTCATCTGAAAATTAATCTCATCGCTGAGTCCTTTGTTTGCAAAAATATCAGGGGAAGCCAGTTTTACATCACCCTTAATGTCATCGAACGCATCAAAAAACAGGTCCAGATAAGTGTCATCACTATTTGTGGAGGCGGCATCGGCATCGACCAGAGCCTTGTTGAACACCGGATTCTTGGTGTTGTCCGCAAGCCCTTTCAAAATATCCTTCACAGATATTTGAAGTGTTACATTGATCCCCCCTTTAAGGTCCAATCCCTTGTTAAGCTCTTTTTTCTTCGCATCCTCATAGCTGGTATACCCAAGGATTGGATTCTTTGAGATAGAATCCAGATAGGTGGCTTCCAGGGCCTCTCTCTGCGCTACATAGTTCTCTTCTGTTGAGGGAATAGTATTGGTAGCATAGACTTCGGCGTCATTTTCTATTTTACTGGTAATAAAGGTGTATGACAGTTGATAGATACTGACAATCCCGAACAGGAGGGCAAAAAGCTTTATAAGTCCTTTATTCTGCATGAGTTGGTTGAATTTATTTTTGAATTACGCTTGGCTTAGCAAACAGCGTGCAAATATATTATTTCCAACAGGAACTGACAATAAATTTGAGGTATTTGTAAAACGGGCACCAAGGGCATTCCCGACGCCACGGAGGGGTTCTAAAATTGAACTTTAGCCCTCTGAAACTAGACCTTACGGGTCATGGGCCACCTCCCCCTGGCGGGGAGGAACTGAAGGCACTTCCATGATTTATACTCTGAACCAGAAAAGAACTTGGATTTTAACTCCTCCCCTGCCAGGGGGAGGTGTCTGTCTTCGGCAGACGGAGGGGGATTCGTCCGGTTGCCTGAAATATGTGGCCTAAAACTCCAGAAGGTCATTTGTTTTTGAGACGCCTTCAGCGCTTTCCTTCATTTTAGCTTTTTCGGCATCCGTTAAATCGATTTCCACAATTTCCTCGATCCCATTTTTTCCCAAAATGACAGGTACTCCAATACAGAGATCCTTAAGGCCGTATTCGCCATCGAGTAGGGTTGAACAGGGGAACATCTTCTTTTGATCACAGGCAATTGCCTGTACCAAACCGGAAACCGCTGCCCCCGGAGCATACCAGGCACTTGTACCCAGAAGCTTGGTCAAGGTGGCCCCGCCGACCTTAGTGTCCTCCGCAACCTGCTCTAACCTTTCGGCCGATAGAAATTCGGACACCTTGATACTGTTTCTGGTGGCATGGGCCGTGAGTGGTACCATCCCGGTGTCACTGTGGCCTCCGATCACCATCCCGTCCACATCCGAAATTGCAGCGCCAAGAGCTTCCGCAAGGCAATATTTGAACCGGGCGCTGTCCAGGGCCCCGCCCATCCCGATAATCCTATTCTTTGGAAGCTTTGTAGTCTTATGGGCCAGATAGGTCATAGTGTCCATAGGATTGCTCACCACTATGAGGATAACCTCTGGTGAGTGTTCCACGAGGTTGGAGCAGACATCCTTCACAATGCCGGCATTTATGCCGATTAGTTCCTCCCGGGTCATCCCCGGTTTCCTCGGGATGCCGGAAGTGATCACGGCAATGTCGCTATTGGCGGTCCTGGAATAATCGCCCGTAGTCCCCGTTATTTTGGTGTCAAATCCATTCAGGGAGGCTGTTTGCATTAGATCCATCGCCTTTCCTTCGGCATATCCCTCTTTGATATCCAGTAATACTACATCGGAAGCAAAATTCTTTATTGCAATATACTCCGCGCAACTTGCGCCAACAGCGCCCGCACCAACTACAGTAACTTTCATGTATTTTGATTTTTAATGTTTCTAATGTTATGACTGCCTTGAAGGAGTGATTGGAATAGTCATCCAGGCCAGCCAAAAATAGGAATTTTTGCGGTAAAATAGGCGGAAGGTTAAAAGTTTCGTGTTTTTTCTTAAGACACTTTGTTACTGGCGGTTGAAGGAATTTTCCTATAATATGTTAAAGAAAACTGCAGTTTATCGAAGATTGGTCCATTAACATGTAGTACATCGAATTTTAGCAATAGGTAGTGAACCGTTTACGTTATAGCAATACCCAAATCCCCAAATAACCTGCTAATGAAAAGGCTTTTTTCATTTATGGCAATTATCGCTATCGTCGTTGCCAGCAATTGTTCCAGAATCCCGGAAAATAATGACCCTGTTATCGGCATTTGGTTTAAGGTAGAAGTGCAAACCCTCAGCCAGACCAAAACGCAAACTGTTCGGCAGGAATGGATCTTTAATGATGCTTATTTGGGGAGATACCATAGATACAACGGCAACAAGATAGCATTCAAAACAGACTTTAAATGGGAGCAGGAAGATGGCATTTATACAATTTCCTATCCCGGAACCGATATGCCAAGGGATATGGTGAGCATGACCGAATCTCCCGATGGAGCAATGCTGGAAGACGGCCAGGGTAATATCCTTGCGGAAAGAGAGTAAATCCCCTTAATTTTTTCCATATAGTTGTAAAAGCAGCCTTCTTAAAGAGGGCTGCTTTTTTTTTATTTTCAGATAGATCTTCTTTTATAGGGCGTTTCCTCCTTCACCGTCATTGCGGGGAGGGCAATTGACAATCTAATTACCTGAAACGCGCCCCCATCATTGGGAGTCTCCCCGCTGTAGTAGGGAAGAGAAGCAATCTCAAGAGTCTGCCGGAATTATGAGATTGCTTTGTCCCGCCAAAGGTGGAACTCGGCGAAGGAAGACCGGGCTCTCTGTAGTCGCTTTCTCTATATCCCGCACATGCGGGACCGTGGTAAGACAAATAACTTTCATTCCATGTACCCGTACCATTTACAGCACAACGCCCGTGTAGCTTTTGGGTTTCGATTTGTATAGCAAACTCGCCCGCGTTGCATATGCCCGATGATGTTCGTGTTCCCTTGGTCGGAACTTTGTAGCTGGCTTCCTTCGGACCTGCCGGCAAAGGCAGGTTCCGCCTCGCAGTGGACACCCTTGCCTTGAGCTAATGGCAGGTA
>JBGTNL010000044.1:0-34116 GCA_041743085.1 Flavobacteriaceae bacterium
GGTTGCCAACTTGTTCTTTTTCCCAGCTACTTCGTTACCAAAATACTCATTTAGCCCTGCTAAACTCCGCTTTTGGTGCCTTGTATCCGAAAAAAATTCCTGCGCTATCATTCCAAACAGAGTTATTAGAGGTGCCCTTTAAAACACCAATTTCCAGGCTCCCTGTTTTCAATAATAAACATTTGTGATTATTTGTAATGCCATGAATAGGATAAGATGCAGGGCAGCTACCATGTCAATGGGTAGCAGCTATGCCATGCCCATTGTGATAGCAACAGGATTTTTCCGTTAAAGAATCGACATACCTTTGTTAGAGCCTGTTAAGAATTGTTTTTCGGGATTTCAACCATTTCTCGGGTCCTCTCTGTTACCAGAAGGATCTTTGTGTACAATCAAAGTGAGGGTGAAGCGCATTTTGACCAAATCCCAGAAACGTAATGGCCGTCAGATCAATCCGATTTTGTATTTGCTGAGGTATCCGTGTCACTGGAATCCTCGGAAAATAGGGCGACCCAAATACAACCAATTACAAAACAGATGGCAAAAAAACAGAACAGATTAATGTAGTTAGACATAAGTAGGAAATTTCGTCCAAAATAATAAAGTCTTCAAACAAATACTCATAAAATTTGAAATATTCGCTGAACTACCTCTTTGGTGATTGGTTAACTATTTCCGGGATGGATATTAAAATAGTAATGCGTTGAGCAATGGTCGCATATATATGCACTCCAAAACTCCTTGGGACTATTAAGCGGTCGGGTGGGCGGGATTGCTTTCTCAACTTTGTTTCGAAAGCTGCCCAAGGGGTAGGTTTTAGGCGCAGCGCAAGGCTCACCTTTTGACAAACTTTAACATTTCGGCCCCATTATTTTTCACTAATGTCCGGTTAAAGACGTAAGACCGCTGCACTACAAGACTTAAGACGTAAGACTTGATCGTGACCAACCGAAAATCATATAGTTGATTTCAGGTGCTTGTTGGCAATGTATGAAAAGCAGGCCCTTGGCTAACAAATATAATGGGAACGCCCAATATGCTTGTATTGAGCTTGCCGAAATGATCCCTATAATTATCGGGACGGCGAAACCTGGACCGAACCTGTAGAGGTATACCTCTATGCCCGCCCGTATCCGAGCGACACGTTCGGGCGGGGCTTCCCTTCACTAACCCTCTCCCAAGCACGCATGAAAAAACGTTATGAACGGTTCTTTTAAGAAAATTGTTTAAAGGGACTTTCCGGTTTCGCCTCAAACATTTAACAAACATTTAGAATTTTTTAAGTTCGATGAGTTCCGAACCAATCCTATATTTGTAATCCAACCTTATGAACCATGCGACCTTATTCCGAAGAAAAAAGAAAACTGATTGAGGAGGTTGGCTTAAACTTGCAGGAAAAGCACAATTTTACTCCGCTGGCCGCGCGTATTTATGCAATATTGATATTATCATCTGCCGACGGTTGCACGTTTGATGAAATAATTGGGCTGACCGAAGCCAGCAAAAGTTCGGTTTCTACGAATCTCCATCTGCTCACTCAGCTTAAATACGTTGAGTACTTCACCAAACCGGGCCACAGGAAACGCTATTTCAGGACCACCCTGAATTATTTAAGGCTTACGCTGCTGGAATACCAGGAAAGCATTGAAAAGGAACTGCAGATAGTTCAAAAAATAAATAAATATAACTGTAAACATAACCCGGAAAAATTTCACAGAAACGAATCGGTAGGGCTAATATTTCAACAGTATTTAAAATTGCAGAAGGATAACCTGAAAATCACCATTGAAAAAATGGGCTCCGTTCAAAGGGATAAAACTTTTTAATTTATTATTATGACCTCCGTAAAAACCATACCATTCCATCTGCTGCTCTCGATGCTTTTCCTAATATCCTGCGGCAATAAGAAAAATACGCAACAACAGGCAGGTAATTCATCCGGGCCTAAGCCGTTTCCCGTGTTGGAAGTACCGGAGAAAACCGTAACTGCGTACAAATCCTACCCGACCGATATTGAAGGGGAGGTCAACAGCGAAGTGCGTGCCAAGGTGCCTGGATACATTACGGATGTCCTGGTAGACGAGGGGCAAGCTGTTAAAAAGGGACAATTGCTTTTCAGGTTGGAAACCCAATCTTTAAATCAGGATGCAGCGGCAGGGAAGGCCAATGTGAATGCGGCCCAGGTAGAAGTGGATAAATTAAAACCGTTGGTGGACAAAGGCATCATCAGTAATGTACAATTGGAAACGGCAAAAGCCAGGTTGGCACAGGCGGAAAGCAACTATAACGGCGTAGTTGCAAATATTGGTTATGCCAACATCAAAAGTCCTGTTGACGGGGTGGTGGGATCCATTAATTTTAGAAGGGGAGCTTTGGTAAGCGCCCAGGATCAAAGGCCTATTACCAGGGTTTCCTCCATTGAGGAGGTGTATGCCTATTTTTCCACGAACGAAAAGGACTTTTTAAGTTTTGCTGAAGATGCGCAGGGAAAAACAATGAAGGAAAAGATCAAAAACCTTCCGAAAGTAAAGCTAATACTGGCCAACGGTAAGGAATACGAAAGAGAGGGGACCATTGAAACCATTTCCGGTGACATTGACCCGCAGACAGGTACGGTAACTTTTCGCGCAAAATTTGACAACAAAGAAGGAATGCTCCGCAACGGAAGCAGCGGAACCATAAAGATTCCCCGGGTTTTTGAAAATGCCCTGGTGATCCCCACGCTTTCTACCTATGAACAGCAGGGAAAAACATTCGTTTACAAGGTAGTGGGCGATTCCCTTGTTTCTTCTGCGGTTACCGTGCTTTCGGAGGTGGCCAATATGTACGTCGTAGCGGATGGGATTGAAAAAGGGACGACCATTCTTGCGAAAGGGGCCAATAAGGTTAGACCGGGCACAAAGATAATACCGCTGGCGGTTCCGATGGATAGCATTGTAAATTCCTTCGATACGGTTTTTAAATAAGAACAACATGCTGAAGACTTTTATTGAGCGTCCCGTACTTTCAACGGTTATCTCCATCATTATTGTGATCTTGGGTATTCTGGGATGGTCACAGTTGCCGGTAACCCAGTATCCTGATATTGCACCGCCTACGGTACAGGTAAGTGCTTCTTTCCCGGGTGCCAATGCGGAAACGATTTTGGAAAGTGTCATTATTCCCATTGAAGAACAGATCAATGGTGTTGAGGGGATGACCTACATTACTTCAAGTGCCAGCAATAATGGCAGTGCCAGTATTTCAGTATTTTTTGAACAGGGGTATGATCCCGATATTGCTGCAGTGAACGTTCAGAATAGGGTATCGCGCGCAAATTCTGTCTTGCCTTCCGAGGTAATCCGGGCAGGGATAACCACGGCGAAAAGGCAAAACTCTGCACTGTTGTATGCCGGTTTGTATACCACCAACCCCGATTATGACGACACTTTTATTCAGAATTACCTGAACATTAACGTAAAGCCCGAACTGCAACGGATCAACGGGGTGGGGGACGTAAATGTCTTTGGTGGGAAGGATTATGCCATGCGTGTATGGCTCGATCCAGTTAAAATGGCCGGCTATCAATTGGTGCCCCAGGATGTGATCAGCGCAATAGGAGAACAAAGCCTGGAAGCTGCGGCGGGGTCCCTGGGGCAGAATGTGGGCGAATCCTTTGAATATGTTTTAAAATACAAGGGGCGCTATACAACGGCAGAAGAGTACGGGAATATTATTATCAAAGCGCAGGACAACGGTAGGTTTCTACGAGTAAAAGACGTCGGTTCGGTAGAATTGGACGCCTTTTCCTATTCCTCCCTGTCCCGTTCCAAAGGGTACCCTGCAATTAGCTTTGGAATTTTTCAGACCCCCGGCTCCAATGCCCAGGAAATTATCGAAGAGATCTATGTAAAACTGGATGATCTTAAGGAAGATTTCCCGGCAGGGGTGGACTATATTATTAATTACGATACCAATAAATTTCTAACCGCCTCCATAGCTAAGGTAAGGACGACCCTGATAGAAGCTTTTTTATTGGTCTTCCTGGTGGTATTTGTATTTCTCCAGGATATAAAATCGACCCTCATCCCGGCGATAGCTGTCCCCGTTTCCATCATCGGCACTTTTTTCTTTTTGAACGTGCTGGGTTATTCCATTAACCTGTTAACGCTTTTCGCATTGGTTCTTGCCATCGGCATTGTGGTGGATGATGCGATTGTGGTGGTGGAAGCCGTTCACGTCAAACTTGAGGAGGGCGCTCAAAGCGCCAAAAAAGCATCGGTTTCTGCAATGAATGAGATAGCGGGTGCCATCATTTCCATCACCCTGGTAATGGCAGCGGTTTTTATTCCCATTACTTTTATTCAAGGGCCTTCCGGGGTGTTTTATGAACAGTTCGGTGTCACTTTGATCGTCGCTATCCTTATCTCGGCATTAAACGCATTGACGTTGAGTCCGGCGCTTTGCGCTGTTTTTTTAAAACCTAAGTCTGAAGAGGGCCGAAAGAAAAACCTGTTACAACGTTTTTATCTGGCTTTTAACACAGCCTTCAATACAACAAAGGAGAAATACGTCCGTTCCCTTGGATTTTTGGTCAGGCATAAATGGATCACTATCGCCATTTTAGCGGTGGTAACGCTGGGTATTTTTTGGGCTAACAGTGCTATCCCTACCGGTTTTGTGCCGGCAGAGGACAGGGGCGTTATTTTTGTGAATGCCGAATTACCTCCCGGTTCTTCCCTGGATCGTTCCTATGAGCTATCCCAGTCCCTGTATGACCAGATGCAGTCCGTGGAAGGGATCAGAACGGCGACCGTTATTGCGGGCCGCAACTTTTTCTCGGGTGCCGGAAGCTCTAATGTAATGGGATTTGTGATTCTTGAAAGCTGGGAAGACCGCGAAACCGATGAAACCTCCATCGACAGCATTATAGCACAACTCAATAAAAAATCAGCTTCCTTTGCCGATGCCAATATCATCTATTTTACTCCTTCAAGCGTTCCCGGTTTTGGTAGTGCGGATGGTTTTGAAATGCAATTAATAGATCGTACTTCGGGAGAACTGGCCCAGCTCGATGATACGGCCGATGAATTTGTAAGTGCCCTTATTCAGCAGCCATCGGTTGCCTTTGCCTCCAATCCTTTCAGCACCGATTATCCTCAGTTGCAAATGGACATAAATGTAGCTCTGGCAAAAGAATCAGGGATTACCGTAAGTGATATCCTGGGGGCATTACAAGGCTACGTCGGCGGATTTTTTACCACGAACTTCAGCCGTTTCGGCAAGCAGTATCGCGTGTTTGTCCAGGCATTGCCCGAAGATCGTGTCGATCAGCAAAGTTTAAACAGTATGTTCCTGAGAACCCCGGGCGGCGAAATGGCCCCGGTATCCCAGTTCGTAACGCTTAACCGGATCTACGGACCGCAAACGGTAACACGGTTCAACCTGTTTAATTCGGTCACCGTGAATGGCAATTCCGCCCCTGGCTACAGCTCCGGAGATGCCATTAACGCCATCCGAAATGTTGCCGGAGAGGTACTTCCCAACGAATACGATGTGGCTTTTTCAGGGCTGACCCGGGAAGAAATAGCCTCCGCCGGCCAGGCCGGAATTATCTTTATGCTAAGCATTATTTTTGTGTATTTTTTATTGGCTGCGCAATACGAAAGCTACCTATTGCCCCTTTCGGTAATCCTTTCATTGCCCATAGGCGTCGCCGGCGCTTATTTCAGTACATGGATCTCGGGATTGGAGAATACGATCTATTTCCAGATAGCGTTAATTATGCTAATCGGACTTCTGGCCAAAAATGCCATTCTGATCGTTGAATTTGCCATTCAACGGCGCAGGGAAGGGATGCCTGTTGCTGAAGCGGCCATCGAAGGAGCAAAAGTACGGTTACGCCCTATTTTGATGACCTCCTTTGCGTTTGTCTTAGGCTTGATGCCGCTCGTTCTGGCAAATGGAGTGGGCGCATTGGGTAACCGCTCTATCGGTACCGGTGCGGTAGGAGGCTTGCTGGTCGGGACCGTCTTCGGAGTGTTCGTGATCCCTGTCCTATTTATTTTCTTCCAGACTTTACAGGAAAAAATAGTGAAAAAACCGGAAGCTCTTCCTGGAAAGCAGGGAGAAGTTCTTTAAGCATCTGAAAATGAAAAGATACTGGATATATAAAATTTTGATTGCGCTATTAGTTGTTCTAAGCCTGCAGTCCTGTTTTACGGCAAAAACATACCACCGCCCCGAGTCGGTTGTCCAGACGGAATACTACCGTACAGACCGGTTGCCCGGGGATAGTATATGGATGGCAACTGTTTCATGGAGGGAATTGTTCACAGATCCGCAACTGCAGAAATATATTGAGGAGGGTTTGTCTAACAATATTGATATCCGGATTGCCATTCAACAAATCCTCATTGCTGAAGCGTTTGCAAAGCAGGGAAAAGCTGGGTATTATCCAACCCTCGAGGCAAGGGCCCGCTATACCCGCCAGGAGCTTTCGTCCAATAGCCAGTTTGGGGGGCAATTCTCCTCCCTGGATCAGTACGAATTAAGCGGCGGCCTGTCATGGGAGGCGGATATATGGGGCAAGATTCGAAGTAACAAACGCGCTTTTCAGGCCACATATTTGCAGAGTGTTGCCGCCCATCAGGCTGTAAAGAGCCGTTTGGTGGCCAATATTGCATCGCTGTACTACCAATTGCTGACGCTCGATGAACAAATACGCTTTACGGAGGAAACCATAGCAACCAGAACCACCAGTCTGGAAACCACTAAAGCCTTAAAGGAAGCGGGAAACGTCACCGAAGTGGGTGTTAAGCAGACTGAAGCCCAGTTATACACCGCCCAGGCCTTACTGATAGACCTGAAAAATGAATCACGGCTAACTGAAAATACGCTCTCCATTTTGTTGGGTAGCCCGGCAAGGGATATCCCACGTGGCGAATTGGAAAGCCAGCAAATCAGTACAGAACTTAACACAGGTGTGCCGGCTCAGCTCCTTAGAAACCGGCCCGATGTCATAGCGGCCGAATATAGCCTGATCAATGCTTTTGAACTGAGCAACATAGCTAACAGCAATTTTTATCCTTCGCTTACTATTACGGCCAATACCGGGCTTCAAAGTCTTTCTTTTGATGAACTGTTTAGCGGCAGTTCCTTTTTCGCTACCATAGCCGGGGGGCTGCTGCAACCCATCTTTAACGGCCGAAAGATAAAAACACAGTATGAGGCCGCAATGGCCCGGCAGGAACAGGCACGTTTGGATTTTGAATTCGCGATGCTTAATGCCACCAAAGAAATTTCGGATGCTTTAGTCACTTACGAGGCCGCTGCACAAAAAATAGATTTAAAGGATAAAGAATTTAAAGCGTATTCCCAGGCAACGGAGTATTCGGAGGAACTTTTGAACAACGGGCTTGCCAATTACCTGGAGGTACTTAGGGCCCGGGAAAACGCCCTTAACTCAAGGCTAGATATGGTCAGTGCCAAAAACAGCCGGCTTCAGGCCATTGTGGATCTATACCAGGCACTGGGGGGTGGGTGGCAGTAG
This sequence comes from Flavobacteriaceae bacterium, assembly GCA_041743085.1. Taxonomy (GTDB): domain Bacteria; phylum Bacteroidota; class Bacteroidia; order Flavobacteriales; family Flavobacteriaceae; genus JAFMPW01. Next base: position 7,532 of record JBGTNL010000044.1, read on the forward strand.
TATAAACGTGCCATCCCGCATTTTTATGTTCCATACTTTCTCAATCTCCAGGGGAAATACTATTTATTCTATTTCCAAAACTGAAAGAATATTGCCGGCGGGATCTTTAAACCAAGCGATCAAGGGGCCTTCGTTGTGTGAGATTCCTTTTTCGTCGGTGTTCAGTTCCTTGTATTGTTCAAATACAATTCCCCTTATTGAAAGGGCATCAACGGCCACTTCAATATCCTCCACCGGAAAGTTAAGGACTGTAAAGGTCGCAGGTTTATGGTCAGACTTCCGATAAACTATTATCGGATTTCCGCCTTCAATGTGCAGTTCGATAAGTCCCATCGGATTGTCCTTTACCGTCAATCCCAGCGTGTCCCGGTAAAACGTCTTTGCCTTTTGGATATTGTCCACGGAAAATCCGCTGAACGCTTTTGATTTTTGTAACATAGATTTTTGTTTTTTATTACAATTATTTTCCTTGCCAAAAAATGGTTTTAGGATAAGCCGGTGGTTACTACCCCTACTTATCTACAGGTTCAACAAGACCATTGGTTGATCAATTATGGACCAGCCAAAATGAGGCCTCCCAAACGGGAAAAAACGACTCCTAATTTTTACGGAAGGATAGCTCCTCTTTCTTCAAAGCCCTACCAAGCTTGGGTATGGAGGCGGGCCCCATACCGTGCAACTTCAGAATGTCCGCTTCACTAAAGCTGGGAAGTGTTTTTAAATTGGACATTTTTATATTTTCCAATGCCCTTCTTGCAGGGGCTGAGATAAAAGAAAGAAATCCCTCCCGGGGTTTGTGCGCTTCCTCACAGACCGGGCAGGTGGGGCGGTCACTGCTTTTATAATAGGAATGCCCTTCGGAACATGTTCTTTTGTTAAGCTCTTCTTTCATCTTTCCTTGCCGGGCTGAAAGTCCAAGTTTTGCGAGGTGTGCACCAGCCAGATTGCATCCTAGTTTTGTTCTTTGCTAAAATTAACCATCCATCGCACGCCAAACTTATCAGCAAAACTCCCAAAGTAATCACCCCAGAACTGGTCCTGGATAGGCATCTCAATATGCCCGCCATTGGAAAGTTCCCTAAATATCCGGTCCGCTTCTTCCCTGCTATCCGGATGAAGTGAAACATATACATTGTTTCCTGTATTCAACTCATGACCCGCGGAGGGCACAATGTCCGAGGCCATTAAGATCGTGTCCTTTCCTATCGGCTAAGAAATGTGCATTATCCTGTTCCGTTCGTTTTCCGGAAGCTGATCACTTTCCGGCACTTCGGTCATTTTCATATTTGCGGTAAATTCCCCGCCAAAAACCGACCTGTAAAAATTAAATGCTTCTTCGGCCTGGCCGTCAAAGTTTAAATAAGGGTTTACTTTCATCAGTTTAGATTTAGATATTAGATGTTAGACATTAGACGTTAGACATTAGATATTATGTTGCGCATGGAGTTCGGTGCTCTATGATAGATGCTTGGCGAAAACTAGCAATGATAGTCAAAATTCTGTTGGATAATCAACAGATCCGAGCCTCAATTTTCATTATTCTTCCTCTGAAAGCTTCTTTACTTTTTGCAGAGCTTTCGGCCATATTTTTTTGAACATATCCATATATTCGTCTGTGATATCCACCTCTATCCCCAATTCCGTTGTGCTATTTTCACCCTGGAGAGTGTAATTTTCCATAGCACCCGCCCACTGATGTACTTCCTCGCTTTTTGTATCTTCCACACCTCCTTTTACAAGGCCAAGGTGTTCAATTGACATAAATTTATTGGGAATATTCGTCTTGATTTTACTGACCATCCCGTTGTTATCAGGATCTAAAAAAAGCACTTTACTTCCTTCTTTCCAGTCTGTTACGGCATGTGAACCTTCGGCAAAAGGAGCCGTCCATTCTCTGTAAGTGACATCGTTCCATAGCACCTTCCATACTTTTTCCCGGGGAGCGTTGATGCTTATCTTAAAAATCACTTTCCTCATGATCTGTTTTTAAAAGAAGTGTTTTCCAAAGATAAGAGAGTTTTTCTAGACTTCACATGGGTGTTTCCGTCAATATTACGGGTTGAATACGACATTATTTTGGTGTATCTTTAATCTTGAAAAATGATGAAGCCGCTTATATTCCATGACAGGCAATTTATAAACGCAAAACGACCACTAAGAGAAATGAGCAATGGTAAATCTCAATATCCACAGTGGTATTGGAATATTTCGACCCGGTATCGGATTAACGCTAACCAATGAAAACATTTCAATAGAACAAATGAAACACGTATCAATACTTGTTCCTAAAGGTGATGCCAGTGTTGTAAACATCGGGGGCACGCACCAGATGCTTTCCTGGGTCAACGAATTTTTTGACCAGACCGGAAGAGAACCTCTTTTTAACATTCAATTGGTAGGGCTTGAAGAACAGACAGAACAAACCAACGGTATGTTCGTCATCCATCCTGATCTACATATTGCTGACGTGCCCAAAACCGACTTAATTATCATTCCTGCCATTCACGGAGACTTTGAACAGAACCGCGAGATAAATAAGGCATTCATTCCCTGGATGGTAGGGCAGTACAAAGAAGGTGCCGAAATCGTAAGTCTATGTGTAGCCTCGTTCTTTTTGGCCTCCACCGGCTTGTTAAACGAAAAGGAATGCTCCACGCACTGGCAATTTGCAAATGAATTCAGGGAACGGTATCCCAATGCCAAACTAAAGGACGAAAAGATTCTTACAGAGGCTGATGGTATCTATACCAGTGGCGGGGCCTATTCCTTTACCAATCTTATCCTGTATCTGATTGAAAAATATGCGGGACGCGATGTAGCGGTTATGGCTGCAAAAGCCTTTATGATAGACATAGACCGGAATAGCCAGTCGCCATTTATGATTTTTACGGGACAAAAGTCCCATAAGGACGAGGAAATACTGAGGTCACAACAGTATATTGAAGAAAATTTTAAAGCTAAAATTACCGTTGATGAACTCTGTGCTAAGGCAGCGGTAAACCGCCGGACATTTGAGAGACGTTTTAAAAAAGCCACAGCCAATACGGTGGTAGAATACCATCAGCGGGTAAGAGTGGAAGCGGCCAAAAAAGAATTAGAAAAGGGAAGAAAAACCGTCAACGAGGCGATGTACGAAGTAGGTTATTCGGATCCAAAGGCCTTTAGGGAAGTTTTTCGAAAGATTGCGCACATGACCCCGCTGGACTATTCAAATAAATATAGTAAAATGTAAGATGGGATCTGATCTATTTGCCAAGAAAGAATTTAGCGAAAAGGATTAGTTAACCCCTCTATGGTTAATCATGGTTTGTCCTATTGATAAATGGCATTAAACCCCAGGGAATCCCGATAGCTATCGGGACCGGACCCAATAGAAGGGTCGAGGTATTAAACCTAGGCCCCGCTGAAAAAGCGGGATTGTTAAAATGGGGTTTCACTAATAAATTTTTCTCTTTCAGATTTTGCCTGTTCCGCGGATAGTATAATTTTGCGGTATGAGTTTCTTTTTTAGGCATTATTTTTGAACGGCTATAATGCAAGGGCTTTTATCGTAATGAACGCTATACTGAATTTTTTGAGACCCCCATCCTGGGTACTTATACCTTTCCTTTCCTTTGGAATGATTTCCCTTGCGCAGGATTCCCTGACCGTGGCAGTAGCCGAAAAAGGAGACGGTATTTATTCGCTGTTGAGAAAGCAAGGCGTTAATCCTTATGAGCACTATTACGACTTTCTTGAGTTGAACAGGGAAAATCTGAGGGATAGCATTCATTTATATGCGGGTAAGCCTTATATAATTCCGGCGGTGCTTTCCGATACACTCATTCCTTCAGATCCCATCGCCAAAGTTGATGTAAATACACAGCCGGTAAAAGGCATATCGTATCCTATTTTTGGAGAGGCTTATAAAACAGTTGAGATCAAAAGCAACCGCCTTGAGGGAACCGTATTTTATTTAATATCCGGCCATGGCGGGCCGGATCCCGGCGCAATGACCACCTATGTAGGCAAATCCATATCGGAGGATGAATATGCCTATGACGTTACCTTAAGGATCGCCAGGGAACTGATTTCTCACGGGGCTTTGGTTTATGTTATCGTACGAGATGCAGATGACGGCATACGCGATGAGCGTATCCTGGAAATGGACTGGGACGAAGTGGTTTATCCTGACGAAAATATTCCTTTGAACCAGGTAGCCCGACTCAAACAAAGGGTGGAAACGGTAAATAGATTATATCAAGAAAACAAAGGGCGGCATCAACGTTTGATAGTTACCCATGTTGACAGCAGGAGTAGGGGTCAAAATATAGATGTGTTTTTCTACCATCATGAGAAAAGCAGAAGTGGTAAAAAGTTAGCTGAGAGCATTCACAGGACGTTTCAGACAAAATACAGAAAATACCAGCCTAACAGGATCTACTCGGGCACCTTTGAAGATAGAAGTAGCTTGTATCTGGTTAAGAAGACCTATCCTGCCATGACGTTTATAGAGATCGGTAATATCCGAAATAAAAAAGACCAAAGGCGTATTTTGGATCCGGATAACAGGCAGGCACTGGCCAAATGGATCAGTGAGGGGGTGCTATTGGATTATGAGAATTAGAGGAGCCCTAGAATATTTCGCTTGTAGTATTGGTAGAGCCTTTCGGGGGTTGCTCCAAAATATTTTTTGACATGAATTACCCCGAAATGATACTGGAGCCTTACCAGCCCGTTCACCTCATATTTTCTCGCAGAGGTTTTTACGTATCGCGGTAGAATTTTAAAACGGGTAATGCCATATAACCTCCCTGTGAATTCGATGTCTTCATACACCAAATAATCTTCGTCAAAACCACCTGTATGGGCAAAAAGTTCCCTTGTAATGAACAGCGATTGATCCCCGCCCCGACAAATGTTATGATTTATTCTGCTAAACCATGAAAAAAAGCGAAGAAAGTTGCTGTTATGATCAAACGTCATTCTAAAGCAACCCGCTCTATACCCTTGTCCCGCGGCTTGCATTAGCACCCTGTCAAAGCCTTTCGGTGGCAGGGTATCCGCATGGAGAAAATAGAGGAGGGCGCCTTGTGCATGTCTCGCTCCAAAATTCATTTGCCTCGACCTGCCTTTTTCCCACCGCAATACCCGGGCGCCATTGGCAATTGCACATCCTATGGTATCATCGGTACTGCCTCCGTCCACTACAAGAATTTCTACCGCTATTGTGCCACTGAGGCATTTTTGCAAATATTGAAGTAAAGCACCAATATGGTCCTCTTCATTCAAGACAGGAATAATTATGCTTATGTCCGGAATACTATTTAATTTCATTTAAGCTCCAATCGTATTCTAAAAAGTCAATTTTGGCATCCGCTTCTATTGTCGTTTCGGTATATGGATTTATATAATCCGGTAGGGAACCATCTTCGGTAAAATCTTTCTTGTACCATTTAAAAATGTTGGACAGTTCCAGGCGGGATGGGGATATTTTATTTCGGCTGGTATCATTAATGAAATCAGTGGTGGCTTCTAAATAGCTCATTTGTATGTATATATTAAATAGAAGTTACTGATTACTGATCGCTCCAAATGCCTGCCTGTAATTTAAATGCCGTTTCCTAGTGCCACTTTAAAATCACAGTTGCTTGATCAGCTCTTTAAATAACTGTACCATTTTGGGTTCTGCGTTTCCGGCGATTTTAATAATTTCTGCAATATCAATGGGATGCAGATCATCCGGATCACATTCATCGGTCAAAACGGATACCGCAACAATAGGTAGTCGTAAATGATTGGCTACAATTACTTCCGGTACCGTACTCATCCCCACGGCATCCGCACCCAATATTTTCAGCATCCGGTATTCGGCCTTTGTTTCCAGTTGTGGACCAACAACGGATACATAAACGCCTTTGCGGAGTGGGATATTCTCCTTTACCGCAATTTCTTCAATAGCTATACGCATTTTCTTGTCATAGGGTTCACTCATATCAACAAAACGATCACCAAAATCAGCCACATTCTTAAATGCAAGCGGAGACCCCCCCTGAAGGTTAATATGATCCTCAATTAACATAATGTCCCCTTTATTAAAATTTAAATTAATGGCCCCCGCCGCGTTAGATATGAACAGTTTTTTAATGCCCAACAAGTGCATTACACGAATGGGATAGGTAACATCCACCAGGTCATAACCTTCATACAAATGAAACCGGCCTTGCATAACCACCACTTTTTTTCCAAGAATGCTTCCGTAAATAAGCTTTCCGGAATGGAACTCTACCGTGGCTAAAGGAAAAAAAGGAATATGATTGTAGTGAGCTTCTATGGGATCATCTATCTCGTTTACCAGCTTGCCGAGGCCAGTTCCGAGAACAATACCAATTTCTGGCGCATCGAAACCTTTATTTTTAAGATATTCGACCGACTCGTCCAGTTGTTTTTTAGTCATGGTTTAGGTGTTTTATAAATGGCTGAAATTCAACAATATTCTCAATATCCTCGTAAACATCCACATCATTTTTTGTTTCCAACAGGGCAACTTTATTGTTTTTAAGATCGTCCAGAGTGTCGGCCAGGACCGTTGGTCTCCCCCATTTCTTGCCTTTGAAAAGCTCCAGATTAAGCGCCTTCATTCCGAGTAGATAATAACCGCCATCACTTGCGGGACCCAGGACAAAATCATTTTCTGCCAAGGAATCAAAAGCTATTTCAAGATCTGCTGTGGTAAGATCATACATATCACTGCCAATAATTAGGATACGTTCGTAACCTTTACCAAAACCTTTTTTGAAGGCATTGGCCATACGTTCGCCCAGGTCTTTGCCCTGCTGAAGTTCTTTATTAAAAGTAGTGTTGTTCCAAATGTCACTGTGCCAAATGGTTTCGGAATAATGCACCTCCTTTGAAACTTTGAGATTTTTAGTAATTTCCGCTGTATGCTGCAACAGAAATTTATAGATCTCCAAGGCGGCTTCATCCCCAATTGTTGCTGCCAATCGGGTTTTACATTTCCCTAATTCCGGATTCCGGGTAAATATGAGGAGCAGGTCTTTAGTGTGTGCCAAGGATACTGATTTTGGTTTTTGCGCATGTAAGCACGGGCGCCCTGTTACCGCTGAAAATTTTCTCTATCACCTTTTTCCTTAACATCGTACACCTTTTCACCATTGGTCAACAGTTTCCCCCACTTTTTACTGAAGGCATGTACTTTGCCGGTTTCTTCACCTTCACTATTGAATACCGGAAAGCCTTTATTTTTCCACTCAAAAATACCGCCATATAGGTTTTGCACGTTAGAATACCCGGCATTCATCAGTTTTTCTCCTATATTTTCAGAGCGTACCCCAATGGAGCAATAAACCACTATGGCGGAATTTTTATCAGGAATATTCAGCAAAACGCTATCCAAAGAAAACTCCGTGTGTCCCACCCAAACGGCATTTTTCAAATGACTTACGTGGAACTCTTCTTTTTGCCTCGTGTCCAGCAGAAGTAGACCCTGCTTTTTTGAAAGGGAGTCAACAAAGATGTAGGGAACGCTTTCCTTATTGAACTTACGCAACGTTTTATCAATGGATTTCTGAGTATAAACCGCAGTTGTTACAAAGAAAAACAGGAAAAAAACTTTAAAACCATTCATTAATACATCTATTTTGGGGATCAAATATACTATTTTGGCTACACCTAATGGGGTAGTGAACACTTCTTTCCTGCATGATAAAATAAAAAGTTATTTTTATCGGCAGATGCAAATCTGGAAAATATGAAAACATCGAGAAAACTATTCCTTTTGGGACCTCTGATTTTATTTCTATTGGCATGTAAGGAAAAACCTAAAGAAAACCCAGCCGTTGAAAAGACTCAAATGGAAGATACCTTTTATACCGAAGCTTACCGCCCGCAATTTCATTTTTCACCTACGGAAAAATGGATGAATGATCCTAATGGACTGGTTTATCATGATGGTGTTTACCATCTTTTTTATCAGTACTATCCTGAGGATATTGTTTGGGGCCCTATGCATTGGGGCCACGCCACGAGTAAAGATCTGGTTTTTTGGGAACATAAACCGATTGCATTATTTCCTGATGAAAATGGCTATATTTTTTCCGGTAGCGTAGTTGTAGACGAAAAGAATACTTCCGGTTTCGGCACTGAAGAAAAGCCGCCACTGGTTGCGATTTTTACTTACCATAATGTAAATGGCGAGAAAGCGGGACGATCTGATTTTCAGACCCAGGGGATCGCCTATAGTATTGATAACGGGGAAACCTGGGAAAAGTATCAGGGGAATCCTGTAATACCAAATTCCGGGATCAAAGATTTTAGGGACCCAAAGGTCTTTTGGCACAAGGAATCTCAAAAGTGGATACTGGCACTGGTGGCAGGCGACCACGCCCAATTCTATAGTTCTGAAGATTTAAAGGAATGGGAATATATGAGTGAATTTGGCAAAGATAAAGGCGCCCATGGGGGTGTATGGGAGTGTCCCGATCTCTTCCCTTTAAATGTTGATGGTACGGGAGAGGAGAAATGGGTACTTCTGATCAGTATAAATCCGGGTGCCCCAAACGGGGGTAGCGGCACTCAATATTTTATCGGCAATTTTGACGGAACTACCTTCACCACAACTCAAAAAGATACCCGATGGCTCGACTGGGGAACGGATAATTACGCAGGAGTTACCTATAATAATATTCCCAACGAAGACAGAATTTTTATCGGATGGATGAGCAACTGGCAATACGCCACGGACACACCAACTGAAAATTGGCGGAGTGCGATGACTGTTCCGAGAAAATTATCATTGCAGAACTTTGGGGAGGAGATTGGGCTTGTCAATTATCCTCTCGAAAATTTAGGAACAATTTTGAAGTCGGAAATAAACAGGGATATTGTTGTGCCGGCGGGTGCAGAGGAAACCCTTAACTTTGATCATTTCAATCAGTCTGAAGTCCGTTTTAATACCGAAGCGAAGGACCTGGTGCTTACTTTCAGGAATTCGATGGAGGAAGAATTGGTGCTGACTATGGACAATGCGCAAAAGGCGTTTTCATTGGATAGGATTGCTTCCGGCAAAACCGGTTTTCAGGAAGATTTCGGAAGTAAAATTCAACAAATGCCTATCCCAAACTTACAGGAAAAATCCAACGAAGTACGAATTTTAATGGATTGGTCTTCCATTGAGCTCTTTATTAACGGAGGGCAGTATGTAATGACCGCCCAGCTTTTTCCGAATGCCCCGTATACCGAACTCCAAATTTCAAATCCGTCAGCAGCTTCGATAGAACTTAACGAATTTGAAGTGAGCAGGGCAGAATCGATCTGGTAATCGGAAGTTCGTTTCAGGGGCATGCCCGAATATTTAAGCCAAAAAGCTTGCGTTCAATACCTTGTATTCCAAAGAATTGTTAAAATGCTAAAATAATCCGTCCTTTTTTTAGTTATACTAGGGCTGGGGGCAACTTTCATTAATGATGGGTTGGTGGTGCGGCTTGCCTTTAAGCACTTTGTGGAGTTTAGTTTTCTCAATTCATAACCCCAAATCTGATGAGATCTACATTACTACTGTTATTCTGCCTGCTATTCGGTACTTTCATCTATGCCCAACGTTTAGTTGTTCCCGATCAGGAACTTCTTTATCCGTTTCTTATTGATCCCTCTTTTATAGGGGAAGGCCAGCGGGTTCAGCTAACGGGTCTTTTGCAACTTTCCGATTCGGAATTTCAGCATACCACAAAATGGTTGAACGCTCAGGTGGCACTCTATGATAATGTGGCATTTGGTCTGGATTATTTTAACGATTCTTTCGATTTTTACGACTATTCAAACGTTCTCTTTACCGCCGCTTTTAAAATAGGGTTAGGAGACAATAATCATCATATTAAACTTGGATTATCCGGGGGAGGGGAATCCAGAAAACAGGATAGTCGGCCTTTAAATAGGATTCCACCCGGACAAACCTATGTCCTGGATGTAACTCAAAATAATATAGAGTTTGCCTATAAGGCAGGGATACACTATACCAACGGGAATTTTACGCTTGGAGGCTACTACAACCGATTGCCGATTGAAAATAGTACTTTGGAAAACCAAAATGAACTACTGCATTACGGGGTTGAAAACGGATATACCGGTTATGTCCTCTATAATTACCGGGTAGCTGACAAGGTTAGGGTTACACCGGTGGTGCGCTACCTGGCCTATTTGGAAGATGCTATCTACGAAGGTGCTGTAAAGGTGAACTATGCTGACAAGGTCGAAGCCAGCATTTCCTACAGAAACGATTATTCCATTAACCCGGCCGTTAGGGTGAGGGTAATTAAAGCGTTGGATATAGGGTATTCTTATGAAAAGGCGCTGGGATCCACTGGTTTTCAGGATGTACACGGTATTAGTGCCTCGTACAAATTCTTTAAGGCCGATGAAGAGGAACCGGAGTGGCTGCGCAATGCGAAAGATAATATAGAAGAAGTATCTCAATTGAAGAAGGAGAAGAGAAAAGAAGAGAAGCTTAAGAAGAAGGAAGCCAGGGAAGCCGCTAAGCAAACTGAAGCAGTATCTGCTGAAGAGGACATCGGCGAGCAGATCCCTGTGGTAGAAGCGGAGAAAACCGCTCCGCTCAAAAAACCTGAGACTATAGCGGAAACTGGAATGTTGGAAAAAGGATTTTACATTGTAGTAGGCAGTTTTGCAACGGATGCCCAGGCTGAAGCTTATATGAAACAACTGGATACAAGTGTCTATTTCCCAAGAATGGGTAAAACAGAAGTTGGTGGGCCATTACACGTATACATTGATTCGGATAGCGACAAGGAGGAAGGGGCCAAACGATTAAGGGCCCATAAGCTCGATAAAAACTTTAAAGAGGCCCGATTGCTGGAGGTTAAACAATAAGGTCCGTAGAAGCCAGCAAGCAGGGAGTTTCCCAAGTCGATTGGCTTATTGATAAAGCTCATTGACCAACCTGGTGGCCATATCCTCAAGGTCTATCCCCATTTGTTCCTTGTTTACCATGAGAACCTCGTCGCGCAAATTTTCAGGAAGTCCGGCAAAGCCATCTTTGGCTCCAAGGATCATTCCTGCTACCGCGGCCACCGTATCGTTATCTCTTCCGTAATTCACTATGAATTGCATGGTTTTGGTAAAATCGCCCCGGCCAAATTCAAGAGCAGTTGATACTATTTGCCATATTTCCCCGGCATGGAATGGTATCGCCCTTTCGTCTTTTTCGAGAAGGCTATATATAAATTCCTGCTGCACCCAATCCGTTATAGTTCCGTTAAAGCCTTGCGGCATGCGAATCCCTAGCGAATCTTGCAGGTCTACGGAATCGGCTACTTCAACTTCCCGGGAGAGCCACACACTTTTTCTTGCGGAATCCCATATATCAACTGCAATCCGGCCTACTAACCTGCTATCCTGGTATCGCATGGGATCAACAAAAACAGCCGTATTCAATATAGAATCCATGTTTTTGGTATGCATGGCTGTGTTGGTAAGCGCGGCAACAAGTGCGGAAATGTCCCTGGCATACCCAAGATCGAACAGCGTGTGCTTATACGCCAGGGCATAGGCCGATTCCGGGTTTGGGGTCACAAGACCGAACATAGGGGAGTAAAGCATACCTGCGCAAGACATTTCGCCTCCATAGAATCGATGTTGGGCATCCAGATATTCGTCCGTTCCCTCCTGATAGGCCATTGCCACCCTTGCCCATTCCTTTATCCAATCTATGCGTTCAATTTTACCCTCGAGGGAATCGGAGTGTATTAAAATTTCTTTATCCTCAAGGTCGGACGCAAGGGATTGGTAATAATCCGTGAGAAAAGTGGAGAAGTTACCGGGGTTCATGTTATTCCGATAGGTAACGAGATAATTGACCATCAGGTACTTCCAGCGCGTATCGTCCGTTGTGGCTCCTGCGGCCAGGTTATGTTCCCAGGTCCCTTCGGGCGATTGCACACGGGTGGCGGGTGTCAGCCCTCTAATATAACCGTATTTTCTTTGAATGTCCTTTCGGTGCCACATCTCCGTTGACGCACCCATGGCATCTCCAATGGCAGAACCTACCAGGGCTCCCAGGACCTTGTCATAGTACGCCTCCCTGGAAAGGTTCAGCGTATCCATCGCATAACCCGGCTTCCGGGGTTCCGGAATATGCAATCCCCGCCTTTCCTCTTTGCAAGAAAAAAGAAGTGCAAACAATACCATTCCCAGAAATATGCATCCAAGTCTCATTCCAAAATCATTTTTCCGGCTTCCTGTAAAAGATAGTCCTTTTCCTTAATTGTCCGTTCAAGCGGCAATTGTGCAAGACCTATCAGCCGCCGTATGATCTCTATTCCGGCTACCTGTCTCACCAGCTTTTTTTCTGCCTTTCCGGAATACTTTTTAAGGACGCAAGGCAAAAAACCGGGACTCATAGTTGCCATTATACCGTGGGCTGCCATTACCCCAAGATCATATTCGGCAAAACCCATAAAACTGAATTCCGGATCAATTACAAACACTTTTTCATTAACGGTCATCCAGCTACCGGGATAATAATCCCCATGCAGCAGGGTGTCTCCGGGCGACAGGTATCGATTACCAACGGATTCCACTACTTTTTTTTAGTTCCTCGTCGGTTTTATAGGGCAGCGACAATTTTTCTAATCCGGGCTGAACATCATCTAGGTTAAAACCGTTATCTTCCAGAAAAGGCAACGCAAAAACATGCTGATGGTTCAATTGTCTTAGCTCAATATTTGATGGATAATCCGAAGCTGGCCCGGACTTATGAATGGCGGCCAGGATCCCGACCAGTTTTTTGACGATATGATCTTCGACTATCTTTGAGACGTACAATTGTGTCATGTCCTTTACCTTTCCGAGATCCTCCATCACCAGCAGATAATCCTCAGCGGAGTAGCCTATTATTTCAGGTACATAAGAGGAAAGGCCAGCACCTTGTATGCTGTCATAAAACCGGTATTCCACCGTAATCCTGTCCAGGGGTGCAGGGATTTGCGGATACTTTTGAACATAGGGCCGCGACTGCTTCAGTATAAAGGCACGTTGATCTGTCTCAACCCGAAGTACTACATTCATATTTCCCTCACCTGGTTTACTAACGGATAAGATAGTCTCCTTGTGACTGATCCAACCTTTGGTTTCCAGGTATTCCCGGAGCACGGAAATGGGGGTATGGGGATCAATAGTTGTCATGAATACAGGCAATCATATGCCCGCCAAGATAAAAATATTCTTATGGCAATGATATAATGAATATGCAAGTTATTATCAAAACTTACTGGCCTTGGGTATAAATAGCTTCATACCGCTACTAACGAAAATGTTCTAGGAAACCAATGGCCTTCCTTTAAGTCTTTTTTCGATCTTTTGCTTCTTCTCCGTCAACCGTTTCATAATATCCATTAAACCGGAATCTTTTGACTTTTTATAGATCTCATTGATAGCTAAAATTAATCTTTTGGCTTCTCTGGAAGCTGCCACCCTATCGCTTGTAGACATGTGAGACAACTTTGTTTTCTCAAATTCCAAAGCTTCTTTTATTAATTCCATGGTACATTTTTACGTAAAGTTATTCGAAAAGGTAATAAAACCAATAAACGTACAATATTAACTGCTTATGTGCCAATTGAATTTACCTATTTATGAAAGATTTAAGAATTGAGAGCCTTTGCTGTAATTGGGCAGCAGACTTTTGGCATTCCGCAGTACTTGCGGTGAGAATGTTATCTAAAAATACGGCAATCAATAATGAATAATTTTCTACAATCAACTCAATAACCAAAAAGCGGAAAAAGGTCGATAGCACCGGATATGTCGTCCGCGCCGTCCGGTTTTCCCTGAATTGCAGTCTCGCCGGTATTTTGTGTTAGAAGTGATTTAAACTTTTTGAATTGAAGCGAAAATTGATGGTTTTGTGCCCAGGTGAAGGCTTTTTTGAGCTGCATTGCAGGGCTAGGGAGCAAGAAAAAGACAAAATATGGGCGTAAAACGGCTATTTTTTAGCCGATTTGTAAAAGTTTAAATCACTTCTTAATAAAAAGGACCGAAAACTAAAACACCCCCGAATAGTATCCCGGGAGGTGAGAAGCGAAATTACACGGTCACACAACTAACATATCCTTTTGTGATATTTTTCACGATAAGGATCTCCAAAGCAACTTCGGGATGACGTACTGTTAATAGGCGAGACATAAAAACACCTACCGTCATTGCAACTCCGACCACTTTGACAGCATACAAAGAAGAAAGGCCACAAGCAAGTTTGCGGCCGCAACCATCAAGTCCCTTAATTCTTCTCTAATTTTCATACGTTTAAAATTTTTGTACTGACTGCTACCGTGTTAAAAGTTGAAAATCCCGAAGGTTCGGGGGAACTGCTGTGTTCTCACATTAATTTCGCACCTCCGGGATAATCATCACTAGGCAAAGTAATTGTATAAATACCTGTATGTTCTATTCTTAAGAACAGCTTTATTCGAAGGCAAAACCCGTGTAAACCCTAAAGGCAAAAGCATAGAGAACAACGATCAGCATTGCAAAGCTAAACCAGGCGAAAACCCTGAAATAGTTGCGTATTAAATAGTGTCCTATATTTTTAAAAGCCTCTGAATAGATTTGTTTAAAAAGTAAAATTGTCTTCATAGATCAAGATTTGAATTAGTAATACAAAGTTGCGGTGGAAAATGGTGCGCTGTGTTATTTTTCGATGTGTGGCGGAAAAACCACCGATAAAATGCATATGGAATTCCTTTTGTCAGTGTTTTTAGGCGGTTGGCAGAATTTCATCAATTAACTCATATAGTCAAGCAGAATATTTTAACAGCTAAGTGAAGATTTTGCATAAGGTAAAAAACAGGCGCGGATTACAAATCGGCCTAGTATAAGTTATGGTAGTACCTGCAGCCCTGCTTCGACTGCGCAAAGGCTTCCTTATGGGTAATCAGGGGGCACTTTTATGTACGGTTTAAAATGTCATCCGGGATACTTGGATTAGGGTGTACGACAAATTTCCCAAAATCCAACATCCCAAACAGACCCCCCTAACCTTCCGCAAGGGGAGGGAACTTGTTTTCGTTGCAATGAAGATGTCCATTTCTTCGTGGATTTGCTCCCCTCCTCTTGCAACCTGTGCTCTAAAGGGATGTTGTACTTCTGGCGTATAGCCATGACAAAGTTATAGGCCGTTCTTTCGCATACATCCGGCAGAGCGGGGTAGGCTTCCTTGAGCCAGTCGAATAATTGCGCGGCAGGAGTTTCCGGGAATCTCTTCTAGCGTAGGGCCACTTACGATATAGGCATTGGCATCTCCAGGAACCTACTCTTCCCCTTCTAACTAATCCATATACACCCGATATACCTTTTCAGAACCCTCAAAAGTGTTATAGCTCCGCTCATAATTGACATAGGGCATAATCAGAACAAAGGAAGCCACTCCTGTGGCAAGTCCAAAGATGTTGATAAAGGAGTACAGCTTGTTCTTGAGTAGATACCTTGTTGCGATTTTTAAGAATAGTTTGTACATCGTATTTTTCTTTAAATCCGTATTATTCCGTTCGCAAACTTTTTACAGGGTTTGCCACCGCTGATTTGATTGATTGCAATCCTACCGTAAGCAACGTAATGACCAAAGCAAAACCACCCGCCAAGACAAACACCCACCATTGAATATCTATTTTATAGGTGTAATTCTCCAACCAGCGGTGCATATAGTAGTAGGCGATGGGGCTAGCTATTGCAAAAGCTATCAGCACGAGCTTTACAAAGTCCTTGGTCAAAAGTTTTACCACGGAATTGATACTTGCCCCCAAAACCTTTCGTATGCCGATTTCTTTTTTCTTTTGTTCGGCTACATAGGATACAAGGCCGAAGAGGCCGAGACAACTGATCAATATCGCCAAAAAGGTAAAGACAGCCGAGATTTTTCCTAGTCGTTGTTCTTCCGCGTACATTTTTCCCATTTCTCTATCCATAAAGACATAGGTAAAAGGAATATTGCTAACCGTAGATCTCCAACTCTGTTCTAATTGATTCAATAATTGATGGTAGTCAGTGGCCCCCGTCCGTAATATCATCCAATTTAGGTTGCTTGATTTGTACAGCAGCAGGGGTTCTATGGCTTCCTTTAAAGAAGCATAATGATAATCTCCTACAATCCCCACGATTTCAAATTCTTGGGTTTCATCACCATAGGTATTCATAAGTTTTGAACCCAAAGCAAGTTCAGGATTAATATTTAGTGCCTTTAGTGTAGCTACATTTACCACAATTTGGTTCTCATCGCCTTCCCGCAATTCCCTGCCTTGCAACATGCGGATACCCATGGTCTTAAAATAATCTTCGCTGACCGCATTGTTTTGCACATTGACCGTGTTCTCAGAATCTCCCCCAGGCAGGTATACCCCGAAATCATTCAATACTCTTTCTGCGGGGGAATATTTAACACCCGCCACTTCCGATATTCCGGATATTCCCAAAAATTGAGATTTTAAGGAACCGTAACTTTTCTTAGTTTCATCCGTGCCGAATCTTACTGCAAGTAGATTTTCCTTTTTAAAACCTAAATCTTTTTTCTGTGTATAGCGAAATTGTTGTGTTATAATGATTACCGATGTGATAAGCGCAATAGATACCGTAAACTGAAATACGACCAATGCCTTGCGGAAATTTCCATTACCCGATTTTAGGTCGATAGTGCTTTTTAACGCTCGTATAGGTTTAATAGTGGATAAGACCAATGCCGGGTAAACGCCTGCTACCAGCCCTGTAAAAATGCCTAGGCCAATCAGAATACTGAGGATTTTAAAATTTAACAGTGAAGTGAAACCGAAATTACTTTCCGTAAGCTCGTTGATAAATGGCAATAGTAACATTGTTATGGGAATACTGATCAAAATGGCAAACAGGGAAAGTAAAAGGGATTCCCCTAAAAATTGACGCATCAATGAACCTTTATCCGCACCGACTACTTTTCGCACCCCGATTTCTTTGGCACGTTTATTGGCCCGGGCGGTACTCAGGTTTATAAAATTGATACAGGCCACCAATTGAATAAAAAAGGCCAAGGTCAATAAAAAATAAAGGTATCCAATATCTGAAACCGGAGCAATTTGAAATTTTATGCCTTTGGAATGCAGATGTATATCAGTTGCCTTTTGAAGATATAATGTTTTATCCACAACCTCTTCGCCTCCATGGGATTTTAGAAACGCAGGTAGTTTTGATTCCAATAGTTCGGAGTTGGTACCTTGAACAAGATGTACATAAGTATAAACAAAATTGTTAGTTCTAAAATTATCTCCGGCCCGCACATATTCCCCCTTTCCCGGGGTATTCATGCTAAGATAATAATTGGGCCTCAGATGTGATTTCCCATAAGTCTCGTCAAAAACTCCCGTAACCGTAACCAAGAATGCATCCGCTCCGCTGCCGACCTCAATAGTCTTGCCTAGAGCCTTATCCGCACCGAACAATTTATGCGCCAACGAAGAAGAAAGCACAATTGTGTTGGGGGCGTTTAATGCCGATGTTGAACCCCCTTCAATAAATTTATAGGTAAACATCTTAAAAACGGTAGAATCTGCCAAATATGCCCTCGGCTCATAATAGGCATTCTTGCTTTTTGTAGCACGTATCAGATTCACATTGAATTCATCCAGAAAGACTATCCGGCAAGCTTCAGCAACTTCAGGAAAATCATTTTTCATGGCAAAGGCAATTGGAGGCCCCGCGGCCGCGGTAACAAAATCACTGCCATCTGCTTCCGTGTTTTTGTTTATTGTGCGAACGCGATAAATATTCTCGGCATTCTCATGATGCTGGTCATAACCCGTCTGATCAAAAACATATAACAGAATGGTCAGGCAACTTACCGTACCAACGGTCAGCCCCAATAGATTGATGATGGTCTGCTGCTTGTTCTTTGTCAGGTTTCTCCAAGCGATTTTTAGATAGTTCTTGAACATGGTTCTCGTTTTTTGATCCTCCAGAGGCGGACAGGTTGATGGGTTGACAAACTCGTTGAGTGGGTGGATAATTGCCGATTTGCCGCTCGAAGAGCTCAAATTTCATGTACCTATATTTATGCCAAAAATATAACTATTTGAATATCAAATAACTACATGAATATATTCTTGATGAGCCTTTTAAAAATGTAAAATAACTTTACAGAATGTGTCCAATAATTTTACGGTCTTTTGAGAATGGTTTGTTCTAGGATTTTATTTATCACAAGAGCATAGGATATCTTCAGAGCGATTAAACGTTTGGAGTATCAGATTAATGATGAGGTTTTGATTTGATTGTTACGAATTTTGTTGAAATTCCGATTTGGAGGGAATAAGTCCTTTGAAGTAAAGAAACAAATTCAAGTGATTTCAAGTCTATATCCCACGCCATGAACAGTTATGATATTTATGGCATCGTCATCCTGAAACTTTTTTCTAATTTTCGAAATGAAGGTGTCCAGGCTACGGCCAACAAAAAACCCCGTTATCCTCCCAAACCTCTTTTATAAGTAAATCACGCTTTATAAGTTGGTTTGGGTGCTTTCGATAGTTCGTTTTTGAACGATTTCATCCTTTCCATTTTTGGATTTACTTCCCGTAGAGTTTTCACTGTTACCTTTTTTGTTGCTTGTCAGTGTACAATGTTCAGACTTGGTAAGACGTATAAAAAAAGAGCGAGGCACGAGCCTGGTGTAAATATGCCGTCGTCCAAGAATGAATGTTGTTGTTTTTGCTGTCAAACAAAGGCGGAGGCAGTGGCGGCTCGGGAAGTGGGTCTAAATACTCTTGGGAAGTACCGAATCGCGAAAAGCGGAACTAAACGCAGAAACTTAAATTTTAAGATTCTTCTTCTCTTTAATTTTCAAGTGGGTTTGATTCAAATCCCTTTAAATTGCTGTGATTTATGGCAAATGGCATATAGGTGACACCTAAATGTCGTATAAATTGCAAAGGGATATCGGTAGTTTTGTACCAACAAAATTCCATAGCGATGCAAAAAAAATCCATAGGAAAAAACCAAAATGTTGCACCTATGTTGTACCTGAAATCGAGTAGGAAGAAAAATGATAGGAAAACAAAAGAAACAAAAAGCAAATAAATACTTGATTATCAGTATTTTAAAATGAAAATTAATTTTTTTAGTCTTCCCATTATTTCCTATTTTTAGCACAAAACCGTCACTCAAAAGTCACTTTTTTATGGCTGTACCTCTACGGAGCAGAACGCTCAAATCTGGATCAAAAAGTTTCTATTTGGACATTCACCACAATGGAGAAAGGTGGAGGGAATTCTTAAATATACAAAGCTCATCAAAAGACCTGTCCAAAATCGAAAAAAAACGTCTTCTTACCCTGTGAGGACATTATGGGAAAATTCGGTATCTTAATCCTCGCCTTCAGCTTCTTTAGGTAATATGGCCTCGAGAGTGGCAGGCAGGTTCCTCCCAATTATTTTATTCGCGAATACCAGAAAGGACATGGGGGTAGTACAACACATATGGCGAAAGCCTGGCAAATTCAATAGAGCTGGCCCCGGTGCCTCATTTTACATATTCCTGGGGCTGCTGTGGTTTGTGTTTCACCCGCTGAGTTCACAATCCATTGCTGGGGAAACAGGCTTCTTCCCTATAGAAAACTATACCCACGAGGTGTATAATGCCCACCACCAGAACTGGTTTATCACACAGGACCAAAACGGGTTTATCTATTCCGGGAATGGCCTGGGAATCCTGGAATTTGACGGGGATTCCTGGCGCCTAATAAGTTCCCGTGGATTACAGGCGGTGCGTACCGTTGTGGTGGATGTCAACAACCGGAAGTGGGTTGGGGCCGACAGGGAACTGGGGTACCTTGAAGCGGATTCACTTGGGTTTCTTCAATTCAAATCACTCAAACACAAGATCCCGGCCGGCTACGAACTTACGGGTAATATCTGGCAGATTTTCCCAGAAGGAAACAGGATCCTTTTCTTTACGGACAGGACCATTTATTGTTGGGAGGATGGGGAATTCCGCATTATTCCCGTACCCGGCAACATATACAGGGAGTACCAGATACATGGAACTGTGTACGTAGACATCACTGGGATGGGGATGTACCTACTCGTTGGCGATAGCCTGAAACTAATCCAGGACGGGGAACTATTTGCAGAAAACGGGGCGGTGATCGCGATTCCTTACGACTCCAGTTCGGTGCTTTTCGCCACCCGGGCTCCAGGCATTTATGTTTATGACACTAACAGCGTTAGCAAACTGGAAAACCAGGTGGAAGACTATTTGTATGCTAATAACCTATACGCCGCCCGCCGTCTGCCCGACTCAACCTACGCCTTTGCCACTATGCGCGGGGGCATCGCCCTCATGGACAAAAATGGGAACTGGCTGGGGGCAGTTACTGAAGAAAGCGGACTGCAGAATAACCAGGTCCATGGCCTAACAGTAGACCGGGAACATGCCCTGTGGACGGCCCTGCAAACCGGCATCTCAAAAGTAAGCCTGCTAAGGCCGTACCAGCATTTTGACAAACGATCGGGCATTGAAGGTACAGTTTCGGCTATAACCCGGCATAAAGGCAGGCTTTATGTTGGAACGTCTACCGGACTTTTTGCATTGGAACAGGGGTCCGGGACAGCACCTTCAAAATTTATAAGGATCCAAGGGATCGAGAGCGGCTGCTTCGCCTTGCTGTCAACACAGGGTGAGCTGTTTGCCGCCACGGCCAATGGCACATTCCGGATAGACGGGCAAGAGGTGGAAGAATTAAACCGACTGGCAGGTTGCCGTACCCTTTACCCCTCTGGCCGGGATCCCAACCGCGTGTACGTGGGGCATATGCATGGCCTGTCGACAATCTACAAATCCAATGGACGCTGGGGTGCAGAAAAGGATCTCGAACAACTTAAGGAAGATATATTTTCGATCACTTCCGACGCGTCGGGGAAACTATGGCTTGGAACCTCGCTCAACAAGGTGATCTCTGTTGATATCCCACTAAAAAACCGGCAGGGGGTAATTGCGGATTTTGATCAGGCAGTGGTTCAGGATCATTCAAAAGGGTTGCCAAAAGGAAGTGCCACCGTATTTTTAATAGACGGTTCACTGTATGTGGTCACCAATGATACCCAGGCCCCTTTCTTTGAATACGATACTGCTGGCGGACGCTTTGTTCCCAATACCGATTTTGGCACAAAATTCGGGCTGGATTCTCTCTCAATTTATCCCATTGCGTACCAGGAGGACGGAAAATTCCTGATGCTGGAGTCGGCCGGCGTGGAAGGCATAAAACACCACTTTTCAGCTATCAGGGATAAAAACGGCAACTATTCAGTACAGCGAGTATACGATGAGGAATTCAGGAGTACCACCGAAACCCGTATCTACTGGGACGAGGATAACCTGCTTTGGATAGGAGGTGAAATGATCACCAAATATGACCTGGGCAACAGCTTTAACTTTCAGCAACCCTTTAATACCCATATCCGTAAAGTAACCGCCGGGCAGGATTCCACTATTTTCGGTGGGGTACTTTCCGTTGGCAGGGAGACCCTCCTCCCTTACAGAAACGGGGGATTGCGATTCGAATATTCGGCCACTTCCCTTGCGAAACCGGAAAGCAATCGCTACCAGTATCGGCTGGAAGGATTTGAGGATGGCTGGTCTGACTGGTCTTCAGAGTCTCGGAAGGATTACACCAACCTTCCTGAAGGGAACTACCGGTTTATGGCCAGGGCACAAAACCTGTACGGGGTAGTGGGTAACACTGGGAACTATGAATTTGTAATTCTGACTCCCTGGTATCGCTCCTTATGGGCATATATCGGGTACACGGCCTTCATCCTTCTGTTATTATGGGGGCTGCTCCAATGGCGTGCCAGGCAATTGATTGCCAAAAACGAAGCCCTCGAACAAATTGTGGCAATGAGGACAGCCGAAGTACAGCACCAGGCAAACCAATTGAGGATACAGGCAGAAAAGCTCCAGGAACTGGACAAGTCCAAGTCGCGTTTTTTTGCGAATATTTCCCACGAATTCCGCACTCCTTTAACACTAATCAAGGGCCCCATAGAACACCTGGAGCAGCATAGCGGCACCAATTTAAGCCTGGACACCATAAAAATGATTCGCCGCAACGCCAACCGCTTACTTCAGATGGTAAACCAGTTGTTGGATTTGTCCAAAATAGATGAGGGCAGTTTAAAACTAACATTTACGGAGGGTGATGTCTTCAAATGCCTCCGGGCGGCTACCTCTTCCTTTAATTCGCATGCGGCCCAGCGAAATATCGATTACAAGGTACAGATACCACAGGGATCATTATGGGCTTCTTTTGATCGTGATAAACTGGAAAACATATTATACAATCTGCTCGGGAATGCCTTCAAGTTTAGTGAGGATAATTCGTCTATATCATTTCTGGCCTCCTGCGGAAAAACAACATTGCAACTAGTGGTGACCGATACCGGCAAAGGCATCCCTGAAGAAAAACTACCCCTGATCTTCGAACGTTTTTACCAGGCAGACGACCGTACGACCAGGGATAAGGAAGGATCGGGAATCGGACTTTCCCTTTCCAGGGACCTTATTAAGCTTATGGGCGGGAGTATCAATGTGACCAGTGAAGTAGGGAAAGGTACCATCTTTACGGTTCAATTCCCACTGGAAGAAATCAAAACCCGGCAGCGAAGCGAAGCAGAGGAGCCACAACTGCCGCCCCCGCCCTTTCCCAAAATGGCCTTTGAGCTTTCAAGAACTGATCGACGGCAATTGCCTAACATTCTGCTGGTAGAGGACAATGCAGACATGCGTCAATTCATCAAAGAGAGGTTACTCCTCAACTACAGGGTTACGGAAGCGGAGAACGGGGAAAAAGGGTTAAAAATGGCACTTAAAAACCCTCCGGATTTGATCGTAACAGACCTGATGATGCCCCGAATGGACGGAATTGAATTTTGCAAACTGATAAAGACAGACCTTCTGACAAGCCATATCCCGGTGATCATGCTAACCGCCAAGGCGGGCAGGGAGAATAAGATTGAAGGGCTGGAAACAGGAGCCGACGACTATCTTACAAAACCCTTTGACGGGAAGGAACTCCTTGTGAGGATAAAAAACCTCATAGAACAGCGGCAACGGTTGCGGGAGCTATTCGGCCAGAGGGATACCAAGGTCAATCCGGGTGAGATTACGGTCACCTCTTTGGACCAACGCTTCCTGGAACAGTTGCTGGCGTTGCTTGAGGCCGAACATACCGACCCTGGTTTTGGGGTGCCCCAGATGCAGCGGGCACTGGCCATGAGCAAAACCCAGCTTCACAGGAAGCTCAAGTCACTCACCAATGAATCGCCGAGTGAACTGTTGCGGAATTTTCGCCTGAAAAGGGCCGCCCAATTGTTGCGCCAACAGGAAGACAGTATCACCCGGATCGCCTATAAGGTGGGCTTTAATAATTTATCCTACTTCGCCAAATGCTTTAAAGAGCTTTATGGGCAATCCCCGTCTTCCTACTGAGTTAACCCATCTATTTCCGATAAGAATCAGTACCCCCGGAACCCTACTGTTAAGATCGGGAACCCTGCTGTTAGACCAGTGAATTCTATTCGATTAGATTTACACTGTATTATCACTTTCCCCCAAGAGTTCAAATCTTTAAAACCAATTGACCAATGCAAGCAAGATCAGGCTTCATCGGCAAAGCGATCACTGAATTCAAATACAGGGCAGGATTGCTATGTATTACGGAATTGTCAATTGGGACAAAAAGCGTCCTAAAAATTCACCTTAAAAATTACCACTATGAAAACAAAAAAAAACTACGAGGTAAACAACCAAAAGGTTACCTGGTTATTAATCCTTTTACTTATTTTCTTTTCGGTCTTACTTAGTTGTAGTTCCAGTGATCCGGACCCTGGAATGGATCCTGATCCGGACCCAAAACCCGTGGTAACCACCATTAGTGGGATTAGCCCTACCAGTGGTGTTGTTGGCACGGAAGTGACCATCACCGGCACCAATTTTAGCAGTACAGCCTCCGAGAACAACATTACATTCAACGGGGTTGCCGCAACGGTCACTTCGGCCTCTGCCACTCAGATAGTGGCCGTGGTGCCTGCAAACGCAACAACAGGAAATGTTGCCATCTCCGTAAAAGGAAGAAACGCCCAGGGCCCATCCTTTACGGTTCTCGCCGGGAATATTTTTGCCTGTGCCAATAAAATCATCACAGAAAATACCGTTTTGGAAGACGTGGAACCAGGAGATGCGATAGACTATATCGTTCAATGCGATATTTCCGTAATGGGAAATGCCTTGCTCACCATCGAACCTGGGGTAATCATTGCCTTTGAAGGGGCAGAAAGCGGCATTTTTACCAGCGAAGGGGGCGGGTTAAAAGCTGTAGGTACCTCAACAAACCCTATAAAGTTTATCGGGACCAGTGAAAACAAGGGGGTATGGAAAGGGGTATATTTTGGCACAAACCATCCGGAAAACAGGCTCGAGTATGTGACCGTTATGCATGCAGGAAGGACGGCTTCCGGCCAGTCCGGGCAGAAGGGTGCCGTACAACTTTCGAAAAATGAGGCCTCAAAAGCCGCCATCTTAAATTGCACCGTGGAAAACAATGACGGTTACGGTATTTATATTACGGATAAAAGCGTTGTGGATGCCTTTGCCGGTAATTTCATCAGTAACAATCAATTGGCACCGGTGGGCCTGTTTTTTAATCAATTGGGAGCCCTGGATGAACAATCCAGCTATCAAGGGAATGGTTACAATTACGTGGAGGTACGTGCAAACGATATTAAAGATGAGGCAGTTGGGATGGCATCCATCAACGTGCCTTACAGGTTTGTGGAAAGCAAGCGACATAACATTAACAATGCCCTGACAATCAGCCCCGGGAATATCCTGGAATTCAGTACAGGGGCAGGATTCAGGCTGGGCGAGCAGGCCTCGGATTGCTCTACAAGAACGGGGACCCTTAACGCCACAGGTACTGCCGACGCACGCATCGAATTCCGGGGAGTAACCCCTGGGAAAGGAACCTGGCTGGGGATCGGCATCAATTCCGCAAGCCCGAACAACAAGCTTATCTATTGCGATATTTCGGGAGGTGGCAGTGAAAACCTTTACAATGCATCCGCCTTTTCCGCCAATATCACGCTGCAATGTGAGAGTACCGTGACCCTCCAGCATAGTACTTTTACAGAAAGTGGCGGTTTTGGGATCTATATGCACGAAGAAGATGCCCGCCTCCTCGCATTTGAGGATAATAGTATTACGGATAATGAACTTGCCCCCGTATTGCTGCACCTGCCCCAGGTGGCAGGATTGGATACCGGTACTACCTATTCAGGCGCCAATGGGCGGGAATACATCCAGGTATACGGCCAGGCCATCATAGATGATGACCTCACATTAGCCAAACTGGATGTTCCCTATCGCATCAGCAGGGACCGGGCCGGCAGGGAAACCTATGTGGAGAAGGCACTGACTATAATGCCGGGTGTGATCCTGGAATTTGAAACAGCTGCCGGGATAGTTCTAGGATCGCCTGGAGTAGATTGTATTCCATTGACGGGCTCCTTAAATGCCGTAGGAACCGCCCAGGCCCCCATCATTTTCAGGGGGGCAACTGCCGGCCAGGGTACCTGGCTGGGGTTGGGCATCAATTCGAGCACGGCTGCCAACCAATTGGAATACTGTGAAATCAGTGGAGGAGGTTCCAGCCAGATGTATAATGCCGGGGGGCAGGGGAACATCGTCATGACCTGCGGGGCCAGCCTTGAGGTTAATAACAGTACCATAAGCGACAGCGGTGGATGGGGAATTGATTTTGTGCAGGGGGCAAACAGTCTCACACAGGCGAACAATACATTTTCCAACAACGCAAGTGGCGGTATTGCGCCTTAGTACGCTGGTACCGTGACCTGAGATCGAGTAGGAAGGTAGCGATTGATTCGCTACCTGTCCTCCCACACCACCGTACACTTCCTTCGTCAGTGCGGGCCAAGCGGTTCTCGTATACGGCGGTTCCCTGCATTGACATCCAATGGACGTGCGGATGTTGTATTCGGTTATCCCAGCGGGTAACGTTCACTCTTGCCCATATTTCGGATCCCGTCCTAATCTATGTTGGCAAGGAGCCTTTTTTTTTTGAGCATCTGAACACAACTTCCCTTTAGTAACGTTCATTTACTATCCTGCTTGCAAGGTTCGGCCCTTCGCTATCATGTGAGGCCTCCACGCTGTTGGTGTGGCCCGTTCTAGATAGCTACTATGGCCTCGGCCGACTTCTCGCGGCAATTGTTATCCATGTTCCGTACACTGTTTCCACATCTCCGTGAGATCTCCCGTGGTAAGACAGATAACTTTCGTTCCATGTACCCGCACCATTTACACCGCAACGCCCGTGTAGCTTTTGCGTTTCGTTTTGTATTGCAAACTCGCCCGCGTTGCATATGCCCGATGATGTTCGTGTTCCCTTGGTCGGAACTTTGTAGCTGGCTTCCTTCGGACCTGCCGGCAAAGGCAGGTTCCGCCTCGCAGTGGACACCCTTGCCTTGAGCTAATGGCAGGTA
>JBGTNL010000045.1:0-47017 GCA_041743085.1 Flavobacteriaceae bacterium
CAGTCGGACAGTACGCAAATGAAGAGGTAATAAAGAAGTACCTCCAAAACCAGGGAAAATCCGAATATAAAGAGATACATAAGAATCAATTACGTTTGTTTTGATACCTCGACGGCTCTGCCTCGGGGTAGTTCATTGAGATTACTTCGTCCTTGCGAGGGGCTTTAGCCCCGAAGCAACCAATCCACCTCCACCTCCCACGTCACAACAGGCTGTACCCCGGGAGCGGAATAGGCCTTCAGCGCCTTTAATTTGAGCGTCAGGCTTTGCTTTGGTTCAAGCGTTTTTATATTCAGGGTGTAGTTTCCTCCCGCAGGGATTTCAAAAATGGGAGGATTGCTGTAAAATGAATACTGCATCTGATTTTCAAATAAAAGGTTGGAACTCGATACATTTTTTATCACCACTTTCAACACCTGTGTCTCGGGAATATAGGTGGCTTCTTCCACCTGGATACAGGCCTTGATCAGAGGATTTAAAAACTCATCCTTACCAACCAAAAGGGAATTGTAAGCCGCCACCGTCCTTCCGGCAAAAAGCGCTTCCCGTAAGCTTTCCATACTTTTATCTCTTGCAAAAACCAGGGTTACGGGCCTGTGTTTCCCTTTTTCAGTGTAATCCCAGTCTATAAGGCCGTGAATATCACTGGTGCCCATGATTGTCAGGTTTTGTTCCAGTGCCAGTGCCAACGATTCCTGTGCGTAATCCACCGAATTTATGACTTCAATGCCGTGCAGTTCCCCTTTCTTGATCCGTTCTTTCTGAAAATCACTTAGAATGGGATTTCCCTCCGGATTCTGAGCATACCAGGCCGGATGATTCCAAAAGACAAAGGCGTTCTGGGCTTTTGCCGCCTTAAAGGCATTGGTTGCATCTTTCTCCATTAATTTATTGGCATCGGAAATAAATACAGCATTGCTGTGACCAATTGGTTCCGAACGGGTGATCTCAGATCCTGGTATGATGAGAAGGTCATGCGCCTTTGCTTCTTCCATCGCCAGGTGATAAGCCCTGTTCCTGTCAGGGTGCGGGATATCTTCTTCGTGGGGCTGGTATTCCAGGTGTTCGGTAAGGGAGATAGCATCCAGGCTATCGCGCAAGGCCTCCTGAACCCGGATGGTGGGCCAGACATTCCCATCCGAAAAAACGCTGTGAATATGCAAATCGGTCTTCAGGGTCTTATACCCCGGAATATTCGGGTAGATTATAGGGCTTGCCCCAGCATGGGAATGGGATTGCGCATTCAGGAATACAAGTCCTGAAAGGACAAAACCGGCTAAAAGTATATTTTTCATATGGGTCTATTTTTATTGGTTATCCGGAAACAGCTTAACCTATTCTTCAATTTTAAAATTCAAAATAGGATTATAATCGAGATAAATGGTAAGGTAGTTGAAGGTTTTTTTTAATTTTTTCCGCAACCTTATTTTCGAGATGTAGGCCTTACTGTCCAATTTCTTAAATCCCATTCTTCTGAATTCGGGTGAGCCGCTGATAGTATAATACATCTCGCGGTTTTTCGGAAGTTTATCAAAATGCAAAACCTTCCTGTTTGTATCGGATATATTCAATATCCCGTTTGTTGTAGCTGCCAGCACTATCCCTTTTCCAAAATAATCCGGAAGATAAAGGGGGGCACTATAAAAGGCGGCCGCACTCATGGGCTTATCCAATAACTGCCATTCAGGCTTGGAGGGCAGGTGGTGTTTAACAAAATCGCTGGGAGGGGTAAAAAAATAGTGATCCCGGTATTTCCTAACAAACTGTTTGCTCACCAGATCCACGTGGCCCGAGGCCCAGGTGGGGTCCATCAATTTCCATTCTCCCGCTATCCTTACAGCATTCCAGGCATGGTTTTTAAACATCGGTTCTTTTTGAACGTCTTTGATCTCCGTTTTTGCAATGCCGCTGACCACCCTGGAAGGCAGGCCAAACTGTTCACAGAGCGCATTTAAAAGTAACGAGTAATCTATACAGACACCTTTTCTGGCCCTGAAAGCCCTGTCCATTTTTGATTGTACCAGTCGCTCTACCTGCAGTTGCTTTCCCGCTTTTGACCGGTATGCAAGTTTTTTCTCTGGCAGAAAAAGCATCTTATCTTCGTAAGCAATATTGTGTGTTAACCAAATAAAAGCGGCCCGGACCCTTTGCGTTTCTGTCTCGAAGTCGTTCATGATCCTGTATCCGAGATCGGTAACAGCAACAAATTCAGGATAGTTCCTTACCCTGCTGTCAACATGGGTATAATCCTGTGCATATGTTGTGGCAATAAAAAGTAAAAACGAAAAAAATAATACCTTGTACATCCTGTTTGTATAATACCTAAAGATATGAATCCTGCGGAAAATTACATACTGGAGCAACCGGAACCTTACAGAAGCATGCTGTTACATCTGCAATCCGTTATAGAACGCACTATCCCGGAGGCAGATTTAAAATACAGGTATAAGATCCCTTTCTATTATATTAAGGGCCGCCCCTATTGCTATTTGAACCAGGCCAGGGATTATGTGGATCTGGGTTTTTGGAATGCCGCTCATCTAACCGTTCACCTGGAACAGATGACCACAGCCGGCCGTAAAATGATGCGATCCTTACGTTATAGATCCCTTGAAGAAATCAATGACGGCATTTTAGTTGCCGTTCTCAACGATGCATACAAGGTTAAGGATAAGAGGTTCTGGAATAAACCGGCTGCCGGCAGTTCAAAATGAAAAAACCCATAGATGAAAAAGACTATGGGTTATCAGCGCAGTAAGAACCGTGCTAAAAGGGGAACTTTTGTAAGTAATTTTAACTAAACCTGACGGTCCGGAAGATCGTCTCCGTCAGTGTTTTTTCTTTTGATTACAGGCTGACTTTTTTCCGGCCCGGACCTGAGGTTGCTAATGATATCTTTAAAGTGTTCTCCTGCTGCCTCCCTTCCCCCTAAACCATAACTCAAGGCAACAGCAACGGCTATAGCGCCAAGTATTAACCCAAAGGAAAGTTCCACAATTTCATTGGCAATTCCCATAGTTCGTAAAGCTATTGCAATGAACAATGCAAGGGATGCCCAGCGAATAATGGAGGCGATAAAACGATTGTTATCAGACTTCATCATGGTGTTGTAAATGAGCATGGAGATATAGTTTCCTATGGCAAGAATGATTAGGCCGAAGATAATTTGCCCTGTAACTTCCAGAATTTGGTTCAGGGTTTCCGTAAGTCTTTCCAATCCCAGAATTTCCACTGCTGTGATAACACCGAAAAATACGAGGAAGAAATAAATAAGGTTAGCTATAATTTTTGAAAGGGATTGATTTGCCCCGATCATATTATGGATCTGAATTTTTTCTCCGGCCTTGTCTAAGCCCATACTTCTGAACAGATCTTCCAGAAACTCGGCGAGGTATTTGCCACCCCAGATAAAAACAATTAAGAGGAGGGACGCAATGATAATTTCACCGATCATTTCCGTAAAACCGTATAGAATATTATTTGCAGGGTCAGATATTGCGTCTAATTGCAAGGCATTAAAAGCCTGAATAAGAAAAGGAATAAAAATTACGATAAAAACGATCTTCCTTAATATATTCACCAATTTGTCCGTATCCTTAAAGCCGGTTCTGTCAACGATCTTATCGAGCAAATTTCCTCCGATATTCACTAGATTGGATACGAACTTGGCAAGAAGATAGCCCACAAAACCAATTAAAATGGCACCTATGAGGTTAGGAATAAATGTCAGAAATTCATTCAGCATGTTTTCCAGGGGGGTTAGGACCTGGTCTACCCCCAGAATCTCAAGCACAACAAGAATTACAATGATCATTATTAAATAGTAGAAAATATTTCCTACAAAGACATTGGTGTTTCCTATGCTGCTGTTTTTAAACAAACGTTCATCCCAGGTGGTCTTTTTAAATAGCCTTATGATCAGGGCTTTTATCCCCTTGGCGATAAGCCATCCGATAAAAAGCACCAATAAAGCTCCGAGCAGGGCGGGCAGAAAATCCACAACGTTGTTTGCAAAATTTTCAAGTTGATTTCTCATATGTATTGTTTTTAGATTAAAATAAGCATGAAGGTCACTTCGGGGAATATAAGTATTATAATTGCTTAATTAAAATGATATCAGCAATGGGTTTAATATTTACAGTGAATGCATCAAAAATTGAACTCCCGAGGTAAGAACAGGAAAATTTCCAGGAACCAGTGAATTAGCTTAAAATGAAATAACCGCCATAAACCCACACAAAACATAGGTCTCCACCAATTTCAATCAAAAAGGTGCCGGTCTATTCAGAGAGGTTATATCTTTTGATGAATTGGAGGTCAAGGGCTTTGGAATCTTTGTATTTAGTTCGTAACTGCGCCAACTTTTGCTTTAAGTCAGTTACTGCATCCACGTATTCCGGATCATCGTGTACATTGATCATTTCCATGGGGTCTTTTTCAAGGTCATACAATTCCCAGCTATCAACGTCATAATAAAAATGGATCAACTTATATTTTTTGGTTGCAATACCGT
Organism: Flavobacteriaceae bacterium; assembly: GCA_041743085.1. Lineage (GTDB taxonomy): Bacteria > Bacteroidota > Bacteroidia > Flavobacteriales > Flavobacteriaceae > JAFMPW01. The sequence continues at coordinate 4,514 of JBGTNL010000045.1, forward strand.
AATGCCGCTTAACCGCATGTTCGGCAGGGTATTCGTAATAGTGGTAATACACTGCATCACGATTCCATTTTTCATTTTCACCTTTTAACAGCGGTACCAAACTCTCCCCCTGCATTTCTTCAAGGGCGGTCACCCCTGCAACTTCCAAAAATGTTTGTGCAAAATCCAGGTTCTGTACCATTTCGTCTGCCGTGATACCCGCTTTTATGACGTTGGGCCATTTGATCAGCAAAGGGGTCTTAAAAGATTCCCTGTACATAAAACGCTTGTCGAACCAGCCGTGTTCGCCCAGATAAAACCCCTGGTCGGAAGTGTAAACAACCAGGGTGTTCTTTTCTAGGTCCGACTTCTCCAGATAATCCAGCAACCGACCCACGTTTTCATCAACTGCCGCAATTGTCCCCAAATAATCCTGCAAATACCGCTGGTATTTCCAGATCATCAGGGTAGAATCATTCAGTTTTGGATACAACTTCCTGAATTCCTCGTTAATGGGACCGTAAACCGAATCCCACGAGGCCTTTTGTTCGGGAGTCATTTTTTCGAGGGGATCGAAAAGTTTTCTTTCCGAAATTCCTAAATCCTCAATGACTTCCGGAAATACTTTATTGTCATAATTCAGGATCATATGGTCCAGGATGTTCATCTCTGCGGTTCCGGCGGTCTGCCCCCTCCCCTGGTAGGCATCAAAAAGGGTTTCAGGCAGGGGGAATGTTTTTTTAGTGAATTCCGTATAGTGCCTTTTTGCCGGAAGCCAGGATCTGTGGGGGGCCTTGTGCAAATACATCAAGAGAAAAGGCTTATCAGGATCCCTTCTTTTTTGAAACCAGTCCAGCGTAAGATCGGTAATAATATCGGTCACATATCCCATTACCGTAGTATCGCCTTGCGGGGTATTGAATTTTGGATTGTAGTAATCGCCCTGGCCCGGTAGTATTTTAAATTCATCAAATCCTTTGGGATTGTTTCCAAAATGCAGTTTCCCGAACATGACCGTCTGATAACCGGCCCTTTTTAAAAGTTGCGGAAAGGTAATATTAGTAGTATCAAACGGCGATAGGTTGTCTATTTTTCCGTTAATGTGGCTGTGTTTTCCGGTAAGGATTACCGCTCTGGAAGGAGCACATATGGAATTGGTGACGCTGGCATTTGTAAAGCGCATTCCCTCTTTGGCAATCCTGTCAATATTTGGAGTCCGGATCAGTTTATCGCTATAAGCGCTTATGGCCTGGTAGGCGTGGTCATCAGCCATAATAAAAACAATATTGGGTCTTTTTTGTTCAGATTTTGAGATCCTGTCGGGGTTGCAGGAAATGACTAAAATTAAACAGAGGCAAAGCAGCAAGCGCATCAGGGACTTCATATAAAAGACATAGAGGTTCCAAGTTACAGAATTAATTCTGGGATTCCTTACGTTTTAGTACGATCAGGGAATTGTTCTGAACATCGACCGCATATTTAAAAAGGTCTTTCAGGCCGGGATACAGGTCAGAAGTAAAATGTGCATGGTTAAGAACCAGAGTGTAGTGAATGGTAATGTTATTAGCTGTAATTCCCGAGGTGAATTTCAATAATCCCATATTGTCGGGCAAGGATACAACCTTATTCCCAGGAAGTTTTTTTGCCTCGTACCCTTCCGGAACTTCAATGTTAATGGTATAACTGTAATTCCTATTGTAACCAAAATCAATAGGAAATTGTCGCTCTTCGGCCATAAACGGATCTTTATCAAAGAATTTTATCATAAACGGATCCAAATAGACCATATCATTCACGAAAAGGTTGTTCATTTCAAATTCAAACCGCTCTGAGATCATTTTTTCGTTGGTTCTTTCCTTAATTTGTTTGTAGGATGTAATTTCCAGGTCGCCCGCAGCCCTGTCTTCAACTTTTCCCAAATAGTTTTCCTGCGTGTGATCATTTACTAGTTTTCTTCTTGCTATAGCATCATATCCTATATTTACTTCATCAAAAATTCCCGTTGCTTTCTTTTGTTCCATGTCAAAAGAGAGTTTTGTCCGCACCAGATACTTACTCTCTTCAGTTATCTTAATATCCTCCCAATAACTGTCGTCCTTAAAATCCATAACACGCCCATAATAGTTAAGGCCCCTGTAGGGAAGCATCCCGAAAGGCATAAATTTATCCGAGGCATCGAGCAGGTAATCCTTACCATCTATGGTAGTTCTGGCTACTACATAGTTAAAATCGGACATCACCGGATGACTTCTTTTTGGCAGTCCGTGGGCCCGGGTTGAGGTCAGCATAAGCTGGGTGGGAATATCAGCCGCATTTAACAGGTTGATCAGGGAGATGTTTATTTCGCCTATATTTCCTTTTCCCTCCTCAAATGCCTCCTTAACTCGAATATCCAGGTAGATGCCATACTTGCCATTCCAGCTATAATGATCCTGAACAAATTTGTAAATATTTTTCGCCCTGGTAAGTGCGTCTCCTTCAACCAACAAAGCTTCCGGTACATTTTTTTCAAAAAATCCCTTTTTGGTCAATTGCCGTCCTATATCCTTATCGTTCTTAAATTCCCTGTCCACATCCTTCCAGCTTTTAGTATACCTATCCGTAGTGCCATTCAGGCGGCGATATTCGGAAAGTTCAAAATCTATTCTGGAGATATAGTTGGAACTCGCCAACATATACTCCTCTTCTTTAAAAGCGGGAATATCTTTCATGGCATATTTTAATACCTCACAGTCCGCTGCTTTGGCAAACCCTTCTATTCGAAAACACTCTTTTTTAACTCCTGCATCGTTGACATCCAATTTCAAGGACCCGCTCATGCTTCTGTTGTAGCTGTAATTCCCGGGAATTTTGGCATTAAATTCACTGTATAATTTGGGTATGTTAGCTTGAAAACTCCAACCGTTGAGATGGTAAACAAAGGGCGAAATGATCCTATACCGATATTCCAGCACAGCACCTTTTTTAATATTGGGAAATGTAAATTTCTTTTCGGACCATCTTTCATTGATGTCATTGGTAAAGACCTCATCTGCCCGTAACCCCGTTTTAACGGCCCCGTTATGTGTAATGGCCCTGATATTTTCAACTTTTTCAGAAGAACTAGCGCCCTTGTAGTAGGGAATGGAGATGGTTCCCTCTTCAAACCCTTTCTTGTCCAGTATTTTTATCTTCCCGTGATATTCTTTTACCAGCCAGATCCGGTCATGCATTACCTCAAAATAATTATCTCCTTTTTCATACAGGATGATGGCGTTGGCGGATTCATCCCTGGGGTAGGTTTTAAAATTTTCCTCTTGGGTGGTGAGCTTCCCGAAGTTATCTGATTTTTGAGATATTAAGAGCGTGGTGAAAAGCAATGCGTTAAGCAGGGACAAAAATTTAAAATTCATTCGAGGTAAGATTGGCTTATCCTACATAAACAGAAAAATAAAGGGATTATTATAGTGCGTTTACGGTTTTCCGCAGGGCCACCAGGTTGGTAAGCAGTTTTTCCAGGTGATCTAAATGTAGCATATTGGCACCGTCACTTTTGGCGTTGGCAGGATCAAAATGCGTTTCCATAAAAATACCGTCAACCCCGGCGGCAATGCCTGCGCGTGCCATGGTGTTGATGAGTTCGGGCCTGCCGCCAGTAACACCGGATGCCTGATTGGGTTGTTGCAGGGAGTGGGTTACATCGAGCACAACAGGGGCATATTGTTTCATGGTAGGGATTCCCCTGAAATCCACTACCATATCCTGGTAACCGAACATGGTGCCCCTGTCGGTGATCATCACTTGTTCATTTCCCGAGTCCGTCACCTTGGTCACGGCATGTTTCATACTTTCCGGACTCATAAATTGCCCTTTTTTGAGATTGATCGTCTTACCGGTTTGTGCCGCTGCCACCACAAGATCGGTCTGGCGGACCAAAAACGCGGGTATCTGTAGCACATCTACATATTCCGCTGCCATGACGGCGTCCGATACCTCATGAATATCCGTAATGGTGGGCACTTTAAATGTTTCGGACACCTTTCTTAAGATCTTTAAGGCTTTTTCGTCCCCGATCCCCATGAAGGAATCGACCCGGCTGCGATTGGCTTTTTTAAAACTCCCTTTAAAAACATAGGGAATTTCCAATTTATCCGTAACCGACAAAATTCTTTCTGCAATGCGCATCGCCATATCCTCGCCTTCAATGGCACACGGGCCTGATAAGAGAAAAAAATTGTTTGAGCCTGCGTGTTTTATTTGTGGAATGTAACTGAGATCCATAATAAAAAGTTTAAGCAAAGATACATTTTCTAGCTAGGTATTTGATGCCATGAACCCATAACAGCTAATCAAGACGGTGAATGTCAAAAATTTTCTTTTTTGCGCTTTTCATGTGCACGGCCATGTTCTTTGCGCAGTCCAATAAAAATGTTGAGAGCCATCATTTAAAAGTAGATTTTTTAACTCCGGGTCTGGTATATGAAACCGGAATATCTAAAAATAGTACCCTAAGGGCTGAGGCAACAAGCGTTTTCGGCTTCGGTTTGGGGCCTCAGGACAATTTTGGAATCTTCCCTTTGTTCGATACGCAGTACCGGTATTACTACAATTTTAACCGAAGGTTTTCAAAGGATAAAAGAACAAATAACAACACCGCTAATTTTGTTGGACTTCAATGCTATTATTTAAGTTCCACCCCCCTCATAGGTGAGTTGGATCCGTCACTTCTTAGTGTTATTTTGTTTGGTCCGGCAGGTTTTGATGTTTTCTATGCGGGGCCCGCCTATGGTATGCAAAGAACCTTTAAACCGGGGCTTAATTTAGAACTTCAATTGGGAATAGGCTATATTGAAGTCCGGGATGGTGATCATAAGACCGTAAATCTTAGATCTTCTTCCGGGATTTACCCAAACTTTAATTTAGGTTTAGGTTGGGTAATTAACAGTCATGGAAAATGACCATTAGGGACCGCACCCTTGCAAAAATTAACGCTCCGGGGGCACGACAGCCGTATCGCGGCATAGCACCTACACCAACCCATTCAAATGATTTTGGAAAAATGGGGCTTTCGACTTATTTTTCAGACAGAAAATTATGACGAAGGGGTCTTTTTAATTATAAAGCTAAAAAATTTAAATTATGATCTCTATCTTGTGGTCATTGTGAAACGGAATCAATTTATTGTTGTTAATCAAATTCGGATATTATGAACATTATAGAAGAACTTCAGAACGAATTAAAATCAGAATATGAAACCTCCAAAATTTTTTTAGCAAATTATCCAGAGGACAAAAATCATTGGAAACCGCATGAAAAATCGATGAGCATGAAAACACTTGCAGTGCACGTGGTGGAAATATTTGCATGGCCCGAAACTATTATGAACACAGAATTCCTGGATTTCTCAGACACTCCGTATACACAACCCGACATTAAGACCAAAACCGAACTTCAAAAAAAATTGGAAGAAGATTATCGCAAAGGAGCGGATACCTTAACTAATTTAACTCCTGAAAAATTAGATGGAAAATGGGATATCCGTCAGGGGGATATGGTTTTTCAGGAATGGTCTAAATATGGCGCCATCCGCCATTCGTTAAATCAAATCACGCACCACCGGGCACAATTGGGGGTGTATTACCGCTTAAATGATATTTTTGTACCTGGCAGTTATGGTCCTTCCGCCGATGAGCAATGATCTTTAGAATGTCTTCCCGGGGAGGCTTTCACAAAGTTCCAAAATTGGTTAGAAATGATTGAGAAAACCTCCTCAAAATCAACCAGATAAAAATATGATCAGTTTACATCGGGAAGTAAAAAATAGCAGTATCTTTGCGCGCTCAAAACTAAGTTATGCCCGGTACCAAAAATATCGCTATTATCGCCCACGTAGACCACGGGAAGACCACCCTGGTTGATAAAATACTTCACTTCTGCCAGTTGTTTCGTGAAAATGAAACCACGGGCGACCTTATCCTGGATAATAATGACCTGGAACGGGAACGCGGCATAACCATTGTTTCAAAAAACGTATCCGTGAACTATAAGGATACCAAGATCAACATCATAGATACGCCCGGTCACGCGGATTTTGGCGGGGAAGTGGAGCGTGTTCTGAACATGGCGGATGGCGTATTGCTTTTGGTCGATGCCTTTGAAGGGCCCATGCCGCAAACACGATTTGTTTTGCAAAAGGCGATAGATATGGGATTGAAACCCTGCGTTGTCATCAATAAAGTGGATAAAGAAAACTGCACTCCGGAAGAAGTTCATGAAAAGGTATTCGACCTGATGTTTGAACTTGGGGCTGAGGAATGGCAATTGGATTTTCCGGTGGTCTATGGTTCGGCAAAACACAATTGGATGGGCGAGGATTGGAAGAAGGAGACGGATTCCATAGAACCGTTATTGGAAATGGTGGTACAACATATCCCGGCTTTTCAACCTACTAAGGGTACTACACAGATGCTCATCACTTCGCTGGACTATTCTTCTTTTACAGGGCGAATTGCCATCGGTAGGCTCCAACGCGGATGCCTGAAGGAAGGACAGCAGATCTCGCTGGTAAAAAGGGATGGGAGCACCATAAGATCTAAAATTAAAGAACTTTTTACGTTTGAAGGCCTGGGACGGAAGAAGGTAAAGGAGGTAGAGACCGGGGATATTTGTGCTATTGTTGGGTTGGAAGGATTTGAAATTGGGGATACCATTGCCGATCTTGAAAATCCCGAGGGCCTAAAAACGATTGTCATAGATGAGCCTACCATGAGTATGTTGTTCACCATTAATGACAGCCCGTTTTTCGGGAAGAACGGTAAGTTTGTGACCTCCAGGCATATTAAGGAGCGCCTGGAACGGGAACTGGAAAAGAATTTGGCATTAGGAGTTGAGGAAACCGATAGCGCTGAGAAATTTATGGTCTTTGGCCGTGGGGTGCTTCATCTTTCGGTATTGATAGAGACCATGCGCAGGGAAGGATATGAACTTCAGATAGGGCAGCCTCAGGTGATCATCAAAACTATTGAAGGTGTGAAATGTGAACCTATAGAGCATCTGACCATAGACCTGCCTGAAGAAGTGTCCGGGAAGGCTGTGGAAATGGTATCGATCCGCAAAGGAGAAATGACCAGCATGGAGGCTAAGGGCAACCGGATGCTGTGTGAGTTCATGATCCCTTCCCGGGGGATTATCGGGCTGCGAAATCAGTTGTTGACGGCAACGGCAGGCGAAGCCATTATGGCCCACCGGTTTTTGGAATACCAACCCATGAAAGGCGATGTGCCACAGCGGCAGAATGGGTCCCTGGTATCTATGGAAAATGGGAAAGCCATTCCGTATTCCATAGATAAATTGCAGGATAGGGGAAAATTCTTTGTTGATCCCGGTGAAGACATTTACGAAGGGCAGGTTATAGGGGAGAATACCCGGGGAGACGATATGACGATCAATATCACCAAAACAAAGAAGTTGTCCAATGTTCGTTCTTCCGGGGCGGATGATAAAGCAAAAATTGTCCCGGCGATAAAATTTTCACTGGAAGAGGCGCTGGAATATATTCAGAAGGACGAATACGTGGAGGTAACGCCGAAGCACCTGCGACTCCGTAAGATCCATTTGAAGGAGGTTGATAGAAAGCGGAATAAGACAGATTAGGCCGTAACGGATCCGGAAGTCTAAGTGTTTTCCAAATCTGTGTGTGTAGATTTCTCGCTACGCTCGAAATGACAATTTGTGTGCTTTTTATGATGTAGTATGGGAGGTGCCCGCTGTTAAGGGCCGTTGTCTTTGTCATTCGGAACGAGCAAAGAGAAGTGAAGAATCTTCATGAAGTTATTGCAATGGTCAGGTAATCAAAGTCCTTTCCACCGATTCTTACCCTGTAACGTGGCATTTAGCACAAGCCGTAGCCGCGCCAATAATGCCGGCGTCGTTCTGCAAACCTGCAGGTATTACAGGAGTTTCAATTTTAATTTTGGCTTTGTACTCGTCAAAATCCTTTGAGGCCCCGCCACCGAGGATTATCAGGTCCGGGGCTATGATCAACTCCACTAACTCTAAAAATTTATTAAAACGTTTGCCCCATTTTTTATAGCTGAGCCCTTCTTTCTCCTTGGCCGAAGCTGCCGCCCAGGATTCTATTTTATCGTACTTTTTATAGGGAATTTGGCCCAGTTCAAAGTTGGGTAATAACCTGCCATCGAGAAAGGCACCGCTGCCGAGGCCTGTGCCTATGGTGATCATGACAACAAAGCCATCCTCTCCTTTCCCGATCCCGTAATTCATAGTGGCATAGCCGGCCGCATCGGCGTCATTGATAACCGTAAAATCCAGGCCGGTTACTTTTTTGAAAAGCTCCTCCACATTCAGATTGTTCCAGTCCGTATGAAGATTACCCGAAGATTTACAGACCCCCTTTTTAATAACCGTAGGAAACCCGCAACCTACCGGGCCCTTATAATTAAAGTGCTTTACAATTTCAGAAACTACCTCTGCCATCTCTCCGGGAGCCCGGGACTCAGGAGTGGGTATCCGGAGGCGTTCGGTTACCATTTCTCCGGTCACTATATCTACCAGGGCGCCTTTGATGCCCGATCCGCCAATATCAATTCCAAGAATTTCCATGAATAGGTAAATAAATTGCTGTGTTTTATGTGGGCAAAAGTAACAAAAATCTTTGGGCAGTTCCCCTTATGTTTCGGAGCGGATCAATTTTTAGGCTAATTCGAATATAATCCCGTGTCCCCTTTCTCCAGCAGCGGCATAAGCCCGGCGACAATCTCAGGTCTCATCTGAGCCACATTTCGGCTTTCAAGAGGATCCGTGGTATGATCATAGAGTTCTACCACCGGTTCCTCCTTCCTGAAATATTTGGTTAACCGATACTCTGGTGTCCGTAAAGATATGCCATTCTTAAAATAACTGTAGGCCGTATTACTGGTAGGGACATCCGCTGACTCCATTAGTCCGGTCAGACTTTCACCATCCACCTGATGATCAATTTCAATTCCACAAAGTTCCAGCAGAGTGGGATAAAGGTCTACCGTCTCTACAATTTCATCCACTTGTCTGGACGTATGCCTGGCATAGGGCGATTTTATGATGAGGGCACTTTTTAAGGCATTTTCAAACAAGGTATGTTTGCCCCATACCCGCTGATCTCCCAAATGCCAGCCGTGATCCCCCCATATGACCACAATGGTGTTTTTGTCCAGCCCCAGTACTCTTAATTCTTCCCAGAGCTTTCCTATCTGGGCGTCAACATAACTGACTGAAGCCAAATAGGCCTGCCGTAATTTCCTGGCATAGGATTCCGAGAGGGGTTCGGCCAAATTTGCAAACTCGTCTCCCAGGGCGTATTGATTGAACTCCCCGCTGTTATGCAGACTTTCATTATGAATGTTTTCCGGGATACCGGGATTAGGGGAAATGGGGATGTTCTCCTTCTCATAAAGGGTCCAGTATTTCTTGGGGGAATTAAATGGCAAATGAGGCTTAAACAGGCCTACTCCCATAAAGAACGGGCTTCCTTTTTTCTTTAATTCGCGTAGTTTGGAGATCGCAAGGTTCGTGGTCAAACCGTCTGCATAGCCGTTGTCATCCACATCACCGGCCTCATAAGGTTTTACCTGCTTTTTTAAGCTTTGCCTGTTTTCCCCGTTGGCATAACCAAAAAAGGCGTTCCACCCTGTTTTCCATTTTCCCGGATCAAAGAGGAGTTCCTCCCAACTATAGGGAAGTTCTCTTTTTTGAGACACAGGTTCTTCGTAACCGTATAAATAACCGTCGGCAGAATGGCCTATTTTTCCAATACCTACCGTATGGTACCCTTCCCTTTTAAATTGATGTATAAACGTTTCCGGGACAGATGTCTCGGCCCGGTCGGAGATCTCGGCTTCTATGGCACCATTGGTTAGATGAACCGGCGCCGTGGGTCTAAGTCCTGTTAAGAGTGCATAACGGGAAGCGCCGCAAGTAGGTACCTGCACGTAATGATGCCTGAAAAGAATACCTGTTTTGGCAAGTGCATCAATGTGCGGGGATTTTACTACAGTGTTGCCGTAAACTGCAAGTTCGGCCCTCAGGTCATCAACAGCGATAAACAGGATGTTAGGACGTACTTCTCTTGGTTTGCTCAACGGGATTGAGCTACAAATTATACCTATAAAAAGTGCTGACATCCTGGTCGCCCTTCCCCCTTTTTTCCGGAAAATGTTAATTCTGTTTGTCATACATTTCAATTTAGGGTAAAAGGTAAGATTAAGCCAGCTCTTTTTTGTCTTTCAGAAAATCGAATATGAGATGAGCTACCTCGGTAGTCATCTCCTTATCCGTGTAATTAAGCCAAACCAGTTCTTCTATTTCAGATGCCGGTTGAAGTTTTCCCTGGTAAAGGCCTTCGTAACAGGTCATACGTACCAACTCTCCGCCTTCTTCCCCGTCGGCCTGGGCCTCAAATATCCCGATGTACCTCAAGGTGGGAAGTAACAATTCAACACTCAGCCCTTCCTTAATTTCCCTGAAAAGGTTTTGGGCATCGCTCTCTCCCGTTTCCCGTTTCCCGCCGGGTAGATAGTATTTTTCTCTTTCCACACTTCGTACACAGAGAATTTGTTGATCCACGAGATGGATCCAGGCGATCTTATCTATAATTGCTTCGCCTGGTTCTATGTAATAATCAATTGAATTAAGTGAGTGGCCGGGATCGATGACATCTAAAAAACTGTCAGCAGCCTTGCCTAAAACAGTTAACGTATTTAATTTTCTATTTCTACCCATGGCGCTGGAAATGGTCTCGTCCCGGTTCCCGAATTTATAGCCTCCTTTTTTAACCCATAGTGCGTTCAAAAGATGTTGCATCAGCACATTCCCCAACTGATCAATAGAGATTGCCACTTTCAGCAAATATTCTCCTATTCCCCTGAATCCCCGGGTAAATAATGCATGTATCAATCCATAAATAAATCCGAAAGGCGCAGAAAGTACAAATAGTGTAATGGAGATCAGGAATAGGAAAACACCTATTATGGGATTTGCTTTTTTATCAGGTTGATAGACTTGTTTTTTTAAGATCATAAGGTTGAATGAGGCAGGTTACCGATTAATGGTTGTTCACCCTCCACTGGGTGCCGGATGTTGAAATTTGAGGCATGGTTGGCAGGGAGGGTTGTCCCCGGAATTTTTTCCACAAAGCTCCCCTGGCAATTCCTAATAACTTCAACCTAAACTTTCCTCATTACCACCACCTGCCACTGGTTGCAAGCTGCTGTTCACTGTTCGGGATAAGGCCCCCCAACTTCTCCCCAACCCCATGTGGGCTTAGGTTCATCCGGGGACATATGACCAAAAATGGGACGTAAAAGAGTATCTTTCAGAACCTTATCATAGAATTTTACGATCAGTTCTTCGAATACTTCCATACCTCCTGCCCATTCGTAAAGGGTTGGCGGGTTGTTCTTTTTTTCTTCCACTGTCTATTGCAAACGTATTTCCTAAATGTAATCACTTTTTGGTAAATCAGGAAATGCCATTCTCCTCTTATTTTGAAGAACATCTAAATATGCTGATACCCTTTTTACAAACGAACCATATCTAAACTTCGGCTATGGTTCTGCCCTGGTCTGTGTTCTGTACAGTAGCGATAAAACAAAGAAAATAAGGCCCAGGCTTAAGAGCAGCCCACTTAAAATATAGAAGAGGCGGGAGAGTGAGATAGTATCCAAAAAAGGAAGCAAGAGCAATGGGGATACGAATTGCCCCATAAACCAAAATGTGGTTAAGCGCCCAATTTCACGCCCCCTGATCTCAGGCGGGGCTAGTTGCATTACCCAGATATTGGCGTTGGGTATCATTAAGCCCATACCCAATCCGGCCAACAGCATCCCTAGCAGGACCATTCCATAGGAATTGCCATAGGCCATGGAGGCATATGCCAAAGCCATCAACAAATACCCTAGACCGAATATTTGCCGGAATCCGAAGTTATCCCGGATACGGGAGTACGAAAAAGAAGCCACAGCCGAAAAGAAGGTACTGGCGGCTATGGCGATACCGATGAGTGTATTTGTTTCAACTCCAATGGATTTCAAATAAAAGGGAATTTGCACGGGAATAATAAAGAATATGATCCATATCAACATCACGTTCAAAAATACAAACCAGATAATTTTAGGGGATCTGACCGACGAATCTGCTTTTTTACGGACCGTAATTTCCTTTGGTTCCTTTAAATACGTTCTGGTCACAGGGAGAACAAGAAGGGAGAAAAAATAGAGTAAAAACGGGACCCGCCAATCAATGTCGGCCAGAATACCTCCCAGGGTGATGAATACGATACCCCCTATAGACATTATCGCTATCTGCAGGCCTGCAAATTTTTGTCTTGCCTTTCCCTGGTAGTAATCGGCGATCAGGGTGGTGACAATGGTCATTGATATGCCCACGCTTAATCCCAGCAACGCCCTCCCGGCAAGGATGTGGTAAATATTGTCTAACCAATACCCGGAAGTTCCGCCCACGGCATAAAAGATCAAGGCAATGGTCAAAAGTTTAAGTCGGCCGAATTTGTCTATTACCATGCCCGCAATTATGGCACTAATAGCAATAAATAATGCAGGGAAAGACAAGGAAAGTTTTACAAGCGCAGGGCCGCCCGGCTGTGCTTCAAATGTCTCTGACATATCGGGCAATGAAGCCGAAATAGTGATCATGGACATTATGGTAAGGCTGCTAACCAGTAATAAAGCTGCCTTAACCTGCCAACTTTCAGTATTCATTAAGTGGATTTAACGGTGTAATTTAAATTTACTTTTGAGCCTTATGTGTACTTAAGGGGAGCAACTAAATTTCTACACCATATTTCCTTTCATAAGTTGGGGAAGCATTTCTTTAAAGTTTTCCTTTTTATTTAAATGGGGCAAGGGTTCCGAAGGTTCCGCAGCCCCCAAAAATTTGCACAGGGGAGCCCAGCCGTCCCGTACGTCATAAATGAGAAGCTTCTCTTCAGGTACGGTGGCCTTTACCCCCGCTATATGGTCCTCCCACACCTTTTTGGCAAATTCCCTGTCCCGGAACTTGCCCTTAAGTTCCTGGGCAAAGAATATTTTCTTGAAGAATTTAATACACTTTACCACATTCCGGGCACGTGAACTGGCCATTAATTTACCCATCATATTGATCTTTTCTCCCGGGGTTTGAGGCCCGGCTTTCCATACCGTACTGTCCACGCTTTGATACCATGATTCAAAGTCCCGAACCGTAAGGATCACCTTGGCATCAGGATACCGTTTCATATGCTCCTTGTACCATGGATAACCCGGAAAATCCACTGTGGCATCATAACCGTTGTACAGGCTATCCCAATCCGTATCTCCCGTTTCATCGAGCGTTTTCCAGTAATGCAGCATAGTTGGGTTTACCAGTAATTCCTTCATATGATAAACTTTCTTAAATCCGAGGGTTTCCAGAGATCTTTTCAGCGTTGTTGTGCCGGTCCTTGGAAAACCTGCACCTATGATTTTAAGTGACATATTATTTTTGTTTAGGGTTGGTTACATTATTTTATTGAATACTATCCGTTTCAGCCGGCGGAGGTGGCATTTTAAAAACAAACGGTTCGGGTTGCGGGTTAATCGGCTTTAATTCCCTTCCAGAAAATGCCGGATAATCCGTGTCGAAATGGGTACCCCTGAACTGTCCAAAAAGAAAGGGTCCCCCGGGTTGGGCGGCAGACCCGTCGGGTAATGTATAGTGATCATTATAGGGGTTCCAATATTCCCATACGATCCTATTATTAGGTGTAACCTCCATAAAGCGGCCTTTGGCTCCTGAGGTAATGAAGGTATTCCCGTTTTTCATTCGGTGTGCCCCTGAAATAAAGGCGGAGTAAAAAGAATATTTGTCGGGTGCCATATACGTCCACGTAGGCTCCTCAGGTCCCATGGGGCCTTCTTCCGGAATAGCGTACGAACCATCTTCATTCACCGGTGGGGTAATTTCATACACAGCGCTGTAATTTCCAACATCGGAAATCGATACTTGTGGATCAGGGGATTTCGCAGAACCAAAAGCGGCCCACATAGAGGGTAATTTGTTATCGGGATTTATAATGTCATTGTTAAAGACCATCAGGTTACCTGCCCCGGGATATCCTTCAGGGATCCATTTAATATCGTGTTGCCCGTAAAGCATTTGTTCTTCCTTTGTACCTCTTCCATAACTCTCAGGGTTTCCCCAGCGATAGAGCAGATCACCGCCATGCCCCCACTTCCCTCCGGAATTTCCGCTGGCTTCCTCCGTGGAGGTACTGTGATCTATTATCATAATTTCGTTATAACCTGGAACGCTGATGGCAATTTGATCTAGGGCAGCGTTATAGGATATGGCGTTGGTGTGAGTAATATCCGAGCCCCGGTTATCCACTGTGGCATTTGAAGTGGCAAAGCCAATCTTTTTCATTCCCTCTAACTGCTCCTCTGTCATAGGTGGGGATTCCTCTCCATGAACATTGATATTTAGTTTTCTTGGGTTTTCGGCGATCACCCCGTAATTATTCTTTGTGGAATCGATATCCTGAATGAGGTGGTCCCACATACGCCATTGCCACACTATTTCTCCGCCCTGGGGTTTGGCAGGCTTAATTTCGATGATCTTATCGGGCCAGATCCCCGCCTTTGGTATAAATTTAGGATCCCGACCGGCTGCAATTGTCTCTTCCGGAGATTTGGCCTCGTAGGAGATGGCGAGAATATTGCCATTGGGCATCACTTCAATGTCATGATGGATCAGTTCATCTTCATCGGCAAATTCAAAATCCCAGAGTACATTTCCATCCCAATCGTATTCCCTTATCCTTCCTGCCTGTCCCCCGGCGGCAAAAGTTGGAAAATCCACGTCCCTCTCCAGACGTACAAGATGGCTGTTTTCCAGAAGGTAGGCATTCATGGAGTTTAATTCCCCGTTCCACTGGTGTACTATGGAACCATCCATGGCCATAAGATATGTTTTTGTGCTCTGAGCGGGTTGAAATAATACATAACCCGGAGTGGCCCCGTCTGTTTTTTTAATCAATCCCCGTTTGGCTGTTACCCCCGTTATGCTTCGGGTATCTTCGGGTTTCCATTGCCGGATTTCGGTATTTTCCGCTATAGTATCCTTCGATGTTTCCGTTTTACAGGAGTACACTAAACACATTACGGAAGCCACGGCTACATATGCATTGATTTTCATGATATTGTCTTTTTTAGATGGTTAAAAAATTGTACAACGGTACAGGCAAGGAGAATTTCCTTGTTCAGTCCGATAATTAGAAGGGGGAATAGAGCACCGCCGGTATACTTATTTAGTCCGATAAGAAAACCGCCAAGAGCGCACCGAATGTACATTTTTTTTGTTAAATAGTGAATAAAAAGTTTTATCATTTTACACTACCCTTCTTCTTTTCAGTTGCAACAAAGAATCGCCTTACATTAAAACAAGAACGGGATTACAACAATTTAGAAAAGCTAAACTTCGGAAACAATGTGCTTCCCGCGAAAATACTTTTGAAGGAGTTTTAAGGTATCTGCAGATTACAAAAAAATAATTCATACAGCCCGTTGTATTACTTCAAACACCTTGTTTCCATCACATTTAAGCGTTTTTGAAGGATATTTGAGCAGCAGCGCATAATCGTGTGTAGCCATGAGTATGGTACGGCCGGCTTTATTTATTTCCTGCAGTACCTTCATCACCTCAACGCTGGTTTGAGGATCCAGATTGCCTGTAGGTTCATCGGCCAGTATAAGTTCCGGATCGTTTAAAAGCGCCCGGGCTATAGCCACCCGTTGTTGTTCCCCTCCCGAGAGTTCATGCGGAAATTTAAAGCCCTTGGTTTTCATGCCCACCTTTTGCAGAACCTCCTCTATTTTGGCATCCATCTTGGCCTGGTCTGTCCACCCCGTGGCCTTGAGCACAAAGCCGAAGTTCCTGTTCACATTTCTATCCGGCAGCAATTTGAAATCCTGGAACACGATTCCCAATTTTCTTCGCAGATAGGGAATGTCCTTTTCTTTCAGCGTCTTCAGATTAAAACCTACGATAAAACCATTTCCCTGTTGCAAAGGAAGATCGGCGTAGAGCGTCTTCATAAAGCTGCTTTTACCGCTTCCGGTTTTTCCTATGAGGTAAACAAACTCCCCTTCCTTAACCTCGAGAGTAATATCATTGAGCACCAGATTTTCTTTTTGAAAAATGGCAACATCTTCTAAGGTCAATACGCTTTCATTCATACGGTCGCTTGTCGGCATAAAAGTAATAAGTTCCTTTTTAAAACAAATCAGGAGGAGCCCTAAAATTTACATTTGTCGGAAAGAAGAATCAAAATTGGTTTGACTTTCTGGCTCGAAAATGGTTTTGACTACAACTGATTTTTTCTTATTTCCTTTTCATGGCTTAAGCATGTGCGAATTTATATCCGGGGGAAATCTACATGTTTATCACAATTGGAAAGGACTTGGATCACCTCGGGAAAGATCAACCAAATTCCTTTAGAGCTGCAGCCCAACGTCCGAAAAATGAGAGGTAGGAAAATACTTCTTTTTTGGCATTATTAAGAAAATTGCCGGGCAAATGTTATTTTATATACTTAGGAACAAAATTTGACGTTATTACAAGAAATACGGTAATTCTAACTGCAAGAGAACATTATGCGACAGAAAAAAACCGCGCTACTTCTGGGTTTCGTCGGGACAGTCATTTTCGGTTTCGCCCAGGAATCCAAAATCTACACACACGATCAAAAGCAATATCAGGATGCGCTTGCGCTTTACAACGACAAGCAATACCAGGCGGCACAGACTATTTTTGAGAAGGTTCAGAACAGTGCCAACGACCTCGAAACAGAAGCAAATAGTGCCTATTATGTTGCGAATGCTGCCGTAAGATTGAATCAGCTTGGGGCAGACAGACTTATGGAGGATTTTGTAGCGCGATATCCAACATCCACTAAGCGAAATTCGGCCTTTCTTGATGTGGCCGACTATTGCTTTGAAAATGGGAAATATCCGTACGCTCTTAAATGGTACGCTAAGGTAGACCAGAGCGCCATGGCCCGTAAAGATAAGGAGCGCTTTAATTTTAATATGGGCTATGCCCTTTTTTCCTCCAATAAACCAAAAGAAGCCGAGCGTTACCTGAGCAAAGTAACAACTTCCCCAACCTACGGCTCACAGGCCAAATATTATCTGGGTTACATTGCCTACCAGCAGGATGACTACGAAGGTGCCAACGAACGCTTTGACCAGATTACCGATCCCGAATTACTGGATGAAAAACTGTCCTATTATCAGGCCGATATGAATTTTAAACTGGGCAAGTTTGAGGAAGCTATCGCCCTGGCCAAAAAACAAGTACCAAAATCGGACCGGCAGGAAGTTTCGGAACTCAACAAAATTATTGGCGAGAGCTATTTCAATTTAAAACAATACAATGACGCCATTCCTTATCTGGAAGAATACAAAGGAAAAAGAGGCAAATGGGATAATACGGACTATTACTTATTAGGCTATTCCTATTATAAGCAGGGAGATTACGCCAATGCCATTCAGCAATACAATAAGATCATCGGAGGTACCAACAGCGTTTCTCAGAATGCCTATTACCATTTGGCGGAATGCTATTTAAAGCTCGATAAAAAACAGGAGGCCCTCAACGCATTCCGGAATGCATCTCAAATGGATTTTAGTCCGGAAATTCAAAAAGATTCCTATTTGAATTACGCCAGGTTAAGTTATGAGATTGGAAATGCCTATGAACCCGTTCCCAGGGTCTTAACCACCTATCTGCAAAAATACCCCAATGATAAACACACCCAGGAGATGCAGGAACTACTGGTGGACTCTTATATTACGTCCAAAAATTTTGAAGGAGCGATGACGCTGCTGGAAGAAAATAGAAATTATGCAAGTAAAACCACCTATCAGAAAGTTGCTTTTTACAGGGGAGTGGAGCTTTTTATAGATGCGGATTATGCCGGTGCAGCCGAAAATTTCAAAAAATCTTTGGACAGCGCCGAAGATGCTTTGTTCAAAGCAAGGGCCAGCTACTGGAAAGCGGAATCTGAATATATGTTGAATAGATACGATAATGCTTTAACGGATTATATCCAATTTCAACAAAACCCTATTGCCAAATCAACCGGCGAGTATGAAGATCTGGATTATAATCTGGGATATACCTATTTCAAATTAAAGGATTACGGCAATGCGGTATCCTATTATAAGGCGTATTCCGACAAACACAGTAGCGGGGATAAAGCCAATGACGCCTATGTGCGATTAGGGGACAGTTATTTTGTGACCAGTAAATACTGGCCTGCCATAGAGTCCTATAATAAGGCCCTGGAATCCAATGGTCCTGAAAAGGATTATGCCGCTTTCCAGAAAGCGCTGAGTTATGGTTTTGTAGACAGAAATGATACCAAGCTGGAAGAACTCAATAGTTTTGTCACCCGTTTCCCCAATTCTTCGCTCAAGGACGATGCCCTTTTTGAGCTCGGTAATTCTTATGTTAAAGCCAATCAGGAAAACAAAGGGTTGCAAACCTACGACCTACTCATCAGTGAATACAAAGGTAGTTCTTTAGCGCCCCAGGCTATGTTAAGGCAAGGGCTGGTACATTACAATGCCAACAGAAATGAACAGGCGCTTGCCAAATTTAAGATGGTGGTAAGAGATAATCCAAATACCCAGGAGGCTGTGCAGGCGGTGGCTACCGCTAAGTTGATCTATGTGGATATGGGAAGGGTAAACGAATATGCGGCATGGGTCCGGGACCTGGATTTCGTGGAGGTGACCGATACTGAATTGGACAATGCCACCTTTGAATCTGCGGATAAGCAAAACCTTGAAGGCAAAAAAGAAGCAGCGATCAAGGGGTATGAGAACTACATCAAGGAATTCGCCAACGGGCTTCATGCCATAGCGGCTAATTTTAACCTGGCACAGTTATACTTTGCAAAAGGCGATAAGGACAAAGCACTGGCCCATTACAAGTTCGTGGCGGACCGGGGCGCCAGTGAATATGCCGAACAGGCCCTGACCAGGGTCTGCGAGATCTATATCGGAAAAAACGACTATTTCTCCGCCCTGCCATTTTTGGAACGCCTGGAGGCCGCGGCCGATATTCAACAGAACAGGACTTTTGCCCGATCGAACCTGATGAAGGGGTACTATGAACAGAAGAATTATGACCGGACCCTGGCCTATGCGGAAAAGGTTTTGGCGACTTCCACTATTGATAACAGAATTAGGAGCGATGCCAAGATCATGATTGCACGATCGGCTATTGCAACGAACGATGAAGCCAGGGCAGAGGAGGCTTATGCCGAAGTACTGAAGATCGCTACCGGGGAGACGGCCGCGGAAGCTTTGTATTATGACGCCTATTTTAAGCACAAATCGGGGCAGTTTGAACCTTCGAATGCTTCCGTGCAACGCCTGGCAAAAGATTATGCTGCTTATAAGGAATGGGGTGGGAAGGGACTGATTTTAATGGCAAAGAATTTTTACGAACTCGATGATGCCTACCAGGCCACCTATATCCTGGAAAGTGTTATTTCCAATTTTAAGCAGTATTCCGAAATTGTTTCTGAGGCGGAAGGAGAATTGTCCAAAATTAAGGCAAAGGAAGCACAGCGAAATTCCTCCGTGAACCCTGATGGAAACTAAACTGAGAAGAACAGCATATGAATAAGTGTATAAAATTAGTGGTAATCGCTTTTCTCGTTGTGGGACAGGCCGTTTTAGCCCAGGATGACAATGATATAGGAACGGAGACCGTGACCGTCGTAAAACCGTATTCCCCAACGATATCGGATGCTTTTAAAATAAAATCCGTTCCGGATCTGAACGATTCCATTGTGCTTCAGAAAAAGAAGATCGACTACAGCATTTTTTCGGTACCTGTGGCCTCCACATTTACACCGGCCAAAGGGAGAGCTTCGGCGGTAGAAAAAGCCAAACCCGAAAAACTTTTTAATTCCTATGCCTCCGTTGGCCTGGGAAATT
This sequence comes from Flavobacteriaceae bacterium, assembly GCA_041743085.1. Taxonomy (GTDB): domain Bacteria; phylum Bacteroidota; class Bacteroidia; order Flavobacteriales; family Flavobacteriaceae; genus JAFMPW01. The sequence continues at coordinate 24,514 of JBGTNL010000045.1, forward strand.
TTAATAACGCACTGGTGGATTTTTATACGAGTAGGGACATAGACAGAGGTGATGAACGGCTCGATTTTGGATTAAACCATCATTCTTCCAGGGGAGATATAGACAGTACTCCGCTGGATGCGGATTTTTACAATACCAAACTGGATGCTTCGTATTCCAAAAGGGACAGGGATTTTGATTGGGGAGCAACTATTGGGCTGCAACATCAGCTCTATAATTGGTACGGCCTGCCGGAAGGGTTTTTTGATGAAACTATAATAAATTCCATTGATGAAAGGCAAAATTATTTTAATGCCGAGGCCGGTGCACATCTGAATATAGAGGATTCTTTTTTTAAGCGGGGTGAAATCCTGGTCCGAAGATTCTGGGACGCTGTTGAGTCGGGTGAAAATAGGGCAGTGGTGCAACCCACCTTCGAGTTGCCTATTACGGAGGAACTGGTTACCGTAAAGTTGAAATTCGATTATGTGGGCGGTAGTTTTAAAAATGCTAATGTGAACAATACAACTAATTCCCCTGAAATTAATTACAATCAGATGCAGGTTGGAGTTAATCCGAGCCTGTTGGTGCTGAGGGATAATTTAACCCTGAATCTCGGTGCAAATTTTGTATACGGTATGGATGTAGAAAACAGCGATAACAACTTTTATATCTATCCTACGGCAACAGCCTCATACAGATTATTGGACGACCTTGCCATTGCGTACGGTGGGGTGGAAGGACAATTAAAACAGAACTCTTACTACGAATATGTGGAGGATAATCCGTATGTTTCACCAACGCTGCTTATCCTGCCAACGGATCAGCAATACGATGCCTATGTAGGCTTAAAGGGGCAACTTTTGCCCAATCTGAGTTACAACATTAAAGGTTCCTATATGGCCGAGAACCGGCGGCCACTATTTAAATTAAATCCTCAGAATGATTTCAGGAATGACGAAAAAGGATATTACTTCGGAAACTCCTTTGAGGTTTTTTATGATGACATAAAGACCTTGGGTCTTTTCGGGGAATTGAATGTGGATGTCAACCGAAATTTCAGTTTTGGTTTAAACGCGGAGGTGTATGATTACAATACGGAAACCGGAAACACTGCCTGGAACCTGCCCAATCTTAAAGGGTCCCTGTTTATGGATTATCAGATCGGAGAGAAATGGTTTATTGGCGCTAATTTATTCTATATCGGGGAAAGGGAGGATTTCAGTTCTTCAGTGGTAGAAAATGTACCTCCATCCCAGTTTCCCGCAACCGTAATTACATTGGACAGCTATTTTGATGCAAATGCACACCTCGGATATCGCCTGAACGACCAGCTTTCCGTTTTCGCCAAGGCCAGTAATATAGCAAACAACCAGTACCAGCGATGGGCCAACTTCGGCGTCCAGGGCTTACAGGTGCTGGGAGGAGTTACCTACAAATTTGATTTTTAGAGCGGTAGGGCACCCCCGGCATACAGAACATGTTTTCTTCTATGTTTCAATAGAATGCCTTAGCCAATAGAGTTTCCTGACGTGTCACCCTGAGGGCGGTCGATGTGCGTTTACCGGTTGGACGGACTATTGAACAACTTATTTAATAATCAGAATATTCCGTGGGGTACAATAAGATAATATCGGCATGGGAAACGGTATTCTGGTATTTGGGTAAAACGCTGATCTCTTTCCATTTTGGAGAATCAGAAAAGGCCTTCCAATGTGCGTCCCTGCTCTCCATATCGGTAAAAGTAGTCATATACATAAGGTTGGGCATTTGATCCCCGGAGAGCACTTCGGCATAAAATACCGCATTGAATCCCAATTGCTCAAAAAGCATAATTTCGCCGCCTTCATTGAACATAGCTACTTTTTTTTGGTAGTACGTTTCATTCGGTCCCTCATAACTGCGCAACTCGTAGACTCTTTTTTCCTTGTCCCCCTTCAATTCGGGAATTTTCATTTTAGGCATATCCTTAAAGGCTTTCAAAAGCACGGAAGAAACCCTTTTGTAGGGAGGATGTTCGTGATCGGCCTGCAAATAGTCCTTACCATCGTTTAAAAAATTCTCGTCTGCCCTGAGCTTTTCTTCCACGGATTGAAATTGTTCCAGGTCCTTAAAAGGGATCAGTACATAGGTTCTGTTGGTTGCCAAATTGTATGCCGGCCTTAGCTTAAAAACCCCGATATCGGAAACACCCATTTTTTGGAGTGCGGGCAGGTATGCATTTTTCAGATAGTTGTCGGTGGTTTGCTCCTGGGCCTCGGAATCGAAGATATAGGTTTTCAACTGATAGAATTCTCTTGTGTTTCCCTGTGCATTTAGTGTGAGGTGCATTACCAGAACAGTAAACAGGCCGGCAATTCTGAATAAAAGGACTTTCATTTTGTTTGGATTGATTTGATCAAACATAATCAAGTTGCCATTGATTCCCTAATAAACCGTGATAACTAATTTCTCTATTTTAAATTATTGTTGTCCGGTAAAACTTTTTAACTGCAAGTATATTGGGCGTTCCCATATCCAAGGGCTTGCTTTTCATACATTGCCAACACGTATGAACTTACCTTTGTCACCCGAGATCAACTATATGATTTCGGTTGGTCACGATCAAGTCTTACGTCTTATGTCTTGTAGCGCAGCGGTCTTACGCCTTTAACCGGACATTGGTGATTTTAAATTTAAAGTTCGTTTAATTTCAACCAAACAAAACAGCTGAGAATATAACCGTTTACCGAAAGTTGTCCGTGGGTGCGCCATAATTCCCTATTTTTAAGGTTGTTAACAGATTCTCAGAGATTTGGATTGCCTTATCAAACATACAGCAATGCTTTTGTGTACCCTGTGGGCAGGTTCTGCAACGTCTCAGAACTTGATTCCGAATCCAAGTTTTGAGGAATACGCAGCGTGTCCGGTACGTTTGGGAAATTTTGATGCGGATGTAGCGCAATGGTCCGCTCCCACTGAAGGATCTACCGATTATTTTAATGCCTGCAGCAAGGCAATGGGTACCCCTGAAAATTTCAACGGAAGACAACCGGCGGATTTTGGAGCGGGTTACGCCGGACTATACCTGTATGCACCCGATGATTACAGGGAATATATTCAGGTACCTTTGGTCCGGACCCTTCAAAAAGACAACACCTACAACCTTTCCTTTTATGTAAGTCTGGCGGAGCGTTCGGACTATGCCGTAAAGGAATTCGGCGTGTTGTTTGCTGAAAATAAGCTTGAAATTCCTATAAGAAAGGAGTTATCAAAAATGCATTTGTACAAGGATGCGGGGAACAGTTATCACTTTATGGAGATCGGTTATACTGATTTTTACAGGGACACCAAGGATTGGATTTCCGTGAATACAAAATTTGTTGCAAAGGGGACAGAGAATTTTCTGATTATCGGGAATTTTAATGGTAATGCCAAAACCCGGAAGTTTAAGACCTTAAGGGAAGCTAAACAGGGGGCCTATTATTACCTTGATATGGTTACCCTTGAAGAAGAAGATAATGCTAAAATTGCCGTGAATACACTTCACGACGGCACGCCCACAGCGGAGCGGATATTTGAGTTGGATAAGATCCACACGTTTAAAAATGTGCTATTCGAATTTGACAAGTCCGAATTGCTGGAAACGGCAAAGGCAGATCTTCAGGAGATCTATGGCTATCTGAGCACGGACGGTGCACTGTTTATCGTTATTCATGGCCATACGGACACTGTAGGTTCGGAAGAATACAATCAACTGCTATCAGCCAACAGATGTAATTCGGTAGCCCGCTATCTGATGCAACTGGGGCTGCCGGAGGAGCGGATCAGTTGGAAAGGGCATGGTGGTGCACGCCCGGAGGCCGAAAACACGACGGAAGAAGGCAGGCGGTTGAACAGGCGGGCAGAATTTGTCATTACATCAAATAGAACCTACAATAAGTAAAGGGCACCTCTAATAATTCTGTTAGCAACCAAAGCAGGGTTTTTAGAGATGCCCTAAAGTATCTTTTGAAAAACGTTTTATTATAAATTCGCACGCTCCCTAAAGCAATAACGGTAATTCGGCAAATGATTCAATTTAAACCCCGTACTTTGTAAAAAATTACAAATATTCAATGGAATTGAAATTAGCCGTACTTATAGACGGGGATAATATTCCCTCCGCCTACGTAAAGGAAATGATGGAAGAGATAGCCAAATACGGCAGCCCTACCATAAAACGGATCTATGGGGACTGGACGAATCCCAGATTGGGCAGATGGAAAAATGTGTTGCTCGAGAATGCCATTACCCCCATACAGCAATACGGATACACCGCCGGGAAAAATGCCACGGATTCTGCCATGATCATAGATGCCATGGACATTCTCTACACCGGGAATGTGAATGGTTTTTGCCTGGTTTCGAGCGATAGCGATTTTACCCGTTTGGCTACCCGGCTCAGGGAAGCCGGGATGCAGGTTTTTGGCATAGGGGAGAAAAAAACACCCAATCCATTTATTGTCGCCTGTGACAAATTTATTTATATAGAGATCCTCAAAACCGAAAGTTCCGAGGAAAATTCTCAGATGGCAACCAAGCAAACGGATACCGGGAGCAGTATTGATAAAATTACTGAAAAGGAAATAAGACTTATCTCATCTACAATAGAAGATCTCGCGGATGATGACGGCTGGGCTTTTCTGGGAGATGTAGGAAGCCTGCTTCAAAAAAAACAGCCCAATTTTGATTCCCGAAACTTTGGGTTTCAAAAATTAACGCCCTTGATCAGTTCTATGAACAACTTCGAAATAGACAGGCGGGAAGACTCCAGGGGCCGTAAGAAACTAGTCTACGTGAAGACCAAGGAAAAAAAGAAAAGGGGACGAAAAAAGTAACTGCAATAACGGTCACGTCATAAGGTCTGGAATTTGCAAAATATTCTGTACTTTTAGCGATCAACCTAGAATCCATTCAAATGAAACCCCCATGGCGGTGCAAAATAATTTTAGGGGATCCGTCGCAAAAGGAGATGAATAAGCTTGGAAACTAGAGCCTAGAAACAAGAAACAAGACAGATTTCTATCGGACGAACGTATAAAAGTCTAGATTCTAGCCTCTTGGCTTTTGATTCCTTTTACGATTATTCAAATAAACGCAAATAATTGAAATCAAATTATTAACATGAATTTATTCGTATGAAATTATCTGCGAAATTTTTTTGTACAGCCCTGGTAGCGGCCTCATTGTTTTATAACGTTCCATTACAGGCGAAAGACCCCTCACCGGGGATTTCCATTTTGGTCAAGAAGGCCAAATGGGCTGGTGTTTGGGACTACACTGTTCAGGATGTTTCGCCGGAGTACAGTAAAGGAGTTTTACACATCTCAAAAAAACGGAAAGAGCATACGGTCAGGGTAGAGTTGCAAAGTGGCACTTTGGACACAGAAAATGTGATGCTGAAAAAGAATGAATTATCTTTTTCTGTTTCAATCGAGGGTCAAATTATCGATGTTTCCCTGACGCTCGAAGGGGATACCTTTTCTGGTCAAAGCAGTTCTCCCGACGGCGTATTTCAGTTGCAGGGCACAAGAAGGGACTAATTGCAAAAAACCTCATTTTTACTACTAAGGTCTCCTGTAAATCAGGTGCCGGCCTCCTTGCTGTGTTATCCCCCAATTTTTTAAATGAAAACGAGAACCGAATGAAAAAGCTGATAATATGTCTTGCTTTAGTCCTCTGTGCCTGCGAAATAACCAAGGAGGAAGTGGACCTTATAGTGCTGAATGCCAATGTTTATACAGTTAATGATACGTTTTCCAAAGCGGAGGCATTTGCCGTTAAAGAAGGTAAATTTGTCTCCATCGGATCTGCCAGGGCACTCAGGGAGAAATACACTTCGGATCAGATTGTGGATGCGGACGGTAAGACAATAGTTCCCGGTCTCATTGATGCGCACTGTCATTTTTACGGCCTTGGGCTTAATCGGCAAGCCGTAAATCTGGTAGGCACAAAGAGTTTTGAAGAGGTATTAGAACGCGTTCAGCAATTCCATGCGGAAAATCCATCCGACTTTATACAGGGCAGAGGCTGGGACCAGAACGATTGGGAAGTGCAAGAATTTCCAACAAAAAAAGAGTTGGATGAATTGTTTCCCGAGACGCCGGTCGCCCTCCGCCGGGTAGACGGCCATGCCCTGCTGGTAAATCAAAAGGCACTCGACCTGGCCGATATCGATGGGCAAACGAGGGCAGAGGGGGGTGAGATCGTTAAAAAATGGGGCGCCATCACAGGGGTACTGGTAGATGGGCCTATGAAGCTGATTGCGGATATTATTCCTGCCCCGGACAGGGCTGCACAAATACAGGCTTTGAAAGCCGCCGAACAGATATGTTTCGATAATGGGCTTACCACTGTTAACGACGCGGGATTGAACAGGTCCACCATAGAACTGATTGATAGCCTGCAAAGAGCGGGAGAACTGACTATAAGGGTATATGCAATGGTAAGCAATACCCCGGAGAATCTGGATCATTATTTAAACAGAGGGGTTATAAAGACGCCTAAATTACACGTGGGTTCGGTAAAAGTCTACGGTGACGGGGCCCTGGGTTCCAGGGGAGCAGCCCTAAGACAACCCTATTCGGATCAACCCGGGCACTATGGTGCCATGGTTACGCCAGTTGCCGATATTGAAAAACTGGCAAAACGTATTGCGGCCTCAGATTATCAAATGAATACCCATGCCATAGGGGATTCGGCCAACGTCGTTGTCCTTAGGGCTTACCAGAAAGTTTTGGAGGGGAACCAGGACAGGAGATGGAAAATAGAACATGCGCAGGTAATTTCCCCTTCCGATTTTAGTTTCTTTGATGAAAATATTATCCCGTCCATCCAGCCAACTCATGCCACAAGTGATATGTACTGGGCCGAAAAGCGATTAGGTGAAGACAGGGTAAGAGGTGCCTATGCCTTCAAGAAGTTGTTGGAGGCATCTGGCAAAGTGGCTTTGGGTACCGACTTTCCCGTGGAAGATGTAAGTCCCTTCCTTACCTTCTATGCAGCCGTAGCAAGAAAGGATCTGGAGGGTTTTCCTAAAGAAGGTTTTCAGATGGAGAATGCCCTATCCAGGGAAGAAACCCTAAAAGGTATGACGATATGGGCTGCGTATTCAAATTTTGAAGAAAAGGAAAAGGGGAGTATCGAGGCAGGTAAATTTGCGGATTTTGTAATCCTCAGTAATGATATCATGACCATTCCGGAAGAAAGGATCCCGGACATTAGCGCAGAACACGTTTACATCGATGGAAAAATAGCGGAGTAATTAATGGGATAGATGGTCACAGGGGACTGGGGTTCAGGAGCCCGCCCGAAGGGTACGGGCGCGGGTTGAAGGCCAAGCCGCAATGTAAGGGATCCCACCTACCGCATCAAACAAAAAAACCGAAGCTCTTTGTGCTTCGGTTTTTTGCAAATTCATTTTAGGGCATCTCTAAAAACCCTACTTTGGTTGCCAACTTGTTCTTTTTCCCAGCTACTTCGTTACCAAAATACTCATTTAGCCCTGCTAAACTCCGCTTTTGGCGCCTTGTATCCGAAAAAAATTCCTGCGCTATCATTCCAAACAGAGTTATTAGAGGTGCCCTTAAGCGATTACATCGCCATAGTTATAGGTACGGCAACGCGGGTTTTATCCCACCCCATGACCATATGCACCTTATCACCCTCTTCCTTGAAAGCAATGGAAAAAGGCTCCAACGAGTTGCTCTCGGAAGCGGCCGGAACGGTAATTCTTGCCACATCACCGGATTCCTCATACGTATACGACCCCCATTGATTGAGATTGTTATTCAGAATTACGGTCCACTCCTGGTCTCCAGGGATTGTGAAAAGGGAATAGGTTCCGGCTTTGATATCCTTTCCGCCAAAGTTTACATCCTTATAAAAGGTAATCTCCGCAGCCTCATTGGCTCCGGTTCTCCATACCTTCCCTGTAGGCGCAAGTTCCGAGAGGGACCTTCCTTTAAGTTGCGGCCGGCTATAAATGATCCTTACGACCTTGTTTGGCTCCTTATAGCTTGTAGGATAAGAAGCGGCGTCCATGGGACTTTTATCCAGTCCGCCAAATTCCTGAGCGGTTGTTTCATTTGTAAATACCAGGGCTAATACCAGGGTAGTGAGCGTCAATAATCTTTTCATAATATCAGTGTTTGTTTTTGTGCTGTTAAAACTACTTCGTTTTTAAGAGTTTGTCTTATAAAAAGTCGTTAAAATTTGTCAGGCTTACAAAACATTGGGTTTTTATTGTAAAAATCCCATATTTAATTGAATAAATATAGCAATATTTGGTATTAACTATAAAATGGTAAGTACATATGTAAATTATGTTTTTTAATTGAAAGTTTGGACTCATCTTTGTTCCTTAATTGATATAAAACGTTAACTATGTGTGGGATTGTTTGTGCCTTTGACGTAAAGGAAAGTACCGAAGTACTGAGGCCGCAATTATTGGAAATGTCTAAAAAGGTAAGGCATAGAGGCCCGGATTGGAGTGGTATTTATTCCAACAACAAAGCAATATTGGCTCACGAACGCCTGGCGATAGTAGACCCGGCCTCGGGAAAACAACCTTTGTTTAGCGAGGATAAAAAATTGGTGTTGGCGGCCAATGGTGAAATATACAATCATCGTGAGCTTAGGAAACAGTTTGAGGGGAGGTATAAATTTGCAACGGAATCTGATTGCGAGGTTATCCTGGCGCTATATCAGAAAAAGGGAGCCGACTTCCTGGATGAAATGAACGGGATCTTCGGTTTTGCAATTTATGATTCTGAAAAGGATGAATATTTTATCGCCCGCGATCATATGGGTATCATACCCCTTTACATCGGGTGGGATAAAAACGGGACTTTCTATGTGGCTTCGGAACTAAAAGCCTTGGAAGGTACCTGTACTAAAATTGAACTTTTTCCTCCCGGTCATTATTTGCATAGCGGGGAAGGAGAGTTCAAAAAGTGGTATACCAGGGACTGGATGGAATACGATGCGGTGAAGGATAATGAAACAAGCATTACCGCGATAAGGGAAGCCCTTGAAGCCGCAGTTCACCGCCAATTAATGTCCGATGTGCCTTACGGGGTTTTGTTATCCGGAGGGCTCGATTCCTCCGTCACTTCGGCAATTGCCAAAAAGTATTCCCAAAAAAGGATTGAATCGGATGACACCAAAGAGGCGTGGTGGCCTCAGTTACACTCTTTTTCAGTAGGGCTTGACGGTTCTCCGGACCTGGCAGCGGCACAGAAAGTAGCCGATCATATTGGAACGGTTCACCATGAAATAAAATTCACCATTCAGGAGGGACTGGATGCCATTAAAGATGTCATCTATAATTTGGAGACCTACGATATAACCACAATACGCGCTTCTACCCCCATGTACCTCATGGCAAGGGTTATCAAATCGATGGGAATAAAAATGGTCTTGTCCGGTGAAGGTGCGGACGAGCTTTTTGGCGGATACCTGTATTTTCATAAGGCACCTAACCCAAGGGAGTTTCACGAGGAGACGGTTAGAAAATTAAATAAACTGCATATGTATGATTGCCTCAGGGCTAATAAGTCGCTTGCAGCCTGGGGTATAGAAGGCAGGGTGCCCTTTTTGGATAAGGATTTTATGGACATTGCCATGCGTATCAACCCTCAGGATAAAATGATCAACGGAGAACGCATGGAAAAGTGGGTGGTCCGAAAGGCTTTTGAAGACATGTTGCCGGAAAGCGTAGCCTGGCGTCAAAAAGAGCAATTTTCCGATGGAGTGGGGTATAGCTGGATAGATACCCTGAAAGAATTGGTTCAGGAAGAAGTTACAGATGATCAATTGACCAATGCTAACTTCCGATTTCCGATCCAGACTCCTGCTACCAAGGAAGAGTACTATTACCGCACTATTTTCGAAGGGCATTTTCCGTCAGATGCGGCGGCTTTAAGTGTGCCTCAGGAACCGTCTGTGGCATGTAGTACCAAAATAGCACTGGAGTGGGATGAAGCCTTTAAAAATATGAATGATCCATCGGGTAGGGCGGTGGCAATGGTCCATGAGTATGCCTACGTAAAATAAAGGGTGGGTTCTTATTTATTCTAAGTCCTGTCAAAACTGGTATTCCTTTGAAAGAACTGTAGCATTGTTCGTAATCTTTTACTTTAATCGAAAAGAATTCCTCGCAGCTTGCTGCGGGGTTTCCTACGAAATGTCGTTCCCGCAAAAGCGGGAATCTAAATTCTTTATTTAGTAGTTGAGAAGCACCTTTCCGGGAGCTTCTTTTTTGTACTGTTACCCAATCCTGACAACTTCAGGCAATGAATTCATCAGGTGGATTATGGCAATCGGTATTTGCTATAAAAGGATTATTTTTTTTCACGGATCACAGAAGTCTATTTTCCACAATTTTTGTTGATAACTTCACGCCCCAAAATGTGCTAAACCCCCATATTTCATAGGGCATTGCTTATATTTGCAAGATTGTCAAAATTTAAGTGAAAACAACCTTAAAATTCTATGAACGAGGAAGCAAAAAAAGACGACGAAGCAAACAAAGAAGAACCGCTTAATGCAAACAAAGGGGTATTGAAAGATAAGTATTCGGCCGACAGTATCCAGGCTCTGGAAGGCATGGAACACGTGCGCATGCGCCCATCCATGTATATCGGGGACGTGGGGGTACGTGGATTGCATCATTTGGTATATGAGGTGGTGGACAACTCCATCGATGAGGCCATGGGCGGCCATTGCGATACTATTAGCGTAATAATTAACGAGGACAATTCCATAACCACAAAAGACAATGGGCGGGGTATTCCCGTTGACCTTCACAAAAAAGAAGGTGTCTCTGCCCTCGAAGTCGTAATGACGAAGATCGGGGCCGGAGGAAAATTCGATAAGGATTCTTATAAAGTCTCCGGGGGTTTGCATGGGGTAGGCGTTTCCGTGGTAAATGCACTTTCCGATCATTTGCGGGCAACGGTTCACCGGGACGGTAAGATCTGGGAACAGGAATACGAAAGGGGAAAATCTCTCTATCCCGTTAAGAGCATAGGAGAAACTACCGAACGGGGTACTGTTGTCACCTTTCACCCAGACGAAACAATCTTTACCCAGACCATTGAATTCAGTTATGAAACCCTTGCGAACAGAATGCGGGAACTTTCTTATCTGAATAAAGGGGTGACTGTCGGTATTACGGATAAACGGCAGAAAGATGATGATGGCGAGTACGTTTCGGAAACGTTCTACTCCGATGAAGGATTAAGGGAATTTATCCGGTTTTTAGACGGCAACCGGGTGGCGTTGATCCAGAATGTGATAGCCATGGAGGGAGAGAAGAACGATATTCCCGTTGAAGTAGCCATGATCTATAACACAAGTTATACCGAGAATTTACACTCCTATGTAAACAATATTAATACGCACGAGGGGGGCACGCACCTGTCTGGTTTCAGGAGAGGATTAACCACAACGCTCAAGAAATATGCCGATGCCTCGGGAATGTTGGATAAATTGAAGTTTGAGGTACAAGGAGATGATTTTAGGGAAGGTTTAACAGCGATTATTTCAGTTAAAGTTCAGGAACCCCAATTTGAGGGCCAGACCAAAACCAAATTAGGTAACAGGGAAGTCTCTTCGGCTGTCTCTCAGGGCGTTTCCGAGATGTTGACGAACTATCTGGAAGAACATCCAGATGACGCAAAGATCATTGTTCAAAAGGTAATTCTGGCAGCTCAGGCGCGCCACGCGGCCACTAAGGCCCGGGAGATGGTGCAGCGTAAAAATGTAATGAGCGGTAGCGGACTCCCCGGAAAACTTACGGATTGCTCCGAGCAAGACCCCGCAATATGTGAATTATTTTTGGTAGAGGGAGACTCTGCGGGCGGTACGGCGAAAATGGGAAGAGACCGTAATTTTCAGGCAATTCTTCCCCTTCGCGGAAAAATATTAAACGTGGAAAAGGCCATGCAACATAAGGTCTTCGAAAATGAAGAAATCAAGAATATGTATACCGCGCTGGGTGTTACAATAGGTACGGAAGAAGATAGCAAGGCTCTCAATCTTGAAAAGTTGCGATATCACAAGGTGATTATTATGTGTGATGCGGATGTGGACGGAAGCCATATTGAAACTTTAATATTGACCTTTTTCTTCCGCTATATGCGGGAACTCCTAGAAGGAGGGCACGTATACATTGCCACACCACCCTTATATCTTGTTAAAAAAGGTGCTAAAAAGCGCTATGCATGGTCCGATAAGGAACGCGATGAAATTGCCGAGAGTTATAGCGGGGGTGTTAGCATACAACGCTATAAGGGTCTAGGTGAAATGAATGCGGATCAGCTGGCGGATACCACCATGAAACCGGAATTCAGAACGCTCCGGCAGGTCACCATAGATAATGCCACCGAAGCCGATCGGGTCTTTTCCATGCTGATGGGCGATGAGGTTCCGCCAAGAAGGGAATTTATCGAGAAAAATGCCGTTTATGCGAACATTGATGCATAATAAACAGCACTTACACAACAAAAACTCGCACCGCCCGTGCGAGTTTTTTAGTTTTGGGGTAAAATCATTATAATGAGAACTATTCTTTTTTTGATGGCACTGTGTTGTAGTGTCATATCCCTGGGACAATCCAATGTGAATGAAGTATTAGCCGCCGGATTGGCAGATGCCGAGCGTTTTACAAATGACTATTTGGGGCCGGTGTCCGAAGCCGGTATTTACAGTATCTCCGGAAGCTGGTACAATACGGCAGATGCAAAACCTCTTGGGGGTTTTGAGATTGCTGTCATCGGGAACATGACCTTGTTTAAAAATAAAGAGGACAAAAAAACCTTTCAACTAAACACCGCCGATTATGAAAACCTTCAATTTGTTGATAACAGTACATCAAAACCAGTCTCATCGGCATTGGGGGACCTTCAGGGAATTATGGTTTTCGTGGAAGACGGGAACGGCCTCTTAAGAGAAGAGTTTGAACTTCCCTCCGGCCTGGCTTCGGAAAATATCAACTTTGTACCTTCGGCATATCTTCAGGCAAGTGTTGGGCTCATTAAAGGCACAGAAATAAAAGCAAAATTCCTGCCAAAGATCAATACCGATGAGGTTTCTGTCGGACTCTACGGGGTAGGCGTGCAGCACGAGTTTACAAAACACCTGCCGGCCGACAAATTATTGCCCGTGGCCATATCTGCCGTTATCGGCTATACGCACCTTGACGGCACTTATGATTTTACAAATACCGATATCATAGAGGGAGAGAACCAACGGATAGATACCAAAGTAAATAGCTGGATCTTTCAGGCGGTTGTCTCCACAAGATTACCGGTCATTAATTTTTACGGTGGACTCGGTTACCTGACCGGAAAATCAAAAACAGATATTCTGGGTACTTATGTAGTGACTTCAGGTCCTTTTCAACAAACCCATATCGATCCTTTCTCTGTGAATACCGATGCCAGTGGCGTGGTTGCGAATGTTGGCGCCAAGCTTAAACTGGGATTTTTCAGGTTGCATGCAGATTATAGCCTGGCTGAATTCAATAATCTTTCCGTAGGGGTGAATTTTGGGTTCAGGTAGGACCGGCCACCCGATGCGGCCTGAGGATGTTTTTTGCCTCTATTTGCGTTAGGGATTGAGGTATTGTCGGAGCTCTTCTCTTTCTCCCTTATTCTATGGATAAAACAAATTTATTAGTGAAACCCCATTTTAATAATCTCGCTTTTTAGCGGGAGCGGTTAAAATGGATGGTTGAACTAACCCCGCTTTTTCAGCGGGGTCTGGGTTTAATACCTCGACCCTTGGGTCGATTCCTTCTATTGGGCCCAGGGCTTGCCCTGGGGTTTAATTGCCATTTATTTTCAACTTTTTACGCGGTATATCTCATCGTATCGACATAGTGCCAGGTACTCACCTTTTTACAACAAATTATCACAAACCAAATTATTTCTATAAAATGCTGCCTTTTTAAGATAGAATCCTCAAAATACGTATTTCAGCGGATTTTCGTCCTTATTGAACTAAAATCAAGGCGAAGACCTAAACTTAGTATGACATTTGTATACTAATTATTAAGTTTAATTTAAAGATTTGGGTATGGAAACAATTTTACTTGTTAAGGAGATTTATTTGGAAGGATTTCGGAATTTGGGTCATTTTCTGGTGAAGAACTATTTTAAAGGCTTTGCATGGTTCAGTTTCACACTCGTATTTTTAGCAATATATGCGCTGATTTTCAGAATAGCCACGGGATTCGCTTTTGATTAATAGTTCCTGGAATACTTTCGGAATATTCTAATCACTAAAAACCAGAAATCATGAATACTATTTTTGAAAACCTTAAATGGTTAGGAAATGTTATGTCCATGCAATATAGTAGAATTATTTTGACGCTGTATGTAATGGTAACTTTGGTATTCCTGTATGTAATTGCTTATTAGCGAATACCTTACATAACGGTAAAGCCCTCAACAAACGCTGGGGGCTTTTTTTTGAGGCTACATGGAGTGTTGATATGCACTGCTGCCTGTTTCTGTGGCAGGAAGAATTTTCTTTATGCAAGCGTAAGATGATATGGAATAATTCCATATATATGGAATTATTCCATATATTAGCTATCTATTTGAGATAGCAATGCAAAAAACCATACTTCATTTGGACCTGGATACTTTTTTTGTATCCGTGGAGCGACGGCTAGACAGTCGCTTGCAGAATAAACCAATCCTCGTCGGGGGTTTAAGTGACAGGGGTGTGGTGGCTGCCTGCAGTTATGAGACCCGGGGATATGGTATTCATTCCGGCATGCCGATGAAAATGGCAAGGGAATTATGCCCGGAAGCCACAGTAATTAAAGGAAATGCAGGCACCTACAGCAAACACTCTGATGAGGTTACGGAAATTATCAAAGAGAAAGTGCCTGTTTTTGAGAAGTCGAGCATCGATGAATTCTATGCCGACCTCTCCGGGATGGATCGCTTTTTTGGCTGTTACCACTATGCTTCGGAACTTCGGAAGAAGATCATTAAAGAAACCGGTTTGCCCATATCCTTTGGATTGTCTGTAAATAAAGTGGTCTCTAAAGTTGCCACCAATGAGGCCAAGCCCAACAATCAACTGAAGGTAGATTTTGGATATGAAAAACCGTTTTTAGCACCCTTGTCCATAAAAAAGATCCCCATGGTTGGGGATAAGACCTATCAGACGCTTCGGAACCTGGGGTTGCGAAAAGTACAGACCGTACAGGAAATGCCCATGGATCTGATGCAACGGGTATTGGGCAAGAATGGCGCGGTCATCTGGAAACGTGCCAATGGGGTGGATAACTCCCCGGTAATCCCTTTTTGCGAGCGGAAATCCATTTCCAACGAACGCACTTTTGACAAGGATACCATAGATGTCATAAAGTTAAAAGGCATACTAATTGCCATGGCCGAAAATCTGGCCTTTCAGTTGCGGAGGGGAGAAAAGCTTACGGCCTGTATTGCGGTGAAGATCCGGTACTCGGATTTTAATACCTATTCCAAGCAGCTGCGGATTCCCTACACCAGTGCGGATCATATCCTGATCCCCAAAATTTTAGAACTGTTCCGCATCCTGTACAACAGAAGGCTATTGGTCCGCCTGATAGGGATAAAGTTCAGTCATCTGGTGCCGGGCAACTACCAGATCAATTTGTTTGAAGATACCGAAGAGGTGTTGAATTTGTATGCGGCTATGGACCACATCAGGGAACGTTATGGGGACAAGAGCGTGTTACGGGCCTCGGGAATGGGGGCAAAGACCATTGGCAGAATGCACAATCCGTTCAACGGGCAACCCCCGATTGTGCTGGCGCACCGGAAACAATAAAAAATTCCAAATTCCAAATTCCAAAAATTATGAAAAGAGAAAAAGTATATAATCTGGAAGATTGAACATACTTGTTTGCAAGGGATTGCCGCTTTTTTGTGAGAGGCCTACCTAAGAATTTAAGCAATATTGAGGATGGAAAGCAGCTCATAAAAGCTTCTGGATCCGTAGGAGCAAATTACATTGAAGCTAATGAAAAACTTGGGGATAAGGATTTTAAAATGAGAGTTAAAATTGCCAGAAAAGAGGCTAAAGAAGCTCAGTATTGGCTGAAATTTTTAAAAGATTTAAATAATAATTATAAACAAAAAGCTGAAGAACTAATCGAGGAGGCCATTGAATTAAGAAAAATTTTGTCCTCTATCATTAACAAGAGACCATCCTAAAAACGAATTATTGAACAATTTCAATTTACAAATCTTGGAATTAGGTCCCGATGGATATCGGGATTGGAATTAGGAATTTGGTGCTTGGAATTTGGTGCTTGGAATTTATACAGAATGTACCTCAACTGTCACACATACTACAGCCTTCGCTACGGCACCTTCTCGGAGCTGGAGCTGCTGCAACTGGCACAGGAGAACCACGTAACCCGTCTGGCACTTACCGATATCAACAACACCTCGGCCGGCCTCAATTTTGTGCGCAAGGCTCCGGAATATAACATAACCCCAATTTTAGGCATCGATTTCAGGAATGGCGTAGATCCCTGTTTTGTGGGCATCGCCAAAAACAACAAGGGCTATCGGGAACTGAATGCCTTTTTATCGGAATACCTGCACCAGGAAAAAGAACTACCCTTAAAAGCCCCGCATTTTAAACATGCCTATATAATATATCCGTTTGAAAGCGTAGTGAAGAACGATCGGACCCCCTTTGCCGATCACGAATTTATAGGGGTCTCCCTGGCCGATCTAAGACGCCTTCCTTTCTCCAGGTTGAAGGAACAACGCAATAAACTAGTGGTACTGCAACCCGTTACGTTCCGGAATAAGCGCGACTTCAACGCTCACCGCCTCTTGAGGGCCATTGATAAGAATATTTTATTGAGCAAACTCTCTGAGGATGAGGAGGCCTCTGAAGATGAAAAAATGTTTCCTGTCCAGAATCTGGCAACCGCTTTTTCCGAATACCCCTTTATTTTGGAAAACACAGAAAAGCTGATGAATTCCTGTTCCATTCATTTCGATTTTTCAAAAAAACGCCTGCCACAGAATTTACAATCGTACAATGACACCAAAGCGGAAGACGAGGCCATGATTGAACGTTTGTGTCGTGAGGGGTTGCCCTATAGGTATCCCGATGGTGGGGATCATATCTATGCCAGGCTCCAAAAGGAACTCGAGCTCATCAAAGAAAAAGGCTTTGTATCCTATTTTCTTATCAACTGGGATATTGTTTCCCATGCCAAAAAGAAAGGCTTTTTCTATGTGGGGCGGGGGAGTGGTGCCAACAGTATTGTAGCCTACCTGCTCCGCATCACCGATGTGGATCCCATAGAACTCGATCTGTATTTTGAGCGTTTTATAAATCTCTACCGGGTCAATCCGCCCGATTTTGATATCGATTTTTCCTGGAAAGACCGGGAAGAAATGACGCAATATATTTTTGATCGTTTTGAGCACGTGGCATTACTGGGTACCTATGTTACCTTTAAGGAACGGGGTGTAATCCGGGAGTTGGGAAAGGTGTTCGGCCTGCCGAAAGCAGAGATCGATTACCTGACCGAGGGCCGCTATCAGTCTTCAAAACTGGACGAGGTCTCGCACCTTGTCCTAAAATACGGGCAGTTGATAAAGAACATGCCCAACTACCTTAGCATTCATGCGGGGGGTATTTTGATCAGTGAACGCCCCCTGCACTATTTCTCGGCCACCCACCTACCGCCCAAAGGCTTTGCCACTACCATGTTCGATATGGTCATTGCGGAGGATGTGGGGCTCTATAAATTCGATATCCTGGGGCAACGCGGCCTGGCAAAGATCAAGGAAACGCTGCAGATCTTGGAACATAACAAACCTGAAGAATTCTCAAAGATCGATATTCATGATCTCAAAACATTCAAAAAAGACACCCGGATCAATGAACTGATCAAAACGGCACAGTGTATGGGCTGCTTCTATGTGGAATCCCCCGCTATGCGGATGTTGTTGCGGAAGCTGGAGGTAGACAATTACCTGGGACTCGTAGCTGCAAGTTCCATTATCCGCCCCGGGGTGGCAAAGAGCGGCATGATGCGGGAATACATTCTTCGCCACCGGAATAAAGGGAGGGCAGAAAAAGAGGCTCATCCCGTGATGCTCCAAATTATGCCCGATACCTATGGGGTAATGGTCTACCAGGAAGATGTGATCAAAGTGGCCCACTATTTTGCCGATCTCACTTTGGGGGAGGCCGATGTTTTGCGACGGGGGATGAGCGGAAAATTCCGTTCCCGGGAGGAATTCCAGAAAGTACAGCAGAAGTTCAGGGATAACTGTCTCAAAAAAGGCTATGATCAAAAACTGATCGGGGAGATCTGGCATCAGGTCGCCAGTTTTGCGGGCTACGCTTTTGCCAAGGGGCACTCCGCCTCCTACGCCGTAGAGAGCTACCAAAGTTTGTTTTTGAGGGCCTACCATCCCCTGGAATATATGGTAGCGGTGCTCAACAATGGTGGCGGTTTTTACAGGTCCGAGTTCTACGTGCATGAGGCCCGGATGCTCGGGGCTGTCATCCATGCCCCCTGCATTAATCGCAGTATGGCGGTTAATTGCATTTATGCGGATAATATTTACCTGGGGTATTTATATTTAAAGGAATTGGAGAGCAGGGTAATGGAACGGATCTTAAATGAACGGCAACGGAATGGGCTGTTTACTTCCCTGGCCAATTTTCTGGACCGGGTAGTGATCTCCATAGAACAGCTAAGCATACTGATAAGGATCGATGCCTTCCGCTTTACCGGGGTGAATAAGCACGAACTGCTATGGCAGGCGCATCTGTTCCTCTCTAAGGGAAATGTCATAGACCACCCCAGGTTATTCCCTCCAACACATACGGAATTTAAGATTCCAAAACTCCACACCACGGATCTGGAGATGGCTTTTACGCAACTGGAACTGCTGGGCTTTTGCCTCTGCAGCCCTTTTGAATTGCTGGCCACACCCCCGACAAATGACCATGGTAGCAGCGATTTAGGCAACTACCTTAACAAAAACATAGACATTTACGGCTACCTGGTCACCGTAAAAAACACGAGCACCCATACGGGCAAGACCATGCATTTTGCTACTCTCGTGGACCAGTGGGGCGAGGTCTTCGATACGGTACTCTTTCCGCCGGTGGCCGCCAAATACTATTTCAGGGGAAAGGGAATTTATCGTTTTTACGGGAAGGTAGCCAGTGAGTTTGGATTTTTAAGTATAGAGGTCATTAAAATGCAAAAACAGGATTATATTCAGGATCCCCGTTATGCGGATATGAAAACCAGCACAAAGTTGCTGAAAAAGAAGGAAGGGAAAAAAGCGGGCAGTTCCTCCTTCGCTGAAGCTTCGGGGGACAGCGGGCGGTACGAAGTTGGCAATGAGCAATGAATGGTCTGGGATACGAAGTTAAAACCGGATCGAACTGATAAGGACCGGGAGTTCCACAGCATAGAAACAGGACTGGGCCCTTGACGGGGTCTGGAAAAAATGCTATAATCGTTTTAACCTGATATTCCGATACTCCACTTTCATTGGCGGCCCCACATGTACCTGCACTCCCAGCCACCCGGAATCCTTTCGGTTAATGGAATCATTGTCGGTCACATCGCTCATTAAAATACCGTTAATATAATGCCGTAACCTGTTGCCTTTGACGATCAGATGGCATTCGTTCCAATCATTGCCGATCTTCGTTTTCAACGAATCTATATGGCCAAGCGACGCTATGACTTCCCGGCTTTGCCAGGCATTGTTTTTCACATTGCTCCTCAATGATGCCGGGTCGCCCGCGTTTTCCTGGGTGGAGATCACCGCCTGCTCGCCCCTGTAAGCCAGGGTAGTGCGCTTTCGCTCTTCGTAATTTTGACCTGTATATTTGTGCTGCCCGTCAATATCGGCCTGATAGCCACGTAGTGCGAAAGGGATGGTACCCAGGCGTTCGCTTCTGTAATTGATGCCGCTGTTCCCGTTTTCAGAGATCCGGAACTCCGTTTTGAGTTCAAAGTCCCCGGGCCGACCTCCCTTCCAGATAATAAAGGTGTTGGCCTTGAGAAGCGTTTCCGGAGTAATCTCACCTATCAATCTACCCTCCTCTGCCCGCCAGTAAACTGTGTCTCCTTCCCAACCTTCCAGGGACATCCCATCAAAAATGGGTTCAAAGCCATCACCGGTATTTGATACTTCACGGGCTTCCAGCTTCTCAACATTTTCCTTCTTTTCACGGCAGGCCAGAAGTACCACGGCCAGACACATGATGACCCAAATAAACGGGGGACTCAATTTTGCAGAGGTTTTTTTGTATTGCATGGTTCAATTATTTTGGTGTACCCTAAAGGTTCTGATTTTAGCGTTGAAAAGCAATACATAAAGCCAAATTTAGCTTTCTTCTTTTTCAAAATGTAAAAAAGCACGAAAAACAGGCTGAATAGCTATTTCCTATTTACGTTATATCAGTGGCATTGAAGCAAATGCCCGCAATGCTCATTTGGGCAACACCATTTTTTGATACGAGATAATAGTTTCGTACCCTTTACTTTTAAAATAATCTGAAGATTGCCTGTCTTCCGTCACCAATATGAAATCCCCGCCCCACGCCCCAAGACTCTTAATTTCTCCCCTGTAGTCAGGAAAAAGGGAGGTCTTTATCGTCGGTAATCCCAGCGTTTGGGATAACAGTGTTTCATGCCGGAAGAGCAGTTCTTCAAATTCCTTTAAATCCGTACAATCCACAATTTTTTTGGTAATTGATGAAATCTTATTTATTAGTGATTCTTTGTCAAAATGTTGTTCCCTGTAAACAGAAATACCGTCGCGGCTATTTTGTTTCCTGTTCAGATATACAAAATACAACTGTTCTTTAAAAGAGGGGTCAAATGCTATTTCCGTAACCTTTGGCAGATCTTTTTCCAATTTGTACACCAGGGGGTGGTTATGCCTTGCACAGGCAATATCATAACCACTTCCACCAAAAGTTGCGAGCAGCAACCGGTAGGGATCTACGTTGGCCCAATCTGCTATATTATTTATTAAAGTGGAGGAAGAGCCCAGGCCCCAATCCAGGGGAAAATCCAGCTTGGTGTTAACGATATACCCCCCATGGCCCATAAGAAAGTCGGGGTTAAGGTTTTTTGCGGCTATCAGGATCTTGGCCAGTGTATTTCCTGTGTCGGTTTTCCCCTTTGAAATTATTGGATGT
This sequence comes from Flavobacteriaceae bacterium, assembly GCA_041743085.1. Classification (GTDB taxonomy): domain Bacteria; phylum Bacteroidota; class Bacteroidia; order Flavobacteriales; family Flavobacteriaceae; genus JAFMPW01. Next base: position 45,730 of record JBGTNL010000045.1, read on the forward strand.
TGTAAATCAAATTTGGCCTCAAACCAAATAGCATCGTTGTGATCAAAACTCGTCCATTTAATTTTTCCGCTATTGTCGTGCGTCACTTCCAGGGTCTGTCCGTATTTTGTAGGTATGGCCAGGCTGAGCGCACCATCTAGAATTGCGTACTCCCCCGTAAGTAATAGTTTTCCATTGCTATAGAACCTCTGTTTCATTTGTCTCATTCGTTAGTTGAAACCCTGCCTGCCGCCAGGCAGGTATGCACTTTAGTGCAAGACTTTCGGTTTCTAAGAACATTTTGGCCATAATAGTTATTAGGTCATTGATTATTAAATTATTAAGGCGTTCCGACTAAATAACGAACAACTTGGTAACCCGATAACCGTTGGCAATTCCATTGCTTTTCAAAACCTCCGCCATAGGACGGACAGGCATGGATTGAAAATCCATAGGAGCGGTTTAGTTATGTACCCTGATATTTTGAAGAGCCTCAACGGCAGCACTGTGGGTAACCGTACGGTTTTTAAAATAGGCAAGTAATTGTGTTTTCTCCTTTTCCTTGGCTCCAAGCTGATTTAATATATTCAATAAATGCATTTTCATGTGGCCTTCCTGGATCCCGGTGGTGACAAGGGAGCTTAAGGCTGCGAAATTTTGAGCCAGCCCGGCAACCGCTACAAGCTGCATGAGTTCTTCCGCACCGGGATGCTGTAATATCTCGAGTGTTAACTTTACCAAAGGGTGCAGCCGGGTAAGCCCACCTACGGTACCAAGTGCCAAAGGAATTTCTATCCAAAAACGGAGCGTTCCGTTTTCAATTTCCACATGTGTAAGACTGGTATAGTTTCCATCTCGTGAAGCATAGGCGTGTATCCCTGCTTCAACGGCCCGGAAATCGTTTCCTGTAGCAAGCACTACCGCATCAATACCATTCATAACGCCCTTATTATGCGTTACGGCCCGGAAGGGCTCCACCTTTGCGATAGCCACTGCCTGCACTATTCTTTTAGCGAATTCTTCGGATGAAATTGAAGGATCCTCCGATAGATCGGAAACAGGGCACTGCACTTCCGCCCTTACCAAACAGTTAGGGACATAGTTTGAGAGGATACTCATTACAATTTCAATCTTCTTTTCATCCTCATCAAATAGCGAAGCATTTTTTACTTCGTCTTTCAAAGTCTCTGCAAACCGTTCCAAACACGAGTTTATAAAGTTGGCGCCCATAGCATCAGCCGTCTCAAAAGTACAGTGAAGCTGATAATAATTTTCCAGGTCAGCGGTCTTGTTGCGCAGCGATATACTT